>DPDG01000056.1 GCA_003526375.1 Lentisphaeria bacterium
AGAATCCCGGACAAAGATTCTGGTTCTGAATGACGAACAGGACATATCCAATCCCTTTCACTATATTTTTCCTGGCGTTCAAATCGGGGCAGAGACCTTGAATGTAAATCTTGAACTCTGCTCATCTCCGTCTATTTTATCACAGTCTGAAGACAAAAGCGCAACAAGAATTCTCAAATGCGGTTTTCAGGGAATTATCTGGTTCGCCAATAATTTCAATGGAAACGAGCCGCAGCTCCCGATATTCAGAAAAACAGGACTGCCCATTCTTCTGCCCCATGCAATAAGAAAAGACCGGAATATGACCGGATTTCATGTAATGGGAGTGGACTTCCGCAAAGTTATTGAGGATGGCTTGCGTTATCTTGCCCGGCAGGGGCATCAGCGTGTGGCACACATTGCTTCAAAGGATATGCGCGGAGTGACTTTGGAAGAATATTTTCAATGTGTACGCATGGCAGGTCTGGATGAAGATACCGGACTTTTATATCTGACGGATGACCACCTGCATAAGGAACAGGTCCTGTGTGGTATTGATTTCCTGATGAGAAGGCTGGAACAGCCGCCGAGTGCACTGTTATGTTTTTCCGATTTCTTTGCAGTTTATGTATATGAATATTGCAGTGCGCGGAAGATCAGAATACCTGATGACATCGCGGTGCTTTCCATCGGCGGACAAATCGGATGCAATTTCATGAATCCAACGCTTTCCGCAATTGATTTCAACAGTATGGAGATCGGGCGTAATGCAATTCGTTATCTGCTGGAAATCATCTGCGGGAAACGCCATCCGGTTCCTTTTATCACCAGTCCACACCGCATTGTCGAACGGGAAAGTACGAGAAAATTAATATATCAGCAGAAATACAGGAAAGGAAATCAATTATGAAGTATGATAAGGGAATTTTCACCCTGATCGAGCTCCTTATCGTGATCGCGATCATTGCGATCCTGGCGGCAATGCTCCTGCCGGCATTGAACAAAGCAAAACTGACGGCACAACGAATCGCCTGTATCAATAATCTTTCCAATATCGGCAAAGCCGTCAATATGTATATTGATGATAATAATGGCTATATATCAGCATATTATAATTCCGGAACAGGCATGCAAGGTAAACTTGGATATACCGGATATGGAAGCTGGGCAGTCGGTGTAGCGCCATTTTTTGCAACAGATCAAGCGGGATACGGGTTAACAGATTATCTTCAAATCAAGGATAAACGCGGAATTGGCGCGATTTCGCGAAGTAATACCGGAGACATCCGCAGATCAAAGTTCGCGTGTCCGGCAGAATCAAATTATCCTTCTGAAAATGGTAAGGAATTCAATACACTGGGCTACAATTTATTTATATCCGGGTATTCCTCTCTGAAAACAGTCAATTTCCCGCAACCTTCCAAACTATTCATCATCGGAGACAGAAATGCTTTGAAGGTTGATACAAACGGCAATGGAGATTTCCATTTCAGACCTGCTGCATCTACGACATCTCCCGCGGCATATCAAACTTGGAGGCATAACAGATCCACCAATTTTGTCTGTCTGGGCGGCAACGTGGAAAATCTGCATTTCGGCGATTTGAGAATGGCGGAAAATGTAGACTGGAAAGGGTGTAGTAATGCACCATCGTGGCATGCGGGAGGAAGAGGCAACTGTTCAGGTTATGAATGTAACTGATTCATTGGCAACCATACATTAAATTCTTGTCATTTCCCCAATCCGCCTTATTGAGATATCAAAACCAAACAGAAAAAATAAACCATAAAAGAAAGGATCTTGAAAATGAAAAAAATGACCACCGCATTGTTGACAACGCTCATTCTCGGTTCCCTCTGTGCCGCCGCACAGAATGCCGGAAATCTGGTTGTAAACGGGGACTTCAAACAAGTGGAAAGTCCCAAAGAAGAAACAGCCTGGAAACCTGGTTATTGCTTTATTCACGCTCCCAGCGTTCCGAATGACGCAATGAGGGATGAGGTAAAAAAAGGCGTCAAGTGGGAAATCCGTGACGGCATGGGCATTATCACAAAAAGTTCAGAGCTGGAAAAAATCTGCGGAGGCGATAAAAAGCTTGCGTCCTGCGTATCCGGTGGTTTCCAGAAATTGGTCAAATTGTCTCATGCAAAGGGAGGCAGTTATGTCTTCAGCTTCAAATATCGTATGAAAGGCACGGATGCCACCCGAGGTTATCTCCTGATCTATCCGATTGAACGTGCGGAAAACCAGTCTCTTGACAAAGCTCCGCGCGGGGAGTTGCGCGTTTTATCTTTCCAGAATACTGCAGGCGACGAATGGAAACAAGTCAGCAAGGTGGTAACAGTCCCGGAAAAAGCAAACTGGCTGGAACTTGTAGTCAGGATTGACGGCATTGGAGAACTGAATTTCAAAGATGTCCAGGTTTACGAGCAGGACTGAATCAATAACAGGGACAAAAGTTTTTATGACAAAAATATTGCAGCATATTATTTTCCCGGCACTGTTGTGTTCTACTGCGGTTTTTGCCTTCGAGTTTGAGAAAGGCGGAGTCACATTCCCAATGGAAAAAATTTCCGCAGAACGTTTTGATATCTCAAAAGGAACGGAAACAAATCTTTTGAAAAACAGTGATTTATCCGCTCCGTTGGTTCGTTCCGCCGCCGATGGCTGGAACAGCGGCATCTGGATTTTCGGACAGGAAAACCGGGAAAAATACAATGACCTGTGCGAACCCCATGTTTCCGCACGAATTGTGAATACGGAAGCAGAAAAAGCCTTGGAGCTGAACCGCAGAATCGGCTTGGAAAAGTTGATGGGAAAGGCTTCCGACAAATTCACGATTGCATTCAACCAGACCGTGAAACTGCCGGATGAAAACGGTGGAACCTATCGGCTTGCATTCGACAGCCGCAATCAGGTCATCGGACAGAACCGTTACGACCAGATGGTTCTGCTGAACTTCCACGACGGCAGCGATCCGCGCCCGGGAAGGGGCAAAACAACACGGAATTACATTTACAGCAAAATCAGCGCAGGTCCGCAGTGGCATCTTTACAGTTATGAGTTCACAGCCCCGCCGAAAACACGCGACCTTGCAATCTCAATCCGCGCGGACGGCTGCGGCAGGATTCAGATACGAAACCTGAAACTCGTGAAACTGGACGCAGTCAAGACTCCCGTTACCGTTGAACTCGCTCCCGGGAAACTTCTGGACAACACGTTCGCCCTCGCCTCCGGTGAACCTGGAGTCATCGCTTTCAAGTTCAAAAACAACCAGCCGAAAGGCACGCTGAATGTCGGCAGGGTCACAATGAATCTGGAACTGCCGGCGGAAATCTCCGTCAATGGAACAAACCTGTATTTCGGAAAGGAAATCAGGAACACCGATATCACTGTCGGGGGCAAACAATGGAAACGATGGGAACTTGGCGTCAATGATGCGATTATCAGCCTCATCCGCAATCTGCAAGGTTTCAATGGCTGGAATATCGCATGCGCCATGATGACCGGCAACGCTCCGGCGGGAACGGTCTGGAACAACTGCCGCTATTATCTCACGGAAGACGGAAAAATGGTCAGCTCCCCCGAAACGTTTTCCCTGAAGATGATGCCCCCGCTGCCGAGAACTCCGGCGCCGAAACAATTCTATCCCGGTTTCAGTTCCGTCACAAATGACATTATATTCCAGCAGCCGGAGGCAAACCGGCGTTTTGCAGAATTCGCCGGAAAGACCGGTTCCACTCTCGTGACCGCCGGAGTCAAACCCGAATATGCAAAACAACTGCGCGAAAACGGCATCCGCCTCATCACTTCGGAAGGCTATAATATCGCCAACGGATTCCGCATCGGGATCATGGACGCAAAGAAAAAACCCGCTGATTCCAACTATCTGGACAAGGATGGAAAGCCGGTCATGAACCATTCCGCTCTTGCGACATGCCCGATGGCAGTCTACAACCGGACACAGTATTACAAAGATACCGTCCTCCCGCAACTCAAGGGCGCTCTTGCGGGAAAAGACGGTCTTCAACCGAACTGGGAACCTTACACATTCGTCAACAAGGGCTGTTTCTGCGACAACTGCCGTGAGGAGTTTGCGAAGTTTGCAAAACTTTCCCCGGAAAAGGTGAAGGAGATCTGGCCCGCGCAGATGCAGCCGGGAATGCCTTACCGGGATCAGGCGATCCGTTTCCGCGCCTGGCAGCACGGGCGGCTCGTCAAAACACTGCATGAAGACTGTCTCAAGCTCGGCGCGGCGGAAGTCGGTTTCTGTCCCGAGGTCGGCACGGATCAGATCATCCGTTATCCGAATCATTTCAACGAACAGTGGGAGTTCACGCCGTATGAATATGCCGGAGACCTGAAATGGCTGAATGTGTGGGGGCCCTATGTCTGGTTCATTGCCGATCAGCCCTACGCCTACACGAAAGGAGCGAACCTGCTTACCTGGGAAATGGCACAGCGTGTCATCCGCGACTACCGGAAGCATTTCCCGAATCCGGCAAAACGTGCAAAGCTCATGGCGATGCCGCACGGAAGCCAGCTCAATATGACGGGGCTGGGACAGCCCGAAGGCATGGCGATGGATCAGATCAGCTCTTTCCTTGCCGGTTACGATGCTTCGATCCTCTACTTCTTCCCGCGCGGTTACGATCACCGCTTCTGGAAAGCGCTTGCGGACAGCAATGCCTTGATCGCGGCGAATGAGGATATCGTCATGACCGGGAAAAAGAAAGACGATGTAACCGTTGTCCCGCAGACGCCATTTCCCGCTCCCGTGGAAAACATTGAACCGAGATTCCTGCCGGATGTCAGGAAAAGCGATCTGCTTCAGGTCGCCGCATTTGAAAAGGACGGGCGGATTCTTGTCGCCGCCGGCAACTTCTGGGAAAAAGGCGATGTCGTGTTCCAGCTTCGCGTTCCGGGGCTGAAACCGGATCAGGAATATACCGTTCAGGAAAAGGCGTTCCACCGTCAGTTCGTGCCGGAACAGGGGAAATTCTTCACGGGGAGAATGCTTGCGGACGGAATTCTGCTTCACGCCGGAGCCATGCGCTGGGCGTTCTTCGAGATCGCCCCCGCGACAAAGATTCCGGCGGAAACCGTAACCACTGCGGAGATGCGCAGGGAACTGGAACGCTGTCAGAAGGAGAACCGGCGCGCCGCCGATGAGGAAGCCGCCCGCGACAAGGCGCTCCATGCGGAAAACGACATCGGCGAACTCAAAAGCATGAGTTCCGGCGCACTCTCCTGCAAGCCTGTCACAAAAAACGGCAAGCCCATGCTGGAGGTCGTTTCCGGGAAAAACACCCTGCTCTTGAATCCCTGCGGCATGGCACTGGAATCCTGGACGGTGGACGGAACGGAGCAATGCAGTGCGAACTTCGGTCTGTCCGCTTTCTGGACGCCCGGAAAAAACGGCATGGTCGTGAACAGCAACTACCGCGTCACAGACCAGAAGATTTCCACGGAGGGATTGCGGGTCACGGCGGAATTCACGACGACGGTCCGCAGTTATCCGCAGCTCGCCGGACTGAAAATCATCAAGACAGTTTCTCTGTCCTCCGATCTGAAACAGGTTGCTTTTGAGGTGAAGCTGAATAATACACAGGCGGTCGCCATGAATGATGTCGGCTACCGCTGGTCTTTTATCCCTGCGGCATGGAACAATCTGAACAGGGGAACGGTCGAAAACAACGGACGGAAATTCCAGCGTCCGAACACTTATACCCTGCTCAGCGCGAACTGTGATCCGGCATCCGAGCAGATCATGCGCCGTCTTTTCAACGTCAAGAACCCGACGCTCAAAATCAAAGGCAATCTTTTCCGTCTTGCCATCCCCGGAAAAGGCGTCATGCAGGCAACATTCCTCCCTGCGGAACAGTTCGCCGGAGTCGCGGTCTGGGATACCGCCAATATGCTCGCGGCAACCTTTGAACCCTTCTACCGTCCGGCGCTGATCGCTCCCGGCGGAGACATCTCATTCAGCGCGCAATTCAAAGCGGAATAACGGCAAACCACAACAAATATTCCCCTGTCGCCGGTAATCCCGATGACAGGGGAATATTTTTACAGTAAAAATCCAATGTTTCAGACTTTGCCCAGAAGTGTCTGCTCCACGGAATTCGTCTCCACTTCATAAGTTCTGCCGTCGATGCGTTCCGCCCACGGATTCGGCTGACGGCGCTCGACAAGTTCCACACGGTATTTCACCGGATATTCCAGACGGATGCAGGGGATCTGCTTCACCTTGCGGACCGCCTCCTCCGCTTTCCGCGTAATCAACTGACGCGTCTTTTCCAGGGAAGGCATACGCGCGCCGAAAGAGCTGAATCCTTTCTTCACTTCGCACGTCACGACACCCGGTATCCAGTCCTCTGCTTCGGCGCAGACCTTGTCATCGCCGGAAACCAGAATTACCGGCACCTGATGTTCCGCCGCAATCGCGGCATCAATCCCGACCTCGCCCGCCTTTCTGCCGTTCAGCCAGACATTCTGGATTTCAACGGAACTGTAAGTATGCTCCAGAATCGCGCCCGCCGTTCCAGCCATCGCATGATAGCCGAGCAGAATCAGACCGTCCGCGCCGTCCATGTCCGCAAAACGGATTCCCGGCGTCATGCCGTCGATGAAATCCGCACGCGGGTCGATCTGCTCGCGGGTCATATTGGAACTTCCGCCGTGTCCGTCCCTCACAATCACCTCGGAAGCCCCGCCCCGGAAGCATCCCTCAATGCAGGCGTTGGTATCCTCCGCCATGTATTTGCGCGCCAGAGCGACCAGATCAGGCCTGCCCTCGTCCATGCTGATATATTTCCGGTTGCTGACTCCGCTGATCCCTTCGATATCGACGAAGATATAAATTTTCATTCTGAAACTTCTCCCTGTGTTTTACCGGTATTTCCATAAAATTTAATACGATCCTGAAAGTATGCCAGCCGCTTTCCTCTTTTTTACAGAAAATATATCCTTATGCGATATGGAAGCAGGGCATACGAATAAAAACCGGGAGAGAATTCCTGTCTTCACCCGGCTTTTCACCGATGCGGAAAAGAGCCTCACTTTTCAGCTTTCTTCTCCGTGTCAGCCCCCTGCGCTCTCTCCACGGAAGCTTTCAGGGCGGCTTCCGGCATACTGAACAGCATGGCTTTGATCGTGATCGTGTAGGTCGGGATATCGGGGTCCTTGCCGCTGGAGTAGATCAGCATATCACGTTCCTGCGTGATATTGCTCGCGGAATTGTCCACCGTGGTCCATGTCGGCGCATTCAGGTTTTTGACCTGATCACTGCGGACTTCACCGGTTTTCTTCATGTCCACGGACTGAATCAGAACACCGTTTGCTCCCTTTTCCCTCGCCTCCTCGACGACACGCGCCTTGATCTGCGTCAGCGTGAAGCTGGAAGTGGACCCGCTCGCGGTCACTTCCCCGATTCTGGTGTACTGCGATTCGGGAACCGGAATCAGGGATTTCTCATAATAAACTCCGACTTTCGCACCGGAAGGCAGCGGAGGCAAGTCCTCGACCCCCTCGTAGGTAACGCTGATGCACGCGGTTGTCATGCCAAGTACGGCGGACATCAACAACAACGCCAATGTCTTTACTGTTCTGTTCATAGGGCTCTCTCCGTTTTTATGAATGATTGAATTCTTTGCTGACAAACACCCGTTCCACGCGGGTTCCGAAAGAACAGATCACATCGTAGGGATGCGTTCCCTTGAGCTGCGCCCAGTTCTCCACGGGAACCGCGTTCATGCCCTCCCCGCCGAGGCAGATCACATCGTCGCCTGGCTTGACTTCGCCATCCTCGAACTGATCCAGGGAAACCGTCGTATAATCCATCGAAAGACGTCCGAGAATCGGGCAGAGGCGATCCTTGATCACCACATATCCGCGGTTGGAAAGATTCAGCGGCAGGCCGTCCGCATACCCCGCACAGATTGTCCCGACGCGCGTATCCTTTACCAGACGGCACGTCCCCCCGTAGCCGATCGTATGCCCGGCAGGCATATTGCGCACAGCAACGACACGGGTTTTCAGCGTCAGAATCGATCTCAAATCCAGCGTGCGCTGTCCCTCGCTGTCGAATGAGCCGTGAAGATTGATCCCGGTCCGGACATAATTGAACGGATAATGGTAGGAGAACGGACAGTTGTTGATCCCGTCGCTGTTCGCCATGTGAATCTTCCGGAAATAGATTCCTTTTTCGCGCATGGCTTCCAGAATCCGGTAGAATTTATCCGCCTGATGCGTGCTGAAGTTGTCCTCGCCGCGATACGCCACGGGAAAGTGGGAATAGATGCCGCAGCAGTCCAGATTCGGCAGTTTCAGGACTTCGGGAATGAGTCCGACGGCATCTTTCGCGAGAATGCCGAGACGCCCCATGCCGGTATCGAGTTTGAAATGGCACTCTGCGGTTTTCCCCTGGCGGACAGCCTCCGCGCTGATTTTTTTCGCGGTCTCCATGTCCGTAATACCGAGGATGATCCCATGGGCGACAGCTTCCGGGATCTCATAATCCAATACGCCGCCCAGAATCTGCACAGGCTTGCCGAAACGGATCAGCGGCAACGCCTCTTTGAGTTCCGCAACGCAAAATCCGGCGGCTCCGGCACGGTTCAGGCGCTCCGCGATCTTTTCGACTCCGAGCCCGTAAGCATTCGCCTTGAGCACGGCAAGCACCTTTGCCGGATCGACTGCGGTTCTGATTTTATTGAAATTTTCCTCCAGCGTGTCCAGATTGACTTCAACCCAGACGCGACTGCGTATTTTACTGCTGTCCATGACTCTCATGCACCTCAAATCATTGATTTTGGAAATACTGTCATGGGAATATAACCCGTTTTCGCGGAAATGCACACGGAAAACAGTTTCCCGCGGAAAAATTCACGGAAAATTTTCCATTTCCTTCCTACTTCGTGATGTCACTGACTTTTTCATTTCAAGTCCGACGATTTGAAGCAGTAATCATTGTTTCCCATGAAGTAAAATTTTGAAAAACGGCGCTCTTGAAGATGATTACCGGGCTTGTCCTCCAGAAACAGATAATGTTCCGGCTCTTTTCCCTGGACAAGTCCGGCACCGTAATACAGATAGTCGCACTGCCCCGGACGCTGTCCCTGATACCCCGGACAATGCAAAACCTTATATTCCAAATAGGAATTATCACGGTTCCACAGCAGTTCGAGAGAAGACGGATAGTTGCCATCATGATCCTCCGCATAGGCAAGGCACGCAAGCCGAATGGTTAACATATGCTCCTGACAGGAGAGCTGTTCGGCAAAAGACATGGCACTTCTCTCTGACGGCAAGAGAATCCCGGAAAATAAAAAAAAGACCGGAAATGACAGGATAAAAAAAGGCATTATTTTTTTCCCCCGGCACATCCGATACATGATGTAACAGCTCAAACCGCAGTAACAAATCGTCAAAAAAGAATAAATGCACCACAGATCGGCCGCCTGATTGTATTCCCGGGGAATGGAGCCAAGCCTCGCCATCAGACAAAGAAGATTCACAAGAATTCCAAGAAGCAATATTCTGGAAACAACGGGATGCCGGGAACGCATTTCCCTGTATGACATTATTTGTTTTTCCTGCATCATGGAAAATCTCCTTTTGAAAAAGTCAGTTCCCTTTTTTGTTTTTCCCGACCGGCGTGAAAATGAAGAAAATGCCGCCGAGGAGATTGAAACAGATGATAATGCCGGAGATGACCAGCGAGACGGCAAGCGCGGCGTCACCGTTCATGCCGCCGCCTTTCAGAATAGGAATCACGAACATGTCGCGGACACCAAGTCCGGCGGGCGTCGTCGGGAGAAGCCCCGCAATATTGCCGACCGTAATCGCGGCAAGGGTGGAACCGAACGGGGTATCCTGTCCGTTCACGCCGACCGCCACGCAGTAAGCCATCAGTCCCAGCACGAGATTTACGAACACGACACTGGTCACGATGCAGAGCACCACCTCTTTCCTGCAATGATTGTAAGAATCCAGCGCATCGGATATTTTCGTGTAAAGGCCACCGCTGAAACGGTCCGCCAGATTCTTCATCCTGCAATAAAGCCCGATCCGTTCCAGCGCCTTATGCTTGAACACGACAAATGCCGCGAGAATCCCGCAGACACTCCCCGCAAGCAGGACATAGATGAATTTTTCAATGATTCCCTTCACCCCCGCAATCGACTCCCAGACGAACGGAAGCATCAGGAGCGCCACAAGAAAAATGCCGATCATACCGGTAAAGCGGTCAATCAGAATCGTAAACGCCCCGTCAAATTTACGCCCCTTCTCAATGTGCGCGGCAAGAAATCCGGCGCGGACAAGATCGCCGCCGATCGCTCCGGGCAGGACCAGCGAAAAGAAAAAAGACTGCATGGTCAGAGACACGGCAAGCATCAGGGAACAGTCGATCTTCTGCGCCCGCAGCAGAATCCACCAGCGCCATGCGTTCGCAAAGATATGAAGCGCATAGAGAAGAAGCGCAAAACAAATCCATGCCGGATTCATTTTCTTCAAGGTTTCAAGAAGCCCGTCCGGCGCTTTATGGATCAGGAAAATGATGATTGCAGCGGCAAGCGCCGCTTTCAGCAGAGTCTTCACCAACGGCGAAAAAAGGATGTTCCTGATTCTGCCGGGTTGTCTCCTCTCGTCGCCGGAACCGCTCTCATTTTCCATCATCTGATGTTCTTTCCACTCTTTTTCATCATAAATTACACAATTTGTGTTTGTAGAGACGTGTTTTCATATTATATTTCCTAATTTACGGAAAGCACACGCCGCAAATGGTGAAAGATAGCCTGTTTATTGATTTTTTCAATACGGCAAACGGCGGGGGCTTCATAAATATCGAATAAAATGCGGGATGGAAAATGGCTGGTAACGGACCTGTTTTGAATTTACTTTTTATTGGTGATGTCGTCGGCAAGGGGGGAAGAAACGCAGTCCGCCTGCTGACTCCGGAACTGAAACAGCGTTTTCACTGTTCCTTTGCAATCGTCAACGGGGAAAACAGCGCGAACGGGGCGGGGTTCAGTCTCTCATGTATCAAAGACATGGAAATTGCCGATGTATTGACCGCGGGAGATCACGTGTGGGATCAGAAAAACTTTGAAACAGAGATTCTTTCCGTCAAAAATCTGGTGCGCCCCGCGAATCTGAGCTCCCTGCAGCCGGGAAAAGGGTGGAACGTATTCCGCAATCCCGCAGGCGGCGAAGTCGCGGTCATTTCGCTCATGGGCAAAGTTTTCATGAAGGAGAGCGCATATTGTCCTTTTGAGACGGTGGAAAAGATCCTGCCGCAGATTCCCCGGACAGTCAAGTGCATCATTGTGGATCTTCATGCCGAAGCGACCAGCGAGAAAGCGGCGATGGCGTGGTTCCTCGACGGCAGAGTTACGGCGGTGATCGGAACTCATACCCATGTGCAGACCGCAGACGGGCGCATTCTTCCGGGAGGAACGGCGTTTCTTTCCGATGTGGGAATGGCGGGCGGGCACAACTCCATTCTCGGACGCGACATCAGGGATGTAGTCCGCAAATTCCGCACGGGAATGCCGACCCGCCTCAATGTCACCGAGCATGACATCCGCCTTGATTACGCCGTCATATCCTATGAACTTATGACCGGGCGCGCCGTCGCGATCAGAACCGGATCGGAATTTTTAACCACGGAGAAAATCAATGGATAAGGAAAACATACCTCAAATCGACTGGAAGCAAACCGATGCTCTGATCTCGCTCGCGTTGAGCGAGGATCTCGACACCGTCGGAGACGCCACGACGAATTCAGTCATTCCCGAAAACCTACAGGCGAAAGCGGTCTTCCTCACAAAAGAGGATTGTGTCTGTGCCGGGCTCCCCGTCGCAGAACGCCTGTTCAAAACCATTGACCCGGAACTCGAATGGAAGACACTGGTCCGCGAAGGCGAATTCTGTCCCAGAGGCACAATCATGGCGGAAGTCAGAGGCAATGCGCGCGCACTGCTGACGGGCGAACGCACCGCGCTCAACTTCCTGCAAAGGCTCTGCGGCGTGGCGACTGCGTCAAAACGTTATCAGGATGCTGCGGATGCCGCCGGGGCGAAATGCCGGATTCTCGACACCCGCAAGACCACTCCGGGCTGGCGGAATCTTGAGAAGTATGCCGTCGCAACCGGAGGTGCCTTCAACCACCGCATCGGGCTTTTCGACAGAGTTATGATCAAGGACAATCACCGCGAACTTGCGGGGCTCGAAGGCGCCGGAGGAATCAAACGTTCCGTCGAGCGCGCCCGCGCACAGTATCCGAACCTTGAAGTCGAAGTCGAGGTCGATTCCCTGAGTGAACTTGACGAAGCGCTGGAATCCAGGGCGGAATACATTCTGCTGGACAATATGAGCGACGAGATGATGGCGGAAGCGGTCAGGCGGGTCAACGGGCGCGCAAAACTGGAAGCCAGCGGCGGCATCACCCTCGCACGCATTCCGTCCGCGGCAAGAACCGGAGTCGATTTCATCTCCGCCGGCGCCCTGACCCATTCCGTCAAATCCAGTGACATTTCCATGGACATCGTTCTGAACTGAAAACAGGGAGAGGCGGATTATTATGATTGCACAGATTCGGGGAAAGCTGATTGCCTCCACTTTTACGGAAGTGGTGGTGGATGTCGGTGGCGTCGGTTATCGCGCGTTCATTCCGATGAGCACGTTCGATACCCTGCCGCAACCGGGAGAGGAGGTTACGCTTCTGACGCACATGCACGTCCGGGAGGATGCGATCATCCTGTTCGGGTTCGCAACCCGTCAGGAGCAGTCCGCCTTCGAACTGCTGATCACGGTCAACGGCATCGGCGCCAAAACCGCGCTCAACATCATGAGCTGCATGAATATCACATCACTCTGCGCCGCAATTTCAGGCGGGGACCTCAAGACTCTGAAAAAGATCAGCGGCGTCGGCCCGAAGTCCGCGGAACGCATGATCGTGGAGCTCCGCGACAAGGTGGATGCGATTGTGCCCGAGGCTCCTTTCCTCAACAGGAACGGCGAACCGGCAAAACTGAAAGAGGTGGAAGACGCGATTCTTGCACTTGGTCAGCTTGGTTTCCAGGGACCGAAGGTTCAGAAACTGGTCAACGAAGTTGCGCTTGAACTGCCGGAAAATGAACGGTCCAGCGAGAACATTCTGCGCAAGTCCATTCAGGCGCTGAACAAATAACCGTTTGGGGAAATTATGGACGGGGTCATTGAATATCCCAGTTATATCGTGCTGGACATTCCCTCTCCGATGGAGGAAAAGATTCAGGCATTGCGGAGCCGCTTCGATACGGAGCGGGCTCAAATGCCGGCGGAAGTCACGCTGACGGGTTCCTGCGGAGTGGGCACGATTCTTCCCGGACAGGAAATCAGTTTCATATGCGAAGAAATAGACCGCGTCGCCGCACAATATGCTCCGTTTGAGGCGACTTTCGATCATGTGGAGCGTTTTCAGAATACGGACATCTATTATTTCGCATTCCAGGACCCCGCTCCCTTTACCGCACTTCACCATGCTCTGGCAAATTCCAGGATCAAGTTCAGGCACACGGATTTCCCCTTTGTCCCCCATTGCACATTGAAGCTCCGCCAGCATCCGACGGAACAGGAACTGCTGGAGCTCTTTTTCCTCCATACGCCGCAGGAACCGTTCAAAATCAGCAGGATGTCACTCTACTCCCTGCCCGAATTGACCTCCTGCATTCTGCACCATAAAATTCCGCTGACCGGCTCGGAATAAGCGTTCAGACAGCCTCCCATGCTTCGGAGAATTCCTTGTCGGCGAACATTTCGGCAAGGCCGGATATCTGAGAAAGGCGCAGAACCTCGTCCGGTTCCATTCCGAGTTCGCGGCTGATCTTGACGTCGCTCCAGTTGCGCCGTTTCAATTCGATCACGATATCGCTCATTGCGGCAATCTCATGCTTGCCGCGGGCACGGTTGTGCCGGATCGTGGAAGCAATCCGGTCATTGCGGTCTGTGCGCTCCTGATTCACAATCACAATCGGGAGATATTCCATGCCCAGCTTTTTCCCGACAAGATGCCGGTGAAATCCGTCAATGACCTCATAATGGTCCTCGGTACGCCAGCATACAATCGGCTGGGTGAAGCCGTCGGACTTGATCGACAGCTCCAGCAGCTCCATTTCAGGCGGAGCCACCGTATTCGGGTTATAATCGTTCGCCTGCACCTCCGAGGCAGGCACCCAGATCACATGAGACACCGGGTGTTGTGCAGTCCAGCCCATATTTCTTTCCATAATTCCCTCCTCTTTGCCATAAGTTTTTTATATTTTTCATAAGACCCGCTCTTCGTCTGCGAAAACGACAATCCTTTGCACCAGTAGTCATTCCTCAGCAAAGCCTTGGCAATCCGCGTCCAGCTTGGAGTCTTCTTATCCGTAATACTGCCCTCGTCGGGGATTCCGTCGGGATACCCTCGCGTGGAATACCATTTCAGAAAAACACTGATCTTGTTCTCGTAATGCTCCCTTGTCCGCGGCGGCATGGAAGCCAGCAGAAGCTTCGAGAAACTCTCCCACGTGTGTCCTTCCGGTTTGCTGATCTTCAGGTTGCCGGTAATGTTCCCGTGTTCCTTGCAGTAAAGCGCTCCCTGATTCGCGCCATTCACGCGCGCCACCACACGGGACCACGTTTCCGGCTCGATCAGATGAAACAGCCACAACCCTTTTTTCTGGTCGTCCCCGTAAGGCTGGCAGATCCGCATCTGATGAATCGAAAGTCCCGCCTGGTACATCCGGTCGTACAACCGGTTGTAAGGCAGTTTGTATTTACCGAGGTAAGTCCAGTCATCTTCGGTCCTCCAGTCGTAAATCGGGTAAATATTATAAAGATTGCCACCGCACCATGTCGTCCATTTCTTATCCTGAAAATAAGAGTTTCTCCGCATTGTAATAGCACAGAAACGGCTCAGGCTCTCTGCTGTGCGGATGCCCACAAAACACGCGGTCAGGCTGTCGCCGCCGTACCATTTCCCGAACAGCGGCACAAACTCCTCGAATTCCATTCCCTTGTGGAAAAACGGAAAAAAGTTCTCATCCGAGATCGCCGGTTCCGGCAGGGGGCGGATCCAGTCATTCTTGCGGTCCTTGTCCCAGCAGATCCAGTGCGGTTCGAACTGGGAAACCGCATTGCGCAGATGCAGCGGCAGGCAGATCCAGAACAACTCGATATGAGCCGCATACAGTTTACAGCATTCGTTGATATGGTCAATCGTAAGTTTATACTGCCCTTCCAGATCAATGAACAGGATGCCGACCTTGCGCTTCCGCCGGATCGCCTCATGCATCACCAGATGCAGCATGCACGTGCTGTCCTTGCCGCCGGAAAAACTGACATAAACCTTAGGAAAAGAATCGAAGACATAGGCAACCCTTTCCCGGGCGGCCTCCAGGACATTCTTCCCTATGAAACGTTTCTGTCCAGACATAGGTTCAATTCTTCCTCCGTCAATTTGATCTTTTCTCCATGCTCGGAAACAGTCAGGAAATACCGTAAATTCTCTTCCGCCGGAGTTTTCTCCTTCACTTCATACATTCGTCCCGACTCCACCAGATAATACGCAAAAACACCCCTGTTGAAAGAGTCGGAAGCCATTGTGTAATCCACATGCGGCTGGATAAATGAGCGTGCATATCTGTATTTCGGGCTCCTGCCGGTAATTTCCGCTACCCACCACGGAGAAGGCCGCGCAAAGTTCCGCCCGATTCCGGGAACAATCCGGTCCACAATCGCCATCTGAAGCCTGTCATCCTGCCAGACCTTCCATCCGATAAGCTCAAGTTTAATTTGAGTGAACATCCCTTCATAACCTCAATACCATATTCATTCGGTTAAGTGTTTCCGGCATTGTCCGCCGGTCTTATTGACTTTATGAATTTCAGCATTTTCAAATTTTATGTTGAGTAAGCCAAACAATACTTCCCGTAAAATTTGTACAAATTAATTCCCATAGGTAAAAAGAATCATGATTTGTACTTTTGAGAAATTAAGTTTATCATTAATTCCAGCTATTTACAATACACGGAAAGTGCTTATATTCAATAGTAATTCAGAAAAAATCCATTCATTTCGCT
Source organism: Lentisphaeria bacterium (assembly GCA_003526375.1). Lineage (GTDB taxonomy): Bacteria > Verrucomicrobiota > Lentisphaeria > Victivallales > UBA1829 > UBA11452. Next base: position 16,089 of record DPDG01000056.1, read on the forward strand.
ATAAAATATCGTCTCATTATTACAATGGAAAAGAATTGTATTTCCTCTGAATCCATAAATAAAAAAAGCACGATTTCAATACAGGTAATCCTCCTCCGCTTTTCTCATATAATTTGAAATGTCAGGAACACAGGAAAAGACATCTTTCAAAAAAAGCCTTTCAATCATGCAATTCACATATAAGAAACCAAAAGACTAAAGAATCACTCGGTTTTTCCGCAGACAGAATGACATAAACGAATCATATGCCGTATAATAGATAGAAATAAATATTAGTTTTTTTATTTTCAGAATATCCGTATTCCCATTACGGCAGACAAAAAATCCCGGAAAAATATGGATATGAATCTCTATTTTCCCGGGAATCACGGAAATTCGGCAGTTGTGGCGAAATCATCTATCTTAATTGAATGACAGCCGTTTCCTGTGAAATCAGTTTTCTCGTGATTTTGCCATATGGAGTATCGAACTCAGCCATTATGACGGAAGGTGACTCGTTGAGAACCAGCAACCACTCCTTTCCTGCATTTTTCCAATGTGAAAAACTGATCCGGGGATCAGAAACTTTCACCGGTGAAGGAACGACAGCAATACCATTCAAAACAGGAGCCAGTTGTTCCAATTCGGAAGTGTAAAAACAATGTTCCTGCAATAGAAATTGAAAATGCAGTATGTGAGCAACTGAAAAATCATAAGCCAGATATTCATTTCCTGCGAGGTTTTGCAGATCGGTTAAATCATTGTCGGCAGGAACGCAAAAAATTATATGTTCCTGAATTGGAAGAGATAAAACCTGCTATTGCAGAAGCCAGAAAAGAACAGAAGAAAATCTATGACATTTTTCTTTCAGGCATAATTTCAAAGGATAATTCAGCTTTGTTTAATGACCGCCTCCAATCGACCAATGAAGAACTCATGGGGCTAGAGGCAAAAAAAGAATTTATAAAGGCAGAAATAGATCGAGCAGACAATAATATCACAGACGTAATGGAAAGTATCATCAAAGAAATGCTCACTATGGCAGATTACTTGCAGAAAATGCCAGAAGATTCAGAAAGTAGAAAACGTCTTATCCTAAGCCTATATTGACAGAGTTACGATCAACGGAAGACAAAACAATCAAAATTGAGTTCAAGAATTTTACGACTAACACAGGAAATGGCTGCCCGACCTGGACTCGAACCAAGACAAACTGAACCAGAATCAGTTGTGCTACCATTACACCATCGGGCAGAAATCTGATGATGCATTTAATTTACTCAACTTTTGTTTTTTGTCAAATCAAAATCTGAAAAAATTAAGCTTTTTTCGCTTCCGCCTGTATCATTGCTCCGGAAAAAAGTTGACAGAACACAAGCATCACTGTAAAGTATCCCAACTTATACAAGGAGGTTCTTTATGCGATGTATCCGTGATCTGAAATTCTTTCTCGCCGCCGGAATCTTTGTCATGTCGGGAATTGCAATCTCTGCCGATGCCGTGGAAAAGAAAGCCTCGCCGTCTGTAAAGATTTCATTCCCTTACATCAGGCAATCCGGAATCGCCAGCAACCAGTTCGCAGTCTGGGTGGAAAATGCAAACAGACAGTTCATCAAAACACTTTATGTTACAAGCTACACGGGAAAAGGCGGTTATGCGGTCCGCAAGGACTGCGTCCCCACATGGGTCAGGCGCTCCGGAGCGGCAAATACGCCGAAAACGGAACTGGATGCCGTCTCCGGCGCCACACCGGTCTCGGGAACACTCACCTATACCTGGGACTGCAAGGGAAAAGACGGGAAAATCATCGCCCCCGGGAAATATAAGATTTTTGTCGAAGGAACCCTCCGCTGGAAAAGCCGTGTGCTCTATACCGCCAATATCACAGTCGGGAAAAACGCTGACACGGCCCGGGCGCAGCCGCAGTATTCCGTGAAATCCGACAATCACGGCAATATGATCGGAACAGTGACGGCAACCTACACACCATAGGTTGAAAATCACGGCAGACCGGCATTCATCCATGATAAATGCCTGAAAACTCGGCAGAGAGCTTGACAACTTGCCGATAAGAGGATATGTTATTCATTCAATCATAGGTGTGTGCGGACACGGTGTCCGTACGCAGGGAGTTTCCTTACCAGGTAACGGAACCAAACAAAGAAAACAACAAAATGACAACAGAAAACACAAAAAGCTATGTTGATCTGAGCAGCAATGTCTCCATGGACGAACTGCTGAACGGCACCGAAAAAAGCAACAACTTCGCCGAGGGCTCCATCGTTCCCGGCAAAATCGTCGAGAAAAGACAGGACGGTGCTCTCGTAGACATCGGCTACAAGGCGGAAGGCTTTATCCCCAGCACAGAATTCAGAAACTGGAGTGAAGCTCAGGTCGGCGACAATGTGGACGTTTTCCTCGAAGCGATCGAGAATGAAAATAATATGCCTGAGATCAGTCTCTCCAAGGCAAACTTCATCAAGTCCTGGGAAAAGATCACATCCGAATACGGCGAAGGCAGCATCATCAAGGGACTCATGAAACACCGTGTCAAAGGCGGTATCATCATCGACCTCAACGGCGTCGAGGCGTTCCTCCCCGGCTCCCAGATCGATATCGGCCCCGTCAAGAACATGGACGAGTTCATCGGCAAAGAATATGACCTCAAGATCCTCAAGATCAATCAGGACCGCAAGAATATCGTCGTTTCCAGACGCGAGCTCCTCGAAGAGTCCCGCAAGGATCGCAGATCCGCACTTCTCAAGGAAATGGAAGTCGGCCAGATCCGCAAGGGCATCGTCAAGAACATCACCGATTTCGGTGCGTTCATCGATCTCGGCGGCGTAGACGGACTTCTCCATATCACAGATATGTCCTGGGGCAGAATCTCCCATCCGTCCGAAATGCTCGAACTCGGTCAGGAGATCGAAGTCATGATCCTCGATATCGACTTCGAGAAAGAGCGCGTTTCTCTCGGACTCAAACAGAAATCCAAGAACCCGTGGGATGAAGTCGAATCCAAATATGCCGTCGGCAACATCGTCAAAGGACGTATTGTCAACATCATGCCTTACGGTGCATTCGTCGAAATCGAACAGGGGGTCGAAGGTCTGATCCATGTCTCCGAAATGTCCTGGACCAAGCGCGTCACCAAAGCCGGTGATGTGGTCAGCGTCGGCGAAGAAGTCGAAGCTGTTGTGCTCGACATCGACAAGGAAGGCAAGAAGATCTCTCTCGGACTCCGCCAGAAGACACGCAATCCGTGGGAAGTCCTCGCGGAGAAATATCCTGCCGGCAGCCGCATCAAGGGCAAAGTCCGCAACATGACCAGCTACGGTGCGTTCGTCGAAATTGAAAACGACATCGACGGAATGATCCATGTCTCCGATATGTCCTGGACACGCAAGATCAACAACCCGAACGAAGTTCTCAAAGTCGGCGACGAAGTGGATGCCGTAATCCTCGACATTGATCCGCAGCAGCAGAGAATCTCTCTCGGGCTCAAACAGACCGAAGACGATCCGTGGGCGAACATCGAGACCCTTTACAAGATCGGTGATGTCGTCAAGGGCAAAGTCACCAAGATTACGGCGTTCGGCGCTTTCATCGAGCTCTCTCACAAGATCGACGGACTTGTTCACATCTCCCAGATCAGCAAAGACCGCGTTGAGAAAGTCAAAGACAAACTCGCTCTCGGTCAGGAGATCGAGGCCAGAGTCATCAAGATCGACAAGGAAGAACGTCGGATCGGGCTCAGCATCAAGGCTCTTGAAGAAGGTTACACCGAAGACGACCTGAAGGCGGCGGGAGAAGAAGTTTCCGCGGCTCTCAAGCCGGGTGCGGCTCTCGTCGATATGGGCAAAGTCATCGGCGATGCTCTCGACGACCTTGATGTCAGCGAAAATAACTGATCATTACTGATCCGCAAAGCAAGGGAGGCGTGTTCTGATGTCTGAATTGAAGAAAAATACTCAAATGTTTTTCGATTTCGGATCGGGTGAGGAAAACACCCCGGAGGACGCGTCCCTGAACGATGATCTGCTCTCGGTGTTTGAAGAAGAAACTCCGGAAGAGATCGAAGTTGTCGAGCTTGAGGATTATGAAGAAGAATGGGCGGATGTTCCCGTGGAAGAGGCGGCAGAGAAAGAACCGCAGCCGCTTCCGGCGGAAGCCTCCGCTCAATCTGTCTCCGGATCTCCTGCCGCTGTGCAGGAAAAAGAAGCTCCCGCCGCCGGCAAGACGGAGGAAGTTGTGGAAGTCATACAGCGCGTCCCTGCAAAGAAGCAGGAGCTGAGTCCGCAGACATTGAAACGCGCGGCGCTCGCATTTCTTGCGGCGCTGAATCCCACCGGGCTTGCATTGTCCGTTCCCACGCGATTGAAAAAATTTCAGGCTGACGCTGCGGCGTTCTGGTCTGAACCGGCCAGCAGGCGCGGCATACTCCGGGTTACGAAAACAGTGATCGTCGAGACCAGTTTTGAGAATATCATTTCCATGGATTGCTCCAATCGGCGTGAACTGACGGCGCTTCTTTCCGCGGCAAAGCTGGAACGTTGCAATCTTGAAGCGGAAATCCGCCGGACGGAACCGCATCTGAAGGAAATGGACACCTTGTTTGTCGATTTTGATTCCTGGGATTACAAGAGAAGCTCCAACAAAGCCTACAAACAGTGCCTGAAACGTATTGACGAGCTGGAATACGCACTCTATCATGGAAGCCGTCTGGACAAAATACGGACAGCAAAAACCGCCTCACAGCTTTATCTGGCAGTTCCGGAAAATACGGTAAAGCCGAATGAAATCGCCGATTCATGGGGCTTGATTTATGTCATGCCGGACCTCACTTTCCGTCTTGTCAAAGAGCCGGAAACATGGAACTGCCCCGAAGAAAACATGAACCATCTGGCGCAGAATATCGCCGCATCCGCCATGCGCGACGTGTTGTTCTCCAACGGCATCTATACTGATAAAACCGGCTCGGCGCCGTGTCTCGGTCCCGTTCCGCGCAGACGCCGCCTCAACCGCTGATGCGGCAGGAGGGGGTGTCATGAACATATTCCGGAAAATCAAGGCTTATGCCGAATACCTCTTTGCCCTCGGAGCATTCAAGCTGATGGGGGTTCTGCCTTACCGTTCGTTTGCATCTCTGGGACGCATTTTCGGCGGGCTCCTTTATTTCATCCCCGGATTCGGCTCTCTGTGCCGGACCAACATCCGTGCGGCGTTCCCCGAAAAAAGTGAAAAGGAAATCAGGAAAATCGCCCGCAGAAGCCTGGAAAATCTGGTCCGGACTCTTTGCGAATTTTTCTGGGCAACGGCTCATCCGCAGGAGTTTGCAGAAATCGTCGATCTGACGGATTGCCGCGCATGTGCGGAAAAAGGACTCCGCATGACGGAAAACGGCACAGGCGCGATTCTCGTTACGCCTCATCTGGGCAACTGGGAGTTCGCCGGACGGGTTCTCGCCCAGCTTTTCCAATATAAAATGGCAACGGTGGTCAAAACCGCCCGTAATCCGTATCTTGATCGGCTGATCAGTGCCGGACGTGTCTCCGGCGATGTCCGCATCATCCATTCCAAAGGTGCGGCGCGCAGCATGAAAAAGGCGTTGGACGAAGGTTATACGATCGGTATTCTGATCGACCAGAATACGCGCATCCGCAACGGCGGAGTGTTTGTAAATCTCTTCGGGATTCCGGTTCCGGTAAGCCGCGCCCCGGCAGGGCTGTCAAGGTCCAGAAACCGTTTTGTCGCCATCGGCACCGTTCTGCGGACGGAAGGCAAATTCAAAGCGATTCTCCGTGAGCTGCCCAGACCCTCCGCGGAATATGAAAGCGACGAGGAGTTGATTCAGGCGTTGACGGACATCACAGAGGAATTCATCCGCATGGCGCCGGATCAATATCTCTGGCTATATAAACGTTTCCAGTATATCCCGGAGAATGTATCTCCGGAAATCCGCAGACGCTATCCGGCTTACGCCAGAGTCCCCAATAAGCGTTTCTTCTCCATGAAAGCCAAGATAGAAAAGTACAAAAAAGATCAGGCAGCGGAAAAAGCCGACAGATAATATGCCACGATAAAATCTATTGCACCGCCGTTCTCCGGCATTCTCTGAATTCCGAGGGCGGCATGCCGTTCATATCCCGGAAAAATTTTGCAAAGTAAAACTGGTTGCGGAAGCCCAGCTCCTTTGCAATATCACCGATCGTCAGAGTGCTTTCACGCAAAAGGTAAAGCGCCTCCGAATTGCGGAGACGGCGCAGGTATTGGAGCGGCGAACAGGAATATTTCCGGTGCCACTGACGTTGAAAGGTCGAATAGGACCAGCCGTGTTCTTCGGCAAGCTGATTCAAGTCGATATCCTGCCTGAAATGAGTCTGCATATATTCCGTGATATTCAGGATGGCCTTTTCATTCCGGTCCAGATGCTCCTCCTGCTGCGGATAGACGGCTTCAAGCAGAAGCAGAGTCGCCAACTGGTCGATCCGGTCGGCCGCCCCCGGAAGAGCGGGGGAATTCATCGTTTTCTGCAGTTCCGTCAGATAGCGCATACACTCGGCGGGACGCGGAATTATGCGAATGTTCCGCCTGAAAAACTCAGGCGCAAAAAAGTTTCTCAGGTCCTCCTCCGCGCCTTCCCTGAATCCGATGTATAACTCATTCCATACGGGCGACGGCCAATATTTCTTTCGCTCCCCGGGCCAGTTCCACATCAGAAAGGGAGCGCACAGCTCCATACGGCTGCCGTTCTCCTCCAGAAAACCATGCCCGTCAAAAATGAACAGCACACTGGGCAGTATGAAATACCGGTCGATCAATTCGGTCTTATCCTGGATATAACCGATGCGCTCCACATTGAACGGATTGCGGAACACCCTCGGAATGTATTCCAGGTTGTTGACCGATTTTTGTATAGTGGTGACTGATTTTTTCATGCTTTCCCTGTTGCAAGATTCCTGAAATCGCATATAATATAAAATATACTTCATGAAAAGCGAAAATCAAAAACAGGGAAAAAATCTATGATCCGGAAAAAGCTGCTGACCGCATACTGCCTGAGTTACGGCAACTGGACCGTCATTCCCCGTCAGTGGGCGGAAAGCTTCGGCGAAATGAGCGATCTTGGATTTGACGCCGTGGCTCTTTCCTTCAGTGAAAGCGAAATGCGGTATGCCAGACGCACATTCGAAATGCAGATTGCAGCTGCACATCAGGCTGGAATCAAGGTTTTTGTCATTCCGAGCAGGATCGGCGGGCGCCTTGCCGGAGCCCCTCTCATGGGCAGTTTATGGTTACATGAAAATCCTTCGGCATGTCTGCCGGAGAACCCGGGCATCGCGTGTATCGAATCGCCGGAATTCCGTGAATGGAGTCTGGAATTCATCCGGACGCTGATCCGTGATTACGAGGTGGACGGCATCATCTGGGATGAGCCGAAGGCAGCGGATTTCGTGACACGCCATCCTGCCGCAGTTGCCGCACTTGGCGAAGGTTACGGCAAGGAACACATCTGCCGGAGTTTCGCGGAACTGATCGGAGACTGGACATCCGCCGCACGGCAGATACGCCCGGAACTGATTGTCTCAATCTTCAATATGCCCCATACCAGTCCTCAATTTACCGGTTTGTGCGCCGGACTTCCCGGAATCGACTATGCCGGGTTCGACGGCGGATTGTCTTTGCAGAGTTACTTTCATGAAACTCCGTCCAAGCATAAACCTTACCTTATGGAAACCTGGGCGAGAACCCTGAATGAGTGTGCGGAGCACCATTGCGGGACATTCGCCCTGATTGAAAATATGCTTCTTCCGGCGTCACAGCATGAAACATTTGCAGAAAACCTGGAATCTTTCCTGAAATCGGCACAGCCGGACCATCTGGCGTGTTATTATTATGCACATGATAACGAAGTTCCGGAAGAAGCGCAGAAAATCACCATGGACATCATACACAAATTTTATTTGGACAAGTAATGGAGATCAGTATGAAACGAGTCAGATTCTTCACGTCGGTCAAGTCCCTGATCACAGAAAACTGTCATGCCTGTGTTTTTTGTTCCGGGGCGACACAAATTCCGCATCATGCAACTCTTGAAAAACGAGGCATTACATTCCCCCCATGAAAAAGAATGGTTCCGGGTGGTGGAAATAAGCGCAGACAGACCGATGTTGTCCAGCTGACAGCGAATCATTCATATCGCAGCGGAAAAATCGAGCTTGCGGAATTCCGCAGGAGCATATCCTTTGATCTGTTTGAAAACACGGGAAAAATGATAACGCGTGGCAAATCCGCATTCACCGGCAATTTCCGAAATGCTTCTGTCGGTATAGCGAAGCAAAACCGCCGCCTGCAGAATCCGCTTCTCCCGCAGATACCGCTGGGGAGCAACTCCTGTTTTCAAGCGGAAAAGACGGATGAATGAGTTCGTCGCCATTCCGCTGATACGGGCAAGTTTCTGATTGGACAGTTTTTCACCGTAAAATTGATCCATATGCCGCATCGCAATCTGAACGGCATGACCGGGATCATCCGCATTCAGGCACTTCTCCGGAATCCGGCTGAGCACAAGTCCGCAGAGCGCCTCCAGACGCATCGAAAAAACACGGGACGGCGGAGAAAAATCGCCTCTCTCCGCCTCCGGAATCAGTTCCTCCAGCAAGAGACTGACTGCCGCATCTGTTTCAATCGGATACATTCCAGGTTCACAGCGATCATAGGGGACCGCAGCCAGAAAATGAATATAGAACTGTTTGAAATCTCTGCTCATCCCGTAAGATAATTTCGTACGCGGCGGAATCAGGACAAGCTGTCCCGCCGGAATCAGAACAGGGGTATCCCCGCAGATTATTTTCACATGGTTTTCCGGGTGATAATAAAGGCGCCAGAAGCCGTCAGGCAGAAAACTTCTTTTCCACCTATTCTCTGTGACCGGCACCCTGCGGCAACGGCAAAGGAGGATATTGATCTCCGGATTGTAATACTGATTCTGCATAATCAGGAATTTAACCTCTTTTTTTGCAGAGTCAAATGTAAAATGTTGGAAACAGATACAGAATATCCGAAAGCAGACATTTACAAACGTTCCCGCCTCTGTTATAATGACTGGCAGACATCAGAAACACAAACTGCGGAGCAGAAGATGAAATATCTATTGGAAGCCGGACGCCTGACAGAAACATCCATTTTCTCACTGCCGGAATGGCTGATCTGGTGCGGCAGCATGATTCAGGACACGCGGGGAAAGTGTCATCTTTACTTTTCGGCGTGGGAACGCAGACATGGTTTCGATGCATGGGTGACACACTCACGGATCGGCTATGCCTGTGCCGAAACTCCTGCCTCGCCTTACCGTTTTCAATCATGGATTCTGTCCGGTTCCGGCTGTCGCAATACATGGGACCGTGACGTAACGCACAACCCGGCGATTCTCAAATCCGACGGCAGATATTATCTGTATTACATGGGAAACTTCAGCGACAGCGGCGACTGGTGGGATCACCGCAATCATCAACAGGCGGGAGTCGCCTGGAGCCGGAAACCGGAGGGACCGTTTCATCGTCTGAAAAAGCCTGTCATCAGGCAAAAAGACGCGGTTATGATATCCAATCCCAGTGTCTGCCGTCTTCCTGACGGACGCTTTCTGATGATTTACAAATGGGTGGCGCAGGAAAATCCGGCACCGTTCTACGGACCGGTCTGCCACGGAGCGGCATTTGCGGACAATCCTCTCGGCCCCTTTATTCCGGTCCGGCGAAAACTTTTCACTGTGGACGGCTGTGATTTCCCAGGCGAGGACCCCTTTGTCTTTACGGTAAACGGACGTCTGTTCTGTATACTGAAAGACAACGGGCGAAATTACTCCGGGCTCCTGAAAGCACTGCTCCTGTTTGAATCACAGGATGGTCTCACATGGGAAAAAGCGGGAATTGCTCTCTCCCGCAACATTCCCTGCGAAAACGGACATAAAAAACGTTTTTTCCGCCTGGAGCGTCCACAACTGGCATTCTGCAAGGATCAGATCCGCCTCTTTTGTGCAGTAAAACCGTCAGAGAAAAACGACGAAGCGTTCTCCATCAATATTCCGATCACGTTTTCAATCCGTATTGCACAGGAAGCAGAAAACAGGAAATTCACGCTGTAATCATCAATTGCCATTCCTGTTTCCATGGAAACATACCAAAATGCAATATGGTAATTATTTTTTAAAAATTATCATATAGCATATTGACAAATTCAAAGTTTTTATTATAATTAAATACGGAAAGGAAACGTATATGCTTTTCGATGACATGACTCCATCGCTGGACCAAGGCACGAAAGAGCCGAAGTACAACCAGCTTGCACGCCAGATTGAAACATATCTGACAAACCGCGCGGTGCCGACAGGAACGCGGCTGCCCAGTGAACGCCTGCTGGCTGAACTTTTCGGCATTGCACCGGTTACTGTAGGGCGCAGTCTGAATGAGCTGGTCCGGCGCGGCGTTCTGGAGCGAAAAGTCGGCAGCGGCACTTATCTGGCGGATCACAGCCGCCTGCACCGCATCGGAATCCTCTGCCATGAACCGGCACTGATTTCAGATTACTACACGGGAAGCGTCCTTTCCGCCATCCATGAATATTATCAGAACTCCGGAATTGATCTGCTTTCTCTTGTGCGTCATCCGGATACTTATTCAAGTACAATCCGTGAATATCAGTTGGACGGCATTATCGTTCTCGCGGTACAGGAAAAATTTGTACCGGCAATCCGCCGGCTGCGTGACAATGAGTTCCCGATTGTCACAATCGGAGTCACCTTTCCGGAACTCTCCGATCTGGGGTTCGGGACAGATCATCAGGCGATATCCAGCCAGGCGACGGAATATCTGATCCAAAGAGGATACCGCCGGATAGGAATGCTGTCCGGACCCAAATATTCCTCGACCGATGTCCGTGAACGTGAGCGCGGTTATTGCAAGACAATGTATGCTTCCGGGCTTCCTGTTGACCCGGACTGGATCATTCATCCGGCGGAAAACTATTCCGACTGCTGGGTGTCTGAAATGCGGAGCCTGCTCCAACATCCGGATCATCCGGATGCCTTTCTGCTCGCCAAGCACAATGATATTACGCCGGTCTATAATCTGATGCGTGAAATGAACCTTCTCATTCCCGATGATATTTCATTCGTCGCGTTTGACGATCCACCCTACGCGCAGCATCTTTCTCCGCCCCTGACTGTTTTTGTCCAGCCCATCCGTGAATTTACCCGGCAGGCAGTCCGCCAACTGGAAAATATGATGCTGCACCGTCCGCTTGAAACATTCGGTCCCAGCCGTGCCACGCTGCTCGAACGAGGTTCCTGCATGAACCGCAATCCGAATATCTGTCCGGAGACTGGAGCCAGAAAATGAAACATGCCGCAGCATACCATGAGAAGAATGTTTACAACACGCCCCGCCGGAATGGACGGAGCCAGAAAATCACGGTATTCCATGCGGCAGGGACATGTGGCAAGATGTATTCTCCGTCACTTAAGTTGATTGAATTTTTTCTGATATTATCGCATAAATACGGAATTGAGTTCCATTCCGGGATCTGTGTTCCAGGATATTTACGGCACCATAATCCGGATTATGGCATAAGGACAGGGAAATAAACTGAATCATTAAATTTTTAATAACAAAAGGAAAAGCAGTATGAATAACCGGAACAGAAAGTTCTCCCGCTTTAAGGCATCGTATTTTGCAACCGGGAACAGTCTTCCGAAGAAAGCGCAATCGTTGTCCGGCGACAGGACGGGAATTGACTCCGTCCTCTTCGGGAGGCCGTTTCGTGCCGGGAATCAGGATTCAACACAGCCTGCCGGAGATCATGGATCCAATGCGAATATCGCTCATATTTCGTGGTCGGGAATGGTCTCCCGCCAATTCCTGCCCAATCTCGCTTCTCCTTTCTTCATTCGATTGCTGAATTGTCTTTCCGCTCCTTCTTCCTTCCGTGTTCCCTGTTCGAGATTCTTACTTCGCAGGGGGAAAATACGAATTTTCACCCTGATAGAGCTCCTCATCGTGATAGCGATCATCGCGATTCTGGCGGCAATGCTGCTGCCGGCTCTGAATAAAGCGCGGGACAAAGCCATCACCATCGGATGTATCAGCAATATAAAACAACTGGGGCTGTTAATTGCAGGATATGCCAATGATCATAAGGATTACTATTTCTCTGCCACACCAACAGCCAGAATATATAACAACTGGGGTGAACTGCTGGCAAACAACGGTTATGTCAAAGCTCCGCTGAACAGTGAAAACTATGCTTATTATTTCCCGAAATATTTTGCCTGTCCCAAAGCGCAAATTCTGACAAGCAGCGATAAAATGCCGGGACGCATTCATCAATCACAAATTTATGGATTACGTCAGGATTACAAAGATCTCAATGGCAACTGGAGCAGTATGCCGAAATTTTTCAAAATACGGGAAGTAGTAAGCGGATCACGGGTTTCAGATTTTGTTCTGCTCTCGGACACTGTAAATAAAAATCTTTCGCAATTGCCGGAATATTTTGCCTTTTACTATTACTATGACAATTCGTATGTCACCGCCATGCGACACAATAAACAGGCAGGGGCGCTGTTTCTGGATACTCACGTCGAAACTGTCAGCATCGCCAGAATCAGAACGCTTTATACATTCTTCAATAATTGGCTTATTATCAAATAACAGGGATTCATCATGTTGAACAAAACACTTTGCTTTATCGGTCTTTTCATACTGTTTTCTACTTTGTCTGCCGTTCCTGTGGAGTTGAAAAATTCCACCATGCAGCTCTCTGTCCTACCTGAAAAGGGAGGAAAAATTATTGCGTTGCAAAGTAATGGCTTCTCATTCGCCCTGTCGCAGAAAAAAATTCAGAAGACTACACCTGGCCTGGCAAAATTCCGTATATTCGGCGATAACTGCGGTTACATGGAACAGAAATGGAAAGTTGTCAGCCAGTCAGCCCGTTCTTTGACTCTGCAGATTTCCGGACTTCCGCCGAAACAAAATTTTGAAATCACCAAAACGTTTACTCTTCCGGAAACAGGCAATTATGTCAGAATCGAGCTGAAGCTGAAAAATAAAAAACCGATTGAAGGCGGGTTCAAAGTTGTCCCCTGGATTCATTCCGCTTTCATACCGGACACGGCGAGCAGCTGGATTTTCCACCTTGCCCATCAAAAAGGAGTGGAACAACTGAAGCTAAACCCTAAACTGACGGTTTCAAATGCATTAAAACATGCTGGCAATTGGATCACCTGCTTTAATCCTATAAAAAAACAGGGACTGCTGATGGTTTCGGAATCCCTGCCGGAAGCAGTTTACAGTTTCATATCCAAGGATACCTGTTCATTGGAGATGTTATATCCGGCAACTGATCCCACACAGGAAAAAAACATTGTTTACTATCTTGCGCCGATTGTTTCGCTGGATACAGAAACGCTCACAAAAACCGGAATCCCGGTAAAATTGTCCCCGGTATTTTCTAACCGACACACTGCCGGAGAAAGAATTGATGTGCTTTCTTATTTCAAATCAGCCGGAGAAAAGAATATTCCAGTCAATTTCAAATTCTGGAAAACTATGGCATACGCATCTCCGGATATAACGCTTCCGCTGACTTTTGGCATTCGCCAGATACAGCCGGGAAAAACAGAATTCGAGGTTGATTTACCGGATTTTATTTATATGACGGCTTATTCCGGCAATTATTGGTCGCATGTAAAAGAAGACATGAAACTCCTCCGGACCAGAACGATAATCCGGAATGGCAGGAAATACACCAGACATCGTTTTGAAGTAACCTGCAAAACGATTCCGATCTGGTTTCACTCCCATTGCCGTATTCTGGTAAAGGCGATGAAGAATGAAGGCGAAGCACTCGTTTATTACCGGGGATACCATAATGAAAAGCAAACAATGGAAGCATCCATTCCGTGCAAGGTGCTCCGAATCCCTGAAGCCAGAACACCACAGAAATTCAAAGTTCTGATGGGTATTGACTATGGACTCCTCCATGCCTGGCCGGATTACTCCGAGGCTATGAAACATCTCGGAATCAACGGCATGTGCGCAGATTGGAGCGTTCCGAACAAAGTCATCACCGCCGATCAAGTGAAAGCCATGAACACACGACTGAAAAAGCAGGGTTTCATGACCTCGGTTATGGGAATATTTTATGTGCCGACGGAACACGGGTATCAGGTAAGTCCGGAATTGAGCGCACTTGATATCGACGGCAAACCTACGCGAGCATTTGACTTTACTCTCCGGGGCAGCTGGATGAATGCAGTCGCACAAAATGCGGCAAAACACATGAATCTCGGATATGATCTGATTATTTCCGATTATGAACCCTATTTCGGTGGAGAAAGATACAGCTTCACAGCGCATACACTGAAAATGTTCAAACAATATTTCATGGCAAAATATCCGGCGCTGAAATATATCGAGCCCGGAGAAATCATCCGGAATTCCGAACGTTATCCGCAACAACACAAAATCTGGGTTCAGTTTAAATGTGATCAGTTCGCGGATTATTTGAAAACCGTGGTTGAAAAGTCACGCAAACTGTGCCCAGATGCAACACGGGTGGGTCTATGCACCATTCCCGGCGCATCTGAAGAATCTATCCGCATAGACAATTTATGCGACAATCAGCAATTCAATGCAATACTGGATTACAATATGCCCATGTTATACAACAATCTTTACCGCAACATGCAGAACTACCACAACGAGGTTGATCTGTTCCAAAACATGGCAACCGGTAAACGAGCAGTGATATTTCCAACGCTGACTTTGGGATTCTGGGGAGAAGACAATCCGTTTCCGCCGGAACACTCTTTTTTTCTGCTGCTGGAAACAGCATTGACACAGTGTCGCGGAGCCTATATTTTTCCCGGTTTTGCCGGCTCCGACAATTTGGGAGTCATGTATTTGAGCCGCGCCATGAATCTTATTGCAGATATAGAAGACTTCATCGAGGACGCAATACGTCAGGATCGCCAGGTAACAATCCGGGAATGTTATAACTCCGCGTTGAATCTCCCGGCTTCCGTTGAACCGCTGGTGCTAATCAAGGGAAATAAAATGCTGGTCTGGCTGGCGGAATATTCTTCCGGTCAAGTTCAAATGAAAGTGGATTTTAATTTGCCTGCAGACTGCCGCATTACAGCGTTGAGCGGTTCAAAGGTAAACCGTATTCTGAAAAAGGAGGAAACTTATGCGATTACGTTATATCCGGGAGATGGCAAGGGACAACTTTTGCTACTGGAAACCATTGACGGTTCCAACTTCCCAATCCGTAAAACAGTAACGCAAGAAGAAGATACAGCACACGATCAGGACTTGATTTTTCATGATGCTTTTGACAATTCAACATTTGGGAAAAATGGTTCCGCCACACATTTTTATCAGTTTGATTCCGCAGGCAAAAAAGGTGCATGTCTTTACATGCGTGATTATGAATCATTCTGGACATTGCCCCGCCAATTTAATTTGCCGTCAGGCGAACTTACCATTGAGTTCTATTTCAAAGCATCAAGAATGTTCGGACCGGGAAACAACGTATTGTGGGATATGATACGTGGAAATCCAGGAAAAGATCAACTTTTCTGGCTCTTTTTCGACCCTGTATCCGGAAAAATGTGTTTTGCCCTGGGAAAACAGAAAAACGGCAAGGTCGTAGACTGGCCAATCCGGCTATTATCGAAAACGGAACGCTGGCCGGCTAATATCTGGATGCCGATCAAGCTGAATCTGGGAAAAGCCGGAATTCAGCTTACGGTCAACGGGAAAACCGAAATCAACACTCCGAACTCCATACATTTCGACTCGCTGAGCCATGTTCAGATTGGCCGTCCTTTTGTATCGACCGGACGTTTTGATGAGCTTAAAATCTATGATGTAAAAAGATAGGAACCCACCCTGCCAGACCTATTTCCGCCTGTCACGGCTTCAATCCCTTTTACCGGAAAACTGTTGCCGGAGCACTTGACAAAATGAAAATTCATTGTAGTTTGTACTCAGACAAAACAATGGGGGTGAAATATGAAACTGAAAAAAGTTCTCGCAGAAAAACAGGACAAAAAACTTTACGTCATCGAATCCGGCTCCACGGTCCGCGATGCGGCAAAAAAACTGGTGGGCATGAACACAGGGTGTCTCATGGTTGTTGAGAAAAATACCGAACCGCTCAAATTCACCGGCATCGTTACAAAAAGCGATATCGTCCGTTCCGTAAGTGCAAACACGTCAAAACCCGATGAAGACAAGGTGGATGACTTCATGACGCGGCAGATGATCGTCGCCAGCTGCGAGGATGACGTCGAATACGTAATGAACGTCATGGTGCGCCACAACATCAGTCATCTGCCGGTCATTGAGGGCAAAGCGATCAGCGGAGTCATTTCCAAGGCGGACATTCTTGAGTCTCTGAACGTGGAACAGGATATTGAGCTTCACTGGCTTTCGGATTATTCCGGCGTCAGCAGCAAGAACGAAGTCTACTGATCCCGCACCGGGTGAAAATCAGGGAAAGCGTTGTTTCAAAGGAAAGAAAATCCGCCGTTCCTCTTTGCTTTTCCCGAAACGGATGTATGTTATATGGTTTGCAGATTTTTCAATCCATACAGACGGGAGAGTCGATAAAATGAAGGAACGGAATACGGTCAGAATCGGAATGATCGGACTGGGGCCGCGGACGGAAACCCTGCTGGCTTCGATTTTTATTTTGGCGGAACAGGGCGGTGTCGAAGTCACCGCCGTATGCGATGTTCTGGAAGAGCGCATCGCAAAAATCCTGGGAATCTTCGAAACCCACAACGCAAAGAAACCCGCCGTTTACAAGGATTACCGTGAACTGATCTCGGACCGGAATGTGGATGCGGTGCTTGTCCCGACCTCCTGGAATTCGCATCTGCCGATTGCATGTGACGCCATGCGCATGGGAAAATATGTAGGAATCGAGGTCGGCGGCGCGGCGTCCACGGAGGAACTCTGGCAACTGGTTCATGCTTCCGAATCAACCGGCGTGTCCTGCATGATGCTTGAGAACTGCTGTTACGGCCGCAACGAACTCCTTGTCCTGAACATGGTCCGCAAAGGCATGTTCGGAGAACTGATTCACTGCGCCTGCGGTTATGAACATGACCTCAGTGAAATGGCATGCGATATTGAAAAGGGACACGAACGCGCGATTCACAATCTGCGCCGTAACTGCGACCTTTACCCGACACACGGGCTCGGACCCGTGGCAAAGATTCTCCGGATCAATCGCGGCAACCGTTTTCTCAGCCTCACCTCCACAGCCTCCAAAGCGCGCGGTTTCGCCGCATATGCAGAGGAAAAAGGCTGGAAGGGGACCATGGGGAACCATGTCTTCAATGAAGGAGATGTGATCACGACAGTCATCCGGTCCGCAAATGGAGAAACAATCACTTTGACGCACAGCGTCTCGCTTCCGCGCCCGTATTCACGCGACGGCAGGGTGCAGGGAACGAAAGGCATCTGGATGGAGGATACGGACGGCATTTACGTGCATGGCATCAGCCCCTGTTACGAAAAGATTGATGTTGCCGGCAATCCCTATCTGGTTCACGAGTGGAACAGGACTTCCGACTTCTATGAAAAGTATGACCATCCGATCTGGCAGGAATACCGCGACAATCCGGTCGGCGGGCATGGCGGCATGGACTCTCTCGCGCTTCAGGCGTTTTTCGATGCGGTCCGCAACCGGACGGTGACGCCGATCGACGTTTATGACTGCGCCGCATGGATGAGTGTAACGTGTCTTTCCGAACAGTCGATCGCCATGGGCAGCATGCCTGTTGCCTTCCCTGATTTCACAAACGGCAAATGGATCAGCCGGAAGCCGGAACTTCCCGGCCGCTGGTCGCTGAATGAAGTCTACGAAGACTGTTTCAAGGCATAAACGTCATACCGGTGCGCCGGAATATAAGCTTTCGGCGCATGTTCCGGCGGAAGATTCAGTCATCCGGATCAATGTCCCGTAGAGAAGCCTGAAGAAATTGTCACGTGATAATTTCTTTGTTTTTTTCATCTTGCCCTCTTGACAAAACAGGATTTTCATTTATAATTAATTATCACGTGACAATAATATAATCTGAATAATCCAAGGTTTTGAATCATGGTAGCGCAGAAAGACATTGCCCTGAAATTAGGAATCAGCCGGACGGCTGTTTCCGCGATCTTGTCAGGAGGTCCGAACGCGGAGAAATTCCGCCCGGCAATGCGCCGCAAGGTATTGAAAGCCGCGGAGGAACTCGGATATCAGCACAATGCGCTGGCACGGGCGATCCGGACGGGAAAAAACAATGTCATCGGTTTCATTACCCAGGGGCTCCAGAATGAATACACGGGACGTCTCCTCAAGGGCATTGTCGAGCTGACTTCGCAGAAAGATTTTTTTGTCAAGATCATTCCTATTGAGCAGGAGCGGGACGCCTCCATGCTTGCAAAACAATGTATCGGGCAGTGCCTTGCGGGAGTCATCATCTATGACATCGCGGAGCCGGAGTTTCTCTCCATTCTGCATGACATGCTGAAAAAACATCGTATTCCCCTCGTCATTGCCGGCGGCAGTCCCGACGTCGGCCAATGCCTGCGTATTTCATCCGATACGCTTCAGGGCGGGCGCATCGCATTCGAGTATCTTTACAGCCTCGGGCACCGCACTTTCGCTCTGCCCTCGGATTATTCCTGGGCGGCGTATTCCCAGAATTTGCTCAAAGGGTTTGCAGACGCCGCGGAAGACGCAGGAATTCAACTTGCCGATCAGGCTCTCTGGCGTGATCCGGATAAAACAAACATTGACTCTCTCTGTGACAGACTGGTCGGAAAAATGCCGTCCGCATGTTTCTGCAATACGGATTTTCTTGCTTTGCAGGTAATCACGGGGCTTCAGAAACGCAATATCCGGGTGCCGGAGGACATCTCCGTCATGGGACGCGGCAACCTCAAATTCTGCATGTCCTGCTGTCCGGAAATCACAAGTATAGATGAAAATCTCTCTGAAATCGGTCAACGTGCAACGACTCTTCTTCTGGAACATATTGACGGCAATGACACAGTCCCTTATCTGGAATATTTTCCGCATAAACTGGTAATCAGAAACTCAACGGCATCTGCTCCGGCAGAGAAAGGAATATGACGATGAAAAATTTCATGGAAAATTTCACATTTATCGAATTTCTCATGAGGAAAACTTGTAAAGAAGGACAAATTCAATCCGCACCCGGCCCGGCTTTTTCTTTCTTCATTCGATTATTCCATTGTTTTCCCGTTCCCTCTGACTTCCATGTTCCCTGTCCGCTGTTCCTGCTCCGCAGGACGAAAATAAGAATTTTCACCTTGATCGAGCTTCTTATCGTAATCTCGATCATCGCGATTCTCGCAGGCATGCTCCTTCCGGCACTGAACAAGGCCAGGGAAAAGGCATATGACATCAGTTGCAAAAACAATATGAAACAGCTTTTCCTCGGATGGACCAATTATCAGGATGATTACAAGGGATGGTTTCCAACCTGCATTACCACCTACATCTATCCAGACAGGGTTCTCCAGCCATATCTGGGCAGAAATGCACTGAAAGCATTCTACTGCAACTCTGCAAAATTTGAGGTAAAGGGACAGTTCGGCTATTATAACGGCAGAGTTTCCGATTATAAAATCCGCTATAATGGAGCAATGGGCAGCAATCTTTATTATCCGCGGAACATCAAGCATTTCAGGGGGCAGGCGACACCTTCAAAGGCCTATGTTTTCGCCGACGCAGGAGATTGCGATAATCAGAATGTCGGCTGCTTCACCTATGGATTCGTCCAGTATCTCAACTGTCTTACAGACCCTCCGGCGCAAAGCAGTTGTGCGAGTCCGCAGACAACTTTCAGGCACAACGCAGCTTCCAATCTCTGTTATCTTTCCGGAAATATCGCTCCCGTTAAAGGATACCGGGGTATCAGCAAGACCGACTTTTACAACCGGGCGGGGCTCGTCGATCAGGCGCTCTGGGCAAGAGGAGGAAGAACCGGATGGGCTCTGGAGTAAACTACTGCGATGCAGAGCAAACGGGTATCAGGAATGTCGTACAATACATGCCCGATACATCGGATGATCAATTAAAAAAGAATAAAAAACAATTTCTTGAAATATACCATAAGGAGAAAAGACAGACATGAAACAATCATGGAAAAAAATGCTGATCGCAGGCGGAATCTTTCTGCTGACGGCGGCATTCGCGGCGGAGACACTGCCACAGATCAGGAAAACGGTTCAGATTCCGTTCTACAGCAACGGCAAACGGATCGAAGCGGTCTGGAAGCAGGCGGATACTCTGACGGGATTCGTCAATCCCCTCAAAGCTTCCGTCGAGCCGTTCACAACACGCGCGCAAATGCTCTATGACGATAATAATCTGTATCTCAGTCTCGGCGGCTGGTCCCGTCCTGCCTGGAAAGCGGACAGGAATATCAAACGCAGTCTTTTCAAGGACAACAACTTTGAATTCTTCATCCAGCCCGATCCTGCAAAAAATGTTTATTACCAGATTGCAGTCTCCGAGAACGGACAGCTTCATACCGGAGTCAACCGCAACAAAACAGAACTGCCGGGAATCAGGAAAAGCATTGTTTCCGGCAAAGACCACTGGTATGCCAATCTCACGATTCCGCTGCCGGCAATCGGGCTGAAAGCTCCGGCACAGGCGCAGACAGTCCGCTTCAATGTCTGCCGCTACAATATCGACATGCCGAAAGGAAAGGAACAGCAAAGCTCGTTCGCGGTCCTTGACGGTTCTCCGAACTATCATATGCCGGATCAATGGAACGGCGCAGTCATGACTCCGGACAGCGGAACGGCGGCGGTTGTCCGCAGCCAATCGGACAAAGTGAAAGTCAATCTCCTCCCCGACCCCGGATTCGATTTTGTCAGCAGGGAATTCAAGAATCCTGACATTCAGAGGGTCGAAACTGCACCACTTTCGGACATCTGGCTGATCCGCGCAACGGGAAACGCCTATCATTTCTACGGTCTCTGGGTGGACGGACTCCTGAAACCGAGCAGGGAATATACGCTCCGTGTCCGCGGCAGACGCATTGGAAAAGAAGGTTCGTTCGGCGCGATCCAGATTGCCAGAACCCCCGACGGTAAATTCAAAGAGGGAGGCCCGGTGGCATGGGGCATCCCCTTTACGGAGGAGTTTCAGGAATATTATCTGCCGTTCAAAGCCGCGGAGGGGACGGTAACGCTCGCTCTGTACCGTCTCGGGACACGAGGGAAAGAGACTGGGATCGAGGTTGAGAACATCAGTCTGTTCGAGGGAAAAATATCCTCCTTTGAAATCCGCAAGGTCGCTCGCGCAGGAATCAAGAAAATCATCCCCGGAACCGAAATCCGCCTTCCGGAAAACAGATACGGCAAATCTCCGGAAACGTTGAATGTCCTTGTCATCGGAGACAGCCTGATGTCGCTCACGGACCCGCGCGAAGTCATCTCCGGACTGAATGTCAAAGCGGACATGCTGACCACCACCGGAACCAATGCGGACGTCTATTACACGGATGAAGACCCGAAAGCGATTTTTGCGAAGATGGATCAGGGCGCTTACGACCTTTATATGATCGGCGGACGCGGAGTTCCCGGAAAAATCGGAAAAGAGCTTGCCAAACGCATTGTCAAAAATGTACAGAACGGCGCGGGCCTCCTCCTCAATGCTCCCGCTCCCTATGGAAATCTAGTGTAGCGTCTCTTAAA
>DPDG01000077.1 GCA_003526375.1 Lentisphaeria bacterium
GCGGCAGGTGAGAGTCACCTGCACCTCGGCAACCAGGTTTGCCGTCTTTAAAGAAGTCGTAATCTGTGTATCGTCTTTGCCGGTCTTTACGCTGAATATCATTTTTTTCAATTATTTTTATTTTACCCTCTTGACACTGATATATAACGGTTGTTATAATTACTGAAAACATAAGAAAGGGAACCGGGCAGAGCCCGGATTCGGAAGATTATGCCGGAAGCGATTTACAATGAATTGAGCAGCCGCTTGGAACATTATATTTCCGAGCATGAACTGACGGGAAAACTGCCGGGGCTTCAGAAACTTGCGAAGATTCTGGGAGCGAATCACATCACGATGAGAAAGGCAGTGGAACTGCTTGTCAACAGAGGACGTCTTGAAGTGATTCCATCCAAAGGGACTTTTGTCTGCACTAAAGTTCCCCGTCTGCGGAAGCACTGCCTGATCGGAATTGTCGGAGCGTTCGGCGCCGGTTATTGCCGGGAGATGCTTTTCGAGCGCTTGAATGCTTCCGTTTCGGACAGCGGTTACAAGTGTATGGATATTGCAAACAATCCACGCCTCTTTTTTGCGAATCCGCGCCTTCTGCTTCAATTTCCTGTGGATGGATATATCTTTCTCGGCGACTCCCTGAACCGTTCGATTCTTGAAACTCTTATGGAGGACGGCATTCCCGTGATTTGCACGATTAATTCCAATTTTCCGGAAGTGAATCATGTCGGCATGAATCATTTCGACGGATATGCGCGTGTATTGAAGCTGCTGCTCAGGCAGGGATGCAGGAGAATTGCCTTTTTTGATTATGAACGTGCCGGAGATTTCAGAAATTATATCGAGGACATCCGGGATATTTTCATTTCCGTATTGGGAACCCGGTTTGAGCCCGATCTGTTTGTGACTCATGATTCCGCCGCTTATTACCGTCGTTACGGAGAGTCTTATCATGAAGCCGCCGCCATGAAAACGATCAACGCGTGGAGCGCTTCGCCTCCGGATGCCGTGGTGACAATTCCGCCCATGACTTCTTTTCTGAAACAGCATTTCCCGGCACTTACAGTCGTCAACTTCCGGGATTATTCCCATCAGTCCGCCTGTGATATTCACGCGTATGCGGATCTTTCCAAGGTCCTGCGGTGTGCCGTCAAACGGATGCTTGAACTGTTTGACGGAGACAAGGAACTGAAAGAAATAAGGATTCCATTTATCATAACACAAATAGAAAGGAAAAAATAAAATGAAAAGAGAACATTTCACTTTGATAGAGCTCCTTATCGTGATTGCTGTCATAGCGATTCTTGCGGCGATGCTGTTGCCAGCACTGGGCAATGCCAGGCGTCTGGCGAAATCCATCACCTGTACGGCGAATCTGAGGCAGATTGTGATGGCAAGCAACTTTTATCTTTCCGACTATAAGGAATTTTTCCCATTGAAAGCGGGGAATGTGATACCGGTCGTCAACAATAACTTTGCCTGGGCATGTAAATTTGTTCCTTATCTCGGCAATTACCGTCGGCTTACCTATGCGGAACTTCAGGATATCTATTCTCCGGTACAGGAGCGTTTTCCGTATGCTCCGATCAAAGTGTTCAGTTGTCCGGAATTTCCGGACGCGGGCCGTGAACCGAATGGAACCATTTGGCGGCAGTGCGGTATGCAGTTTGCCATTTATGCCGGAGCCAGCGGTAAAAAGCAGGTGCAGGTAATCAGGAGCGCAAAAAACAAAACGCGTTCCTGGATTTTTAGTGAGGCATGCAATCAACCTAACGTTAATACCGGATACAGTGCTAACTCCGGCGGCATGTGCCCGCACCGCCACATGGGGATGAGTGTCAATGCCGCGCTCCATGACGGCAGTGTTGCAAGCCGTTTGAAGCTGGGCTACAAAACCGGAGCAACGAGCGGTTATTCCCAGATGTGGCTTCCCGAAGCATATCGGAATTAATAAAAACACAGATTTTTGAAAAAAGGAAAATAAAATGCGTTGTCTGCTGTTATTGTTTCTTACCAGTTGCACCCTGTATGGTGCCGACTATATTCGCGACTACCGGAACTCTGCGAATCTGAGCGTGTATCCGGCAAAATACAAAGCGAACTGGACGAAAACTCCGGAGGGATGCCGTCTTTCACGGAGCGCGTTGCTGCCAAGTTCGCTGTCGGTTCACGGTCACTGGAAATTGCCGGAAAAATATATTGAGCTGTCCGGAAAAATCCGTTACCGCGCGACCTGCACGGATGAGAAATCTGAAAGTATTCGCATGACCTTGAATTTCAATAAGAAAAACAGTCGGAACGGTTCCGCCGGGAGCGTCCGTTTTCCCGTGCCGCAGTCTGCGGAAATGCGTGAATTCCAGTTCCATGCCGCCGTGCCGAAGGATGCGGTTGGTTTTCAGATGGTAATCTCGCTCGCCGGCGGTGATGCGGAATTTGTGTTGCAGAAACTGGAACTCACTTATGCCCGTGATCAGGCGGAAATAGAAAAACTGCCGTCCGGTGCAGTATGGAAACAGCTCCCGTCAACGTGGAAGCTTCGTGCGATGCAGCCGTTCTACAATCACGCCACGGGTGAGCCTGCGCAGACAGAGACGCAGGTTAAATTCCGCTTTGATGATTCGGCGTTTTATGCGGGATTCATTGCCTCGGAAATGGAGATGAAATATCTTGTGGATCAGGTGAAGGAGCACGACGGTCCCGTATGGAAAGATGACTGCGTGGAACTCTTTCTTTTCGATCCCGCAAAAAATACCGGCTGGCACTTTGCCGTTAATCCTGCCGGTACGCATTTTGACGGCTTGCTTTATCAGCGCGTTCCGGGAGATCCCTACCGCACGTCCCGGGAATGGAACGGAGTCTGGGAAAGCGCCGTATTCCGGAAGACGGAACGCTGGGAAACAGTCATAAAGATTCCGTGGAAAACACTCGGATATGATTCTGTTCCGCGTAAACTTCTGGTTAATGCGGCAAGGGAACGCAAGACCGTTCCGGAAAATTCGCATATTCTTACCGCACGCGGAGATTTCAGAGCGGTGGATCGTTTTGCGGAAATAGACTTTAC
The DNA here is from genome assembly GCA_003526375.1 of Lentisphaeria bacterium. Classification (GTDB taxonomy): domain Bacteria; phylum Verrucomicrobiota; class Lentisphaeria; order Victivallales; family UBA1829; genus UBA11452. Next base: position 3,053 of record DPDG01000077.1, read on the forward strand.
AGCAGATCCTGTTCAGCTTGTCCGGAGCCGGACCATAGAGAACATTACCTATGTTCCGTCGCGCAAAAAGCCTGTTTTCGATGAGGTGTTCACCTCTGAAAACGGGAACTATACGCTCGGCGCATGGGCGGGAGGAATCTACAAAGCTGATTTTCCCCCGGCTTTGCGGAACAGAATTACAGATGAGGAGTTCATGAAATGGCAGGATCGGCTTCTTGAAGCGTGGAGCAAGGCGAAGATGACGGGTCCGTTCCTGCCATGGGCGGAAACTCCGGCAAACCTGATCGGCATCGAAAAACTCAAGGAGTTCCATCGCCGCACCGGAATGAAATATCCTTATGCACTGTTCGGTTCCGGGCTCCGGATGACAGCGATCCGGAAATTTGAGCCGCGTTACTTTATTTCTGCACAAAATTTCATTGACCCGACCGATCCTGCCTATCTTAAATCGGTGGAAAGTACGCTCGCTGGAATTTTCCGTCGGACGCAAAACGATCCGGAATACCGGAAAATGCTTGCTTTTTTCCACGGAATTGACGAGCCGACCAATCAGACGGCGCATTGCTTCAGTCCGACCAGGAATCCGGAGGGAAAAGCGGCTCTGGAGGGGGCGGACCGGATGATTCGGGAAACAACGGGGTTCGGGAAATTCGGGCTGTATGACCGTTTTGCCCCTGCCGATGCGGAAGCGCCGTTCCGGAGAATTGCTTTCTGGCGCTGGTGGAATCGGCAGTTCCGCAATTACCTTGCCGCTACGTCGAAACTCCTGCGCGAACAGCTTCCGGAAGTGCCGTATCTCGGCTACAACCGGAACACGACAGCTGGAATTGATCTGACCGACGTTGCGCTGCTCTCACCGGAGTCCACATGGATCGGGTGCGATCCCTATCCGACCAGCACAGCGGCGCTCTACGGCATGGCGCGTGCGGTCTATCATACTGGATTTTCAGTGAAGATGACCGCTGACCTTGCAGCGAAAAGCGAAGTATGTGTCATGCCGCAGGGCTTCATTTACCACGGGTTCAAACCTTCGCGTGAAGACATCCGGGAGTGGACCGCCCAGTCGCTGAAAAACGGTGCGCGGCACTTCTTCTGGTACACGGGTGATCTGGCGATCCGGAACGCATCGGACGTTTACAGTGAAATGCTTGGCATGAACCGCAGGATGGCCTCGATGAAAAAACTGGACATCCCGAAGGAAAGCGCTGTCGGCGTCTTTTTCAGCGAATACGATAAATGGGCGCTGGAGGATTCCGCCGGGCACGCAGCTTATACTGTTTACTCGATTCTCGGAGAACATCTCGGTGTATGGTTCCGCTTCGTCAGCCCGAGTTCGGTTTTTCAAGATCGCGCCGCCCTGGAGCGTTTCCGGCTTCTGATTGTGCCGCGTCTGCGTTTCTGCGACGGGACAACTCTCGACGCACTGAAGAAGTTTCTGGACAAAGGGGGAACTCTCGTCGTGCTTGATCCCGGGTTCCTTCGCTACCATATTGACGGAAGCGCGTTCGCAGAACGGGAACAGTGGCTTGGCGGCGTACATCTGACCCGGAAAAAACTGGAAAGCGATTCTCTAACCGCGGCGGACGGCAAAAAGCTCCCCCTCTCGAAAGTAAGGAATCTCACTGACGGGGAAAACGGCACGTTTGATGCGTGGGATTTCAGCGGTATACCGTCGGGTGCAACGCTTCTTGCCTCCTATCCGGACGGGAAGCCCGCAATTATCAGACTCAAACACGGTAATGGAACGCTGATCGTTTCGGCGGTTCAGCCTTTCGGTGATTCATCTGCCGCTGTGAAGCCGGGGGAATGGATGTCGTTTTTCCGGCATCTTACAAACGAGGCCGGTGAACCGCCGGATCGTCCGATCTGGAGATTTACGATTTCCAAAGGAAAAGAGACATCTTTACTCAAACTGCCGTTCTGATGAAAAAAGAATAACAGCTATGAGGTGGTTTAGACACCGATTGTCATAAATTGGCGGTGCGTTTGAGAATCTAAAATAAGCAGCAGAATAGATATGAAAAGGTTATATTGTATGAAGGTGAAAAAATGAGAGCCGTCAGCTGGTGGGTTGAGTGGGCTGATCTGGAATTGGGAAATCCCGGAATCCATGACAAAATCAAACGGCGCGCAGAACGGATCGCAGAGGCTTCCGCCGATACCGCCATTATTTTCGGCGCGCATTTCCGCTGGGATTTTCTTCCCTATTGGAATCTGCTTCATGTGTATTTTTCCGAGGTGGCGGATACCCTGAAGCAATACGGCATCCGCCTGTTCGATCATCATTCGGCGACACTGACGCACCGTTATGAGTCCTGCGGGGAAATGAAGCGGACCATGCTGAACATGATCCATCATCTGCCCATGGCACCGTCGATCGAGGCGGCGGCGGACTGGAAATATAACGGCGAATATCTCAATTCGTGGCGCGTGATCGATGCGCAGACCGGAAAACCGGCGAAAATCCGCACTTACACGGCGGAGCAGTTCTGCATCAATCATCCCGGCTTTGTCGCCGCATACTGCAAATATCTTGGACGGCTGGTCCCGGAAACCGGAATTGCCGGACTGATGTGCGACGACATGGTTTATTTCGGAGGTTTCTACACCTGTTCCTGTCCCTGCTGCCGCGCCCGCCTGGGCTTTGAGCTTCCGCCTGCCCATGACACGACTTTCTGGGGCAACTGGGGAAATTCCCGCTGGCTGGAATATCTCGCCATGAGGCGCGATTCCATCGGACGTTTTCTGGAAGCCGTGAAAGCGGCGCTGCCGGAGAATTTTCCTCTGATGTCCTGCTGCACGTCAGGAGCATACGGCGGCAATAATTACAGCGCGCAGTCTGTGCATGAGTTGAGCAGGGGCGACAATATCATCAACCTTGAAATATGCGGGAATAATCCTGCCGACGTCTGCGAGCGCCTGGCTGCCGGCAGTTATCAGGCTGGCGCGGCAAAGAAATACGGGCTGCCTGTAACGGCGATCGGTTACGGCTTTTATCCCGATTCCGCGGAGCATCTGTGGGCGTTGAATCACATGACCGGCTTTTCCACATGGTTCTCAACTCTGAAGGGGCGTCTCGGGCTGTCGAAGGAGCTGCTGGGGAAACTGCCGGATGACTTTTCACCGGCATCGCGCGCCTTTGCTTTTGAGCAGGCGCATCCGGAACTTTTCTCCGGGCATATCCTATATGAATGCGGCGTATATTTTTCCGAAAATACCAAGACCGATTCCTATTTCGGCGCCTGTGAACAGGGGGCGACACGGGATTACCGTGAATTGATCCGCAAACTGCTGGTGAACGGAGTTCGTGCAGAAACGGTTTTCGATTTTCCACGGAACGCCTCGGAGTGTCCCTGCGTGATTGTGCCGTCTGCGGCGGTTTTCAAGCCGGAGGAACAGTCTGCGATGGAAAGTTACCTTGAAAACGGAGGAAGGATTCTCCGGTTCGGTCCGGATGACCTTGCCGGTTTGCCTTCGTCGCCGGAGCAGGATTTCGCATCTTTGCGGTGGCTGAAAGAGCAGCAGTTCGCACCGGGCGTTTCTGTTTCCGGCAGATGGACGGAAGTCAGACCCGGATTGTTCCGGAATCCGTCCCGGAATCCTGCCGGTTTGCTTGAACTGGTGCGGAGTTTGACGGGAGACCGCCTTCCAGCAGTCGAAGCGCCCGGTTTTGCCGTGACGATACGGGAAAACTCCATTCATCTCCTGGCGCTGAATTACGACATCGAACTGGATCGGGAGCTGGAAGCCATGCGGCTTCAGCATTCCCACGTGGAGCTGATCCGGAGAGCCTGCCCGCGTGATTGTGCACGGCATATCCGGGTTTCCGTTCCGGTCAAGGCTGTTCATTGTCCGCTGGGCGGACAGGGCGGCGCGGTGCGCGGCGGGATTCTTCTGGAGGGGAGCCCGATGTATGTCATTGCGGAACTGGAGTACGCCGCAATGAATTGATATTTTATATTTTCCCGTGTCTTTTTCATTTGTATTTTTTCCCGGAGGATATTACATTGTCTGCTGTTTATTCAGTTGAGAAAAATGCGGATATGCCGCGGACTTCAGGATGAGAGACAGCAAATGATGACGGAAAAAGAAAAGGCACGGGCAGGGTTTCTGTATGACGCCAATCATAATGCGGAAATCGACGAGGATCATCTGAAAGCGATGGATCTTTGCTACGAGGCGAACAATCTGCCGCCTCGCATGAGAGACAAACGCCATGCGATTCTTCGCGTATTGTTCGGCAGGGCTCCTGAGAAGTTTTATATCGAACCGCCTTTCAACTGCGGTTTCGGATACAATATCGAGATCGGCGAGAATTTCTATGCGAATTTCAACTGTGTGATTCTGGATAACGCGAAAGTGAAGTTCGGCAGCAATGTGTTCATCGCGCCGAACTGCGGTTTCTATACCGCCGGGCATCCTTTCGATGTGGAACAGCGCAACAGCGGGCTGGAATATGCGTTTCCGATCACCGTGGGAAATAACGTCTGGATCGGCGGCAATGTCGCGGTGCTTCCCGGCGTGACGATCGGCGATGATGTCGTGATCGGCGCCGGAAGCGTCGTGACGAAAGACATCCCCTCCGGCGTGCTTGCCGCGGGAAATCCCTGCCGTGTTCTGCGTGCGATCACGGATGCCGACCGGAGAAAATACAAGCTTTACGGGGACGACGGCAAAGAATGAACTCATTGTTTGCGTCGCTGACGCCGCGGAAGCGTTCCCTGATTCTGCTGGTGATTATTTACATCGGCTTCATCAGCCTCGGATTGCCGGATACGGTGCTGGGGGTCGCATGGGATACCATGCGGCTTGAACTGGACCAGCCGGTTTATTATGCGGGTTTCGTCACGACTCTGTTGACGGCATGTTCCGCGGTTTCCGCTTTTTTCAGCGGGGCGATTCTGCGGAAAGTCGGGACGGGGCGGCTCCTGATGCTCTGCGGCTTTGTCACCGGTTTTTCTCTGCTCGGATATGCGCTGGCGCCTGCCTTCTGGGTGATTCTGCTCTGCGCGATTCCGCTGGGCTTCGGGCAGGGGGCGGTGGATACCGGGATGAACTATTATGTCGCGAAACATTATACCAGCCGCGATATGAGCTGGCTCCATTGCTGCTGGGGAATCGGGGCGACCGTCGGGCCCGGCATCATTACCGCGATCCTTGCTGCCGGCGCGAGCTGGCGCTGGGGATATGCCGTCGTTTCCTCCACGCAGATTGTTCTTGCGTTTGTTTTTCTGCTTACTCTGAGTCTCTGGAACGAAAACGGAAAAGAGGACGGGGGAACTGAATCGGCTGTCGCCGGAAAAGTCTGTTATGACATCCGTTTCTGGTGCTGTCCCCTGATGGTATTCCTGTATTGCGGGATCGAGTTTTCTATGGGGTTGTGGAGCTATATGTTTCTGACGGTTTGCCGCGGCGCTTCAGCGGAGGTCGCGGGATATGCCGTTGCCGGATACTGGGGAATGCTGACGGCGGGGCGTTTTTTTGTCGGTATCTTTGCCAACCGTCTTGGGAATGTCCGGCAGATTCGTTTCAGCATGGCGGGGGGACTGCTCGGCGGTGTTCTTCTGGCAATACCGGGGATTTCTTACCTGCCGTTTGCCGCGCTCGGACTGATCGGTTTTTCCTTTGCCTCGTTTTATCCTGCGATGATGCATGCCGCGCCGGAGCGTTTCGATGATGCCACGGCATGTACGGTCATCGGCTATCAGGGGGGAGCCGGAATGCTGGGGACGGCGTTGATACCGGCTGTCTTCGGCTATGTCGCGAGCCGTTCCACCTTCCTGCTGCTTCCTTGTCTGATCATTGCGGTCGCATTGCTGATTTCCCTCTTGCAGATGCGCGTGGACGGCTGGAGAAAAAGGGGGTGTCCTGAATCATAACTGAATTTTGTTCCCATAAGAAATGCGCGTGATTTCATGTCCGTGCCTTGAAAAAAGCACTTCCCGTGACATCTTAATATGTCAGACTGAAATTAAAGAGGGAGAAATGATTGTGCCGTATATTGCGAATACTGAAAGTGATCGCGCGGAGATGCTGAAAGCCGCGGGCTTTTCGAGCCTGGAGGATATGTGGGAGAAGGCGGGCGTCCGTTTCCCGTATCCGGCGCTGGAGGGAATTCCGGAGGGGAAATCCGAATACGAGGTCGTCAGGCATCTCGAACATCTTGCGAACATGAATGCCACGGATCTCATTAACTTCGTCGGCGGCGGATATTACGACCACGTTATTCCGTCTGTCGTCGACAGCATTGTCTCCCGCGGAGAATTCTATACCGCCTATACCCCGTACCAGCCGGAAGCCTCGCAGGGAACGCTTCAGGCGATTTACGAGTATCAGACCGCAATGTGCCGCCTGACCGGCATGGAGGTTTCCAACGCGAGCCTTTACGACGGCGGGACGGCGCTTTTTGAAGCGATGATGATGTCTGTCAAGATCACCGGCAGGAGGCAGGTTGTGATTTCCGGCGCGGTTTCTCCGATTTTCCGCCGCATGATCGAGTGTTATTGCAGCAATCTGGATGTGGAACGGGTCGAGGTCGGAGCGGGCACGGGAACGGATTCCAATCTTGAGAATCTCAAGCGTGCGGTCAATGAAAACACAGCGTGCGTGATCGTCCAGTACCCGAACTTCTTCGGAGAGATCGAGGACCTCAGCAGTGTGGCGGCCTCCGCCCATGCGAACGGCGCACTGGCTGTCTGTTCGACTTATCCGATTGCTTTGAGCGTCCTGAAAACTCCGGGAGAGATGGGGTTTGACATTGTGACGGGGGAGGGGCAGAGCCTCGGTATCCCGTTGAGTTTCGGCGGTCCGTACCTCGGTTTCATGACCGTCAGAAGCAAATACATGCGCAAGATGCCCGGACGTATTGTCGGGCGTACGAAGGATCTGGACGGCAGGGACGGTTTTGTTTTGACGCTTCAGACACGGGAGCAGCACATCCGTCGCGAACATGCCACAAGCAATATCTGTTCCAACGAGAGCCTCTGCGCTCTTTCCGCCCTGATTTACCTGACCGCCGTCGGCAAGCAGGGGTTTGTGGATATCGGCAATCTCTGCATGTCGAAAGCGGTGTTCGCAAGAAACGAACTTCTGAAAATCAAGGGCGTGGAACCGGTCGGCAGCGGCGTCTTTTTCAATGAGTTCGTCATTCAGGTGCCGTGTGATTCCTCGGAACTGGCGGGCAAGCTGATCGACAAGGGATTCGCGGCGGGCTTCCCGCTGGGGCGGTATTACGCGGACAGGCGCGACCAGATGCTGATCGCGGTAACGGAAAAACGCACGAAAGAAGAGATCAAGGCTCTCGCAAACGCAATGGAGGCATTACTGTGAAACTGATTTATGAATCCGGCAGGCCCGGCCGCACCGGTTCCGTCCTTCCCGTTCTGGATGTTCCCCAGGGATGCGCGGTGCCGCCGTCGCTCAGGCGGACTGAAACCGCAGGGCTTCCCGAAGTGTCCGAACTTGAGACGGTGCGCCATTTTACGAATCTCAGCCGCATGAACATGAGCGTGGATACGAATTTTTATCCGCTCGGTTCCTGCACGATGAAATACAATCCGAAATCCCATGAGAAGATCGTGCGGATGCCCGGTTTTGCCGAACTGCATCCGCTTCTGCCCCAGCTCCGTCACGGCGGCGTGCTGACGCAGGGGGCTTTAACGGTGATTTATGAAACGGAGCGTATGCTGAGCGAGATTCTCGGCTTTTCGCAGACCACGATGCAGCCGATGGCGGGTGCTCACGGCGAGTTGACCGGAGTCATGCTGATCGCCGCATACCATAAATCGCGCAGGGATTCCGCGCGGAAAATCATGCTGATTCCCGACGCCGCCCACGGAACGAATCCCGCAAGCGCATCCGTCGCCGGTTTTACGACGAAAGTGGTGCCGAGCGATGAAAACGGCAATGTCGATCTGGAAGCGTTGAAAGGCTTGCTCTCCCCCGAGGTCGCCGGCATCATGCTGACCTGCCCGAATACGCTCGGGCTGTTCGATCCGAACGTGAAAGAGATCTGTTCGCTGGTCCACGGCGTCGGCGGGCTCTGTTACTGCGACGGCGCGAATTTCAATGCGATCATCGGGCGTCTGCGCCCCGGCGATGTCGGCTTCGATGTGATGCACGTCAATATCCATAAGACTTTTTCGACTCCTCATGGCGGAGGCGGCCCCGGTTCCGGGCCTGTCGGCGTGGCGGAGAAGCTGGTGCCGTTCCTGCCCGTTTCGCGTGTCGTGCGCCGGTCGGACGGCATGTGCGTGCTGGAGTATGAACACCCCGAATCCATCGGTTACATTGCGCCGTTCTACGGCAATTTCGGAGTGATCCTCCGTGCCTACGCCTACCTGCTGACTCTCGGTCGCAGGGGACTGGTGCGGATCAGCGAGAATGCGGTTTTGAACGCGAACTACATCATGGCGGCGCTGAAGCCTTATTATGACCGCAAGTATGACCGCGTCTGTATGCATGAATGTGTCTTTTCCGCCTCAAGGCAGGTGAAAGAGGGGGGCGTACATGCTCTGGATGTCGCAAAGGCTCTGATTGACCGGGGAATTCATCCTCCGACGATCTATTTCCCGCTGATCGTGCCGGAGGCTCTGATGATTGAGCCCACGGAGACCGAATCGCGGGAAGACATGGATGTTTTCATCCGGGCGATGATCGAGATTGCGGAACTTGCAGAAAAGTCGCCGGAATCGTTGAAGGCGTGTCCTCTCAACATGCCGGTGAAGCGTCTGGATGAAACGGCGGCGGCGAGAAAACCGGATCTTTCCTGCTGCTGACCTTTTCTCTGCGGAAAAAGATTCCCCGATTTGCATTTTCCGCAGACAGAGGTTACATTAAGGCGCTTATTTATGATTGATATTTTCAATCCAAAACATTTTTTGGAGAATAACAATATGGAACTGAAAGTAATAAAAGCAGACGGCGACTATACGCATGTGGCGCTTTGCGGACGGCTTGACATTGATGGAGTGACGTCGGTCGAGATGAATTTTACAAATGTTGTCAGCGCCAAGGGAAAACCCGCGATTGTGGATATGACGGAAGTCAGTTTTATCGCCTCTCTGGGGATGCGTATGCTGTTGAGCGCGGCGAAAGCCCTGCGCGCCAACGGAGCGAAGCTTGTCATCTACAATCCGCAGCCTGTCGTGCTGGAAGCGCTTCAGACTGCCGGTTTTGCCGCAGTAATGCCGATAGAGAACGATTTTTCAAAAGCATTGACTCTTTTGAAGAACGCCTGACCGTCTGATGGTTTCCGCAGGGAAGGGAGCAGGGCATGTCCGGTAAACTGGAATTCAATCTGCGCAACTGTCTCAAGGATGTTTCCGATTCTCTGCTTTTCATTCGCCGTTTTGCGGAGGAGGCGGGGCTGTCGGAGCGCCAGAGTTATGTCCTGAATCTTGCCTACGAGGAACTGGCGACCAATATTGTGAAGTACGGTTTCGACGATGCTTCCGGGCATTGGATCAAGGTTCTGCTGGAAAATAATGCGAAAGGTGTGTTCCTGACGCTGATGGATGACGGCCGCGAGTTTGATCCGCAGAGTGTTTCGGCGCCGGATTTGTCAATGAATCTGGATGCGCGTGAAATCGGCGGAGTCGGGCTCCATCTTGTAAAAGAAATGGCATGTTCCATTGCATATTCCCGTGAAAACGGCTGGAATATCGTCAAAGTTCAAATATAAAGTCATTGCACGAGTGGCGGAATGGCAGACGCGCTGGATTTAGGTTCCAGTTCCGTAAGGAGTGCAGGTTCAAGTCCTGTCTCGTGCACCATATTCGACAGTTTTCCCGAGTGCGGCGGGGACTTCCGTATCCGGATTAAAAAAATGCGGCATTCCGTCTGTTTTTTCCGTGGATGCCGCCGTATTGAGGTGAATATGAGATATGGGAAAGTGGTTGAAGCGAAATTCCTGAGTCGTCCCAACCGTTTTATTGCAGAGGTCGCGGCGGAGGAAGGAACGTGTACGGCTCATGTCAAGAATACCGGACGGTGCAGGGAATTGCTGATTCCCGGATGCACGGTATATCTTTCCGTTTCAGATCGTCCGGGGCGGAAGACGAAGTATGATCTGATCTGTGTCGAGAAAACGAGGGACGCCAAATCGCCGCTGCTTGTCAACGTGGATTCCCAGATTCCCAATGCCGCCGCCGGAGAATGGCTCCCTAAAAGCGGCATGTTTTCAGCCGGAGCCGTAATCCGGCGCGAAGTGAAATACCGCAATTCCCGTTTTGATTTTTTCATCGAGGACGGACCCCGGAAAATATTTCTTGAGGTGAAAGGCGTCACTCTGGAGAAAAACGGAACCGCTATGTTTCCCGATGCGCCGACGGAGCGGGGAGTAAAACATGTCCATGAACTGACGGAGTGCGTCGCGGACGGTTTTGAAGCATATGTCATGTTTGTCATACAGATGGGCGAAGTATGCCGGTTCCTGCCGAACGACACGACGCATCCGGCTTTTGGAGACGCCCTCCGGACCGCGGCGGAACGGGGGGTGAAGCTGCTTGCCCTGAATTGCCGGGTCACGCCGGATTCCATTGAGATCAATGTGCCGGTTCAGGTGGACCTGGCGAAGCAGACGGATCATAAAGACGGTTCCTGCGTCTGACAGGGCGCATTGACGTTCTTCACGCACGGATTTTCTTTTTGCTTTATTCCGGATTTGATTTGAAAGACATTTCTTCCTGTGCTAGACTACTGGGAAAAACAGGAGATACACGATGACATACGCACCTTTTACCCTGACCTATCCGTCCAGAATCATCTTTGAGATTGGCGGCGCCGCGCGCCTGGCGCAGGAGCTTGCCTCTTTCCGGCGGATTCTGCTTGTAACCGGTTCCCATTTCAGCGGAACGGAGGATTTCGATAAGATCATGGAGAGTCTCAGGGGCTTTGAAGTGCGCCATGAAAGCGGGATTCATCCGGAACCGCCTCTGGAAGATGTGGACCGGCTCATTTGCGCCGGACGTGAATTCAAGGCGGATTGCGTCGTCGCCATCGGAGGCGGAAGCATCATAGATTCCGCGAAGGCCGCCGCCGCGCTGATTCCGCTCGACGGCTGGTGTGCGGATTATTTCACCGGAAAAAAGGAGATTCCGGGGAAAGGGCTCTTTTTTGCCGCATTGCCGACCAGTTCGGGGACGGGGGCGGAAATCACAAACAATTCCGTATTGACGGACCCCGCGACGAAAATCAAGAAGTCGCTGCGGCATCCTTCGATGGTCGCGGATGTCGCGATCGCGGACCCTGTCCTGACGCTCTCCTGTCCGCCGTCCCAGACCGCCGCGAGTGGTCTGGATGCTTTTGTACAGGCGTTCGAGTCCTGCACATCTCCGAAAGCGTCTTCGGTTTCGCGTGCGCTTTCCTATGCGGCGATCCGCCGGATCAGGGAAAACCTCCTGAACGCCTGCCGGTATCCGTCTGTTCTTGACTACCGTACCGGCATGAGCGAAGGAAGCCTGCTTTCGGCGATGGCGTTTTCTCAGACGGGGCTGGGAGCGATCCACGGGCTCGCCCATCCGATCGGTTCTCTGCTTCATGTGCCTCATGGAAAAGCGTGTGCAACCCTGATCCCTGCGATTGTCGCATGGAATCTGCCGTGCTGCCGCGAGGAATATGCGGCGATTGCCCGGGAGTGCGGTTTCGGCTCTGCAGCGGAGGATTTTCTGGACGGTGCCTTGGAGCTTTGCCGTGCTTTGGAGGTCCGTGCGGATTTTTCTGAATATGGGTTGAATGAGTCGCACTTTGACTTCATTGTAAAGAACTGCCGGAGTGCGAGCATGAAATTGAATCCGCGACCCATGACGGACGATGATGTGCGGAAACTTCTGAAGACGCTGGTCTGACTGAAGATAGCGGCTCCCTGCCGTTTCGGTATCTGAAAAGACGTTAAGGTAAAAAATTTAAGTCCGGCTTTTTTTCTGAAGTTTTTGTTTGCCACGTTTCTGTATTGGGAAATCGCGGGGCAATACTGATTTTTCAGAAAATATTTGTTTTTTTCATTCTTGCCTCTTGACAAATTTCCGTTTTCGGATATAATTTATAATAGCACGAGCTATCAGGTGCCGTAAAATAATTTTGCAAGAGAGTGCGGAATGTCGGTAAAAAAGAAGAAACAGGTAACGATTTCGATGCTGGCTGAATTTGCCGGCGTATCCCGCGTGGCGGTTTATGCTGCCATGAACCCGGAGAAGAAAACAACGGTCAGCCTCAGCGGGAAGACGCGGGAAAAGATTCTGAGCGCCGCAAAAGAACTGGGGTATGTGCCCAATGACATGGGACGGACACTGGTTTCGGGGCGGAGCCGTAATGTCGGGCTGCTGCTTCAGTCACACGATTCCCGCATGTCGCGACGGTTGATTTTTGCCTGCGGGCAGCGCTTCGGCAGGGCCGGGTATATGCTGATCCCGGATACCTCGCAGAACTCCGTGGAGCGGGAACGGGAGATTCTTTCCTCCTTCCTGATCAAACGGGTGGACTGCGTTATTGTCGGCTGGCTTGCCTATGAGAAAAATTGCGATCTTCTGGAGCAGTTCGACCGGTGCGGGATTCCGATGATCCATCTTCAGAGCCATTCATCGGAATATGCCCGTTCGGCGACGATTGCTTTTGATGAAGCGGCCGTGATGGAGCTGCTGTGCGATTTCCTGATTCGCAGGGGAAAGAAGCGGATTGGCTATGCCGGTTTCACCGACCGGTGCAGTTTTGCTTCCGCCGACCGTTTCGAGTTTCTGCGGAGAGCCGTGAAGAAGCATCCGGAACTGATATTGGAGCCTCCGTTTTATGCAGCCTCCGCGATGGACTGCCGGAGTCACGCCGAATCGCTGAAGATGCTTTCATCGCGCCCGGATGCACTGATCTGCTTCAATGACCAGCTTGCCCAGGTGATGGGAGTGGAACTGAAGTTTGCCGGCCTGGACCCGCTTCATGAGATCACGGTCGCCGGTATTGACGGTTACGGGGACGCATTCGATCCTTTACTTCTGCCGTCGGTCAGGCTGCCCGTGGAAAAGCTGGCGGAGACGGCTTTCACGATTTTTGCGTCGGAGGATTTTCATCAGCAAATCATAAAAATTTCACCTGAAATGGTAGAGAGAGGAGAAATGGAATAAAAATGAGAAAAAGAATGGATTTTACCTTGATCGAGTTGCTCATCGTGATTGCGATCATCGCAATTCTTGCCGGTATGCTTCTTCCCGCATTGAACAAGGCGCGGGAAAAAGCGTATGACATTGCCTGTGTGAACAATTTGAAACAGATCGGGCTTGCCTTCAATATCTATGCCGGAGATTATAATGACAAGATGGGGTGTTTTGACAACTGGTGGCGATGGGGCGGCGCTCTTCCGCCGGGACGGACCTCTGTGCTCGGTCTTTCTCTGGAAGAACGGTATCTGACGGACCCCTATATCAAGAATGCAAAGATTGTAACATGTCCTCGCGACAACGGCAGCCGCCGGGCTGTGCCGATCAATTCCGGATATCGGTCGCTTGTGGATATGTATGGAACAAGCTATGTCGTCAACACCTCCATGATGCGGCAGGATACCGATACCGCATCGGCGGACTGGAAATACCGGACTTTTTCATTCGCGCGGACTCCTCATGCCGCCAGGGCAATCCTGCTGGGGGATACGACAATGTACGCGAATGATCTTCCGAGCTGGCCGGGCGGCGCCGCGCGCTTTTCATGGCATTCGATCGGAAAAATCGTCAATCCGCTGTTGTTTGTGGACGGACATGCCGCCATGATTGATATGGGGCGGGTCAAATCGGATGCCAACACATCGGATTTCATGTGGCGGCCCTACAAGAAGTAACGTATGATTCAACAAGAAAATAAAAGGAAGAAAGTAATGAAAAATGTTTTTGCCGTCTTATTGATCTTTTCCGGAATCTGCTGTCTGGGAGGAGGCTTGGACCGGGAATTGAACCGCGTGGAGCGCTGGCAGGACAATGCGTCCGGAGTGACGAAACGCACGTTTGACGCCTCGGAAAAAGCAATGCGTTTCGATTTCACATTTCGCGGCAATGTGGATCGCTGGGCGTATCCGACCTTCAAAGCCGCGTCCGGCGAATCTCTGGAAAATATGAATGTTATTGAATTTGAAATCAAGCTTGTTCAGCCGGAGACTTCCAACCGCTGGAAAGCGGCGTTTCTTATGCTGACACCGAAAGGACGCGTTGCGCTTCCCGCGCCGACGGGGCAGTGGCAGACCGTGAGAATCAATCTGCGCGACCCCTCCCTGAAGCTGAATCTGAAAGGCGTGAACGGTCTTCGGATTGGAGCCAATCCCACGGTGGACCGTTTTACGATGTGGCTGCGCAACATCCGGGCTGCCGGAACCGCTGCGGCTCCTCTTGATGCTGCGGCTGAAATCCGTTGTGAGGCTCCGGGGACGGTTTTCCTGGATTCCGAACCGCTGGAGTTTCAGTTCTCGCGAATCGGGGAATATGCGCCGCTCCGTTATGAGATTCAGGATTTTTACGGAAAAACTGTGAAACAGGGTACCTGGCCGGAAAACGGAACTCTGAAAGCCGGAAAACTGCCGCCGGGGTATTACATGATTTCCCTGAATTCCGGCAAGGGGAAAATTCAGGGAAGACGTTCCTTTACAGTCGTGCGCGACCCGAAAGGGCACACGCCGAATCCTGAATCTCCGTTTGCGCTGGATACCGCTCTTTCCTGGCTCGGGCGCGCGGATAAGAACAATGTGTGCTTCCCTCACGAAGGGTTTGACCTGCTGATTGAAATCCTGCGCAGAAGCGGAGTTGGAAGCATACGCGAAAGACTCCTGTGGAAAGAGGTTCAGCCGTCAAAAGATGCTGAAATCAACTGGAAACATTATAAACGCAATGCGGACAAGCTGAAATCATACGGTATCAATATTCTCGGATTGACGCATGATTCGCCGGCGTGGGCTCAGTATAAAGAGGAACGCGGCAATCTTCCGGACAACCTGCTTGACTTATACCGTTTTACAAAAGCGCTTGCTTCTGACTTCAAAGGACGCATGAGCGCATGGGAATTCTGGAATGAGCCGGATCATCCTGCTCATCATGAGACACCGTGGGATCTTGCCGCCGCCCAGAAAGCCGCCTCGCTCGGTTTTCGCGCCGGAGACCCGGAGCTTGCGCTTCTGCAAGGATCTTTCTGCATGTTCCCGCTTGGAAACTATGTTTCCATCTATATGAAAAACGGGACAAAGGATTACTTTGACATATTCAATTATCATGCTTACCGGGCTCTTTCACGCTATCCGGAAATCATGACGGAAATCCGTGATTTTCTGTGTAAGAACGGCATGGCGGAGATTCCTGTTTACCTGACGGAAGCCGGAACCAACGCGGAGGGAGATTCCGCCGCGAAAAGTTCCAGACGCGGACAGGCGGAAACAACAGAGGCGCAGGATCGCCTTCTTGCGGAGTTCATCGTAAAATCTCCGATTCTGTTTCTTGCCAACGGAGTCATGCGCAGTTACTTTTTTGTGTTCCCGCCTTATCATGAACGCAATGGAGCCAAAGACTGGGGAATGTTGCGCCGGGACTATTCCGCCAAACCGCAGGTCGCGGCATTTTCCACGCTTCTATGGGAGCTGGACAGGGCGGAATATCTGGGCGAATATGATCTTGGGGCTGGACGGCGCGCTTTTCTCTTTCAACAGCCGGACGGTTCTCAGACGCTGGTTGCATGGCTGGAATCCATACTGGACAGAGAAAAGCATGATGCGGCTGTCACAGATGCTTCTGTCGCTGATACAACATTTTCACTGCCTGTCGGCGGTGATCTGGAATGTGTGGACATCATGGGGAAAACGACGGTTCATCCTTCTTCCGCACTGCCTCTTTCCCGTTATCCGGGATATGTCCGGGGAATTTCCGGGTTGAAAGCGTCAAAGGCGCCAGTTCCCGTCGGACACTTGAAAAAGCGCGTATTGAGTGCGGAGCACGCCATTGTCTTCAAACCTGTTTTTCTAAGCGGTTTTGAGACTTCCAGCGATCGCAGCTGCATGTTGTTCAATAAGGGAAAAGGGCAAATCCGGCTTGAAGTATTTAATCTTTCCGGACAGATGCAGAAGGGAAAAGTGAAGGTTTCCGGGCTTTCCGGGCTTTCCGGGCTGCCGGAACAGATGGAGCTGCCGCCGATGAGCAGGAATGAGTTTATTCTGGAGGGCACTCCGGACCGTGCCGTGACGGAACTGGCTGTAAACGGCGTTTTCAATGGACGCAAGGTTACACCGGCAGTTGTGCCCCTGCGCTCTCTGGCGGCTTTGAATACGGCGTCCAGACAACCGCTGGAGAATTCCGTGAACCGCTGGAGAAGCAACAGTTCGGGACGGATGGAGATTACGGATGACCCGGATGAAAACGCAGTATGTTTCAGGACCCGTTTTACATCCGGGGATTTCTGGACCTATCCGGAATATGTCCTGCGCCTGCCGGAAGAAACTTTCAAAGGCGCGGCTGCAATCCGTTTCGAGATCAGAGGCGACGGCAGAATCGGGCAGAGCAACCTGATGCTTGTCGAGGGGACGCAAAAGGAGGTCGGGAGGACCACGATGCTTGGCATCGGTCCTGTTTCATCCGGATGGCGCACCGTTACCATGTTGCTGCCTGTTCAGGATACGGATGTGAAAATGTTTCGCATCGGCGTGAATCCGAAAGAGAAGGACTATCGTTTCTGGATTCGCAATATTGAGCTGCTCAGGATTCCCTGATCCGTATTGCCCTGCCGGTGAACTGTTGTCCGGCAGGGCGGGGACAATATAATATTTTTTCTTTTTTCTGGAGCTTGCGTCACAGCGTAAAGCGGAAAATGTTGAAAAATAAAATATTCTTCGATGAAGATATTTTTCCGTACTTGCAATCTTCCGTCTCATGTTTATATTACATTTGCCTTCGGTAGAGAACTGGGTGTGCTTCCCTTTGTGATTTCGTCACATCGTTTTAATTGGAAAGTTGGGCTGGTATGAACAAAATTCTGTTGTTGAGCCTGTTTGTGCTCATTGTCGTATCTGTCTTCACGGTTCTTTTGAGACCGGAAGCACAGGAGAAGTATCCGCAGTTGGAATGGATGAGCGATACGAATCCGCAGCGTTTTGAACAGGCGGAACTGTTTGAAACATGGCTGAAGACGAAGTATCCGGATTTGTCGAAAGACAGCCGGTATCCGGCTTTCGGAATCAAGCTGAACGCCGCGAACAATCAGAGCACGGTCATTCAGGCGGTGTCCGGCGTTGCGGGGGACCTGATCGACCATTTGAACGTGCCGGTTTTCGGCGCGATGGGACTGCTCAGACCGCTGGGCGAGGATGCGAAAAAACGGGGATATGATCTCAGCACGACTTATCCGAATATGGAGGGAATACTGGGGTATGAGGGGGAGCAGTACGGATATCCCTGCAACGTTGCCGTGTCCAGCTTTCTTTTTAACCTGAATACGTTGAAGAAATATGATTTGAGCCTGCCGGACGAGGACTGGACCACGGAGGACTTTGAAAGAATCGCAAAGAAATTCATGGATCGGACGAAGCAGGGCAATGCCCGCCGCACCATATTTTTCGCTCTTTCCGCATTGTCGCTGGGAGAGACTTTCATTGTGATCAATGCGCGAAGCAACGGGGTGGATGTCTACAATGAGACTCTGACGAAATGCATCGCGGATGACGAACGTTTCTACAGGATTTATGAACAGCTTTACAAGTGGACCTATGTGGACAAAATTCTGCCGACGGCGGCGGAAGTTGCTTCGAATGATACGGAAACCGGATTCGGCGGCGCGGCGTTCACTCACTTCATCAACGGAAACTATGCCACGATCATTGCCGGGCGATGGGCGTTGATCCGCTTCCGCGAACTGCCACCGGAGGAACGTTTCCCGATGGCGATGACGCTGTTCCCGCAGGGTCCGTTCAAAAACGGGATTCTTACCGCGCGCGTAACGGGAATCTATGCCGGGAGCAGAAACTACGACAAAGCCGGATATTTCATGGAGTTTCTTGCAAGCAAAGAATATAACGACTATATCATCAAATATACGGACGGCCTGCCGCCGACTCCGAAATATGTGCTGAACAATCCGGAATATCTTTCTCCGAAAGAATACCCGAGCGAGGGCAATATCCATGCAAAAGAGCTGGAGTATGCGATGCATTATGCGATCCCGGCTCCTCAGACGCCCTATTTCAGAAAGACCGGAACCGGCTGGTTTTCCTATGCCTTGAGTAAAGTCATGGCAAACCGTGCGACGGCGAAAGAGGCGGTCAATGAAGCTGTGGAGCGTGTCAACAGCGGAATTGCCGAAAGCGTCGCCGCAAATGACAAGCTCGCCGCGATGTATGAGCGTGACATGGAACTGCAGAAGAAAATCGACGCGGTCAAGGCAACCTGGAAATACCGGCGTGGAAAAATCATTTCCGGTGAAAAGATTCCGGAAAACTGGATCAAGAATCCATTCTATAAGAAATACTACGCTCACCTCGGTATGCTGAAAGGAGCTGAATAATCATGTTGAAACTGACTCGCCGCGATGTTCGGGAAATTTCCACCGGAGTTCTTTTTCTGCTCCCCAATATCCTGGGCTTTCTTGCTTTTACGACGATTCCGCTCGCCATCAGCCTTTTCATGGCGTTTACGGACTGGAACCTTGAAATGCATAACATGTTCCAGAATCAGGAGCTCCGTTCGGTCGGTTTCGCCAACTTTGCGAAGTTGTTCTCCGATCCCGACTTTCCGACATTTCTCGGCAATACTCTGTTCCTGATGCTCGGCATTCCTTTCGGTATTGCGGGCAGTCTTTTCGCCGCTCTGCTGCTGAACAATGATTTCCGGTGCAGCCGCATGAAACGTGTCTACGGGGCTGTAGTGTTGACCGTGGTCCTGATTGTCGCCTGCGGAATGCTGATCCTCGCCGGAGCGGGTTCCACGGCGATGACTCTGCTGATCTGCGGGATCGTCGGGACGGTTCTCGTGCTGGGAAGCGTCGGCGGGCAAACCGTCTACCGGACGCTGTTCTATTTCCCGAGTTTTACCGCCGGCGTCGCGACCTATATTCTATGGAAAAAACTTTACAGCCCGGAAAACGGTCCCATCAACAATGTTCTTCAGCCGGTGCTGGACCGGATTACGCCTGTTGCGGCATCCATCTCTCCGACGACCGCCCATGTGCTTTCCGCGGTTTTCCTGGTCGTCATGGGACTCGTTTATTCCTATGCCCTGTTCCGTGTGATTGTCAGTTGGAAAAACGGGGAAACCGGCACGTTGAGTTATATGATCGCGCTTGTCGTGCTTTCGATCCCGATGCTGTGCTGCCAGCTCTGGTGCAGTCTGCCGTGGGGCGGCGCGCTCGGATTGTCGCTCGTCACTCTGGCAGCCATTTTCACGCTTCTGATGTTCCTGACCGGGCGTGAATACAAGTGCGCTTACGATTATGGAATGTCGAATGCGATCGTGCTTGACGGTATTGTCATGGTCGGACTTTTCATCTGCCTCGGCATTTCCAATGTGCTTCTGGCGATGCCCGGCATGGCGGGCTCGCCGGACGGTCTGACCGCTCCGAAGTGGCTTTCCGACTATTACTGGGCGAAGCCTTCGCTGATGATCATGGGCTTCTGGGCGGCGATCGGTTCCAACAACATGCTGCTTTATCTCGCAGGGCTTTCCGGTGTTTCGCAGGAACTTTACGAGGCGGCGGATATCGACGGCGCTTCTCCGTTCCAGCGGTTCTGGAACGTGACCTGGCCTCAGCTCTCCAATGTGACGTTCTTCATCCTGATCATGTCGATCATGGGCGGATTGCAGGGCGGATTTGAAACCGCGCGGACCATGACCCGGGGCGGTCCTGCCGGATCGACCACGACTCTTGCGTATTACATTTACAGCGAGGGTTTTGAAAGCGGACGGCTCGGCTATGCCTCGGCTGTCGCATGGACACTGTTCGTCATGGTGTTCTGCGTGACGCTGTTCAACTGGAAATTCGGCAATAAATACACGAACGATTAAGATAGGATGCGCGTGAAATGAAACTTTCTCTCGATGGTTGTAAACTGCTTCTGATTCATGTGGTGCTTGCTCTGGTGGCAACTGCGATGGTGCTCCCGTTCACGTGGATGGTTCTTGCCAGCTTGAAACGCTTGCAGGAAATCGGACTGGATTCCTGGATACCGACCGTGTTCCAGTGGGAGAACTACCGGGATGTCTTTACGATGAAGGGTGTTCAGTTCGGGCGCTGGTACTGGAACAGCATTCTGGTTGCCGCATGGGTGACTTTCCTTCAGGTTTTCACGAGCAGCCTCGCGGCGTTCAGCTTTTCCCGACTCAAGTGGAAAGGGCGTGATCTTGTGTTCCTGCTCTATC
This sequence comes from Lentisphaeria bacterium, assembly GCA_003526375.1. Classification (GTDB taxonomy): domain Bacteria; phylum Verrucomicrobiota; class Lentisphaeria; order Victivallales; family UBA1829; genus UBA11452. The sequence goes on from DPDG01000077.1 coordinate 23,407, forward strand.
TTGCGACCATGATGCTTCCCTCGCTGGTGATGATGATTCCGAACTATCAGAATATGATTTATCTCGGGCTCGTCAACACGCTTCAGGGATTGATTCTGCCGTCCGCATTCTCCGCATTCGGCACCTTCCTGATCCGCCAGTTCATGATGAACATTCCGAGTTCGCTGGATGAAGCCGCCGAGATCGACGGCGCGAGCAAGTGGCAGCTTTACTGGACCGTGATTCTGCCGCTGGCGCGTCCGGCGATTGTGACTCTGACGATCTTTACGTTCATCGGCAACTACAATTCGATGTTCTGGCCGCTGGTCATGATCAAGTCGCCGGAGCTTTACACGCTGCCGATCGGTATGCTCGCATTCGACTCCTCGCAGGGACAGCAGACCAACCTTCTGATGGCGGCTGTCACGATGAGCATTGTTCCGATGATCCTGATTTTCCTGTTCATGCAGAAACAGCTCGTCAAAGGCATCATGCTCGGCGGAGTCAAGGGGTAAGCGGCGGGAGCCTGGCCGGGTATGCCCGGCAGATTTTCCGGATTGCCTTTCCCCGGAAACTTGAATTCAGCCTTTTCCCGTGTAAATTATCTCTTTCATAATAATTTCAGAGGTTGAAAGGCGTATGAATTCGGAAACGCTCCTTGAAGTCAGAGGGCTTTACAAATCTTATTCGGAAGTCAAGGTTCTGAACGACGTTTCGTTGTCCGTAGGGAAAGGTTCCATTACCGGGCTCATCGGGGAGAATGGAGCAGGCAAGTCCACGCTGATCAAATGCATCAACGGCGTGACGCGCCCCGACAGTGGCGAGATCATTTTTCAGGGCAGGGCCCTGAAGCATATCACGATCGAATCCGCGCTGCGTCTTGGGATCGTGACGATTCCGCAGGAGTTCAATCTTGCAAATGAGATGACGGTCCGCGAGAATATTTTTCTCGGACATGAACTCAAACGCGGCGTTTTTTTTCTGGATCATGCCGCCATGCGGAGACGGACGCGCGAACTGCTGGAGCGTCTTGAAAGCAGAATTTCCCCTGATGCGGAGGTCGGGACTTTAAGCATTGCGGAAAAACAGCTCGTGGAAATCGCCCGTGCGATCAACCATACCTGTAAGCTGCTGATTATGGACGAGCCTTCCACGGTGCTGAATCCGCCGGAGGTGGAAAATCTTTTCCGGATCATGCGCTCCATGCGCGATGAGGGGATCAGCATCATTTATGTATCCCACAAACTGAACGAGGTCAAGAAAATCTGTGATACGGTCACAGTGCTGCGTGACGGGGAATTCGTCTGCGAAAGACCGGTTTCCGAACTGACGACGAAAGACATGGCGAATCTGATGGTCGGGCGCGAACTCAGCCGCATTTTCCCGCCGAAACTCGAACTGCCGGAGGAGAAGGTTCCCGCACTGGAACTGAATAAAGTCACACTTGCAAAACTGGTGCATGATGCGTCCCTGAAGTTATATCATGGCGAAATTCTCGGACTTGCCGGGCTCGGCGGTTCGGGCAGAACCGAACTTGCGGAGGCTGTTTACGGAATCCGCAGAATCATTTCGGGAAAGGTTCTGGTGCACGGCAGGGAAAAACGGATCAAATCTCCGGCGCAGGCGGTTGCGGCGGGAATCGCATATCTGACGGAAGACCGCCAGAGTTCCGGCGTTATTTTATCTTTTCCGCTGGCGCATAACTGCACGCTGATTTCGTTGAGGAAATACTGTCTTGCCTCATTCATCGGAAGGAAAAAGGAGAAAGAGGCGGCGGAGAAATATATCCGGCGTTTTGAGATCAAGACGACTTCCGGCGCAACGCCGATCCGCGAGCTCAGCGGTGGAAATCAGCAGAAGGGCGCCATCGCGAAAAGCCTCGACCATGAGCCGGAAATCTTCATCTTCGATGAACCCACGCGCGGAATCGACATCAAGTCGAGAAGCGATATTTATTATTTCATCAACGGTCTGGCGCGGCAGGGGATGGCGTGCCTGATCATATCGTCCGATCTTGAGGAAATCATCGGGCTTTGCCGGAGAGTCGCGGTCATGCGCGAAGGGACGGTCGCGGGAGTCCTTGAGAACGAACACGTCAACGAAAAAGAAATCATGTATTTGGCAACAGGTGTAAAATGAGTCAGGATCAGACAGCGGTTCAGAAAAAACGGGCATGGATGGATATTCTCAACGAAAGCAAACCTTTTCTGGCGCTTGCGGCGCTGCTGATCGTCTGCATGGTGTCCAATGAACATTTCAGGAGCCCGCAGAATCTGATCAACATCACGCGGCAGGTTTCCTATACGGGGATCGTGGCGCTCGGCATGACGTTTGTGATTATCGCCGGAGGGATCGACCTTTCGATCGGCTCTCTTCTTGCGCTTGCAGGGGTGTCGGGGATCATGCTTATGGGGAAGATCGCGGACCCCGCCGCCGCAGTCCTCGCGGCATTTGCGGTGACACTCGGAATCGGGATTCTGGGCGGGGCAGTGAACGGCGCGATCATCACGCTCGGCAAAGTGCCGTCGTTCATTGCGACGCTCGGCACGCTTTCGATCTACCGTTCGCTTTCGCTGTATATGGCGGACGCCGGGACGGTCAGCAGCGGCAACGACATGTTCCGTTCCCTGGGCAGTGCGGCGTTCCTCGGCCTTCCGCTTCCCGCATGGATTTTCTTCGGGCTCGCGGTGGTTTTCGGCGTGGTTCTGCGCCAGACCTCGCTCGGACGGCATATCTGTGCTACGGGCGCCAATCCGAAAGCTGCGGAATATGCGGCGATCCGGACGAGCGTCATCCGTTTCATTACTTATGCGATTGCCGGCTTCACCGCCGGAGTTTCGGCGTTTCTTTTCAGTACGCGCCTGAATTCGATCAGTTCCACGGATGCGGGGCTTTCCTATGAACTTGATGCGATTGCGGCTGCGATCATCGGCGGCACCGCCATGAACGGCGGGCGCGGTTCCATTGCCGGAACGGTTGCCGGCGTATTCATTCTCGGGATCATCTCCAACGCGCTGGATATGTGGGGCGCTCCGGTCAATCTTCAGGGGTTGGTCAAGGGCTCCATCATCATTGTCGCGGTTCTGATTCAGAGACAGAGAAACAGTTGACGGAATATAAAGAATAAGATAAGAAAGGGATTGAAAATGAAATTGCTCAGGATCACGGCATTGCTGACATGCGCGGCGGCGCTGATTTTTACGAACGGATGCGGAAAAAAGGATGACGGTAAACTGAAAGTGGCGATTTCGATTCCGAGCGCGGATCACGGCTGGACCGGCGGCGTGGTCTGGTGGGCGGAGCAGGTCAAGCGCGAGATGGAAGCCAGGGATCCGAACCTCAGAATCATTATTTCCACGGCGAAAGATTCCGCGGAACAGGTCAGCAAGATTGAGAATATGCTTGTGCAGGGAGTCGGTGCGCTGGTGCTTCTGCCGCAGGAGCCCGCTCCTCTGACGGGCATCTGCGAACAGGTCAAAAAAAGCGGCGTTTACCTGGTCGTGGTGGACCGAGGGCTGACAAAAGAGGTTCAGGATCTGACCATTGCCGGAGACAATGCCGGATTCGGGCGCACCTGCGCGGAGGAGATGGCGAAAAAACTTGACGGCAAAGGCGATATCCTGATCATGGAGGGCATTCCGTGCGAGGTGAACACCCTGCGCGTCAACGCGTTCAGGGAGGTCATGAAGAAATATCCGGGAATCCGCATTCTGGAATCCCAGGCATCCTACTGGAGCACGGAAAAGGGGTTGAAGCTGATGGAAAACTTTCTCCAGAAATACCCGAAGATTGATGCTGTCTGGGCGGGTGACGACGATGTGCTGCTCGGCGCTCTGAAAGCCTACGAGGAGTCCGGGCGCAAGGATATCAGGCTGATGATCGGCGGAGGCGGTTCCAAGGCGATCGTGAAGAAAGTTCTGGACAAGGACCCGCTGGTTCAGTTCAATGTGACCTATCCGCCGCGCATGATTGCCTATGGTGTCGAATACGCTGTCGCCCGGCTCAAAGGCAAGCCCGGAACGCAGGAGAAACGGGTCACGGTTCCCGCAGATGTGATTACTCCGAAAAACGCGAAATTCTTCTATTATCCCAATTCGATTTATTGATAAATCGAAAAGCAAAGGATTGATCTCTCTTGTCTTTGCTTTACTTCATCAACTCTCCGAGCCCGGCAAGTTGTTCCTCAAGCGTGCTGATTGCCTCATAGTAGCAGCGGATCTGGGAACGGGAGCCGCAGACGCAGACCGATCCGGCAGTGCGTCCGTCGGCGGTCGGGATGGAAGTCGAGCCGAGCGACATGAACCCGTTGCTCTGGAGATCGGTCAGCGGGCTGACGAAAACTTCTGCGTCGCGGATAATTGAGATTCCCATCGTCCCGACGATTTCACTTAATGCCGCCGGAGCGATTTTCTTTACCAGCAGATAGAACATCGGGTGAAGCATGGTGCAAAGTGCAAGGAATTCCAGGCTTTCGCTGTTGCCGTGGCGGATGCCTGCGAGACGGCGGTTCATCTCCCGCTGGAAACGGAAAAAAGACTGCCGGGGCGTCTCCTCGTCGAATACGCCCGGACGTATGATCAGGAGTCCGAGTTCGCGTTCCTGATTGGAGTCATACCAGTCCACCGGCAGAAGCATCTTCATGCGCCGGAAGAAGGGGTGCCGCGAAAGTCCCCACATCAGCAGTCCGGCGAGGGACGCACTGCCGTTCATCTCGTTCCGGTAGTTCGCGTTCAGGTATTTGCGTATTTTCATGAGCGGTGAGAAGTCCATATAGAAACGGGCACGGAAGATGCGGTCTCCGCAGTACATGGTTTCCGGGCGCGTAATCGTTCCGTTCATTGCCGGATAGACGACATTTCCAGCGGCGCCCCACTGCCTTTTGAGTTCCGTCAGGGCTTCCTGCATGGGAGCGCCGTCCACCGGGACGTGGTTGAACTGCCACCAGAGATCCGCCTCGGAAAGATCGGCTGTGAAACGCACTGCAATGCAGAGCAGCCCCCAGCCGGGGTGACGCGCCCGTTTGAAATCGGGGGTTTTGAAACGGCGCATCTGCGCTTCGGCGGGGTCCTGCGGCAGTCCTTCGAAATAAAGGAACGTGGCGCTCATGATGCGTTCGGTTAGCGAGGTGAGACGTTTCCTGCGGATCATGCTGAGCCTGCTCCGGCGTTTGATCCGTTTTTTCAACGCTTTGGAAATCAGGAAAGAACGTTCTCCGGGAGGTGAATCCTTCAGATCATTATAAACTTCGATCACCTGGCGGATCGTGAAATCCACCTGTTCCTGTGTCGCCATACTCAGGATCGGATGCCGTTCATCGAAGTGAGGTATAATCGAAAGAAGCCTGCCGGAACGGTCCATGGCGGCCTCCATGATATCCGTCACCAGCAGTTTTTTCTTGCGGAACAGGAAGAAACTGACTTCGACGGTCCATTGCAGCTCCGGCCTGGAGGTCAGGAATTTTTTCAGCTTCCCGATGAGGATATCGCGTGCCTGCCGATTCTTTTCCGGCGCTCCGTAAGGACTGCAATAGCTCAGGCGGAATGAGGCGATCACGAATTTGGAATACTCTTTTTTCAGGAAGATGCCCGTGACCTTGCGCCAGCCGTGCGTTTCCGCGCTGACTCCGAGATGGCGGAAAAACTGGAGCAGTTTCAGGGTGATGATGATCAGAATGGAACCCAGATTCCAGTAATCGAAGAGACGGCGCATTTTCAACGGGCGGCGCGGGGGCGCTTCGGTTTCCTGTTTCGGGGCGGGGCGTTTCTCCGCCTGTGACGAAATGACACCGTCCAGCATATTCCGGATCAGGAGGGCTGTTTCCTGCGGGAATTCCTCCTGCGGCAGGTGCCCGCAGTCGGAAAGCATCTGGATGTCTGAGGGTTTCAAGGCCTCATGCAGGCGCAGAGATGCCGCAGGGGGATAGACTTTGTCCTCCTCGCCGCATAAAATCGTGACGGGCATCTGAAGACCGCGCGGGACCGACAGCGGGAGATTGTAACTTCTTGCGGCGGAAATGATGGACTGGATGCGTCCTGGAATTTTGAGCATTGCGCCATACTCGCTTACCGCCTCGGGATCCGGCGTATGTCCGGGGGCGCACCCGTAAGTCAGCATCATGCGCGCCACGAAGCGGGAGTGAATCAGCCGCAGGACGGGGCGCGTCAGGGAGGAGCGCGCGATATTGTCGATGAATTCCGGGATGTTCTGTTCCAGCGCCCCGCATGAGATCAGCATCAACTGTTTGACGCGGGCTCGGACCAGCGGCGAGTTCATCAGCAGGAGCGCAATTTCGCCGCCCATGCCGTGTCCGATGATCGTCAGGCAGGAGAGATTCAACTTCAGGATGAACTGCGCGATGAGTTCCGCCTGATTGTAGGTGGACAATTCATCCGTCCAGTCATGCACCGTGTATCCGAAGCCGATGCAGTCCAGGCGGATATAGCGGTAAGACGCGGGCAGGAACGGAAGCATTTTCTCCCATGTATAGGAGAAGCTGGCGAATTCGTGCAGAAAAAGAACCGGTTCACCGCTGCCGCCGGAATCCAGATAGGCGAACAGCGTGGCTTCCCCGTCGGAACCCGTAATACGGCAGAACTTATAGTCCGGCGTCCACTTTCCATTACTTTCCGCGGACACCATTCTGATACTCATCCGCCTTTTTGATCAGGTTCATGTATTCGTCTCTGGTGCACCTCTGGTGAGGCGTCGGGAGCCCCATCAGGATGAAACGCAGATTCGACCCGAACACTTCGCTGTTCATGATTCCCATGTGCGACCCCTGAAAATAATAGACTCCGCTCCAGTTGATCGGTGAATTCGTAAAAAACAGCCAGTCGCCGCCGTCCCGCAGGTCCAGCCTTGCACTCGCGGCGGTGATTTTTCCATCGCCGGCATCGCGGTCCAGCACCTTGAGCAGACCTTCTTTCGGACTGACGCCGAGCGTATGGTTCGTCAGGACCGCATCTCCCGCGATCAGATAGACGGCAATATTGTCAGGATACGCTTCCGCATGGATCTGCATTGCCTTTTTGAACTGGCGCGCTCTGCGCAGGCATTTATCCAGATGGTCCACTGCGACGGCATAGCGCTCCCCTGAAGTCGGAACTTCCGGCATGATCTCCTTCAGCCATTTGTCCTGCTTCGGGTCGGCGAGCCCCCACTTGAATTTGAGCCAGGTTTCCAGCGCAAAATAATCGACGGGTTCTTTCGAGTCCTCCCATACGATATGTTTGCCCTCCGCATTCGGAAGCATCTGATAATACGAGACAAACGAACCGATCACCGTTTTCGGGTATGCCGGAGACGCCGCCACCAGCCGGAGCCCCTCGGTCAGCTCAAGGAGCGTATCGACGTATCCCGCGTTCGGCGTGCCGATGATGATGACTTTGTCCACATACTCTCCGCCCTTCCATGTGACGGGCAGGTTTTCTTCCTCTTTTTCCGGAAGGAGTGTGCCCCCGTAGCGCACGAAATAGCGTGCGAGCAGTCCGCCCATGCTGTGCGCGATCAGGTCAAACTGGACATCGTAGTCTTTGATCCCGTAGAGCCGTTCGTATTCTTTTTGCAGATAGGTGCGCTGTTTCTGAATGAATTTTTCCAGTTCTACTGCATTTTCGGAAATATCGCGCCGCCAGTCGTAGTAGAAAATGAACTGGGAGTAAAAATGCTTGTTTTTCGGGAGCGGCTTGGTATTGGGTACATATCCGCAGTCTTCGAGAGTCTTGACGAGAATATCGTAATTGTCAAGCTGAAGCTGGACACCCATGACCAGAATCTCGGCTTTTTCCAGGAGACCGGTCGCCTGGACACTGTTATGTATGTCCTTGAGCGGCTTGCCTTTTTGCATCGGATGCGCCAGCCGTCCGAATTTTCCTCCCGACATCATTTCGCTCAGCGCGAAATTGCCCCAGATGTTTTCTTTTCTGGCTGTGTCTTCCAGCCGCGCCCCCAGCAGCCCGTGAATCACGATCACGGGATTCCGCGCCGGACCCTCATAGGCGAAAGAACGCTTGGTAATGTTTCCATACAGTGCGCTCGGATAAGTTTTGTTGTCGTGATACGAACCCGAATCCGTGGCGCATCCGTTGAGTGTGATCATAATCCCCCCTGACGCAATACTGAGGATGAAGAGCCATACTCTGATCCCCCATGCTTTTTTCAATAAAAAATTCAATGTGTCCCCGACTTTCTGAAAGTTACGATGGTCCATCTTACCATATCAGCATATCATGCTTTTTTCAACCTGACAGAGAAAAATAATACGGATTCCTTTTTCCGTCAGACCTTGAATGCCGGAAGAAAATCTCTTCTGTCTGCCGGCTCCTTGCTGTCTCTTTACTCTTTCAGGTGATTCCGGTAGATTTTCAGGTCCCGCTCCTGAAAACAGCAGAAGATTACTTCTTCCGGAAAAGCTCCGCTCCAATGACAGACAACGTCCACGGCGATTTGTGCGGCAAGTTCCGCAGGATAACGGTAAACTCCTGTGGAAATACAGGGAAACGCAACGGAACGGCACTGTTTTTCTCCGGCGCGCATCAGGGAATTCCGGTAACATGCGGCAAGAAGCTCCGGCTCATGGTGCGTTCCGCCGCGCCAGACGGGACCCGGAGTGTGGATCACATAACGGCAGGGCAGGCGATAGGCGGAAGTGATCACGGCTTCCCCGGTGCGGCACCCCCCGAATTGGCGGCACTCCTCAAGAAGCCCGGGACCGGCGGCACGGTGAATCGCGCCGTCCACACCTCCGCCGCCGAGAAGCGAGCAATTCGCCGCGTTGACGATGGCGTCGACCGGAAGTTTTGTGATGTCTCCGGCAATGACACTGATTTTCACCGGATCACCTCCTGTTTCAAAAAACGCCGGAACATCAGTTCCGCCTGTTCATCATGTTCCAGATCCGTTTCAAAATTTTTCACCATTGCCTTGCCTGCCGATTCCATGTCGGGATAGACTCCGAGCGCGGTCGTTGCTATGACAGCGCCGCCGAGAAGCGACGCTTCGGAATTCGCCGGAATCAGTTTTTTCTGGCGGAACAACGCGCCTGCGGAGGCTTTGACCGCGTTTTCCCGGCAGGCGAGCGCCTGAAGCACCAGATCCGGACGCTTTCCCGCGAGGTCTTCCAGCAGATCGGCGCACTGCCGGAGCGGGCACAATGCGCCGAATACCGCCGCGCGGCAGAGATCGGCAAGGGTATGCGAAGCTTTCAGATTCAGCCATGCGCCGTTCGGAGCATAGTCCATGTAAGGCGCGCCCCGTCCGAGGATATAGGGCAGGAAAACGGGCAGTTCCTCCGTAAACGGAGCGCTTTGCGCGAGACGGAAGAACTCGTCCACGGAAATATTGTGAAGTTTTGCGAACCATTCAAAGGAGAACCCGCCGGAGGGAACCGAGCCGAGATAAAGTTCATAAGCGGGGTCGGCATGTGCGAAGACAAACAGTCTGCCCGCAAGTTTCCTGCCGTATCCCGGCAGGCCTGTGCCGAGGAGCTGTCCCGCAGTGCCGAGCGTCAGGGAGAGCGTGGAGGAGTTGACGCCTCCTCCGACCGCCGCGCTTGCAAGGTCGCCGGCGCCGGTGATGACCGGGGTTCCCTGTGCAAGCCCTGTCCGGGAGGCGGCTTCCGCCGTGACTCTGCCGCAGAGTCCGGCGGAGGGCAGAATGTCGGGCAGTTTGCCTGCGTCAAGCTTCAGCTCGTCCAGCAGGGGAACGGACCACTGTTTCGAGTCCAGCTCCATTGCGAGAGTTCCCGAAGCATCGGAAGGATCGGTTACGAAATTCCCCGTCAGGCGGTAGGCGATGTAGTCCTTGCTTTGCAGAAATTTGACCGTCCCGGCATACCGTTCCGGCGTTTCTTTTTTCATGCGCATGATTTTGGGAAGCGTAAAGACAGGAATTGACGCATTGCCGAAACGTTCCAGCAGGGCGTCGCGGAAAAGAGCGTTCAGTTGATCGGATTCCTTTTGCGCGGAGTTGTCGCTCCACAACTGTGCGGGGGCGACGGGCGAACCGTCCCGGTCAACTCCGAGAAGCGCGTGCATGTTTCCCGTAAGCACGACTGCGTCAGCCGCTTCCGGACAGGCGGAGTTTAACTCCCGCAGGAGTGTGGCGGTCACGTCGAACCATTGAACTGCATCCTGCGTGTCGGGGGACGCAGCGCGGTCAAGACGGCGGCTCAGCAGGGAATTCATGTTCCCCGTTTCATCAAAGAGAGCGACTTTGATCCGGCTGGTGCCGATGTCGATGGATACGATCCGCGCCATGCTTCACCGCCTTATGGAAGCAGGAAGGCGCCGCGTACCGCAGGGTCTTCCAGAAGTTTCCGGTTATGTGCCAGCCCACCGGGTGCGTTGGAACTCAGGAAAACCGGCGGCGTCAGTCCTTTTTCCATGATCTTTTCGATGGAGAGCGCCGACAGCGTATGCACGAGAAATGAGCCTGCGATTGTGGAGACGGGTCCCATCGGGCACTCCTTTACTTTGATGGAGGCGTCTCCGCACGGCACATGGTTGTCGATGATGACCGCCTTGTCTTCAAAAGCCCAGAGGTTCGGGATGGCGGAATGGTTTCCTTTCTGATTCCGGTAGCCGGAGGAAGTCAGGATGATCAGTTTCGCGCCTCGTTTCAATGCGGAGTCCGCGACAGCGACCGGCGCACCGTTCTTGCCGGAAGTCGAGGCGAGAACAAGAACGTCTCCCGCTGCCATCTGTGAACAGCGTATGACCTCGTTTCCGATTTCCTCGCTGTGTTCCACGGCGCTTGTCAGGAATCCGGGAGTCGTCGTGATGCTCATGCCCGGTCCCCACAGCGGACGCCAGAATGCCGGAGCGCCCGCACGGTAAAATACATCCTCCGCCAGAATCGCGGAGTGCGTGCATCCGAAGATGTAAATCTTATGTCCCGCCGCATAGGCGTCCGCAATGATCTGCGCCGCCAGTTTCAATGCTTTTTCCTCTCCGGCAGCGGCTTTCAGCACCGCTTCGGCATTTTGCAGGTAGTCTGTTATGATCTGATCCATGATGCGTTTCCAGTGAATTTGTTTTTCCCGTAAAATAATGTGTTTTTCAGAAAAATCAACCGGAAGGAATTCGGAATCGCGTGCACTTATTTGGAATTACCGCTTCCCAGCTGCCCGGCGGAGTTGTCCGGGGCGGATGGATCGACGATTTTTGAGTCGATTACTGTGCACTCGATATCACAGTCCGCAGAGGAGGCCTCCGGGGCAGGGGAGGCGGATTGCCTGCCTCCGCGCGGAAAAGTCGTGGAACTGTACCAGCGCAGTCCGCCGTTCCAGCCGCGGTTGGACAGCAGGGAAAAGAAGATCATCAGGATCAGCAGAACCGGAATCAGCAGGAAAAACAGAATCACACAGACCGGCACGCAGATCAGAATCAGCAGAAGTTTCAGTAAAGGTTTCATGAGTCCCTCTCTCATACGTTGGACCGCATGAATCAGTGACAGGTTCCGGTGGTTTCGCCTGCGGGAACGGGAACGGCACTCCGTTTTCTGCCGTGCCTGCGCCCGCGCCTGCGTTTTTCGCTGCGCGGTTCCGGCGGCGGAAGCTGTTCCTCGTAGTGCCAGAATTTCCACATGACGTTGTTCTGGATGATGCCGAGCTCGCGGGCATGGGAATATCCCGGATGGGAAACCAGCTTCTTGATCATCAGATTTTTGATCCGTTCCTGAAGCATCAGCGTGCGGACAGCCGCAGCGACGGCACGTTTGGTGGGAGTGCCCGGATTGAGCACTTTCAGGAGTATCTGACGCAGATCCTCGGCAATGTCGGGAAGATAGTTCCAGAGCTGTCCGGGTTCCCGGTCCGAGATCAGCTTTTCGGCAAACGGCAGAGTCATGATCGACATTGCAAGCGAAATGCTGTCGCGGTATTTTCCTTCGAGGATACGGCGGTTGCGTTCCTCCAGCAGTTTCATCATGTAATCGCATGCCGGAGTTCCCCAGCAGGAATCAATGAACGGGAGAAACCGTTTCAGGAAACCGTATCTGTGGAATGTTTCAAGAATCAGGTGCCCGTAAGGATTTTTCAGGATCTTTTCCAGTTCGAGTGTCAGGCGCGACGCCGAGGCATGGACAATGAACTCAATGCATTTCGTGACCGCCGATTCCGTTTCCGCATCCATTGTGAAATCATATTGCCCGACGAGCTTCAGGGCGCGCAGAATGCGGACGGGGTCTTCTTCAAACCGCAGGACGGGATCGCCGATCGAACGGACGGTTTTTGCCGCCAGGTCCTTCATGCCCATCCCGGTGTAGTCCACGATTTTGTCGTTGACCGGATCATAGAAAATCGCGTTGATGGTGAAATCGCGCCGCCATGCGTCTTCTTCCGCAGTGCCGAATTCGTTGTCCTGAAAGATCATGTGCTCGGGAGCCTGTTTCCCGGGACGGCGCAGTTCTGTCTGGTCCTGCGGGCGCTTGCGGAACGTGCTGATCTCAATGATTTCCCCGTGGTGGTGCAGGTGAACCAGACGGAAACGCTTGCCGATGATCAGGACATGGCGGTCCCGGAATACTTTCTTGATCTGTTCGGGCGTCGCCGAGGTGGAAAGGTCGTAATCCTTCGGCTGACGGTTCAGCAGAAAGTCACGGACCGCGCCGCCGACAATATATGCTTCGTAACCTGCGTTCTGGAGCTGGGAAATGATTTCGACAATGTAAGGAGCGATTTTCGGGCGTAACTGCATAATGATTTCTGATTAAAACTGTGTGGAATATGGTTTCTGGATTATGGTGTCGACTCCGTCCATTGCAGGATCGCGGTGCGGATAATCCGCATTGTAATGCAGACCGCGGCTTTCGTGACGGAGCATCGCCGAATCAATAATCAGTTCGGCTACCGTGGCGATGTTGCGCAGTTCGATCAGATCACTTGTAATGTGGAAGTCCCAGTAGTATTTTTCGATTTCCTTCTGAATGTTCCGGATACGGGTTTTGGCACGCTCCAGGCGTTTGTCCGTGCGCACGATTCCCACGTAATCCCACATGAAGCGGCGGATCTCGTCCCAGTTGTGGGAGATGACGATCTGCTCGTCGGAGTTTCGCGCGTCGCCGGTCGTCCACTGCGGAATCGCATGGCTCGGGCGGATGGAACGGAGACGCTCCAGATTTTCCGCGATATGCTGCGCGGAACGGTTCGGCATCACGATCGCCTCAAGCAGGCTGTTGCTGGCAAGACGGTTCGCACCGTGGAGACCCGTGCATGCGGTTTCACCGACCACATACAGACCGTTGATCCCGGAAAAACCGTGAAGGTCCGTCTGCACTCCGCCGCAACTGAAGTGCGCACCCGGAACGACCGGAATCGGCTGTTCCGCAATATTGATTCCCAGTTCGAGGCACTGCGCGAAGATGCGGGGGAAACGCTTGCGCAGGAAGTCCTCGCTTTTGTGCGTCATATCCAGATATGCACAGACCTGCCCCGTGCGTTTGAGTTCATTGTCGATTGCCCTTGCCACCACGTCGCGGGGCGCCAGACTCTTCATTTCGTGGTAATTCTGCATGAACGGCGTATATTCGCCTTTGCGATACTGCATTTTCAAGGTTCCGCCTTCGCCGCGCAATGCTTCGCTGATCAGGAACGAACGCACCTTCGGATGATAAAGCAGCGTGGGGTGGAACTGGTAGAATTCCATGTTGGCGATTTTTGCGTGGGCGCGGTATCCCATGGCGACTCCGGCGCCGCAGGCGACATCCGAATTGCAGGTGCAGAGATAGACCTTGCCGCATCCGCCTGTTGCAAGCGAGGTGCTGTAAGAGAGGAATGTCTTGATCTTTTCATTCCTGATATCGAGCACATACGCTCCGAGACAGGTGTCCTCCCCCATCCAGCCGAGGCGCGCGGTGGTGATCAGGTCAATTGCGCTGTGATGCTCGAAAATATGAATGCGCGGATTTTTGCGGCAGGCTTCGATGAGCGCGCGTTCCACCTCTTCCCCGGTGATGTCTCCGGCATGGATCACGCGGCGTTTCTTGTGCCCGCCTTCGCGTCCGAGGTCGAATTCGTCTTTATGCGCCTCGTTCTGGTCTCCGAGTTCGCCGCGCGTGGTGAAATGAGTTCCGATTTCCGTGAGCCATTGAATCCGTTCGGGACCTGCCTCGACGATGCTCCTTACGCTTTCCGGGTTGCAGAGATGGTCTCCCGCATTGATCGTATCGGCAATATGTTCGTCAAAGGTATCTTCCTGATCCGTCACGCACGCAATACCGCCCTGGGCGAGTCTGCTGTTGCAGTCTTCCACGGCGCCTTTGGTGACGACCGCGATTTCGCCGCCGCATTTTTCGGCAAGCATCAAAGCGCTGGAAAGTCCGGCAAGCCCGCTTCCTATGACCAGATGCTCAAAAAACATTTCTTGATTGGAATCCATTTTTTCACGCCTTTTTCCATTTGCGCTTTTATTTTTCACATAAAACGGGTAAATTACATCACGTTTGGCGATTTTGCGAATTTTTAACATAACTTTCATGGGATTTTTTTGATATGGGAACTCCTGACAGCCTGGAACAGAGGGAGGGAAGGCGTCTTGCTTTTGCCTCTGGACGGCTTCGAATCATACTGGAACTGCTTCTGATGGCGCTTTGCGGCTGGCTCTATGCCGGCATTTTCGAGGAAGTGTCTTTCTCTTTTCTTGCGTGGTTCGGGCTGCTGCCGCTTTTTGCAGCCGGAATCTTTTACCGCCCGAAGCGCGTTCTGCTCTATGCCTATGTCTGGAGCTACGCATGGAGTCTGACCTCCTTTTTCTGGCTGCGCGAGATCATGGTGTTCATCCCTTTCGTGCTCTGTCTTCTTCTTGCGGTTTTCCCGACTCTCTGGGCGCTGGCGGTCCCGTTCCTCTGTAAAAATCTGCTCTATCCGGCGGATGTCCGGCTCAAAGGGGCGGAGGAGATCCGTGAATTCCGGCAGTTCAATCCGTTTCTGGAAATCCTGTTCTGCCTTGCGCTTGCGTCATGGTGGTGCGTCCTCGAATGGACGAAATCCTGGCTGTTCACGGGATTGCCCTGGAACTATCTTGCCGCAAGCCAGTGGAAAAATATCGGTGTGATCCAGATTTGCGAATATACGGGCGTTTACGGCGTCAGTTTCCTGATTGTGATGATCAATGTTTCCGTCGGGCTTGCCCTCAGGTCCATGTTCCTCCCGTCGAAGGAGCGCAGATACCGCAGACCTTATCCGGCGATGTTCGCCTGCGCACTGCTGCTTCTTTCGATGACGTTCGGCGCAGTTCTGCTGAAACAGCGCCGTGCGGAGTTCCGGGATTCGATTCCGTTCAGAGCGGGGATTGTCCAGCCGAATCTTTCCCAGCGCAGAAATGCGAGTGCGGAAAAGGCGCTGGAGGCGCTGGAGGTCTGCGCCGGATTGAGCAAATCGCTTTTTCTGGAGGGAAAAGAGAAGCCGGATGTGGTGATCTGGCCGGAAACGGCGGTGCCTTATTCCTATAATGCCATGTCTGAATTTTCAAGCCGCTACCGGATGGAAGTGCTTTCGATGCTGTTGAAATATCAGGTTCCGTTTGTGCTCGGCACGATTTTTCTGGAACAGAACGCGGTCGATCCGGCAAAGGTGGATATTTACAATTCGGCGCTTCTGCTGAAACCCGGACGCGGGATCGTCGGCCGTTACAGCAAGGAGCACATTGTGCCGTTCGGGGAATATGTGCCTTACAGCGAGACTTTTCCGTGGCTCGCGAAAGCGACGGGAATGGGGCGTAATCTCACGCGCGGCAAACAGTTCAACTCGCTGGAACTGGCGCCGGATGTGCGCGCCGGAGTTTCGATCTGTTACGAGGATGTGTATGCGTATGTTTCGCGGAATCATGCGAGAAACGGGGCGAATGTTTTGCTGGTCATCACAAACGACGCATGGTATCCGGACAGCTTCGAGCCCGCCCAGCATTTCGCGAATTCCATTTTCCGGACTGTCGAGACCCGGCTTCCGATGATCCGCTGCGGCAATCTCGATTATTCCGCCGTGATCCTGCAGAACGGGCAGGTCTCCGCCGCTCTGATGGAAAGGGACAGGCGTCCCGATCCCTCGTGGCGCGGACGCGGGAGCGCAACGCTGAACGTTCCCGTTCCGCGTGACCCGAAGCCGACGTTCTACACGCTTTACGGGGATGTCTTCATCGGTTTCTGCGGAGCGCTTTTCCTGTTCACTCTGGCGGTTGCCGCATTGAACTGGAAAAGTTATAAAATGCTTCTCAATGCGGGACTGAAGCAGGCGGAAACAGGTGATACGCAGTAATTTTCGGATTTATTTCATTTTTCCTGTTGTAAAAAATGACAGGAGATTTATTTTTATTTCCGGTTCCTGAAAGGACGGGGGCCTGACAGGGGAAAACAACATAAATAAGGAAATTTCGTCATGTCTTGCAGTAAAGAAACTGTTCTGATTCGAAACGGCACGGTTTATACCATGGGGCCCGATAAGATAGTGCAGGGCGACATTCTGGTGAAAAACGGCAGAATTGCAAAAATCGCAGGCCGAATCAAGGCTTCTGCCGGAGCGGAAATCATTGATGCCGGAGGCTGTAATGTTTTCCCCGGTTTCATCGAAGCTCATTGCCATCTTGGGTTGCACGGATACGGCATCGGATACGAAGGCGCGGATTACAATGAATATAATGACGCCGTTACGCCTCATCTGCGTTCCATTGACGCTTTCAATCCGTTTGATGAGACTGTCCGGCTGGCGGCTGCCGGCGGTGTAACCACGGTCAATGCCGGTCCCGGAAGTGCGAATGTCGTCGGGGGGACCTTTGCAGTCTATAAAATGAAGGGCAGAACCGTGGAGGAAATGGTCATCAGGACACCTTCCGCCATGAAATGCGCATTTGGAGAAAATCCCAAGAATTGCCATCGTGACAAAATGATCAAAACGCGTATGACGACTGCCGCCTGCCTCCGGGAACTGTTATTCCGGACACGGGAATATTACGAGAAGAAAATTGCCGCCGGCGCGGATGCCTCAAAAGCTCCGGCATTTGATTTTAAACTGGAGGCGATGCTGCCGGTCATCAAGAAGGAGATTCCTTTGAAGGCGCATGCACATCAGGCAAACGACATTGTGACTGCAATCCGCATTGCAAAAGAATTCGGGATCGACATGACTCTGGATCATTGCACGGAGGGGCATTTGATCGCAGAGGCAGTAAGAGAATCCGGTTTTCCCGTAATCGTGGGACCTTCCTTTACCCATGCGAGCAAATTTGAATTGCAGAATAAATCCTGGGAAACGCCGAAAGTGCTTGCGCAGGCAGGCTGTCTGGTTGCGGTCACGACCGATTCACCGGTCATTCCGCAGCAGTATCTGCCACTCTGCGCGGGGCTGGCTGTGCAGGCGGGCATGGATTATTATGAGGCGTTGAAAGCGATCACCGTCAATCCGGCGAAGATTTTAGGACTTGACGGCAGGATCGGCTCTCTGGAGGAGGGAAAAGATGCCGATATCGTTGTCTGCGAGGGCGATCCTCTATCCAATACGTCCCGCATCCGCAGTGTGCTGATTGACGGAATTCCTGTCGCCTGACATTTGAAAGGAACGAGATAAAATGAAATTCTGCGCGATTCAGTCGCCTTACCCTTACACTCTGGAACAGGCGGATGCGGCGGTTGACTTTGCCGTTCAGGCTCTGAAACAGTGCGATCCCTCCATCGACCTGATTCTTCTTCCCGAATATTCCAATGCGCCTACGGTTTTCCCGGAGGGGGAATGCATTCCCTATGCGGAGAAACATACGAAGCTCCTGATTGACACCGCCGTCGAGACCGCCCGGCGCTGCAATGCCATTGTCGCAGTCAATTATGCCGCGGACATCGGCGGAAGATACCGGAACACGACGCGGGTTTTCGACCGCCGGGGAAAGATCGCCGGAGATTATTACAAGCAGCATCTGCCTCACAGCGAAGTCCATGTGAAGAAGATGGATGACAGTTATACCTTCGATTATCTTCCCCCTGCGATTGTGGAAACGGACGGGTTGCGTTTTGCGTTCCTGACCTGCTACGACTGTTATTTTGAAGAATATATCGCGCACATCGCCGCAAGGAAGCCCGATGTCGTGCTTGTTTCCTCCCATCAGCGCGCGGAACGTCCCGACATCATTGAGATGCTGGTGAAGTCTCTTGCGTTCCATGCCAACGCGTTCGTGCTCCGTGCATCCGTCAGCATGGGGGAGGGCAGGCAGGACGGCGGCTGTTCCATGATCGCTTCGCCGGACGGGAAAATTCTTGCGCGATTCGGGCAGGAGACGGGGCTCCTGACATGCGAGGTCGGGGACCCCCGCCGGAAGTATATGCGCTCCAACTGTTTCGGCGGCAAGCTGATCCGCAACGACCAGTATATCGGGCAGGGGAGGACTCCGTGGAGTTACCGTGCCGGGGGAAGCATGGTCAAGCCGAATGACGAACAGATGCGCTATCCCCGCATCTGCGCCCATCGCGGGTTCAATACGGTTGCGCCGGAAAACAGTCTTCCGGCATTCGGCGCCGCAATTGCCCTCGGCGCGCAGGAAATTGAACTTGATGTATGGATGACGAAAGACGGTGTGCCGGTTGTCGCGCACGATGAGTCCGTCGACCGCGTTTCCGACGGACACGGTAAAATCACGGAAATGACTTTTGATGAACTCCGCAGGCTTGACTTCGGGGCGCATTATGCGGAAGCGTTCACCGGACTCCGGATTCCGTCGTTCGAGGAGGTATTGAAGGCGTTTTCCCGGCAGACGGTGATCAATCTTCACATCAAATCCTCCGGCGATGAATATTTCAGTCGTGATACGGTTCGCAGAATCGCCTCCCTGCTTCATCGGTATGATTTTGCGGAACACGCTTATTTTACTGCGAGAAAGGATGTCATGGAGGCGGCTCTTGAGGTCGCTCCGGAAATCAGGCGCTGCATGTCTGGCTATGAACCGGACCGGATCGTTGAAAACGCGATCCACTGGAAATGCGCGAAGCTCCAGTTTATGAAAGGGCATTGTACGCAGGCGATGATTGACAAGGCGCATGCCAATGGAATCCGGTGCAATTTCTTCTGGTCCGATGATCCCGCCGAGGCGCGGCAACTGCTGGATATGGGAATCGACACGATCCTGACAAATGATTATCTCAGAGTTTCCGGCGTATTGAAGTGATGCGTTCTTTCCCGCTACCTCCGGCGCGGACAGGGAATACCGCACCGGAGGTAGCGTTGTTTTTTACCGGGCGGTCAGTTCGCTGACGTCCAGAATATAGACTTGGCGTGAGCCTTCGTGGATGGAATCGATGCAGACACTGCGCCCGTCCCGCGACCAGTTCGGATGCAGATCGCAGCGCGTCGGCACCGGATAGTCCGGATCGGAGTGGAAACTGCCGATTTCGAATGCTTCCCCGTCGCTCAGGCGGTAGAGAAAAAGCCTGCGGCAGTTGTCTTCCAGAGGATAGGAGTCCGTCAGCATCCATTTTCCGTCCGGAGAGTAGGAGCAGTGCCCGTCGCCGGGGAAAAGGTCTCTGCCTATGATTTCCGTGTGATGTGTCCGGTCCGTATAGAGATAATACTGCCAGCCGGCGGTGTAGCGGTTGGAGAAATTGATGATCTGATCCGGGCTGATCCATGTGTAGTGGGAACTCATCTCCTCCAGATTCAGCGGGAAAAGCTCCGTTCCGTCGAGGTTTGCCGTGAACATGTGCGTCAGGTGCCATCCGGGGGAGCCGTCTTTGTTTTTGAGCCTCCAGCGGTGGAAGAATGCGAAACGGCGGCTGTCGGGGCTGATCAGGATATGGTTGAACCAGCCTTCCGTGTCTTCCATATCGGAACGGTACCAGGCGTCCGTGACCTGCGCCACGCTGACGACCAGCTTTGCCGTGTTGTTTTTGAGATCAACCAGCCAGATGCCTTCGTCGCCGGGGCATTTCACCTTTTCATTGGGGTCGAATGCGCCGGGATAGCCGTAACCGGGACGTTCCCTGTCCAGCCGCGAGAAGTTCAGGCTCATCGCCCATCGCCCGTCGGGGCTCAGGCAGTAGACCGGACGGCACAAGGTCTGCGTTTCGCCCGACTCCACATCCAGGATGCGGGCGACGAAATGATCCCCCTCGCGGTCATTGTAAATGACTTTTGTCTCGGAATCGTTGAGCCACTGGAACATGCACCCCTGCTGCCAGCACCAGGCGTCCGTCTCGGCAAGCGGCACGAAACGGTTGTTGTCCGTGAGTTCGATCATTCCCAGCGTCGCTTTTTCTCCCGGACGCGGCTGCCGTGCCGTGAAATCAATTTCCTGCGCGAGCAGTCTGCGCCCGGATTTGTCCCACGGGAACTTGTCGAAATAGCCGAAAAAATGGTGTTTCGGCCCCTGCGTCACTCTTTGAATCGGAAGCGGATGTTTCTGAATCATTCTATTTCCTGTCATTGATATTTTTATCTTTCAGAATTGATTTGTTTTGCCTGCTTTTTCCGTCTTTCAGCAGGATTCCCGTATGACCAGCTCCTGATTGAGCGTAATCTTCTGCGCCGGGCCGGTTTCGAGTTTCCGCAGACGACGGATCATCATATTCCAGACCGCATCGGCAAACGTGCTGTTGTCGAATCCGATGGAGGTCAGCGGCGGATCGATGAATTCCCCGATTGCGATGTTGTCGAACCCCGCGACTGCACAGTCCTGCGGAACCCTCAGACCATGTTTCTTCAGGGATGAAATGATTCCGATTGCGCCGAGGTCGTTGCTCGCCACGATAGCTTGCGGCGGACGGCTGTTCTGTTCTAAATACAGATTCATTGTATCTTGCCCCACCCGCAGACGATTGGCGGGATGATTCCATATCCGGAACCATTGTTCGAGTCCGTGATCTTTCATGGCTTTTTCATAACCTTCAAACCGTGCATCGTCCGGTTTTCCGAAATAACTGATGGAGCGATAACCTTTCCGGATCAGATGTTCCGTCAGACGATAACCGCTGTCGAAAAAATCGATTTCGATGCAGTCGGCAAGTTCCGTCTCCGGCGTGCCGAATACGACGACGGGCGTTTCCGTCTGCCTGCATTCTTTGAGAAGCGGGCCGAGCGGCTGTTCTCCGGTCAGTCCCCAGATTGTGCCGATGATCAGACCGTCTACTCTGCGAGCAAGCAGGTCTTCAATACTTCCAGTGTTTCCGGTGCTCCATTCCTGTTCATCGTTTTGCGCAAGCGAAGTTGTCAGCAGGCGGTAGCCGTCCCGCTCCGCGCGGACGCGCAGTTTCTCGCAGAACTCCATGCGGACCGGATTGTCCATTTCGGTTACGGCGACTCCGATGGTGGAGGTTTTCTGAAGTACCAGGCTTCGCGCATTCAGGTTTGGGCGGTATCCCAGGGCTGCCGCGGCTTCCTTGATTCTCTGCCGTGTTTTGAGCCCGATATCCGGTTTGTCCTTCAGTCCCCGCGAGACGGTGTTCACGGAAACCCCGACCAGATTCGCAATATCTTTCAATGTAACGACGGGCATTGTTTTCTCCTGTTTTTCCGTTTTTGTTGATTGAAATATAGTTACATTATTGTTAATGTCAATGGTGTTAAAAAGAAAAAATCAATTTTTTTTATGTTTGGCTATTGACAAAATGGAGAAAATATCTTATAATAGAAACAGAAAATAACATTAACGTTAATTTAGAAGTCAAAATATAAAGGAAGCAGACTTCTGAAACTAATTAATCAAAGCTGGGAGGAATGGCGAAATGTATGAGTCAGGTGGAAATGCCTTGTGGCATCACAGAAAAAAGGAGTCGTGGCTCAAAGGTTACTTTTCTCTTATCGAATTGTTGGTTGTGATAGCGATCATCGCGATTCTTGCGGCACTGCTTCTGCCGGCATTGAACTCGGCTCGAGAACGGGCGATGTCAATAGATTGTACTGGTCGACTCAAGCAATGCGGACTGTCTGCCTTCATGTATATGAACGATTATAATGGTAACTTTTCCATTGCCTATGGGACAAGCAGTTCCGGCAGTCGAAAGGTGTGGTATGATTTTCTGATTGCGGACAAATACATTAATAAGAAATTGATTTCCTGTCCCCGTGGCACTCCGCTTCCCGTCAGTAATGCTTCGTACGAAACTTACGGGGCCTTTACTGATCCATATCAAGGGGGAGCGATACTGAATAGCGATCCGTTCGGTGATAGATGGGCAAATCAGATGGTCAGCAATAAACGGGTAAAAAATCCTTCGGGCAGACTACTGATTGGGGATTCAGGGAGGACTTCAAACCGGCGGCAGTATTATCTGATCGGTATGAATTCCAATACTGAAATATTTCACGTCCGCCATGGCAATACCGGAAATATTGTTGCGTTGGGGGGGAATATAATCACTTCGGGAGTGAATGAATTTTTTATTTTTGCCGATCGTGCTTATGACCGCGATGCTATGCGCAAGGAAGGAGTGGCATATGTGAAAGTTTACGTGGGGGACCGCTATTGCCGTGCCATCGGACAGTATGTATATCGTGATACTTATCGCTGAAATGAAAAAAATAAGGAGAAAGCGAAAAATGAAATTTGCTCTGTTGATTTTGCTTGCCTGCTCTGGTCTGGCTGCAGCCGCAGTTCTACCGATTGATCTTTCTCAATTTCGTGATGCGACCGGAGATGTGAGCATTGTCATGATAAGTGACAATTTTGAAAAGAAATCTTCTCAGTGGAAACTGCCGTCTGGATGCCGTATTGTTCCTGGTGCCGGAATGGGAGGGTCTGCCGCTTTATTGTGCGAGCGTCAGGAAAAGGATTATAAGAACTATTGGGGATCTATTGCACGCCTGCCGCTGAAACTGAAGGCAGGAAGCTCTTATAAGATGACGATATGGTACCGGACCGAGAATTTGAAACCGCGTCTTCACATGGAACTTTCCGCCAGCATTCGTCATTGCAGAAACGGGCAGGAGATGCATCTAGACAACCCGAAACGGATGCCTGCTTCTTCTGAATGGAAAAAAGTTGCAATGACTTTTGTCGGCAGTGACTATGAAACGGAATTGATTCTGCGGCTTTTCTATGAAACCAGCGGGCGAGTCTATTGGGACAATCTGGAGATTGTTGAGATCAGTTCCAACGGGATGCTTTATCCGATTACACCTTTGATGCTTGCTCCGGATGCCAATGGGCGTTTTATTTTTCGGGTTGTTACTTCGGAACCATTAAATACCGGTGCCGTCGTATTGAAAACAGCAGATAAGACAGCATGGGCTCCGGTGATTGATTCGCGTGCTATGATTGAGTTTGGTTCTTTGCCGGAGGGAAAAGTTGGAATTGATGCGTTTCTGGTCGATACTGTGCAAAAGACAATTCTTATCCGTAACCAGTTTAACTTCTTCAATTCCAAGCATGGGGCACCACCGGAGGGTGCTGTTTCGATTGATGCCGCCGGGCGAGTTATGGTTGATGGCAAACCGTTTCTGCCTGTCGGCATTTATGCCACTTGGTTGCGTAAAGAGGATGATTTGAAACGCATTGCGGGTGGCGGATTCAATTTTATATTGCATTACACATCCCGCGGTGCTTTCGATATCCAGTCGTCAGACATCACAACAGAATCAGACGATCGCTGGACTTCACCCGATTACGGTTCTTCCCGATGGAATGCGGTGGCGCGTCGTTCTCTTGACCTTATTCATAAATACGGATTGAAATATATGGCGTGTCACATGCGGGTTTACGGAGAAAAAGATACTGAAATCAAGAAGTTCAATCCTGTATTTCTGCATCCCGCCCTGCTGGCTTATTATCTTGCGGATGAAATTTCCGCTGCCTCCATGCCGCTGGTACGCCGTTCCCGCGAGACAATAGCCGGGAACGACTTGTATCATCCGGTCATTGCGTTGACCGATAAGCCACAGCACTGTTTATATTATGGGCAGGCGGCGGATGTCATTGGGATTGATCCTTATCCGATTATGGATAAAGGGAGCGACAGCATTCTCACTGTCCGTGATTTTCTGATCTCTGCCAATGCTGTGGGGCTTCCGGTGATGTATGTCCCTCAGGCTTTCAACTGGGGCGCACATAAGCCCAAAGAGAATTATTCGTATTTCCGGTATCCTACGGAAACGGAGATGAGATCAATGGTGTTGTTGGGAGCGATTTACGGGGCGAAATGGTTCTGTTTTTACAGCTATACGACGATTATGGAGCGACAGGAAAAGTTCGATCCCGGTTCTTCCAGGGTGTTCTGGCCCAGGGTGTGCGCTGTGGCAAAGCTTCTGCGCGGGCTGGAACCGTGGCTGCTGAGTCTGGAAAAGGCGCCGGATGTCGCCATCGCCAGCAAAGCATCTTCCATTGTGGATGCAAGGGCATTTTCAAGCGATGGAAAACTTCGGGTTCTGGTCACGGCATGCGGTCCCGGAAAAGCGGAAGCCGTGATCACGGTTCCCGGAAAAACAAACTTGAAATCGCGTTTCGGAAATATCCGGCCGCTTGGCGGCGGAAAGTATCTTTTCTGTGGCGATGATATCTGTTCCGACATTCTGATGGAATAAACACGGATATCAGAGATGATGGACTGAATCCGCAGTGACTCCGGTATGGGCTCTGCGGATTTTTCAATTCAAAACGGCATGACTCCTGTGCCTCTCTATGAGCTGATTTGAAAAATGATCATTCCGGTTGTATATTTCCGCTTCCTATAATCATCACCTGGAGGTGAGAAGAAATGAGTAAGAAATACCGAGTCTGCATTACGCAGGAAGAGTGTAAAGGCTGTAAGCGATGCATCACGGCCTGTCCGAAGAATCTGATCGACATCGGCAATGAACTGAACAAACAGGGATATTTTTCCGCACGTGTGGAGCATCCCGAAGACTGCATCGGGTGCGGTTCCTGTTTTCTGCAATGCCCGGAACCGGGCGCCATCACCATTTACCAGACGGAGGAGTGAAAGATGGAATACAACAATCGTCTGCTCCTGAAAGGCAATGAGGCGCTTGTCTACGGCGCGCTTCTCGCGGGATGCGACTGCTTTTTCGGGTATCCGATCACGCCCGCGAGCGAAATCGCGCACAGCGCCGCCGCGCTTTTCCCGAAACTGAACCGCGTATTCATTCAGGCGGAATCCGAGATTGCCGCCATCAATATGGTCATCGGCGCCGTGGCGGAAGGCAAACGCGCCATGACCGCCAGTTCCGGGCTGGGGATCAGCCTCAAGCAGGAGGAGGTCAGCTATCTTGCCGCGTATGAGATGCCGGCGGTGATCGCAGACATTACCCGCGGCGGTCCGGGGCTCGGCAACATCGGCCCCGAACAGGCGGATTATTTCCAACTGGTCAAAGGCGGCGGGCACGGCAGCTACAAATGTCTGGTCTTCACCCCGAATTCCGTTCAGGAAATGTGCGACATGGCGTATGAGTCGTTCCTCATGGCGGAAAAATACCGTATGCCCGCCTATATCATGGCGGACGGCGTCATCGGGCAGATGATGGAATCGCTGACGCTTCCCGAACCCGCCGTTTATGATTATGACCCCGAATGGAAAATGGGGCGGGTCGTCGATGGAAAGGCGAATATCATCACATCCATTTATCTGGAACACGACGACCTTGAGGAGCTGAACCGGCGTTTGCAGGCGAAATACCGGCTTATCGAAGATACGGAACAGCGTGCGGAGGAGATTATGACGGAAGACGCCGAAATCGTGCTGGTCGCCTACGGCATCACTTCGCGCGTGGCTTCGGGCGCCGTCACGATGCTCCGCGGGGAGGGGATCAAAGCCGGGCTCATCCGGCCGAAAATGGTATTTCCGTTCCCGAAGACGAGTCTGCGCAGGCTTCTGGACAACGGCGTGACGCGCGCGCTGGTCAGTGTCGAGCTCAGCGCCGGACAGATGATCGAAGACATCAAGCTTTCGATCGACTGCAAGCTTCCGGTATATCTCTGCAACCGGATGGGCGGCAACATCCCGACCTGTTCCGATATATGCGACATGGTCAAAAAGATTCTGGGGGAGATGAAACAATGAGTGAGAAAGTCAAATTTGGAAAGTCGTCCGTCTTCTTCGATACATTCGAGCGCCGTCCCGGTCCGATCAAGAAAAACATGCACTATTGCCCCGGATGCGGTCACGGCATTCTTCATAAGCTGATTGCCGAGGCGATTGAGCATTACGGCATTCAGAAAGACACGGTTCTGATCGCGCCGGTCGGGTGCGCCGTATTCGCCTATTATTATTTCAACTGCGGAAGCATTTCCGTGGCGCACGGACGCGCCCCCGCGGTAGGAACCGGCGTCTCCCGCGCCAATCCGGAGTCGTTCGTGATTTCCTATCAGGGGGACGGCGACCTCGGCGCAATCGGGTTCAACGAGTTTATTCAGGCGGCGAACCGCGGAGAAAAAATGACCGTGTTTTTTGTCAACAATGCGAATTACGGCATGACCGGGGGGCAGATGGCGCCCACGACTCTGCCGGGGCAGAAGACCGTGACCTCTCCTTATGGGCGCAATACGGCGACGGACGGTTTTCCGTTGAAAGTGTGCGAACTCACGAACGCATTGGAGTCCCCTGTTTACATCGAGCGTGTCGCATTGACGACGACTGCGCATATCCGCGACGCGAGAAAAGCCGTTTTCAAGGCGGTCGAGAACCTCCGGGAACGGCGGGGCTTCTCTCTTGTCGAGGTGCTTTCTCCGTGTCCCGTGAACTTCAAAATGACCGCACAGGAGATCAATGCGTTCATCGAAGAACGCATGACGAAGTATTTTCCGCTGGGGTGTTTCCGCGACAAATCCGCGACGGCGTTCTCCCCGATGCCGCCTCCGCCGATTCACGACCCCGAAAAAGTCAGGGAGCTTCTGTTTCCGCGGAAACTCAATATCGGGGTTCCGAAGACCTTCCGCAACGAGTCGAAGATTTTCAACTATGAGCGCAGGATCAAGATCGGCGGCTTCGGCGGGCAGGGGATTCTGAGTCTCGGCATCATGCTTGCGAACATGGCGAAACTGCGTAATTTCAATGTCACGTGGATGCCTTCCTACGGCCCCGAACAGCGCGGAGGCTCCGCAAGCTGCTCCATTATCCTGAGCCACAACAAGATACCTTCGCCGCTGATCGACCGCGACTGCAATCTGCTGATCGCCATGACGCAGACCGCTCTGGAAAAGTTCATCCATGAACTCAAGCCGAACGGCGTTCTGCTGTATGACAGTTCGACGATGAAGCGTCCCGACGTCAGCGAAGATAAAAAAGTGCTCGGCATAGATGCGCTCGACATCGCCACGAACCGTGTCGGCAATCACAAATGCGCGAACTCGGTGATCCTGGGGGCTCTTTCCGTGATTCTGATCGACCACTATCTCGAAGGCGAGGACAAGATGGATTTCGACCGCGCGTTCGAGGAGGCGATCATCGACGGTTTCAGCAGCAAGCCCGAAGTGATCAAGCAGAATCTCTATGCCTTCTATGAGGGCAAGAAAGTTGCACTGGAGCGCATCAAGGCGCATAAAGCGTAACCGGCTTTCGGGAATCAAAGCGGGATATGATTTGAATGCAAGTCATATCCCGCCCTGTGTGCCGCCGCGGCGATCGGCATGAAGATGGAAAGGGAATTTATTGCACGATATTATCATGACGATATGCCGCACCGCCTTCTTGCCGTGAAGAAGCCTTTGCCGGAAAGCTGAATACGGGATTTTTACTGTTGTTCCCGTTGAAACAAAGATTGCCCTCCACCCTTTCCAGCCCCGAAAAGAGCAGAGGGCAAAAATATGGACTGCGGACTGCCGCCGGCAGAGGAAGCGGACAGTCTTTTTTACTTATCCTGTTCGGAAGCGGCAATGGCGATCAGCAGAGCCGCTTCGATTTCTTTTGTATTCTCCGCCGGATTCTTTCTGGCGGAGATCTTATGAATGAGTTTGACCAGAAGCTGGATCAGCAGGGCGACAATCAGAGAGACTGCCGCCGTCAGGATCAAAGTCTCAAACATGACTTTCAATGCGGATATGAACATGGTGTTTCCTCCTTATTTGATGAGGCTCATATAGATTGCCGTGATGATCGCGGTCGTGATCACGCCGCAGATGTTCGCTCCCAGTGCGTGCGGCATGATGATTGCGCCGGGATTGACCTTCGACACGCATTTCTGCGCGACCTTTGCCGTGCTGGGCACGCAGCTTACCGCCGCGATCCCGATCACCGGATTGTATTTCCCGCCCGTAATGAAATACATGATGTAACCGCCGAGCAGTCCGCCGACACCGGAGAGCAGCAGGGCGAGGATTCCAAGCAGAAGCAGCGGAAGCACTTTCGGGTTCATGATCGTATGGGCGTCGCAAAGCACGCCGAGGAGAAGCCCCAGCATCAGCGTGGAACCGTAAAGCACCAGTTCGCTGACGATGTATTGGAACTTTTCGAGTCCCGATTCTCGGATTGCGATTCCGAGGAACAGCGAGAAAAACAGCGGTGACGCCACGGGAAAGAGAAACGAAAGAAGCACGCAGGCGCAGATCGCGAAGACAAGCTTTTGCCCGGAGGTGATCCGGATCGTATTCTTTTCTTCGGGCATTTTAATGCCGATCAGTTTTTTCGGGATCATGAACTTGACCAGATACGGGAATCCGCCGTATGCCAGTCCCAGATACAGATATGCCACAATCGTGATGGGAACGAAAAGATCCGGCGCCATTTTGAGCGAACCGAACAAAACCATCGGACCGTCCGCGCCTCCGACCAGCGCAATGGACGCCGCTTCCTGGAGATTCATCCCGAACAGCGTTGCGATCGGGAGCACCAGCAGGGTTCCCAGTTCGCCGCAGACAGCAAGAAACATGCTGACATACGGGCGGCACATCACGAATCCGACATCCAGCAGGGAGCCGATGCCGATGAAGATCAGACACGCGATGAGTCCGTTGCTGAATGCAAGCGTGTAGATCGGCTGGAGCCAGTCCACCTGCATCAGCGTCATGAGCTGGTCGTTGCTGGCGACTGTTGAGTCAAGAAACAGGGTGCCTACCTTTGTGGGATCGACAGGCGTTTTGTTGACCATGTTGATCGGGTCGAAGAACATGAGCGAAGCGTTGATCGTGCACATGCCGAGTCCCATCGGGATCATCAGGAGCGCTTCGAGAACGCCTTTTTTTCCGAGATAGATCATGACGCCCCCGAGAATGATCAGGAGGAGCCGGACAAGCACGATTTTCGGATCAGATTTCAGGAGCAGGTCAATGCCCTGGAAAATCTCCGTCAAATTACTGAAATATTCCATTTCCGCACCTCGCATTACTCGTATTTGATCAGTGCAAGGAGGGAACCGGTCTGAACCTGATCCTGTGCGTTGACCTGAAATTTCGCGACAATGCCGTCGATCGGGGAGCTGACCTGTGTTTCCATTTTCATTGCTTCCAGAATCATGATCGGCTGCTCCGCCTTGACGTGTTCGCCGGGTTTGACGAGAATCCTGATCACGGTTCCGGGCAGAGTCGCATGGACCTCCTTGAACTTTTCGACCGAGGAGCCTGTTGCCGCATTTTCCAGCGCGCTGACGCCGTTGCCGTCCGCGGCTTTCACATCATAGGCATAGTTCTGCCCGTTGATGACGGCGGTTCCCTTGTCGAGCTTGACATTGTATTCATTGCCGTTGATCGTGACCAGAAGCTGTTTTGCCCCGGCGGCGGGCTTCTCCGCTTTCTGTTCTTTTCTGACATTCTTGCGGACGCCGATCTTGCCTTCCCCTTTGAGGAACGCGATACCTTTTTCAAGGCAGGACGCCGCGATGAAGATATTCTCATCGGTGGTCGGCAGTTTGTTGGCTTCGAGCATGGCGACTGCGGCGGCGCGTCCTTTGGCGGGATTGGCATCGTTGAGGTCCATGGGATTGGCGGAGGTCGGCTGAAGCTTGAGCTGTTCCGAAGCGATTTTGACGATTTCGGGGTCTGGCTGTGACGGTGTCTTGCCGAAGTAGCCGAGCACCATCTTGCCGTAGCCTTCCGCAATCTTCTTCCATGGTCCGAACATCACGTTGTTGAATGCCTGCTGGAAGTAGAACTGGGAGACCGGCGTAACAGAAGTTCCGTAACCGCCGCGTATTACGACATCGCCCATCGCGGCGATGACTTCGGGATATTTGTCCATGAGCCCGTTGTCGCGGAGCATCTGCGTGTTTGCCGTGAGTGCTCCTCCGGGCATGGGGAAGAACGGGATCAGCGGATTGACCATCGTGGCTTCCGGCGGCATGAAATAATCTTTCAGCGCTTCTCTGAGACTCTGCTCCAGCTTGACGATCTTGTGGTAGTCAATGCCGAGTGTGAACCCGGTGCCGCGCAGGGCGTGCCACATGGTGAGGATGTCCGGCTGGCAGGTTCCGCCGGAAAGCGGGGCAATGGAGAGGTCGATCTGATCCGCACCGGCTTCAAGCGCCGCTTTGTAGGCAAGCACGCTGCATCCGGCTGTTTCATGCGAATGAAATACGATCGGCGTCTGCTCTCCCAGGAGCTTGCGCGCCATCTTGATCGTATTGAACACCTTCTGCGGGCAGGAGGTGCCGGACGCATCCTTGAAGCAGAGCGAAGTATAAGGAATGCCGGAGTCGAGAATGCGGTGGAGAACCGTTTCATAGAAACCGGCACTATGCCCGTCACATCCCGGAGGCAGTTCCATCATGGTGATGGTGACTTCATGGTTGAGTCCCGCCTCGGCAATGCATTTCCCGCTGTAAATAAGGTTGTTGACATCGTTGAGCGCATCGAAGTTGCGGATGGTGGTAATGCCGTGTTTCTTCATCAGGTTTGCATGAAGCTTGATGATGTCCCGCGGCTGGGAATCAAGCCCGACCACGTTGATGCCGCGGGCGAGAGTCTGGAGATTCGCCTGCGAACCTGCCGCCTTGCGGAAATTGTCCATGACCTGAAACGCATCTTCGTTGGAATAGAAGTATGCTGCCTGGAACAGGGCGCCGCCGCCCGCTTCGAAGTGTTCGATTCCCGCTGCCGCCGCTTCTTCGACGACCGGCAGGAAGTCGCAGGAAAAAACTCTGGCTCCGAATACGGACTGAAATCCGTCACGGAAAGCTGTAAGCATGAAATTGATCTTTTTCATAAAATACTGACTCCATAAATTTGACTGGCACAGGCACGGATTTTCGTACAAAAAAGCCTTGCCGTCAGTGTTGCTGTTCTTTGAACTGAATTAATTTTTAGTTGTGATTTTCGGCATCGGAAAACCAGGCAGTGTTTTTCCGGGGAAAACAAATTGCCATACCGGATGAAAAACGGCGCCGATACCGCTGTGCAAAGGGTCAGGCGGCGGACGGACCGTCTCTTGATGGAGTCGTATCGGAGATGAATACTGTTATAAAGGGAATTAATTCGTTATGAATCCGGTAAGTGCCGGATGTGAATTCATGGATTGAGGAAAGTTCCAGAAAAATATTCTGAGGCGTTTTTACCGTAGCTCCGGGCAGAAGCCTGCGCCCGATGGACGCAATCCGCAGACTGCCCGCCTGATTTTCCAGAATGAAATCCGTGAGGACGGTGTCTGTCTCCTGGTACTTCTGTTTCTTGCTGACGGAACCTATGGTATCCTGATCCTCCGCATGAAGCAGGGGGACTTCCGCAAAACTTATATCGGACAGTTCATGGGCATAGCAGACGGCTGTAATGCCGATTACGGCAAGAACCAAAAGGAAAAACAGCCTTGATTTTTTCATGATAGCTTCCCAGTTTATTTTGAGTCCATATAATATACAGGGGTTCTTTTCGAAATCAATCGGGGAAAAATCTTTTTTCCGGTTTTTCAGAAACACTTCGCATCAGCCCGTATGTATTGCGCCGGTGAGGAAGGGGAACCTGGAGCGTTGCATCCGCCGTGATCCTGAGCTGAGATGTTGGTCGCCGGAGAGATTTCGCATCCTGCGCGACCAGCGGTTTGCCGCTGGACCGTGACAAGGGCAAAAAACTTGGCTTGAGAAGAATGTTCACGCATTCTTCCGTTTCAAAGCCGTCCCCGGGATCGGGGGATGGGATCCCCGGAAAATCAAAAAAGCCCGGCAGGAAATCAGATTCCGCCGGGCAATGAAGGCAGGAAATACCGAATTACTGTTTTCTGGAGAACTTTTCGCTCCATTCATTCAGTTTCCTGGCGGCGAGTTCGCGTCCGCCGATACCGAAAGCAACTGCCGCCGCAACGCAGATTGCGCCGAGAACCATCGTAAAGGCTGTCGTGACGATTGCACCGCCGATCTGCATTGTATTCAGGGCGATTGCGCCTGTGAAGATCAGGACGATCACCTTGACTGCAAGGGAAAGTGTTTTGGTGTTTTCACCCTTGCTGACTGCATCGGAAGCCACATTCGCCAGGAAAATGCCGATAAGCATTACGACGATGCCGAGAAGGATGTTTCCGCCGAAAGTCAGGAACTGGCGGAGAAGTCCGGCAAGCTCCGTGAACTCCAGAATGTTGCACGCCGCGATTGCCGCGAGGAACATGATCGTGATCATGGTCAGTTTGCCTGCGACCTGCGCGGGAGTGACTGTCGCGTTTTCCTTGCTCACGCCGATTGCCGTGATGAGCTTGTTGAATCCGAAGCTCTCAAGGAGCTGGACAACGATTCCGCTGACGATTCCGCCGACGAGGAATGCCGCAAAGAGCAGAACCGCGGCGCCGATCACGTTGCCGGTCGCGTTCAGAATGAGGTTGAAGAAACCGGAAACGGAATCCGTGAGAGCATCAATCTTGAGTGCGGTCAGAGAAGAAATGATGACCGGAATCGCGACCAGAACATAGGAGACCAGTCCGAGAAGCTGGGAAAGGGTCGATTTTTCACCGAAGACCTTGCCGCATCCCGCCTGACTGCCGAGTTCGTCAATACGTGCCGCAAAAGAGAGCCCGGAGACCGCTTTGCGCACGATTTTCGCCACGAAAAGACCGAGAATCAGAATCGCCGCCGCGGCAATGAGGTTCGGAATGAACTCAAGAATTTTGGTCATCATTTTCTCAAGTGAATCCGTGATTCCTTCGATCTTGAGCGCGCGGAGAATCGCCGGCAGGAAGAGCAGGAAGACGACGTAGTAGATAGTAGAAGCGGTAATCTGGCTGATGGATTTTGAATTTTCCATGTGCGGAGCCAGTTTGTCGTCAAGCTTCAGAGTCTTGAACACGCTCAGTGAGGCGAATTTGATGACCGTAGCCACAACCCATGCGATGAATGTGAGCAGTGCCGCGCCGATGATATTTGCCGCGTAGTTCGTGATTTTGTCGACGAAACTGGTGATCGGCTGAGCCGCTTCGTTGAGCTTCAGCACGCTGAAGCAGCCGAGAATGGTGATGAGCAGAATGACGAAAAATACGATTCTGCTGATGACCAGTTCGATCTTCGCCCCTGCGTCATTCCCGTCCTCGGGGATGCAGCCGGACAGTTTTTTGCCGACCTCGAACTTTTTCAGGACGAGAGCCGTACGGTTGGAAAGGAGTACTGCCACCAGCCAGCCCACCAGCAGAAGCAGTAATGCCCCGATCAGTTGGAGTACATTGCTCTCCACGATCATCTTCCAGATGTTTTCGAAGAATTCTTCCATTTTGAAGATCTCCTTTGTGGTTTGTTGTTTTCTGTTGAGAACAAAGAATGGGGTAAAATAATATGAAAATCCGGAAAATAAAGCCGTTTTTATACAAATTTATCAATTTTTTTCATAAAAATAAAATGATGGAAATGAGCTGAAATAACGATTATTTTCCAGTGGGGAAATACAAAACTGTGGAACAAATATTCTCTTGATGCGCATTTTTTGCGGGAACGGTGCATTTTACCGCACAGTTCCCGCGTCCGGCTTACAGATACTCCGCTGCGGCGGCTGCAAGTTCGCTTCGTTCGCTCTTCCGCAGAGTGATATGACCGTGAAGCGGCAGGTCTTTGAACCGCTCGACAATGTAGCTGAGCCCGTTGCTGGAAGCGTCGAGATACGGATTGTCGATCTGTTCCGGGTCTCCGGTCAGAACCATCTTCGTGTCTTCCCCGGCGCGGCTGACGATGGTTTTCACCTCATGGGGAGTCAGGTTCTGCGCCTCGTCGATGATGACGAACTGGTGCGGGATACTGCGTCCGCGGATATAAGTCAGCGCTTCGAGTTCAAGTTTGCCGGTCCGGATCAGTTCGTCGACCTTCCGCTTGACCGATTCCCCGCGTTTTTCCGTGTGGAGAAGATAATCCAGATTGTCGTAGATCGGCTGCATCCAGACACTCAATTTTTCATTTTTGTCGCCGGGGAGATAGCCGATGTCTTTGCCGAGGGGAATAATCGGCCTTGATACCAGGATGTTTTCAAAGACGGCATCGCGGAGCACCTGCTGGAGAGCTGCCGCAAGCGCCAGCAGTGTTTTGCCGGAACCCGCCTGTCCGACGAGAGTTACCACCTGAATCGCCGGGTCCGTCAGAAGCTGGAGCGCAATGCGCTGTTCCCGGCTGCGCGGCTTGATGTTCCAGACGTTGTCCCCCGGAAGTTCATGCGGCATGACGAGTTTCCCGCCGCGGAAAATCCCTATGGCGGATTTCGTGCCGCTTTTCATGGTCAGGAACTCATTCGGATGCAGCGCCAATCCGTTCGGCACTTCAATGGATTTGTTTTTGTAGAAATCGTCGATGGTCTGCGGATCGACTTCCGTTTCAGAAGTGCCGGAATAGAGTTCGTCGAATTTTACGGTCTGGCACTCGAAATCCTGAACCGGAATGCCGAGTCCGTCCGCGCGGAGACGCAGATTCAGGTCTTTGGTGATCAGGGTGACGCTGTCTTCTTTTTTCGCGCGTTTCAGGAGCATGTATGCGACTTGAAGAATGCGGTTGTCCGCGATGCTCATATCCATTTTTTCCGGCATTTCGCCTTCGCCCGTCAGGATCATGAGTTTGCCGGAAGGCTTGCCGCCTGCCGCATTGTGCAGGGGAACCCCTTCTGAAAGCCTGCCTTCGCCGCGGAGTTTGTCGATCATTCTTACGACCTGTCTTGAATTCCTGCCGAGCTCATCCTGATTTTTCTTGAATTTATCCAGTTCTTCGATAACCGCCATCGGGATCACGACCAGATTATCCTGAAAGGAATCAAGCGCTTTTGCGCTGTGGAGGAGAACATTGGTGTCCAGAACATAAGTTTTTGCCATAAAAACAACTCCTTGCTTTGTGTTGCTGATTGAGCGTCTATAATGAAATTTATGCACAAATCGGATTTTGCAAGGTCATATTTCATCTTTTTTTATGAAAAAACGGTTTTTATTGCCTGAAAAAGCGGGATTCCGGCTGTTTTTTATTGCATTCGGGGATTTTCGATGTAAGTTTTTCTCAAAAATTACAACAGGAATGAAATTATGCAGAAATACAATGCCGGCGCTCTGGTGGTCTACCACGGGAAAAGCGCACAGGTTTCGGCTGTCAGTGCCGATAAGATCGAAATCAGAATCGAAGGCGGAGCGTCGAAATCCGTCCGGGCGAAGGACATTGAGTTTTTACATCCGGGCCCCGTCTCCTCTCTGCCTCCGCGCGCACTGCCGGAACCGGACTGCTGCGAGATCATGGAGTTGATGGAGGGGGAGACGTTTCCCTTTTCCGAGTTTGCGGAGCTTCTTTATTCCGAAAATACTTCCGCCTCTTTCTGGGCGGCGTATCAGCTTCTTTCACAGGGAATTTATTTTACGGGTTCTCCGGCGGATGGCGTAAAGGCGCGTCCGAAGGAGGAGATCGAAGCCGAACTTGCGGCGATTCGCGCAAAAACTCAGGCAAAGGAGCAGAGGGCGGCTCTGCTTGACCGGATCCGGAGCGGAGCGATTCTGCCGCAAGACCGTCCGCTGATGTCGGAAATCGAACAGCTTGCCTATGGCAGAAGCGAGAACAGCCGCCTGATGCGGGAGCTTGAGATTGAAGCGACCCCGGAAAAGGCGCATCAACTGCTTCTGCGTCTCGGTGTATGGGATGAGCTGGCTGACCCTTACCCTGCGCGTGCGGGGATTGAGCTGGAAAATCCGTCGCTTGCCCTGCCGCCGCTTCCCGATGAACCGCGCGAGGACCTGACGGATATGATTTCGCTTGCGATCGACAACGAGGGCAGCGCCGATCCCGACGATGCGATCAGTTTTGCGGACGGGTTGCTCTGGGTGCATGTCGCCGATCCCGCTTCGGTCGTGACGTACGGAAGCGAACTGGATCTTGCATGTGTCCGTTCCGGCGCGAATCTGTATCTGCCGGAAAAGATTGTCCATATGCTGCCGCCGGAAGCGACCGCGGTTTTCGGGCTCGGCCTGAATGAGATCAGCCCCGCCTTGAGTTTCGGAATCCGCATCACGGAGGAGGGGAGCGCAATACTGGAAAAATGTGTGCGGAGCCGTGTCCGAGTGGAGCGTCTGACCTATGCCGGAGCCGCATCCCGCATGAATGAATCGCCCTTGACGGAGATTGCCTCCGCGCTGGAGCGTTTCCGCCGGAAACGGGAGGCGGACGGCGCAATGTTCATCAGACTGCCGGAAGCCGATATCCAGCTTGTCGGCGGTAAAGTCGCAGTGACGCCCGTCGAGGTGACGCCGGAACGGGAACTTGTTGCCAATGCGATGCTTGCGGCGGGGGCGGCTGTGGCGGTTTTTGCCGTGGAGCATGATATTCCGATGCCGTTTGCGACACAGCCCGCAGTCGAGGAAAAGGTCCCCTGCGACTCCATGAGCGACATGTATGCACTGCGCCGGCTGTGCCCGCCGAGCGTGGTCAGGACTTCTCCCGGCCTCCACGCCGGGCTTGGTCTGAATCCGTATATCCGTGTGACGAGTCCCCTGCGGCGCTATGTCGATCTTCTTGCGCACCAGCAGTTGCGGCGCTGGATCGCCGGAGAGGAGCTGTTGACGTCCGAACAACTGGAAGAACATTTCCTGTCCAGCGAGAAGGAGTCGGCGGCTCGCCGTAAACTGGAGCGTCAGGTGGATGATTTCTGGATGCAGGTTTTCTTCCGGCAGAACCCGGAGTGGAGCGGCGAAGCGGTGCTTGTGAATCGCGTGGACGACCGTCTTACGTTCCTGATCCCGTCCCTTGCGTATGAATTCAAGAGCCGCTGGGGAGGAAAAATCGAGCCTGGAGAGTCCGTTCAGGTGAAAATACGCTCCGCCGATCCCACGACGCTCAGCGCCCAGTTCCGGATTGAACGGTAAGCTTGATCATGTCGCATCTTCCTGAGAAAGAGCGCGGATGCGGATGACCTGATTTCCGCTCAATATATTTCGAGACAGCTTGAGAAGACGGGGGGCGCTGGGTGGAAGTCCGGAACGGCGGATGCCCGGAGCGCTTCATCCAGTTCCTCTATCCTGGACCGTTTCCCGCTGAAAAATTCGTCGAGGCGGAGCGCGGTTTCCTCTACGCGCGCCGCGAGCCCGGCGTTGCGGCGCTGAATGATCTCCAGTCCGAAAGGTTTGGCGGAACGCATCCATTCCCGCCGGAAACAGCGGTCGAATGCCGTGATTTTTTCCAGATACGCGGGAATGTCGCGGCCGCGTATTTCAAGCAGAAGCTCCTGTCTGCGCTCCGCATAGGCTTTCAGCAGTTTTTCACGGAAGAAAATCCCGTGGAGCAGGAGATCGATCACGGAAAATATCTGCCGGAGCGATGGAGAGAGTGTCCTGCCGGACAGATCACGATGAACTTCTTTCAGGTCCCGCAGGTAAATCCGCATGATGTCGCCGTATTTTGAGAAACAATAACTGTAAATGCCTCCCTGAAGCGGGTCCTGCCAGAGAAGTCCGGGAACGGGAATGATGTTTTTCCGGATGATTCTGTGCAGAGCTGATGCTTTCCTGAAAAGCGGGTATTCCTC
Source organism: Lentisphaeria bacterium (assembly GCA_003526375.1). Taxonomy (GTDB): domain Bacteria; phylum Verrucomicrobiota; class Lentisphaeria; order Victivallales; family UBA1829; genus UBA11452. The sequence goes on from DPDG01000077.1 coordinate 61,149, forward strand.
TCCGCAGATCGTGTGGAACAAAGCGGATGCGAGTCCGGCGTCTTCTTCTCCGCAGGCTGCATTGGAGGCATAGACGAGTCCGGCGAGCGCGGAATCGAAATTGCAGAATGCGCCTGCATCGCCCCAGACCGTAATCAGAAGTTCCCTGACTCCTTTGTTTTCACATGCCCGGATGCACGGGGGCAGCGCCGCTTCTGTTTTTTCCGCAAACCAGCAGAACGTATTGTAAGTATAGACGGCGGATGCCATGGCTGTCTCGCGTTGGAATTGTCCATGCCGTCCGAGAATGTCCTCGTAGGTTTTCTCATCCGTGGCGGAATAGTTCCAGCAGTACAGTTTGAGATCCGGGGGGAGGGCGGCGCGAATTGTTCCGGGGTCCTCGAAGCGGAGAAGCATGTCAGACCAGATGGCGGGCGTCAGCCCGTATTTCCGGCAAATCGCGCATACTTTCGTCAAATGTCTGAGGTAAATCTCTTTCTGAGGTTCATATCCGTGAATGTCCAGAAATCTGCCGCGCCCCAGTCCGTGAGTCTCGTCCATTCCGATATGAATCTGCCTTGAGGACAGGTTTTCCGCCTGGAAACGGATCATTTTTTCTATCAGCGAATAGGTGGCGTCTTCCTCCGCGAGCAGGATTCCCGCCGTGTCGCGGATTCCGGAATACTGGTAATGCGTGAAAAGATGCTCCAGATGCCCGAGCGTCTGAATGCATGCCGTCACTTCAATTCCGAGCCGTTTCGCATAGCGGTCTATTTCGCGTATCTCCTCCGCCGTGTAGCGTCCGCGCATGTAGCCGAATGCGGGTTCTCCGGGAAGCTCATACACATCTTCCGTGTAAAGCATCAGGAGATTGAATCCCGTCAATGCGGTTTTCAGGAGTATGCTTTTGATGAAATCCACTGTGTAGACCCGGTTTCTGGAACAGTCCAGCATGACGCCGAGCGTTGTGAAGCGGAGTTTCCCGGCGGTTTCTCTGCCGGCCATCGCACAGCCCAGAGCACGCAGGAAGGCTGGACGGGAACCGGCGGAAATCACAGTCTCCGTTCCTGAAAAAGAGACGGCAAACTGATCCGGCGCAGACGGGGCGAATGAAAGTTTTCCGGCGCCGGCACCGGAAAAATATTCCGGCATGGCTTCAGCGACGGTTTGCAGGAGTGAAGCGTATTCCGCAGGCATTGCGGAACTGTCAGGAATGAATGCAGGCATGTTGACCTCTTTTTTCTGTTGATGGATGGCAGTGCTGCCGGAACCTGTTATTTCAGGCGCGGGGAATGTGCCCGCCTGTAATCAAGGGGTGTCTGCCCGAAACGCCTTTTGAAAAGCATTCCCATGTAGGCTGGTTCTCCGAGATGCAGTTCCCTTGCGATGTCGGCGATCCGGTCCCTGGATTCCGTCAGGCGCCGGCACGCTTCCTGAAGCCGGAGTTCGAGAAGATAACCGGACGGCGTGATCTTTGAATATCGTTTCCAGTAGCGGAAGAAGGTGCTTCTGGAAAGCCCGAATTTTCTGGCTGTGGAGTCGAAATCAAGGATTTCAAACGCATGCAGACGGATGTGGGAGTCGATTCTCAGCATCAGTTCATGTTCCTTGTCCACCGGAGCATGGAACGATTTTTTCATCAGAAGCAGTTCATGGAGAATCTGAAAGCATTGAATGTCGATCCGATCGGCGTTGCCGGGGCTCAGTGAGGCTCCGAAGTAGTCACAGACACGTTCCAGCATAAGTTCCAGCTCCCTGTTCATGCGTATGCTCCAGCAGAGCGGCGGCTCGAAGATTCCGATCTTGTCCAGCAGAGGGAAAAGAGCGGACGGATAGATGATGTAAAAGACCTCCCGCGACCCGAAATTCGTAAGCGCATATTCTGCTTCCGGCGGTTTTACGACCACATGGGGGAACGAGAGGTTTTCATAACTTTTTCCTGCGATCGTCTGTGTGGGCAGTCCTTCGGAGGTGTCTGCTGAAAGACGGATGCAGATTTCGATTTTATCCGGAAAAACGGCGTGCAGGGATCTGCGCGGCGGATTGTTCCAGGAACGTCCCAGCCCCGCCACCTGATACGGGAACATGATTTCCCTCATGACTCCCGCCATATTCACATGATAGTTGTGTTTTTCCATTTCCCGCCGCCGTTATTCCGGTATTATATCTCCTTCATTCCGCTTTTTCAATCACGAATTCCCGGAGATACATGTTGCCCGTGAAGGTTTTCTGCGGCATGAAACCGCCGACATACAGGAGGGTTCCGGGGACGATCCTGACTTTGCGGGAGGTTCGGACCGGAACAAAGCCGTTTTTCAGTTCCTTCACCGGAATCTGGCGGTATCCGACCACCTTTTTGCTGTTGTGGTCATAGGTGCCCATCCGCGTGGTATGTTTGCCGTCCTCCGTTGCGGAATCCGTTTTCAAGAGAGCTGTTACATAATAAAATGTATCCGGGTCCAGGCCGCGCGGGACGTCCGCCGAGATCGCCCAGCCGTGATTGCCGTCCATGACGGCGACATCGCCCTCAAATCTTGTCGCCTTGACCTCGTTTCTCCCTTTGAACGTCAGCCTGTCACGGCAGAGGACGCCGAAAAGCGGAAAGCCGTTCAAATATCCGTCCGTATGGATCGGGCTCCATGCAAGAGGCGCTTTTCCGTTGCGGGTGCGGAAGATGTTCATCACCATTTTTCCGCCCGGCGCAGGAAGTCCCGCGAGATCAAGCGTAAGCCGGACCGTCCATTCTCCGTTTTTCAGAGAGCTTTCCGCTTTTCCCGGAAGCCGGACGCTTTTCATGATGCGCTTGACCGCCGTGTCTTCCGTATTGGAAGTGACGGGGATCGTCCACTCGTTGCAGCGCACTTCCCCATTCGGATTGACTGCGATCTGCGTTACCGGGTATTTCCCGCCCGTCGGCAGGAAGAACTCGACTGTATCCGCATAGAAATCCTTTTTCGCGTCCGTTGCCGTTACATTTTTTTCCACGTAAAGCAGATGGAGTTTGTCTTTGCCGAAAGCCGCATATGCCGACGAGGTGGAATCGGGTTCCGCTTCGCCGGTGGCGGCATTGCGGAAGCTGCCCAGCCTGCCCATTTTCTCAACGGCGGGGAATGCGTCTCCCTGAACCGTCGGAACAATGCTGATCGATGCGGTCTCCTGAATATTTTCCTTTTTGCGGATAAAGGGTTTCCGTCCGGGAACCGCTTTCACCAGCAGCAGATGGCTGGTGTACATCTGCTCTTTGCCGAACTTGAGGCAGACATAAATATCATATTCCTGATCGGGATTCTCCGGGTCGAAAATATATCCGAGGTACCCGGTCGCAAAACTGCTGAGCGAACCGAATTTGCGCGATACATAACCGCGCAGATGCGGAGCTCCCATGACGGAGTCCGGTCCCAGCTTGCTCCGGGTCAGGTAATGATACTCGAATTTTGAGGTGCCTGTCGTCACCCGCAGATGTCTTCCGTTGGGGCCGTCCTCTTTGCCCCGGACCAGATCATAGCCTGTGACGCGGTTCCCCGGCAGCGGCGCGGGGAGCGCATACCCGAACGGAGCGTCTTTCACCTCGACCGGAGGCATTTTATTGGCTGCGAAGAAGGCGTAGAACCGGTCCTGTTCGGGGATTGGCCCGAATTCTTTCGGGAGTTTATCCTGATATTTCGCAAGACCGTAGAACAGTCCGAGCGTGTTGTAGAGGCTGTCCCGGTCCCACTTGATATATTCTTCTTTATCTGCTCGGCTGACATGATTCTTGAAGTCGATGTTGTAAGAGTGTTTCATGATTTCATCAGCAGTCGCAACGGCGCGGCGGTACACCGTATCCGCGGATATTTTTCCGGCAAGGCCCGCTTTGCGGATGTCCCGGTAAAGCAGAAGCGTCATTGCGTCCAGAGAGAGCCGTTCGCAGCGGATGTGAAGCAGAGCCCGCGCATCGCCGGATACGAGTTTTTCCATGTGATCGAACGCCTGCTGCCATGCGAGAAGCCGTTCCGGGGTCAGGTAGCCGACACAGCGCGGATCGGGGAACCATCTGACGAATGCGGGGTCCGCAAAAGCGAGCCTGTGGAGTTCATCATAGAATTTGCGCATTTCCGGCGCGGCTTTGCCGTAAATTGCCGCCATGTACTCGTCGATTTCCTTGTTGACGTCGAGTCCGGCATCGCCGTAAAGACGGCTGACCACGTAGGAGATCAACCCGCTGAATGCCGTATTGCAGGCACGCGGAAGAATGGGGTAGTCGCAGAATATCTGCGTGACATGGTTTTTCCCGTAGAACTGAACGTCATACAGGACTCTTCCCGCGTTGCCGAAAAGCGGAAACGAAATCATGGGGCGTCCGTAAGTCGCCGGATAGAAATAAGACGACATGCGCTGTGATATCTTTCCCCATGCGTTGAAACAGTCGAAGATGAACTTGTTGGAGGGCGCATTGATGGGTTTGTTGAAATCCGCCGTCAGAAATGCCAGATACGGCATCAGGTTCGCCGGAAGTTTTCCGCCTTTCAGGGCTTCCGGCCTGGGCGGAATCTCTGTGGAAAGACGCCCGTAGGCAAGGAAGCGGATGATCAGGTTCGGGTATTTCTCCGCAAAATAGGGGGAGGCGGAGTTGATCAGGTAATCGTAGAGCGGCCCGCCGGGTGCGCCATACTGTTTTTCCAGCGCGACGCAGTCTTTGCAGTAGCAGAATTTGCAGTCCACGTCGTCATGGGAGATATTGACCACGATATTGTCCGTCGGCTTGCAGCGGGATGTGATCAGGAGCTGTTCGACGTTCCTGTTCATTTCGGCGCGGAGCCCCGGATTGGAGAAACAGCGGTGACGTCCCTTCCATTCCCGTTTGCCGTCCGCGGAAAGCGGGAAAAATTCGGGATTCGTGACGAAATATTCCTTGTCTTTCAGAAATTGATAGGCTTCCCGGTAATTTTTCGTCGGCGGGATCAGGCAGGAATAGGAATGGGTCATGTTTCCCGGCATGTTGAAAGGAATCAGCGAGTTGTTATGGAGGGCGTTCCGGCGGAAGAAGGCTCCGGCGCTTTCGCAGCCGCGCAGGTTGAACCCGGACTGCGCCAGATCGCGGTATTCGAAAGACGGGCGGAATACGAGATTCAGATCACCGGTTTTCAGGTTTTTGCATTCCGGTATCCGGCTGTCGCCCCAGTAATGATAGAAACGGAACCCCAGCACCTCCGTCAGGAAGTGAGACACGGCGAAGCCGTCGCCGAAGCCTCCTCCATACAGAAAGAGATCATCGCCGAGCGTGAGTATGACTCTCTCCTCGTTGGCGGGAGTCTTGTATTTCCCCGCCTCTTTCAGCAGTTTCAGCATGGCATCGGAGTGACCGACGAAAATTCGTTTTTTGCAGTTCCCGGCTTCACGCGGCTCGATGATTTTGAAATCGGCTCCGGTGGACTGTTTCAACAGTGCCGCAAGATCAGCCGCCGACTCCCTGACCAGCCGGACTTCCATGTGCCTGCCCTGATTCCCGCATACGATGACATAGTCCGTTTTGCCGTCTTTCGCCAGTTCCAGGCTGAAGCCCAGCCATGACAGCAGGCTCATGCACAGGAACATACAGACCTTCCAATTTGTTTTCTTCATAATTTTTCCTCCTTCTTATTCATAACTGCATTCCGGTGATGATTCAATGCTTTGCAATCAATAAAACTGTTTTTTTATTTTTCCGTTTCCCGCATGACGGGTGCGCCGCCTGACCTCCTTTCTTCCGGTAAAGCCGTCAGAATGCCGAATTCAACTCCGGCAAGCGTTTCACCGGGAATCAGCATACGGGTTGCACGAAGACGGCAGAAGCGGGCATGTTCCGTTTGTCTGAACGTCACGGTGCAGGGCAGGGGATTGGCTCTGATGTTGGAGAATTCCCCTGCGGCGACGGAACGCCACGTTCTGCCGTCTGAACTCAACAGCAGTTCATAGCGATCCGGTGTCCCTGCGGGAAGACCGGGGTCCGGGGTGAAACGGAACCCCTTGACCGGCATTTCGCATCCGAGGTCGCAATGCCATTCCGTTCCCTCCGGGTGATGAGCCGTTCTGAGATAATCCGGCGGAGAATGCCTGCACTCCTTTTCCGCTTCCGGAAAATCCGCTGCATAGCAGGCGACACGGAGTGCCGCGACCGGAGCCGCTGCGTCTGTGATCCTGATCTGGATTGCATCGCCTTCGACTGTTTCCGGAAGTCTTTTGAGGCGTCTGCGCCCAATGGCTTTTCCTGAAATCAGAGAACGGAATCCGCCTCCGGCGGTGCGGAGCAGAACTTCATAGCCTCGGATTTTTTCTCCGTCGGCAATCTGTTCCGCCATTTCGAGCAGGTTGAACCGTGCCGGGCGCCCGAATTCAATGATGCCTGCCCCGTCTTTCAACGGCATTTCGCATTGTACGACCGGGTGCGCGAACAGAGCGTCAACCGCCTTTTTCCATTCGCGGAGCCGGAGGATGTCTCCGTCCGCCAGGCGTCCGTCCGGCATCGGGGCAAGACCGAGGTTCAAGTATCCGCCGCAACCGACGGAACGCAGATAAATGCCGGTCAGCTCTGCGACGCTGCGGAGCTGTCCGTCCTCGGATGGATGGTAGAACCAGCCGCGGCGGAGCGGGACGTCACATTCCGGAGGCATGTAATATCTTCCATCCGGATGCCCCTGCATTCCCTCTTCGCTGCGGGTGAATCCCGGAGCCGGTTCCATTCCTGCTTCCGGCGCATGCGGGGTGTAACATCCGTATGATTCGGGGTCCGCCGTTCCTTTTTCATTGCCGACCCAGCGCAGATCCGGCCCGGTATCGCTGAAAATTGCGGCGTCCGGCTGGAGACTGCGAACCATGGTCCATACTGTCTGCCAGTCATAGTAGGTGGTCCGGTCTATGCTTCTTGTTTCACAGGCGCCTCCGTACCAGCCGTCACCGCCGTTTGCGCCGTCGAACCATGCTTCGAATGCGGGACCGTAACCGGAAAAGATTTCCCGGATCTGCTCCCGGTAAACCGCGGGATATCCGGCTTTTCCGTATTCGGGATGATTGCGGTCCCAGGGCGATACGTAAAATCCCATGGAGATTCCGTATTTCCGGCAGGCGTCCGAAAATTCTTTCACCAGATCGCCTTTCCCGTTGCGGAACGGGGATTGCCGGATATTGTAGTTTGTCGTGGAGGTCGGCCAGAGGCAGAATCCGTCATGATGCTTGCAAACCAGAATCAAGCCGTCCAGCCCGCACTCCCTGCATGTCTTTGCGATTTCTTCCGCATCGAAATGCTCCGGCGCGAAAACAGACGGATTTTCATTGCCGTAACCCCATTCCTTGTCTGTGAATGTGTTCAGCCCGAAATGAATGATCGCATAACAGCCGCTTCCGCTGTGGTTCAGCATACGGCGTGCCGGGCATCTTCCCGGATTGAACGTTTGCAGATTCATGATGACTTTCCTCCGGTTGTATTTTCTATCCGATTTTCATACGGAATGCCGCAGTCTTCCCTGTGGAGAGGAAATCCGCAGCTCTCTCTCAGTTCCTTTTGAAGTGTTTGCAGATTCAATTCATGAGGAAGAACCCCGTGCAGAAGGGAAAGCGCGGCGGCGACTCCCGCCGCTTCTCCGGTCATTGCCGCATTCGGTATGACGCGGGTGATCTCCCAGGCATCCTCTCTGGCGGAGGAACAGCGCCCGGCGGCGATGACGCCCGTAATCTTTTCCGGCAGAAGACTGCGGTAGGGAATCTCCCATACATACCCGCATTTTCTCCAGTCGGGCGCAAGCCCGATCGAGTCAGGGAACCGCGCCTGTTCCATGCCGCCGTCAAGGACGAATCTGCCCTTGATGCAGCGGGAGTGACGCATGGGAACCATCGTCGGCAATACAAGCGGATAGCGTGTTTTTCTGGTTTCGGTTCCGGCTTCATAATCTTTTTCCAGAAGCTCGCGGTACCGCCTGCGTCCGCGCAGCAGGAAATCCGAGACCGTTTTTCCGTCGATGCCCTCCGGCGTCGAGTTGTTCCGGATACCGTCCGCGACAATGATGGTGGAAACGTCCTTTCCGAAAGAATATTGCGAATAGGCTCCCGCTTCCCGGTGTTCGATGAACCAGGAGACAAGTGCGTTCCGTGCCGTCAGGCATTCGCCTCCGGCGAAGTGAACCGCATCGGCGTCTCCGGTCGCATCAACGAATACTTCCGCCTCGATTTTTCCGGTTCCGCTTTTGTTGGCTACCTGAATCGAGCTCAACCGGCAGGCGTCCGTTTTTTCCGCACCGATGATTTTCGTGTCGAACCAGAGGTCGATTCCGTGTTCCGTGAGCATCTCATCCAGCGCCAGCACAAAGGATGCCGGCGAGAAATAGGCCTGGAGCCGGTTTCCCTTGCCGCCTTTGCGCCATTCCGCCGGAATTTCCGCCGGACCGTACTTGTTTGAGATTTTCAGGAACCTTTCGGAGAGTCCGGAAACGACCTGACGGCCTTCGCCGTCACACAGAGGCAGGTAGACAAGAACCATGCCGGAAGTGGCAAGACCTCCGGGAATGACACTATTTTCGATAAGAACCGTTTTCATGCCCCGTTGAGCGGAAGCGATTGCCGCCGCACATCCGGCGATTCCCCCGCCGCAGACCGCCACATCGTATTTTTTGCAGAACATCTTAAAAATCCTTCTGTTTGCTATTTACAATAGAGAGCAGGATTCTTTTTTCAACTGATATCCGTCTCAATAAATATCAAAATAGTCTCATTGTGAAAATTGAGACGAAAATGATATTTATTGAGACAAATCTCTATTGTGATACATCAAATCCGGAGTATAATAAATAACAGAAAAAAAGGAGGAATGTCATGAAGAAAACTTCAGGAAAAGCAATCTTATTAAAACAGTTGCCGGGCTGTGGACACATTCAAACCGTGCCCAGCCGCATAACTGTCCATGTCAAACCTGACCATATTTCGCAGCGCGAAACGGTCTTCAGTAAAAAACACAGTCTATCCCGATCCTGCTTCGCTTCTTCTTTCTTCCTTCCATTGCTGAATTGTTCTAATGCTCAATTGTTCCATTGTTTTTCTACTTCTTCCTTCCGTGTTCCCTGTTCTTCTATTCTTACTTCCAGGGTGAAAACAAAGATTTTCATGCTGATCAAGTTCCTCATGAGGAAAAGTTGTAAGAGTGGTATTTCATTCCGGCAGCAGCAAGGCAGGGCGGAACGTTGCCAGTTCGCTGATCCTGCTTCTTCTTTTCTCCTTCCATTGTTGAATTGTTCTAATGTTCAATTGTTCCATTGTTTTTCTACTTCTTCCTTCCGTGTTCCCTGTTCTTCTATTCTTACTTCCAGGGTGAAAACAAAGATTTTCACCCTGATAGAGCTCCTCATCGTGATTTCGATCATCGCGATTCTCGCGGCGATGCTGCTGCCCGCATTGAATGTCGCGCGGGAAAAAGCTCATGCCGTTTCCTGCATGAACAACCAGAAACAGGTCGGCTATATTATGCGTTCTTATCTGGATGACTGGAAAGAGCAGATTATGATAGCTCCCATGGCTCTTCCTCATACTAATAGCAATACTGATACGGGCTGGCTTTATCTTCCGAAAGAATGCGGTTATCTTCCCTCCAATCTGAAATTCATTCTATGCCCCAAATATCCGTGTTCCGATCCTGCCAACGGCAATTTTTCTTCGTGGTTGAAAGTCTCCTATGGAATATTGAACGGCAACGGCGGGGATTCCTATTATAGAACGTATCTGGCGGAATACCGTTCCGATGCGTCTTATGATTTCAGGAAAACCAGAATCCCGTCCGCTTTTTTCATCGCAGGCGAATCTTTGCAGGTGGACCCCGGAAACGCAGTTCCTCTGTACCGCAGGAGTATGCGCTCCAATCTGTATCTTCAGACCAAAGACGGAACGACGCGTCCCGTTTTTGCACATGCGAACAGAAGCAATCTTCTGATGCTTGACGGACACTGCGAAACACTTTCCTATCCGGAGATGCGCAGGATGTTCGGCGGCATGTTGACGAATTCCGTTAAAAATTCAGGCTTCATGTACTGGAACCGTTCGGAACAGCCGATCCCCGCCCATTGACAGCATGGTCTGGCAGCGTGGTGTTTTGCGGCGGAGTATCACGGATTGCCTGTAACTGCCTATTATCCGTCTTTTTTTCATAACAGAGCTTTACAAAGCTCCATGATGCAATTATATTAATAGCTCTCGTTGATTGTAAACAGTGAATTCGGTGAGAGTCCGAAGCTGTCGCGCAACCGTTATAGTCGGGTCCTGTTGCAGTCAAAATTTTTTCGGCGGGTATTGCAAGCGAATATGCCGCCTGAATTGTGCGCGTAACACAAAGGATGAAAAAAATGCAGCACCATTCTATTCCATCTCCATGCAGGATCGCGGTTTTCTCCCCGGCAGGGCGGAAAGCGAACCATGATCGTCTTCACACAGCGGAATGTCAGTCCGCACCCGTTTCCGGGAAGCTTCAGGCGGCGTCGGCAGGGCAGGACGTTGGCAAGTCTCCTGATTCTACTTCTCCTTTTCTCGTTCCATTGTTGAATTGTTCTGATGTTCGGTTGTTCAAATGTTTTCTTTCTTCCTCCTTCCGTGTTCCTTGTTCGATATTCTTACTTCACAGGGTGAAAACAAGGATTTTCACCCTTATAGAGCTCCTCGTCGTGATTGCGATCATCGCCATTCTTGCCGGTATGCTCCTGCCCGCATTGGGAGCGGCGAGAGAGAAGGCAAAAGGCATTCAATGCGCCTCGAATCTGAAGCAGGTCGGAGTAGCGTGGAAGTTTTACTCCGGAGACTGGGACTACAATATGCCGAGTTATGGGACAGATAAAAAAACTATTTGGTTGGGAAAAAAAGAAGGAAGTAATCTTTCCGGTGTTTCCGGTGTTTATATTTATCAATGGCATTTGGAGCAGGGATTTATGGGAATGTATTTAAACCCTAAAACCGTACATTCATTGAAATGTCCTGCTATGGAACAAAGTCTGGATCCTGATGATAATTTGCTAGTTACTGGAGCCGGCGGATATGCGTATAATGTAAACATAGGTTCACAGATGTATTTTCAGTCTGGCACTGGAGGAAGCGGCTCTTCCGGTTCTTCGCGAAGCATGTACAATGGTTACGGATTGAAAGACTCTCAAATACAACAACCAAGCCAGACCGTTATATTTGGAGATTATGCAACTCCGGCATCTGGTAAATTGGGAGCCGTTGTAGCTTATCCCGATATGTACGGATACTATTCTGTCGGAAGCACTACCGGAGATACTCATAGTCTGGTGATAGATGGTTCCAAAGCTGCAAATGGATGCGGAATTCATTTTCGACATGCGGCTTCCGCCAATATTTTATGGGCTGATGGTCATGTGGATTCCCGTAAAATGGCTTTTGTGAATGAATCGCAGACGGCGTGTGCAGGTTTTAATACGATTCATAAAATCGGAGATTTCGGTCCCAGGAACAACATGTATTATGACCCGTGGAGCATTACTGAATAATGAAAAAGCTTATTACAATTCTTTTGTCGGTTCCCCTGCTGCTTTCCGCCGGGATCGTTTCCGAAACGGCGGACACGATTTCCTATCAGCAGAGCAACGGCGAGACCGTGACGGTGCATAAACTTCCGAAACGCCCGGTCGTGCTTCATATCTCCCTGACGGGAATGTGGTATGCGGCAGGGGGAAAGGCGATCGCCAGACCCCATGCGCCGAGGCTCCATGTCCTGCCGGAGGAGGCGAGAACTCTGCCTGAGGTCGGGGACTTCTATAATCCGAATCTGGAGAAACTGCTCGCGCTCAAACCGGACCTTGTTCTGCTCCACAGCAAACGCGGGAAACATTGGGAGGTTCAGAAACTCCTGCGTTCCGCCGGAGTGGAAAGCGTCTGCGTCGATTACACGAATTATGACGATTTCCTGACTCTGCTTGACTTTTTCAGCCGCGTGAACGGCAATCCGCCGGAAGCGGAAGCCGTGCGTAAAAAAATTACTTCCGAGGTGGATGCGCTCTGTGCGGAAACGGCAAAGCTCAAGCCGGTCACGTTCATCAGCATGATCGTCTCCGGTACCGGTTTCCTTTCGGAGACGCCGCGCGGAAATACGGCGAACATGGCGGCGCGCCTCGGCGGGCGGAATCTGGTGCCCGCGGCTTCCGTTGTCCGCGTGAAATACAGTATGGAACAGCTTCTGATGTCCGATCCCGACGTGATTTTCCTGCTTTGCGCCGGTTCGAACAATAAACTTTCGTCAAGAGTGCGCGCAATCCTTGACAAACGCCCGGATTGGCGTAACTTAAAGGCGGTAAGGAATAACCGTGTTTACGTGCTGGACGCCGAAAGTTATCTCTATCTGCCCGGCAAACGGTACCCCGAGGCATTTCTCGGGCTCGCAAAATTTCTTTACCCGGAAAAGGATTGGGAGAAGATCGTGAAATGATCGGCGGGGACATGAGACAGCGTCCGGGATTCCGGATTGTGGTTTTGCTGCTGCTGGCGCTTTTTGCCGTTTCTGCTCTGCTTTGCGCCATGCGCTGCGGTTCCCGCGAGTTGTCTTATGCCCGGATCATTGAAACTCTCTGGAACGCGGACGGGGGAACGGATTTTCTGATTCTGTATTACATCCGTCTTCCCCGGGTGGTTCTGGGGGCGATGGTGGGCGCGAGCCTTGCCTTGTCCGGCGCGATTCTCCAGGGGGTCATGCGCAATCCGCTGGCGTCGCCGGGAATCATCGGCGTTTCCGCCGGCGGCGCGTTGACTGCCGTTGCGATTATGCTTCTTCTGCCGCAGTTTGCGGGACTTCTGGTGCCGTCTGCGTTCTGCGGCGCACTGGCGACCGCCGTTCTTGTATACGCTTTGGCGTGGAAAGGCGGCATTCAGCCGGTCCGCCTGATTCTTTCCGGCGTAGCGGTCGCGAGTATGCTGAGCGCTCTTGTCAGCGTCATGCTGCTGTTCAATTCCGAGCGCGCCGTGGTGATTCTGGATTTCATGATCGGGAGCCTTTCCGCGAAGTCATGGACACAGATTCAGCTGGTCTGGCCATATATGGCGGGCGGCGTGATCGTATCGCTTCTGCTGGCGCAGGTGTTGAACATTCTGGTGCTCGGCGACGAAGTCGCAACGGGACTCGGGCTCCGTGTGGAGCTGATGCGCGTGATCCTGCTCGCCCTGAGTGCGCTTCTTGCGGCGGCGTCCGTGAGCGTGGTCGGGCTTCTCGGCTTCGTGGGGTTGATCGCGCCTCATATCGTGCGGCTCATGATCGGTTCCGACTACCGTTATCTCCTGCCCGGTTCCGTTCTGTTCGGCGCGGGGATGCTGGTATGGTGCGATACGGTCGGACGGATGGCGCTGGACCCCGTGGAACTTCCCGTAGGGATCATTCTCGCGCTTCTCGGGCCTCCTTTTTTCCTGTATCTTTTGAGAAGGAGCGATGGGCATGAAGCTTGACATTTCCGGGCTGACCGCGGGATATGGTTCCAATCACGTGATCGAGCGCCTGAACCTCTCCATCGCCTCCGGCGAGATCGTGACTCTCATCGGGACGAACGGATGCGGAAAATCGACGCTTCTGAAAACGATGGCGCGTATTCTCAAACCCTGCGCGGGAACCGTTTGCCTTGAGTCGGAAAGCGTGCATTCCATGAATACCGGGCTGCTGGCAAAACAGCTTGCGATACTGCCGCAGATTCATGCCGCGCCGGAGGATGTTACCGTGCGGCAGTTGATTGAATACGGGCGTTTCCCGCATCACGGCGCATGGCGCATGGCGTCTTCGCGGGATCGCACGGCGGTGGACGATATTCTGAAAATGACGCGCCTGGAAGAGCTTGCGTCACGCAAAGTCATGAGTCTTTCCGGCGGAGAGCGCCAGCGCGCATGGATTGCGATGACTCTGGCGCAGGAGCCGAAGGTGCTTCTGCTGGATGAACCGACGACCTTTCTGGATGTCTGCTGTCAGTTCGAGGTGGTCGAGCTGGTGCGGAAGCTGAACCGCAAGCTCGGAATTACCGTCGTGATGGTGCTTCATGACCTGAATCTCGCCGCACGCTGTTCGGATCGTCTTGCCGCGATCCGCGACCGGCGCATTCTGCATGTCGGAACGCCGCGCGAGATCATCACGCCGGAGATTCTGCGCGAGATTTTCAATATCGAATCCGAGGTGATTTACGGCAGGGACGGCGTTCCGTTTTTTATTCCGGTCGGCTCCTGCCGGGAGGGGAAATCATGAGCATTGTTCACGGCGGCAATCTGGAAAAACTGGCGGCGGAGGCGCATTGCGCCCCGGATGAAATACTGGATTTCAGCGTGAACCTGAATCCGTGCGGACAGCCGGAAGGCTTGTTTCAGGTCTGGTTCCGTGCGTTCGATCATGCCGCGCCGTATCCGGAACCGTATGCGGAGAGCGTCTGCCGGATGATTGCGGGGAAACTTTCGTGTCCGGCGGACTGCGTTCTTGCCGGAAACGGTTCCGGCGAACTGCTGGACCTGCTTCCGCGTGCGTTCGATTCCCGCCGCGCGGTGATCGTGACGCCCGGTTATCTGGAATATGAGGAATCCTGCCGGAAAGCCGGGCTTCCCGTGACTCATTTCACGTTGAGGGAGGAGGAAGATTTTCAGCTTGACATGGAGGCGCTGGACTCCTCTCTGCTGTCCGGCGACCTTGTGATGCTGGGCAATCCCGCGAATCCCGTCGGCGCCGCATCGGAGCCGGAAAGACTTCTTGCGCTGATCCGGGAGCGCAGGGACTGCAATTTCATCATTGACGAGGCTTTTGTCGATTTCTGCCCGGATTATTCTCTGAAAAATACGATTCTCCCGAATCTTGCCGTGACGCATTCCATGACGAAGTTTTATTCTCTCGCCGGTGTGCGCATGGGGTATGTGCTTGCGGACGCTTCCGTAACCGCCCGCCTGAAAGAACTTCAGCCGTGCTGGAGTCTCGGTTCCGCCGGATGCGAACTGATGAAGTTCCTTTTCTCTCTGGATGATGCGTTCGCGGAAACGAGCCGGAGGGAGACGGAGCGTCTGCGCAGTGAATTCTCCGCGCGGCTTGCCCGGATTCCCGGCGTGAAAGTGTATCCATCCGCCGCCAATTACCTGCTTGTGCGTCTGCCCCGCCCGCTGCCTGCGGACCGTCTGCTGAAAGAGTATCATATTGCGGTAAGGGACTGCGGCGGCTATCCCGGTTTGAGCGCCGGCCATATCCGGGTTGCAGTAAGAAAGGAACCGGAAAACCGTCTTTTGCTTTCCGCGCTTGAGTGTGTATGCGGTCAAAACGGGGGCATTGCCCCGGAGGTTCCCGGAAAATGGAATAAAACCGGAGGGAAGACACGCCGGACTCCCGCCCTGATGCTTCAGGGAACGTGTTCCAACGCGGGAAAAAGCATTCTTGCGGCGGCGTTCTGCCGGATCATGCTTCAGGACGGAATCCGCGTGGCGCCGTTCAAGGCGCAGAACATGGCGCTGAATTCGTTTGTCACGATGGACGGCGGGGAGATGGGACGCGCGCAGGCGGTTCAGGCGGAGGCTTGCCGTCTTGACCCCGACGTCCGCATGAATCCGATTCTCCTGAAACCGAACAGCGATACCGGCAGTCAGGTGATCGTATGCGGAAAACCGGTCGGCAATATGCGCGTGCGCGAATATTACGCCCATAAAAAGGAACTCTGGGAGAAAGTGAAGGAGAGTTATGATTCTCTGTGTGCCTCGTATCAGGCGATTGTTCTGGAAGGCGCGGGAAGCCCCGGAGAAATCAACCTCAAAAAAAGCGATATCGTGAATATGCGCATGGCGCAGTATGCGCAGAGTCCCGTCCTGTTGGTCGGCGATATCGACCGAGGCGGCGTTTATGCTTCATTCATCGGGACTTATGCGACGCTGGAAAACTGGGAACGCGAACTGTTGAAAGGATTTCTGGTGAACAAGTTCCGCGGCGATCCGACGCTGCTGGATGATGCGCACCGCGATGTCCTCGCCTATACGGGGCGTCCGGTGATGGGCGTGATCGACTGGCAGCGGGACCTGGGGCTGCCGGAGGAGGACTCCGTGAACTTTTCGCTGGTGCGCCCCGCGCCGAAACATGCGGAAACTCTGGATGCGGTTCTGATTCATCTGGGGCATATCGCGAATTTCACGGACTTCGTTCCTTTTGAGCTGGAGCCGGATGTAACGGTCCGCAAGATTGATTCCGCCGCAGAATTCGGTTCGCCTGATCTGGTCATTGTGCCGGGGAGCAAAGGAACCGCGGCGGATATGTCCGAACTGGAAAAGCGGGGGCTGGCGCGGAAAATACGCGAAGCCGTAAAGAACGGCGCATGGTATGTCGGCATTTGCGGCGGACTCCAGATCGCGGGGGAAAGACTGCTGGACCCCCTTGCCGTGGAGTCGGACTGTCCCGACGCCGCATGTCTGGGGCTTTTGCCGCTGGTGACGGAAATGATGCCGGAAAAGACTCTGCGGCAGACTCGCGCCGAATGTTTCGGAATGCCCGTTTCCGGGTATGAGATTCACCACGGAAAAACACGCATGACCGCATCGGTGGAGTCCGTTTCGGTTGCGGACAACGGGACTGTCGCCGGATATTCCTCCGGCAGAGTTTTCACCAGCTATCTTCACGGCGTGTTTGACGATGACGCGTTCCGGCGGAATTTCATCGACCGGGTGCGTGTTTCTCTTGGCTGGAAACCGCTCGGCGGAGTGACGGCGCATTACGGCATCGAAGATTCGCTGAACCGTCTTGCCGACCATGTCCGCTCCCGTGTCGACATGAAGAAAATCTATCGGATGATGGGGCTGTGAAATGAACGACCTGGACAGCGGTTTGATTCTCAACATTACGGGGAACGGCAAAGGGAAGACCACCGGAGCGCTCGGGATTGTGATCCGCGCGCTCGGCTGGGAGTGGCGCGTTGCCGTGATTCAGTTCATGAAGAGTTCGCGCGAAACGGGCGAACTTCAATTTTTCCGCCGCTTTTGTCCCGGTATGATCTTTGAACAGTATGGGCTCGGACTCACAAGCCGTCCGGGGGATCATGCCGGAGCCGCCCGCAGAGGGTGGGAACGGGCGAAGTGTCTGTTGGCGGATTTCGAGGGGGAACTGCTGGTGCTGGACGAACTCAACGTCGCATTGTCGCACGGTTTTCTTGACGTGGCGGATGTCGTGAGTGCGTTTCGGGGGAAACGGCATGGGCTGAATGTGGTTGTGACCGGGCGCGGGGCGCCGGCGGAACTGCTTGAAATCAGCGACATGGTGTCGGACATTGCGGAGATCAAACATCAATACCGGCGCGGAATACCCGCGGGAAAGGGGCTGGACTTCTGATGAACCAACTGTTTGATGCGATTACATGGAATTTGAACGGAATCGGAATCGAGCAGGAGAGTTTCCGCAGGATCGACGCGGAAGCTGCTCCGGAAATCAGGGCTCGTTTCTCCGACGCCGAATGGCATGTCGCGCGGCGTCTGGTGCATACGACCGCGGATTTTGCGATTCTCGATCAGCTCGAATTCAGGAACAATGCCGTGGAGGCGGGGCTCGCCGCGCTGCGCCGGGGGGCTTTGATTTATTCGGATTCCAATATGATCAAATCGGGGCTTTCCATACCGAAACTGAAACGGTTTCATGAATCCTATGCGCGTGATTCGATTCTCTGTTCCGTTGCCGATCCCGCTGTGGCGGAGTTGGCGGCGAAGGAGAACATCACGCGCGCCCTGGCTTCGGTCCGGCTTCATGCGGATAAACTGGACGGAGCGGTCTTCCTCTGCGGAAACGCGCCGCTTGCGCTTGCCGGGGTCGTGAAGCTGGCTGTTGAACGCGGCATCCGCCCGGCGCTGATTGTGGGAATGCCGGTCGGTTTTGTGAATGTCGTTGAGTCAAAGGAACTTCTGAAACTGGTGGATGTTCCGTATATTGTGTTGCGCGGACGGCGCGGAGGCAGTCCGCTGGCTGTCGCCGCCCTGCATGGAATCATGGAAAACGGACTGTATGGATAACGGGAATCTTCGATGCGGTTACACGACCGGAAGCGCCGCCGCGGCGGCAGCCTGTGCTGCATACCGGTGCCGGATATCCGGTGAAAAGCCGGAACAGGTGCGGCTGACTTTGCCGGACGGTTCTCTTCTGTCCGTGCCCGTGTCGGAAGTGTCGGAAAACCATGCGGTTGTGGTGAAGGACGGCGGCGACGATCCCGACGTGACGACCGGTGCGCATATTGCCGTAAGGCTTCTGGAACATGAGGGAGCCGATCCGGCGGAATATGCGGAGCGCTGCGGACTCGGAACTCTGTTTCTCCGCGGCGGGCAGGGGGTCGGCATGGTGACGCGCGGCGGGCTGAATGTGCCGGTCGGACACTATGCCATCAATCCGGGACCGCGGCGCATGATCTCGGAGAATATGGCGCTTGCCGGATTCGGGAAAAAAGAGGAGGAGCTTGTCGTTTTGATTGAGATCCCGGAGGGGGCGGCACTTGCGGAAAAGACTCTGAATCCGACGCTCGGCATTACCGGCGGGATCTCGATTCTGGGCAATTCGGGAATCGTGTATCCGTATTCCAACGCGGCGTATGCGGCGAGCATTGCGTTGCAGCTCAGGAGTATTGCGGCGGAGGGCGGAGCCTGTGCCGCGCTGGCGACGGGAGGACGGTCCGCGTCGGCTGTCGCCCGTGATTTCCCTTTTCTGCGGGAGCGGGAGATCGTGCGGATTGCGGATTTCATTTATGTTGCGGTGAATGCGGCAAAAAATGCGCATCTGGAACGCTTGATTGTCGGGTGTATGCCGGGTAAATTATTCAAGTATGCGTGCGGAGAAAAATATACCCATGCGCATAAAACGAAACTGATGCTGCCGCGTTTGCGCGAGCTTACGGCGGAACTGCCTGCGGAACTGCCGCTGGAGTCGATGGAGTCCATGGGAGAGCTGGCGACGAAAGTCCCGGCGGAACTTTACCGGAAGATATTGTATGCCTGTTATGAAAAAGCATCGGAGCATCTTTCCGCATGGGGCGGGGATGACATGAAAACGGAGATCGTGCTTTACAACGATCAGGGGGAGAGGCTGATATGAATGAAGAATGGATGATTGATGTCGCGGGTGTCTCCGCGGGCGGATGGCAGGCGGAAACGGAAGAACTTGTCATGCGCGCGGAACTGATTGTCGCCGGACAGCGCATTCTGGATATGATAACCCGCAGGGATGTGGAAAAAATTCCGCTGGATGCATCGGCTCTGCGGAATCTGGAACGGATTCTTGCGCGGGCAAAGAAGAAGCGGACGCTCTTTCTGGCTTCGGGTGATCCGCTTTACAACGGGATCGGCGGCACTCTGCGCCGTTATCTGCCGGAAGAGCGCCTGCGGATTCATCCGAATCCGACCGCGTTTCAGGAACTTTTTGCGAAACTGGCGGTTCCGTGGGAGAATGCGGCTTTGTTCAGTGTGCATGGGAAAAAAACTCTGCCGTGGCGGAGAATCCTCCGCTCAAAGCTGGCCGTGATTTACTGCGATGCGGAACATTCCGCAAAAGCGCTTGCCGCTGAATTGATTGCAAAATATCCCGGCTGTGCGCCCCGCAGGGCTGTCGCCGGATGTGACATCGGCATGGAATCGGAGTTCATACGCTCTGCTTCTCTTGCGGAGATCGCGGAAGATCCCGGCGCGGACCGTTCCCTTTCGATTCTGGTTCTGCTGGAGGATCGCGCGATGCCGCCGCTGGCTCTGGGGCTTGACGACGGATATTACGAACATGCGGGGAATATGATTACGCATCCTGAGGTGAGGGCGGTCGTGCTTTCAAAGTTGCGTCTGCACGGCGGGGTGATGTGGGACGTCGGCGCCGGAAGCGGTTCCGTCGGTCTGGAAGCAGCCGGATTGTGCCCTGCGCTTTCCGTTTATGCCGTGGAGAAAAATGCGGAACGAGCGGAACAGATCCGCCGCAATGCGGAGCGGGAGTCGCCGGCTGAATTTCACCTTTGCGAAGGAACATTTTCGGATTTGGAAAAAGAGCTTCCCGATCCGGATTTCGTGTTCGTCGGCGGAGGAGGCGCGGAACTGGAAAACATTCTGAAAAAAGCGTTCGAACGCCTGAATCCGGGCGGCGTCATGGCGGCGACTGCGGTCATGGCGGAAAGCTGCTGCGTTCTGGCGCGGACACTCAAAGAGTTCCGGCGCGAACTGCTGGTTCTGAATCTGGCACGTGCGCTTCCGCTGGGAGACGGCACCTGCTATAAAGCCGAGAATCCGATTACGCTTGCGGTGTTCTCGAAGAAAGGAGAAAAATGAGCGGAAAGATTACATTCGTCGGTGCGGGTCCCGGAGCTCCCGACCTGATTACCATACGCGGCGCGGAGGCGTTGAAACAGGCGGGTCTTGTGGTTTACGCCGGATCTCTTGTGAATGAAAAACTGCTGGAACTTGCGGAACATGCGGAACTTGTGAACAGCGCGAAGCTGGCGCTGGAAGAAGTCCTGGAACTGCTGGTGTCCGGCTTCCGGGCAGGGAAAAAGGTGGTGCGCCTGCATACCGGAGACCCTGCGATGTACGGAGCTGTTTCCGAGCAGTACCGCGAACTGGACCGTCTCGGCATTCCCTATGACGTCGTTCCCGGCGTGAGCAGCGCGTTTGCCGCCGCCGCCGCGCTGAAGACGGAATATACGATGCCGGGGCTCAGCATGAGCGTGATTATGACGCGCGACGCGGGGCGTACGCCTGTGCCGGAAAAGGAGGAGCTCTCCTCGCTTGCCGCCCATGATTGCACGATGTGCATCTTTCTGAGCGTCGGAGAGATGCATGAGCTCGTGGAGAAACTGCTTGCCGCGGGGCGTGTCCCCTCGACGCCTGCCGCCGTGGTCTACCGCGCAAGCTGGGAGAATGAGAAAATCGTGCGCGGCACGCTGGCGGATATTGCGGAGAAGGTGGAGGCGGCGGGAATCAAGCGCCAGGCGATGATCGTTGTGGGCGATGTCCTGAACAAGGAGCAGGGGGGGCTTTCCAGATTGTATGACAAAAATTTTACGCACGGCTGCCGCGCCTCCGCCGGTTCGGCGGTGTTTCAGGGGAAATGCGCTGTGTTCGGCATGACTTCCGCCGCGGTTGCCAAGGCTGTGGAGATCGCCGCCGGACTGGAAAACGCGGATGTGTTTGTTTCGGAAAAGTATGCGGACATGGTGCCGGAGAAGCGGCGCGTGGTCTATCCAGCCGGACGTTCCGCGAAAGCGCTGGCGGATGCGTGGGGGAAATACCGCGGATTTGTAATGGTGATGGCGGCGGGGATTGTGGTGCGCCATATCGCGCCGCTCTGCAGAAGCAAGACCTGCGATCCGGCGGTGGTGGTCTGCGATGAGCGCGGAGATTATGCGGTCAGCCTGCTGAGCGGGCATCTCGGCGGCGCGAACCGTCTGGCTTCGGAAGTCGCGCGGATCACCGGCGGCAGGGCGGTTGTCACGACCGCCAGCGATGTGCGCGGTTCGATGGCGTTCGACGAATTGGCTTCGAGACTGCATTACCGTGTCGTGAATCCCGGCGCGATTCTGAAAGTGAGCGCCCATATTCTGGAGAACAATCCGGTGGAGGTGAAGATGCCGCGTGCGCTGTTCGATCAGTATTATGCGGATGATTCCCGTTTCATTTTTGCAGGAGAGAGCGCGGATATTTCCGTTGCGGTTCCCGGAACAGACACGGTTCTGCGCATGGTTCCGTTCCGTTTTTCACTTGGAATCGGATGCCGGAAAGGGACTTCTTGCGGGGAGATCGGCAAGGCGGTGAATGTGGTTCTGGAGCGTTACGGAATTTCGATGGATGCCGTCGCCGTGGTCGCGAGCGCGGATGTGAAGGCGCAGGAAAAGGGACTGTTCGATTTTGTGGAGAAATATCGGAAAGAGCTGCGCTTTTTCACGGCGGAGCAGTTGAACGCCGTTCCGGTTCCGAATCCGTCGAAACACGCGATGGAGCATCTCGGAATTCATTCCGTGTCGGAGGCGTCCGCTCTGCTCGGTGCGGGGGAGGGCGGAACTCTGCTTGCGGAGAAGACCGTATTCGATGCGGTCACGGTCGCGCTGGCGAAGCTGAGAGAGTGACGGGAGAGATTCAGGATTTCAGGGAGGAACCAATGAGAATACCGGCGTTTCTGATCGGCGGAGTCAATTCGGGGAGCGGCAAAACGACGCTTGCGCTGGCGCTGATGCGTGCGTTTGCGCGGCGCGGTCTGCGTGTCGCGTCATTCAAATGCGGACCCGATTACATCGATCCCCTTTTTCATCGCCAGGCGACCGGCAGGGCTTCGATCAATCTGGATACGTTTCTGATGGGGCGCGACGGAGTGAAAGAGGCGTTTTCCGGAAATCTTGCCGATGCCGACGTCGCCGTTGTGGAAGGAGTCATGGGGCTGTTCGACGGGATTCGCCCGGATTCGCTTTCGGGAAGCAGCGCGGAGATTGCCGCTCTGCTGGATCTTCCCGTGATTCTTGCCGTGAATGCGCGCGGGATTTCCGGTTCGATCGCGCCGCTCGTCAGGGGATTTTCGGAATGGAGCCCCGGTGTGAGGCTCGGCGGAGTCATTGCGACTTTCACCGGTTCTCCGAATCACGGATTCCTCCTGCGCGATGCTCTCGAAGCCGCAAAGCTGCCGCCGCTTCTCGGCACTCTGCGCCGCAATGGGAAATGGACTCTGCCGGAGCGGCATCTCGGACTGGCGACAGACCGTGTCGGCGATGTCTGGCTGGATTCTCTTGCGGAAGCCGCCGAAGATGAGATTGATCTGGATGCGCTTCTTGCCCTGGCATCCGCGGAGCGCCCGGAGGAAGCGGAGGATGAAGTCCGGGGAGATACGGCTGCAAGGCTGGCTGTGGCGCGCGATGAAGCGTTCCATTTCTATTATGAGGACAATTTCCGCATTCTGCGGAGCACCGGAGTGGAGCTGGTCGATTTTTCTCCGCTTCATGACGATTTCCTGCCGGAAAATGTTCACGGCGTCTACCTCGGCGGCGGTTTTCCTGAACTCCATGCCGCGGAGCTCTCCGCAAACCGTTCGATGCTGGATTCGATCCGGGATTTTGCCGCGCGCGGAAAATGGATTTACGGCGAATGCGGCGGGTTTCTCTATCTTCTGGATGCCCTGACGGATTTCAAGGGGCAGAGGCACCCCATGCTCGGACTGCTGCCGGGGGAAGGGAAAATGAATGACCGTTTGAATTCGCTCGGATACCGGACGCTGAAATGCGTTTCCGACTCCGTGTTCAGGAAAGATACCGTGATGCGCGGACACGAGTTCCATTATTCAAGTGCGGTTGTGGCGGAGGGGACGCAGGAACTTTTTGCGGCGGAGAATACGAAAGGCCTGCCCGTCTTTTCCGCGTCCGGCGCAGTCCGGGGAAGTGTCTGCGGCAGTTACGCGCATCTGCATTTCGCCTCGAATCCGGAAGCCGTGAAACAGTGGGTGGAGGCAATGACGCGATGATTTTCCTGCTCACTGCTTTTCTGGTTGCTTTTCTGCTGGATTTCCTGTTCGGGGACCCGCATTCCGCATTGCATCCCGTCGCATTGGCGGGGAAACTGGTCTCCTCTGTTGAAAGAGTCTGCCGGAAGCTGCCGGGCGGCGGCATTTTTTCCGGTATGGCGGGATGGTTTCTGATGGTTGCCGTGTGCTGTCTGGCGGCTTACGTCTCAACATGGGGCGGCTGGAGGCTGAATGTATGGTGCGGGGCTGTCCTTGCCGGTGCCTGGCTGTATGTCTGCATCGCCCTGCGGAGCCTGATTGACCATGCGGAAGCGATCCGGCGCCCTTTGAAAAACGGAGATCTGACGGCGGCACGAAAGGCGCTCGGCATGATCGTGAGCCGTGATACGGAATCGCTGGACGAAAGCAATATCATCCGCGGAGCCGTGGAATCTCTCAGCGAAAATGTGATTGATGCGGTGAACAGCGCGCTTTTCTGGGCTGTGCTCGGCTATCTGGCGGGAGGTCTTCCGGGGCTTGCCGCCGGAGCGGTTTTCCTGCGGATCGTGAACACGCTGGACGCCTGCTGGGGATACCGTGATGAAAAATATGAAAAATTCGGCAAGTTTGCAGCGCGCGCGGATGATTTCGCGCACTGGATTCCCGCCCGCATGACGATGGTTGCGATTGCATTTGCAGGCTTGTTCTGCGGCGGCAGTTTGATGCGGACGCTTGAGACGGGAATCCGGCACAGGAAAGATCATCCGAGCCCGAATTCCTGTTACGGCATGGCGTCGTTTGCCGGGGCTCTGGGGATTCGGCTGGGCGGCGCGACGATATATGGCGGCGTGGCGGAGCCTTATCCTTACTGGGGCGACGGCAGAAGCAGGCTTGTTGAGCGTGATCTTGTCCGTGCGGAGCGCCTGACCGTTGTCAGTTCCCTTGTGTTTGCAATCATGATTCTCGGAGGTGCGTGGCTGTGGTTCGCGGTCTGAAAAAACTGATTCTGATCCGTCACGGGGAACTGCCTCCGATGTATCAGGGGCGTTATGTGGGGTCAAGCGATGTCTGCCTGAGCGCACAGGGGATATGCGACTGCCGGAAACTGGCGGCACGTTTTGCCGCATTGAACCCCGGAAAGATCTTCGTGAGCCCGATGCGGCGCGCCCGTGAAAGCGCCGCGGCGATCTGTCCGGAACGCAGGGATTTGATTTACGATCCGCGGATTCGCGAAGTCGATTTCGGGGACTGGGAGAACCTGACGTTCGACGAGATTCAGAAAACCGCTCCGCCGGAACTGCTGGACCTCTGGTTCCGGCATCCGGAGGAGATGCGTTTCCCGAACGGAGCGTCCGTGGCGGATCATTTTGCCGCAGTAGATGAGTTCATGGCGGAGATTCTTGCCCTGCCGGAGCCTGCGGCTGCCGTAATTACACATGGCGGCGTGCTGATGCGGATGATCTCGCGGGCGATGAAAATTCCCCCGGAACGGCAGTTCGAGGTTCTGCCGCCGAGGGCGTCGATGACAATTCTGAACTTTCATGAGGGAGTTTTTGCGTATGGAGAATAAAATCATATTGGTGACAGGCGGCGCACGAAGCGGGAAAAGCGCTTTTTCCGAGCGCCTGGTGCGTGAAAACAGCAGCCGGCATGTTTATATTGCGACGTGTCCTGTGCTGGATGATGAAATGCGCGGGCGCGTGAAGCTCCACCGGGAGAGGCGGCGCGGCTATCAATGGATCACGATCGAGGAGCAGCTCGATCTTGCCGGTGCTCTGAAGCGGGCGCAGGAGGAAAACGCGGACGGCGTGCTGATCGACTGTCTGACGCTCTGGATCAATAATCTGATGTACCATCTTCCGAAGTTCGATGAGGAGGAAATGAAAAAGAAGACGGCGGACCTGCTGGGTGCGCTGGAGGAGTATCCGGGACAGGTTGTCCTGGTGTTGAACGAGGTCGGCCTCGGGATCGTCCCGGGGACGCCGGAGGGACGTGTCTTCCGGGATTGTTCGGGGCGCTGCGGGCAGATGTGCGCGGCGGCGGCGGACGAAGTCTGGATGTGCGTATGCGGAATCCCTCTGAAAATCAAGGGGTGAAAAATGTCTTTGCTGGAAGAAACTGTCGCGAAAATCGAAAAACAGGATATGGACAGCCGCGAACATGCGAAAGAACATATTCTCAATCTGACCATGCCGCCGTGGGCGCTGGGGCGTCTGCTGGACCTTGCCGTGGATCTTGCCGGAATGACGCGGGGCATGACGCTTCCCGTCGCGAGGAAGAATATCGTCCTGATGGCGGGCGACCACGGAATCGTGAAACAGGGGGTCTGCCCGAATCCGCAGTCCGTCACAACGCAGATGATCTATAATTTCGTGAACCGGGGCGCGGGCATCAATGTGCTTGCGGAGAATGCTGGGGCGAAAGTGACGGTTGTGGATATGGGGGTGGCTTCCGATCTGTCGCCGCTGGTGCAATCCGGCGCGGTTCTCGACCGTAAAATCAGGGGAGGAACCTCCGACTTTACGGAGGGGCCCGCCATGACGCGGGAGGAGGCGGTGCGTTCGATCGAGTCCGGCATTGAACTGGTGCAGTCGCTTGCTGCGGATACCGATGTGTTCGGGACTGGCGAGATGGGAATCGGCAATACCTCGCCGAGTTCCGCGATTGCGGCGGTGTTGTCCGGCATGGATGTGACTCCGCTGGTCGGACGCGGCGCGGGGCTGGACCCGTCGCGGCTCTCGCACAAGGCGGCGATGATCCGCCGCGGGATCGAGGTGAATCAGCCGGATCGTGATGATCCGCTGGATATCCTTTCCAAGGTCGGCGGATTTGAGATCGGCGGCATTGCCGGAGTGATTCTCGGAGCGGCGTCCCTGCGGCGCCCCGTGGTGGTGGACGGGTTCATTTCGAGCGCGGGCGCATTGATCGCGGCGGCGATTGAACCGGATTCCCGCGATTATATGATCCTTGCGCACGGAAGCGCCGAACCCGGACACGTCGTGATGGCGAAGCTGCTTGACAAAAAGCCTTTGCTCGATCTCTCCATGAGGCTGGGGGAGGGGACGGGCGCGGCGCTTGCCATGAATCTGCTCGATGCGGCATCCGCAATTATGAACCGCATGGCGACATTCGAGTCGGCAAAAGTAACGACCGAGGGAATCAGATGAGGCCGTTTCTCGCCGCATTGTCGATGCTGAGCTGTATTCCGCCGGGGCGTTTCTGTCCGACGGAACAGGACATCATGCGTTCGATTCATTTTTTCCCTGCGGCGGGAATTCTTTTCGGCGCGATGTTTTACGCTCTTGCATGGCTGTTTACGGTTTATCTGCCTCATCCTGCGGCGGCGATGCTGCTTGCGCTTCTGCCGGAGTTCCTGACGAAAGGGTTTCATCTGGACGGACTGGCGGATACTGCGGACGGTTTCATGAGCAGCCGTCCGAAAGAGCGCAAGCTGGAGATCATGCGCGAC
The DNA here is from genome assembly GCA_003526375.1 of Lentisphaeria bacterium. Lineage (GTDB taxonomy): Bacteria > Verrucomicrobiota > Lentisphaeria > Victivallales > UBA1829 > UBA11452. The sequence continues at coordinate 88,007 of DPDG01000077.1, forward strand.
AGCCGGATCGGAACGATGGGAGTCTTTGCGATCGTCGCCCTGCTCGGCATGAAGTTCGCCCTGTTCGATTCCATGACGGATATGATGGCGCCTGCCGCCCTGATGATGCTGAACGGGCGCTGTGCCATGGTGCTGTATATCGGCATGAGCAGATATGCACGTCCGGATGGTCTGGGAGCGTTGTTTTTCCGCACGAAACCGTGGTTCGGCATGGTGTTCGCTTATTGCGCCATGCTTGCCTGCGGCTGGTTCCTTGCCGGAGTGAAAGGGCTGGCGGCGGCTGTCATGGTGACGGTGTTCGCTTTCGTCTGGAGCCATATCACGCGCCGTGTGATCGGCGGCGCGACCGGCGACACCATCGGCGCGAATGAAGAATTGAGCGAGCTTCTTACGCTGTTTCTTCTGATCTTCTGATGAAAATGAGATAGTGGCGCTTTTGAGAAAAATTTCATTCAAAAAAATGAAGTGGCAGTGCGATGCTCTGCATTGCAAAAAGACGATTGAACAGGACTTTCACTCTGAAGTGTTCAGTTGTTGCTTTTTTTATCAGAGGAAAAAGAGACACTGTCGTTTTTCATGCCCTTTTTTATCCACCTTATGATAAGAAGCAGTGTTGACAGTACAGTAAATGTATTTATAGCATATAATACAGCACATGTCAGCATCCAAAAGGTATATCCGTATTTTGCTTGGATCTTTCCAACAGGTTCTAAAGGAAGCGTCAGGGGTAATCCCAATATAAAGAATCCTATATCTCCTTCACTGCACCAATAGGAACCGAGAAAAACGAGCAGGGCAAGTCCAACCGAAATAACAGCAGACCATAGAATTAAAACTCTATTTCCGTTTTTATTAAGAATACCTGTGATAACAATAAACAGAAACAGCAAGATGAATAGGTAGAATAATAGTTCTACCAGTGTTAAGAGATCAAAAGCATAACTTGTAACCATAACTTTTCCTCTCTGATTTATAAGGAGAGATTAACACCTTCATCCCTGCCGGATATTTATCTTGCAGCACGTTGTTTTAACATAGCATGTTATTTTTCTGTTTCAAGTTCAAGATAAAAAAGCTGATTCGGTTTGTCAGCAGATCCATTTTCCTGTTTGGCTAACTCTTTTTCCGCATCTTCCGGCAGGATGCCTGTTTTGTTGATGCTGTCTGTATTTGAATTATAATCATGGCAGATGATTCTGTAAGTGCAATTTTTATATTTTTCGCCCAGCATTGCTGCCGGACGCAGAGATGGATAATCGGCAATGACGGGACCTTCTATCTCAAACATGATCTTTGAAATTATTTTGAATACCTGTTCACAGAACATGGGGTCGTCATGATATACGCTCTCGCCCACCCGTCCTAATTCCAGCGATATCCTTTCCAGTTCTTTTACAACAAAAGCGGCTTTGGTTTTCGTCTTTATCATTTTATGGAGAATACCTTTGCTTTTATAGAATCGGTTTTGACTGAAACATCTATCTCGTCTATTTCTTTCCGGGGCTCCATACGTTGTAGATTTTGGGGATGAGATACTTGATCACGGCTGCCGCGGGAACGGCAAAAATCATACCCGTGATTCCGGCAAACAACCCGCCGAGCAGAACTACGATGATCGTTTCGACGGTAGTCAGCCCGATGGCGCCGCCGACCAGAGAGGGATACAGAATCAACTGTTCCAGCACGCCGTTGATGATCGAATAGGTGATGATCACTCCGATCAGGGTTGTGGCAAGATGCACATCGACAAAGGCGATGCAGACCAGCGCAGTCAGCACGAAACTGGCGATGGGACCGATGAAGGGAAGAAGAATCGTCAGCCCCGCAACAATTCCGAGCGGAACGGCATAAGGAACGGAAAAGATCGAAAATGCCGTCACATAAAGCACCGTTTCTATGAGAATGATGGAAATGTAGCCGCGCGTCCAACTGTCGAACATGCGGCAGATCCGGTTGATGATGTCTGCGGCTTCCTTCCGGCTTCCTTCCGAGGTTCTGGGGAGCCAGTTTGAATCGAAGATACTCTTGACGCACCAGTCGCCGATGCTTTCGCCGCCCGCATCGGCGGATGCTTTGAACGAATTGGAAAAGAGCGCCATTTTCTGGATGAAATACAGAAAAAAGAAAATGCAGAGAAGCAGGTCGAATACGAACGTGCCGAGAGTCGTCACGACGGCGATCAGCGTGGAGACGATTCCCCTGCCTTTGGAAAACGCGACGCTGGCGATGTCCTTGCTGTTTTCCTGAATATAGGCGCGAATCTCCGGACGGAGCCATTCGACGAACTCTTTGACGGAACGGATTTCCGGTTCTTTGTTGTCATCCGTTTTTCTCGTTTTTCTGGCGAGCTCCGCCAGTTCGCCGTTTTCAAGCGACAGAACCTTTTCCTCCGGTTTGATCCATGCCGAGATCGTATTCTCCAGATGTCCGAGAATCGGACTTGAATTCGCCCACCGGTTGACGGAGCGCCCCATGTTGATCGCCGCCGGAATCAGGATGGATACCGTCAGCATCAGTGCCAGCAGGGCTCCCAGAATGACTGTGACCAGAGCCGCGATGGAGGACTTCATGACCAGCACCTTGCGTGCCGCCAGTTCCTTTTCCTGAGCCGTCTGTTCCTTCGCCGGTGAAAAGATCATGCCGAGCTTACGGAGAGGATAACAGAAAAATGAGAAGAATTTTGAAACCGCTGTGATGAGTCTTGTATTGAAGAAGTGTTTTTCAAAATACTTTTCCAGCGGCAGAAAGAAATAGGCGAGAATGATTCCGAAGATCAGGGATTTCAGAAAGGTCGCGGCAAGAATGAATACGATGATGACGACAAGCGCGACGGCGAGTCCCGCGCCGGAGTTCAGCACCTTTGCCGCTGTGGCGCGCCGCGCCGCCTCCTGCGCGATCAGATCCTGAATCCTGCGGGGATAAATCGCCATGGCTTCGGCGAGTTCCGTAAAGATTTTCCGGTTTTCCTCCTTGAGCGGCGTAACGGCTTTGTCCAGCTCCAGAATCGCGGAAGCCAGCAGGAGACGGTCGCTGACCGGGATCGTCGCCAGCCGGTGCGCGGCATCCAGAGCTCCGGCGTGGTTTACCGCCTTTTCCGCATTGTCGGCAAGTTCGTCCGTATCCAGTTCAGGCAGCGATTTTGCAAGAAGCAGCTTGAGTTCCTCAAGGTCTCTGTCCGGCGGCAGAGACTGGTTGATTGTCTTGTAGGCATATAGAAACAGAGTCAGAACCGCCTGTGCCTTATCCTGCGGGACAACTGCCATATATCTGGAGGCAAGATCAATAAAAACGGAACTCCTGCGGCTCCGGAAAAAATTTGTAATGTCTGTCAGATTCATCCGCTTCTCCCCGTCGTAATCTGGAACAATATAGCATACAAGGTGAATTTTACGAGCCGGGGAAAGAATGGAATCCCCGGAAAAATCTCCGGCACGCTTTTTTCTGAATCAGCGGGCGGGGGGAATCAGCGCAGCATCCAGAAAATCGCGCAGACACGCTTCCGCTTTTTTCCTGTCTCCGCCGATGTCCGTCATCAACTGAAAAGTGTACCATGGGGCGCGGGAGGTCCAATGCCGCCGGAAGGAAAGAAAATTCCCCGTTGACCAGTCGGGACCGGCATACCATGCATAGACCAGATAGGAACGGTTGTCCGCAAGAGTGACGGTCATTTCCTGACATGCGAGCCCGCCCCGTGCGGTCATGAAGACAATTTCGCGGTGACCGTGGATCGTATTGCGGGCGCTTTTCAGGCAGAGTTCCGTCGGGTGGATGCTGTGAATGTCGCCGGTGATCCGGATGGATAACAGCGTGATCTTCCGGGTGCCGCTGATGTAAAGATGGCGTGTTGCCTGATTCCCCCTGAAGAAACGTTCTTCCTGCGGGGTGACTGCCTGGACGAAAGCGAGATAGTCACCGACGCGCATCTTTTGTGAGTCCACGATCAGGGCATTGCCGTAAGCCGGCGGCGAATGGCGTATTGCCAGAATCATGCAGACGCAGAACAGGGCACAGAGAAACAGAAGCGTCTGAAGCCGTATGGCATACTTTTTCAACAGGAAAAAAGATACGGCGAGGAGTCCCGCGGCAAAGGCTTTCAGCAGAAAACCGGATAGACTGAATCTCGTAATGAGCTCACGGCAGAAGTATTCCGTCCAGTAGGTTGTGGAGGGGCACCCCAGCAGGCAGATTCCCAGAACCGGTGTCAGCGTCACGAAAATACGCAATCCGAAAAGCAAACCGCTCATGGACAGCAGGAACAGAAGCGCTCCCGCGATCTGGAGCGTATGAATATGTCTCCACAGCATCAACCCCCAGAAGCAGAACGCCGGAATCAGGAACCAGAGTGCGCGCATATCGAAATCCCTGACCTGTTTTTTCAGGCTGCGGAAAGAAACTGCTGTGATCAGCAGGGCAAGCAGGTAAAAAATGAAATCGAATCTGTCCAGCGGAGAGGCTTTCCATGCGTGCAGCAGATAGGGAACCTTGAGCAGAAACGGGATCGGCGCCGCACACATCAGGAGGATTCGCAGAATTTTCATGTTCATTGCGGCTCCTCCGTCTTTTCCTGTTTGAAAAGTTTTCCTGTAAGAAAAAGCAGCAGCATGGCCGAGATCACGACACAGTAGCCGAGCAGGGAATGAACCGGGTCATGGAACGCCCGTTCCCCGATTCGGAACGAGAGGAGAATCACAACGGTGAGCCGCAGGGTGTTGGCAAGGAGAATGGCAGGAAGCAGAGTGAGGTAGTGCAGCAGTCTCATCCAGAAATTCCTGTGTTCGAAATATACGACGAACCAGCCCAGGAGCAGCATCGCTTCCAGAAGCTCGACGCCGCTGCACGCAGCCGTTACGGCGACATGGTCCTTTCCCGTAAAGATGACTGCCTGGTCCAGCGAACATTCCACACCGACGGCCTGAAGCAGCAGAACGGTCAGCGCCGCGCAGATTTTGCTCAACGGGGAACTCAGGAGCAGATGCAGGTAATCCATGGAGCTGAGCAGAATGAAAAGGATGAAATTCGGAAGCGCGAGCTTCAGCGCAAGAAGAGTGCCTCCCGCATAGGCGTAGACGGCTCCTGCGGCAATCCAAATACTCCAGTAAATTCCGATCCGAGGGGAAAACACCGCCGCTGCCGCACTGAGTCCCAGCAGCAGCCACGGAAAATATGCATCTGCTCCGGACCTGCGCGGCGGATTCCCTTTCTTCAGTACCGGAACAGAGAGGCACAGCGCCAGCAGCCACAGAGCATAGGTTCCCGCCTGTTCTCCCGTGAAAGCCATTCGCCCCAGAATGAAAAGCGCGGACAGTGCCATAAGAACGGCAGGCAGCGTCAGCGGGAAGTCTGTTTTCAAAAACTTCATGCGGCCTTTCTTTTCGTAAAAATGATATTCCGTAAAAATACCTGCATGACTTCGTTTGTCAAATGAAGAAGGGAAGAAATCACTGAAAAATTATTGATTGTATATTGACAATGTGCGGCTTTCAGATTATAATAATAAATCTGCAGTTGTTTATCCGGAATATTTCAGCGGGGGAGTTCATGAAGAAAAAGATCAAGCTTATTCTTCTGTTTTTTGTTGTTTTCGTTTCACTTGGCGCGATCTGTGCCGTCGGATATTTCGCGTTGGCTCAAAGGAAAGAGACCGCGAAGCTGGCCGATGCCGGAAAATATTTCAGGATGCATGATTATGCCAGGGCGAAACCTCTGCTCGCGGGGGTTGTCGGAAAAGACCCTGCCAATGAATCGGCTTACAGAATGCTGGCGGAGATTTTCGAGAGTGAATTCGATTTCCGGAGCGCCGCCTATTGTTATAAACATGCCTCCTCGCTGGCGCCGCTGGACTCGGAGCTGCGCTCCCGATATGTTGCCGTATTGAGCCTTCTGGAACAATATCCCGCTGTCATTTCGGTATTGAAGACCGATTTCGAACAGAACAGGCTTTCCAATATTGATCTGGCTTATTACACCGAGGCGCTGATCGCCGTCTCGGAACAGATTGCCGCTGCCGGAAATATGGGGAAGCTGAAATCTTTTTCCGCGACGATCCACCAATATCTGGAAGGAGTGTCCGCTTTGAAGCGGAGTGACCTGCAGAACGCGCACCGTTTTTTCAGCAGTCTCCGGCTGGCGGAACTGCCGGACTCTCTGCGTTATAAGACCCTGCTTTTTCTTGGTTCCGGCAGTGAGCGCGACGGGCGCAGTGAAGAAGCGGAACGGTATTTCCGGACTCTTGCCGATGAAGTGCCCGCTCTCGGCGCCTATCCGCTGGCGGATCATTACATCAGACAACGTAAGTTCGGGAAAGCGATTCCGTGGCTGGAAAAGACGCTCTCCATTCAGCCGAAACATACGCTTTCCCGTGTGGCGCTCGCTGAACTGCTGATCGCGGAGCATCAGCCGGAAAAACTCGGAAAGCTGATCGCCGGAAGCAAACCGGACAATCAGAACGATATTGAAATCATCAATTACATGTATGCCCTGCTTGCGTTTTCGGAGGGCCGCCGCGCCGACATCCTGCCGTATCTGGAACTTGCACCGTTTCTGGCGGACCGTCAGGTTTACCGGATGATGAAACTGAACTCGCTTGCGGCAAGGAAAGAGATCGGCAAGCTGGTGGAGAGTTTCGATGAACTGGGCAGGCGGGTGCATTCGCCGGAAGCCAGAGAGGAGCTGCTGCAGAGTGTTGCGCCGCTTCTGTCGGAGCTTTACAACTCCGGCGATACCGGGAACGCGCTGAAAATCGCAAGAGCGATGCTCCCTGTCGCCACGGAGAAATCCGCCGCCGGAAAACTTGCAATGAATATTGTTCTGGCGGAAGCTTCCCGCAGCAGAAATTACGAAGAAATGCAGTCCGCTGCATCTTCTCTCCTGAAAGCGGAGCCGGGGAACCCGCTTGCGAATCTTGCTATGGGAGAGGCGCTTCTGGCAAACGGAAATGCGCTTGAAAGCCTGTCGTATTTCAATAATCTTCCTGAAGACGACGGTGGGGCTCTGATCAGGAAAGCCCTTGCCTGTGCCCGGCTCGGAAAAGAAAAGGAGGCGGAAACGTATTTTGAAAAAGCATGGAGAAAACATCCCGGAAACATGACTCTGTTCCGCGGATACGGCGATTTCCTTTTCAAGCGGAAGGAATACCGGAAACTGCAAAGTCTTTATCCCGCTCTGCCGGATATTCCCGAAGCCGCTTACTGGAAATATTTTCTTGATGCGGAGATTGCCGGGATTCAGCGGCGCACGGCGGACAGCAGGAAGAATTATGCCGGAGCGATCGAATGCCTGAAGAAGATGCCGCCCACTCCTGCGAATCTGTATCAGACGGCGTTTCTTTATGCCCGGATCGATCAGGATGAGGAAGCCGCCCGGATTTATCGCGGGCTTCTGAAAGAGAATCCGGATTCTCTGTTGCTGATCGTGAATCTTTCGGAAGTCGAAGCCGCTCTCGGAAACCATTCCGACGCACTTCTCCTCGCGGAAAGAGCGCTCCGGCTGGACCCGCAGTCCGACATTGCAAAAGAGTGCCTTGCCCGCCGCAAAGCGGAAGCGGGAAAACAGGGAAAATAAAAAAATGTTGAAAAAGAAGCGGGACGGATTTCCGGTGATCCTTCCCGCTTTTTTTCATTCTGATCGGGTGCAATATCCCGACTTTTCAGGTCGGTTTTGATACGGAAGAATGCGACGCATTCTTCTCGGGTCAAGAACTTTGCCCTTGTCGCGGTCCAGCGCCGATGCGCTGGTCGTGCAGAGCACGAATTCCCTGCCCGGAGCTCTCGAAGCTTCTCTTACACCTTGCATCGGGGCAGTTCATTCCCGGTTCACCGGATAGTAAGAAACTCCCAGTTGACGGCGGCGGTGACGGTTTTGCCGTTTTCATCGGCAAACGTGACTTTCCCCTGTTCAAAGGCGGCGGAAGCGACTTTTCCGAAGTCCGCCGGGATTTCCGCGATGCCCTGAATATGGTGGATCGTTACAGAAGAATCCTTTGTGAACGTGCCGCAGGTTTTCCAGCCTTTTCTGCTCAGCGTATTTTCTTCGATGGAGGGTTTGCAGCCGTCGGCGAAATAGGAACAGGTTTCCTCGATGCCGATACAGCGCGTATTGCCGTTCCACGGCATCGCATAGCGCCCGCTGTTGGAGGTCCAGACTGTGGTGGAGGGCAGTTCCGCCGCATTTTTCAGCGAGAAGAAAAGGTATCCGCGGGACGGATAGACAGCCGCTGCCCATGCCGGTTCTCCTGCCGGTTTCTTCAGCATCGCAAAAAGATCGACATAGCCGACGGGGGAGGGGAGCACGGAGTAGTCGCGCACCGGATCTGCCTTGAACTGCGTGGGCAGCGCTTCCAGGGATGTGAACTCCTCGCCGGATGCGAGATACTGGTATTCCAGATTGACGGGACTGGCAAACACGCCGGGGCAGGTCATGCCGAAATCGAATCTGCCGACGGAAAAGAACATTTTCTCGTTTTCTTCCGGCATCTGGATGATCGTATGGTGTCCATAGGGCATTTTGCCTTCCAGATTGCTGATCGTATGAGCCAGGTAAAGGGCATCGGTTCCGTTCTGCATTTCGATGCGTTTGACGACTTTCGCCCCGGAAACGGAACAGTTCATTTCAAATTCAAATACCGTTTTATCTCCCGTTTCTTCGGCTTTTGCAAGCTGCCAGCGGTAAGCTGCCGTTTCGCCGTGGGGCGGATACTGTTTGCCGTCGACCGGATCGCCGTTGCCGCCGAAAGGCAGGCAGAAAAAATCGCCGCGCAGATTCTGGAGCAGGGGAATGGCGGAGAGATCGGGACGCTGATCCTGCCAGGGGCTGATGAAATAGGGCTGAACCGGTTTCTCCGTATTTTTGCGGAATGTCACGGGCGAATGCTGTCCGCCGTCTTCCGTGAGGAACAGTTCGATGTCTCTGGATTTCAGATACCAGCCGGGGGTTTTGTGGTTGACGTCCTTGCGGAACAGTTTTTCATCCATGATTTTTCTCCTGATATTGATTGTGAATCATACATTTTTAATGACTATAATATGTTTCAGCGCAAAATCAAGTCGTGGAGAAGAGAAAGATACCCCGGCAGGAAAGAGCATGAGGAGAACAAGGAGCCGGAGGAGCAAAATCAGCCGGATTTGACTGTATCATGAAAAATGTTACAGTTCGGATTTATTTGTATCATTATTTTAATTTTTCTTTCCGTTTCTCTCTTTACAATTCCGGGAAAATATTTATAATTAAGAGCGTAACGGAAAAGATTGAGGATGAAAAGAGAATGATCTGCGAGCGGTCAACGAAAACTTCGGAACTGGCGGAACGTCTGCGGACGGAGCTGCTGGCGAGGCGTCTGCCTTCGGGAAGCCCCGTGGCGTCTGTGCGTGAACTCGCCTCCCTCTACGGCGTGTCCACCGTGACTGCCGACAAGATTCTGAATCTGCTTGTGAAAGAGGATTTCCTTTACCGCATTCCGCAGAGCGGGACATTCATCAAACATGATCCGCCTGTCGTGCCTGTCATCGGATATGCAGGGCATCTGCCGGGACCCGGAGCGACGGATATTATTCAAGCTGCGGCGGCGAAGCGGCTGCAGGAGCATTTGACTCAGACGGGCGTGGAACAGCATATCATCTCCTATCATGAGCTGCGCCATCCCGAACTTGTGGAACGGAAATTGAATGCCCTCAACGGACTGCTGATTTCCGCGGCTTTCATCGACGAGGTGACAAGACCGGTTCTCTGGAAGTTCAAAGGGCGGATTGTGGTGTTCGCGAATACTTATGTCATGGACCGCCTGTCGTGCAGTCAGGTGATTCCCGATTACACGCGCGCCCTGACTGAATTCACGGAGAAATATGACCCGGAGCGGTATGAAAGAATTCAGATATTGAGTGCGGGGCATCCCAATGCCGTTGCTTCCGAACGCAATATACGGAATATCCTGCAGTGCCTCGGCGTTTCCGCGGGGAAAATTGAGACTCTGAATCTGAAAGGCATTAACAATCTGAGTGCCCAGATGGCGGCGCTTCGATATTTTTCCGGTCTCAGGGAAGATTTGAGAAATACGCTTGTCCTTTCCCTGTCGGGATATTTTTCCATTGGTATGCGGGAGGTGTTCCGGAATGCGGAAGATATGCCGGACATATTGAATTTTGACAACTTGGAGGAATATGCGGAGCCGCCGCCGGAAAGACCGTTTTTCACTGCTGTGGATTACAGAATGCCTGACATTTATCAGGCGGGGGCGGAACTGCTGACGCATCAGATCACGGAACAGGATGAACGGAACCAGATCATTCAGATTCCTGCGCGCCTGGTTGTGAGGGACAGCATCAGACATTGCAAACGGTAAAACTTAAAAGGAAAATATTTCATGAAAGAAGTCATGATTCCGATGGAAAGACTGCCGGTGACGGCAGAAGCCGACATCTGCGTAGTCGGGGGAAGCTGTACCGGGGTCTTTGCGGCAATCCGTGCCGCACGGCTCGGAGCAAAAGTCGTCATCCTTGAAAAACAGAACCGGTTCGGCGGATGTGCCACAAACGGACTCGTCTGCATGTGGCATTCGTTATTCGACATCACGAGGGAAAAACAGATTATCGGCGGGCTGACGCTCGAAACGCTGGAACGGCTCGGAAAGCGGAATGCCGCCAGCCCGTTCCGCACGAAACAGCAGGGTATCCGCTTCAACTCGGAGGAACTCACCCTTGAGCTTGATGCCATGGTTCTGGAACAAAAGAGGATACGCACCTTTTTCCATACGTTCTTCTCCCGTCCGGTTCTCAATGAAGATGGAAGAATCACCGGAGTCGTCGCGGAAAACAAATCGGGTCGCTTCGTCATTTCCGCCCAGGTCTTTGTCGACGCTTCCGGCGACGGTCTGCTCTGCCGGGCGGCGGGAGTCCCGATGTTCCGTCCGAAAACGGCACAGCCGCCGACCGCCTGTGTGCACATTGAGAACTTCCGGAAAATGAAAAACCTGGAGCTCAAGGAGCTGATCGAAAAAAACAGAACCCGGATTCCAAATCTGCCCTGCGGGTATTTCTGGGGTTGCGACATTCCGGGAAGCGAAGACATCTATATGCTTGCGGGAACCAGGGTCATGAATTGCAATTGCATGGATGCCGATGAAATAACGAATGCCGAATTTGAATCCCGCCGGCAGGTCCGGGCACTGATGGACCTGTTCCGGGATGCCTATCCGGAAATTCCAGTCTCTCTTCAGGCGCTTCCTTCCGAGATCGGAATGCGGGAAAGTGAACATATCACCTCCATCGGCCGATTGAAAGGCGATGAAATGCTCGCAGACACAAGATACCCGGATACCATTGCCGTCGGAACCTATCCTGTCGATATTCACGGAAACACCGACGATTCCATTACGTTCAAGCTTCTGACGGGAGTAAAGCAAATTTTCCGATCCAATCTCCTTCTCAAACAGGAACGCTGGCTCCCCGAAGGCGAAATCCTGCCCTACTATCGGATTCCATTAAGTTGTCTGATTCCCGCGGGAACCAAAAACCTGATCGCTGCCGGGCGAATGCTCGACGCTGATGCAGAAGCATTTGGAGCAGTCCGGGTTATGGTCAACCTCAACCAGTGCGGAGAAGCCGCCGGTGTTGCGGCATTCTGTTCGCTGAACGATCAAAAGGAGATGGCAAAAGTCGATGCGGTACTGGTCAGGAATCTACTCAACAAGGGCGGCTCACTTATTCCCTGCGATCTTTAATGTATCAGAATAATACCCAACATGGAGGATTGACATAATGAAAAAAAGATTTTTTTGCGTGGAAGACAGGGCGCGGATTGACTCCGTCCTTTTGGAGAGACCGCATCGCGCCGCAGCTCAAGATTGTAATGCAGCCCTTGAAAAACGGGGGGTGTTACACCCGCCCCTGCCTTACTTTTCCTTTCTTCATTCGATTGTTCGATTGTTCCAATGTTTTTCTGTTCGATTGTACCATTGTTTCCCCGTTCCTTCTTCCTTCCGTGTTCCTTGTTCTTCTGTTCTTACTTCCAGGGTGAAAATTTGTATTTTCACCCTGATCGAGCTCCTCATTGTGATAGCGATCATCGCGATTTTAGCCTCAATGCTGCTTCCCGCATTGAACAAGGCAAAGCAGAAGGCGCAGGCGGTTCAATGCTTGAATCATTTGAAGCAGTATATGAACGTGCATCACGGGTATTCCAACGATTATGCGGAATATATCGTGAGCAGCTATTATGACGGTGTCGTTCCTGTTGTTTATGTCGATCTCGGTTACTTGAAGGATTACAAGATCATGAAATGTCCGGGACCGGTTCCGCCTCTTTACAATAACCGATATCGCGGCTACGGAAGCAAAAATGCAAATGCTCTCAATAACGGCAACGCTGCAATGAAAAAAGTCGTGATATACCTTGAGAAAGATATGGGACTGGTAAATTCAAAACTGATTAAGGCGCCTTCACGGTATTTTCAAAATGGCGATTCCGTCGCTGCAGATCTGAAAAGACAGGACGTCGTGCCTAAGGCAATTTCTGCCGGCACGACTGACGGCTCCCGATTTTACATGGCGCACAGCAACCGGATCAACCTGAATTTCTGGGACGGACATGCCGCCGCTGCCGATTCCAATGAATATCTCGCATGTTTCCTGAGCGATTGGAGACGTGACGGAGGCGGAATCAATATCGCATGGCGCGACGGCTATGGCATATATCGCGAAAAATGGGATTTGAAAACAGGTTTATGACAATAACTGATATAACGATAAGGAAAGGAATCCTATGAAAACATCATTACTGGCAATGGCTTTTGCATTCTGCGCGTGCGGAGGATTTGCGCAGAACCTGATTCAGAACGGAGATTTCACGCAGGTGAAGCATACGGGACTTTATCCGGAATGCGGGACGAACAGCGGGAAAGCCTCGCTTTTCACGGAGGAGCTGACATGGAATAAATGCGGCAAGCTCGAAGTGGATAAAATAATGAAGGATAAAAACGGGAATGAGACCGCTAATGCCTATGTATGGATCGGCGGAGATTCCAGCAAAGGCGGAGGGTTCGCTGTAAAGCCAAACACTGTTTACCGTTTTTCCGTTGAAATCAAAGGAAATGCGGCGAAAGCCGGAGTCAATGCCGTGGAGTGGATCGGAAATGATCTCTGGAAGGATATGCGTTCCGTCAAGAGCACCGTCGGCAATATCAAGGTGCAGAAGGAATGGACGCTTTACAAAGGCACGTTCAAGACAGGCCCGAATGCAAAGAGGGCGGCGCTCGGATTGCAACTCTGGTGGAACACCAAATACGGACCTCAGAAATTCAAGGTCGGAGATTATATTCTGTTTGACAATGTGAAAGTGGAGGAGGAAAAGAATAAGATTGACGTTCCGGCTCCGGCAGCGGGAAAGCCTGAAGCAAAGACCGTTAAGGCGGCAAAGACATCTCTTGTGGCGTCTGCTCCGGTGATCGACGGAATACTTGACGAGGCTGTATGGGCTGACGCTTCTGAGATCAAGGATTTTGTGCCGCTTAAAAAAAAAGAGTTTTCTGCTGTTGAAACAAGTGTAAAACTGCTTTCCGATCAGAAAAATCTGTATCTTGGAATCACCTGCCGGGAACCGCTTGCTGTCAATGATTCCGTCAGAACGGATTCCAGTGCTGTCTGGAACGGCGATGTCATGGAAATCTTTTTCGGTCCGAAAAACGGAGACCGGATTTTGAGTCAGTTCGTGGTCGGAGCAGGAGGCGGACGTTATGCGTCACATGGCGCGGCGGAGGTTCGCAACTATGATAAATGGGAAGCGAAAACAGCGAAAGATGTAAACGGCTGGCATGCCGAGGTGAGAATTCCTTTTTCGGAGCTTGGCTGGAATTCTCCGGCGGAAACCGGGGAGATGATCGCGTTCAATGTCTGCCGTCAGCGTAAAAAAGCGGGAGAACTCCTGACATGGTCCCCACTGAAACAGTCCTTTCACGAGGTCGGAAATTTTGGAACGCTTGTACTGAATGATTATGCCGCCGGACTCAATAAGAAATATCATCTCAAGGTGTCCGGCATTGATCGTTCCGCTTTTGAAAAGTTGTCTGCGGAAACGGAGGCCGCGCTTCTGAAAGCAAAATATGAACGCAATGCAAAAAGAAGATTTTCTGCCGCACCGGTTTCCGTCACAGCGGATTTCGCCGTTCCATTTGTGCCGGATGAAATCTTCAATCCTGTGGAAAGCATTCATTTGAAAGCCGCCGTGAATGAATTCAAGCCGCTGCCGCTTGCGATTGCCAACCTGACGGATAAAACTGCGGAATACCGTGTGGTTCTTGAGACCGCAGAGGGATATAACGGCGGATACGGCTTGAAAGGATTTCCGGAAAAACAGATTACGCTGCGCAAGGCTGTGCGTTTCAAGGACAGCGATCAGGATGCGGGAAGCCTGCGGCTTGACCCGCTTCCGAAGACGGATCAGGCATGTACCGTCACGATTCCTCCGAAAGAGGCGGGGCTTGTGTGGTTCGACTTCAATACGGAGGATGTCAAACCGGGGATGTATCAAGGGCGCATCCGCATCATTCCGTTAAGCGAACCGGCAAAATGGGAATCGGTCAACGGCGGTTTCCATAACCGGAAATATACTGGCGGAATGCTTGACATTCCGGTGACGCTTGAAGTCAGAAATATCATACTTTCCAGGCATCCGGCGTTGCCTGCCGGATTCTTCCAGAACGCGGAAAACGAAAACATGTTCCGGCTGATGGCGGAGATCGGCGTCAGCGATTTCGGCATTTTGCCGTGGTCTTTCATGTTCAAGCTGGACAAAGACGGCAACATTGATCCGGCAGGGTATCAGGCGCCGACACAGAAAATGATCAAGAATCTCCGGGAACATCAGGAGTGGGGGCGGAAATATGGAATCCATCCGACTTATTTTATCGGATTTTCCGCCTATCGCACGTTCCAGTCCCTCTACAATGCGAAGAACAATCCGGCAAGGAGTGCGAAACTCTGGCCGCAATGGATCACCGCCGTGAAAAAGCTGATGAACGACAACGGTGTTTCCGATCAGGATTTTGCGATTGAAACATGGGATGAACCCGATCCGAAATTGCTGGATGAATTGATTGCCACCCATGCCGCCGCCAAGAAAGCCGCTCCCCCGGTAAGACTGCTCCTCACGCTCGGCGCACATATCATGTCCGCCGCCGACATGGAGAAGCTGGCGCCTCATACGGATGAGTGGGTTCTCTGGAGCTACGGTTATTTCGAGCGTCCCGAACATCGGGATTTCATACGCAGAGCTCTTGCAAGCGGGAAAAAGATACGTCATTACACCTGTTCCACAAGCATGAGAGCGCATCTCGACCGCAACTACCGGAAAAACGCATGGTTCGGCGAATATCACAAATTGAACGGCAATATGATGTTCTGGTTCAGTGACTGCTACGGTGGATACGGTGCATCGGACTGGAAAGTCGCCATGGGCGGCGGAATCGCCTACCGCTCCTTTGACGAGTTCATGCCGTCGATCCGCTACATGGCAATGCGTCAGGGGATGACCGATGTCAAATATCTGGCGAAACTCCGGGAAGTTGCCGGGAATTCGCCGGATGCGCAGAAATTTCTTGCGGACGCTCCGAAACGGGTTGTCATTGATTTCGGGCACGATCCGTCCATGCCGGACAAAGTCCGCGAGGAAGCTGCGGAGTTGATCCTGAAACTGCAGAAAAGTCAGTGAGGTTCCGCTCAAAAAAAACGGGACGCCTGCCGGCGGCGGACGCCCCGTTTTTTACTGCCGGTCAGGTGCGGAATTTCAGGACAAACATATCCAGCGGCGGCAATTCCCGTTCGCAGACCAGCGAACCGTCCGCCTGGACTTTCAGTTCCGTTTTCCGCCAGACGCCATCACGGTCAAGAGATTCCGCCTGAGCCGGGTTCAGTCCCGGAGCGAAGAAACGGAGCCTGCGGCAGGGGTCGTGAGTCGGGTTCAGCAATGCGAGGATTGTCTGAGACTGCTGCCGGTTCCGGTAAGCCTGAAGCGGCACGTCGCATCCCAGCAGGATGTTTTTCTCCTGAAAGAGATTCCTTATGATCTCATGCAGGAAGATCCGGCGGTAATTGTTGAAATACCCGACATTGAACTGCAAACGGTCCAGCGGATAGGCAATGGTCAATACCTGTCCGCCGAGTTCGTTTTCATGGAAAACCGCTCCCGGATACAGCACGGAACGGTCATAGCGGCAGATCTTGCTCAGCACCTTGGCATCCGTCTGCATGGCAAGGACTTCCGCAGAACAGCGCGAGGCGCTCATGCGCGGGGTATCGACGCCGTAAAGCGATTCTTTGCCGCCGACGATTTCTTCATAGGCGTAACCGTCGCCGTCCAGCGTGCGCCATTCCGCGGACTTGATTCCCGCCATGGAGCCGAATCCCCTTTCCAGAAGAATTTCAGCGGACGGAGCATCGAGAATCAGTTTTCCCGAAAGAAGCCGCCTGATCTCCTCATCCGGATAAGCGCGCAGAGTCTGGTTCGATACCGCGCGGATTCCCGCGCCGGAAATCTCTTTCGTCAACCCGTGCGAGACGCCGAGCTTGTAGAAAACGCCGCTCCAGCCGACGGAGCTGTTCACCAGCGCCGCCATGGAGCCGCCGGATGAAGTGCGGACGTGTTCCGCAATGCCGGGGGAGTAGAGCACCTGAACGCCTTCGGAGTCACGGTCGGAAAGTTTCAGCGCGGTCAATGCGTCAAGAACGCTTTTCGCACCGGCGAGATATTCCGGAAAATCGTAATCCAGCGAGAACCCGTTGCCCATCATGTCATAGTGATTGATCGTGATGCCGGAGGACCCGAACAGCGCGCTGTGATAGCACTCGAAGACGCTGAACGTGCCGCTTTTGGAATATTTGCCGCAGCGGGGAGAGTTTTCCAGCTCCGGATAAATCTCAATGGGACAGTCATATTCGGAAACCGTCTGGCGTGACACGGCGGGGGAGACATCCAGTGCATAGACTTCCGTATAGGGCGGCAGATGCGGGCGCACCGGCAGCGGAGCATCCGGCGAAAGCGCCTCTTTCAGGAGATTCCAGTCCCTGCCTTCGACGCTGTGCACGTCGGGACCGGAACTCATCAGTCCGAGCCGGACCTGCGGATTCGCCGCGTGGACTTTCTCATAAAGCCTGCGGGCGGGTTCCAGCAGGGAGTCGCGGCAGACTTTCAGCCACGGTTTCCGCCACGGATGCGGCTCTCCCGGAGCCAGAATGTTTTTCAGGAGCTGTTCCCGGTCCGTTCTGATGCCGGTCTCCTGTTCGAAGCGGGCGAGGTGCAGCGGGCAGAAACAGCCGCCGTATTTCATGGACGGTTCATGATTATGGAGCCGCCAGTCGTCTTCGACCCAGATTGCGGTCGGGGAAATCTCCTTTGCAATCCGCGCGAAGAACGAGGCAAGCCACTCCTGCCAGTGCGGATCGAACGGACATGCGGTGATCGGCGATACGGTTCCGGTTTCTCCGACCATCGGCTGGAACATCCGCTGTTTTTCCGTGAACTTGCGCCCGCGGCTGACATGGACGGTGGTGGTCCACGGGTTGATGCTCATCAGAATGCCCGCGCCGTCAAGCGCCGCCTTCACCTTCTTCGCCAGCGCGAACCAGCTTTCGACTTCGGCGTCATCCGGATACCCTTGAAAGAGTTCTTCCGGATTGTAGAAAAACATGACTTCTTCGATTCTGCCTTTTTTGCAGAGCTCCAGCAGTTCCGCGATTCGTTTGTCTTCCGCAAATCCCGGATCGATGTAGTAGCGTAAAATATAACGGAACATCGGATTTCCTTTCTGGCTGTTCCCGGTTATGAAATGAAACCTTCACCTTTTTCATAATATAATGCCGTCCCTTCATGATACAAGCGGCGGAACGATTTTCCGGTTATTTCGCAGTGATCCCGATCAGGAGGAAATTGTTGCCTTTGACCCGCAGGGAATCAAGACTGGAAATTTCCCTGTTTTCCCACAGATCATGGAGGCGCGCCTTTTCCGGTGCGAGCCCGAGTTTTTTCCAGTTGATTTTCAGCGCCGCCGGCTGTTCTTTTCTCCCGGTATTGCCGACGATCAGCAGCCGTGAATACGGCGACGGCTTTTCCCATTCATACCATGACACATATACTTTGCCTGAATCCGATCTGACCGCGCCGGAGAACCAGTAGCCGTGGAATTTCGCATCCGCGAGGTTGATGTCATGCTTGATGATCCACCAGCGCTCCACGGTTTTATGGTTGATGTAGCAGTTGCTGATGTTCATGTCATGGAGCAATGCCGGAGTCAGCATCGACAATGCGTATCGCGGGGCATAATAATTTTCCTTGAGTTTCAGGCGCCACATCGTGATCTGATAGACGGACATGAACACGATGCCGGAGCCGTGAATCGGCGTGTAGTAAGCGCTCTGGTATTCTCCCGCAGGAATGTTTTCACAGTAGAAATGCTCCGGATTCTGCGTAATGGCGTCCGCGTATTGTTCCCCCGGAAGCCAATAGTCTCCGATGCCGTGTGTAAACGGCGAGAAGCGGTTGTGCGCGTGAAGAAAGAGAACTTTGTCTTTCCCATGCTTTTCCAGGACCCGTTTGAGTCGGATGAAGTAATCACGGTGCGTCAGAAGATTGGAGGAGCCGTAGGCATTCCCGAAGGCATCGGTTCCGCCGCATCCGTGAAGCGTATTCCAACAGAGACGACCTTCGCAGATATCGTAATACAGTCCCGGAAGCTTTGGAAAATCCGTCAGCAGTTTGTCTGCGCGCCAGACAAAGAGATCGCCCGCGCCGGTATGGGCGCAGCAGGCTTCCGGTTCGTAATACAGCCCTGTTTTGAACTCGATTCCGCCGCCGACGGGAAATCCCGGTTTCTGCCGCCATTCGGGAAAGAACCAGTCGTAGCTTTCCTCGATTGACGCGGTATGCGCCGGCTGGGAGTAGGGCATGTAACGCGAACCTTTCGATTCGATCATGTCGATATGCTTCCGGTATTTTTCCGGATTCAGCGGAAGAAGACCCGTCCATGGTTCCGTGGCACAGTCTGCCAGATTCTTGTTGATTCCATAATACTGCACTTTGAGTGTCTCGTATTTCAGGAAATCCCAGATCTGGCCCGGATTGAAATCCCGCCGCCGGAGCGGTTCGGGGCGTCCCGGAGTCGCCATGAACGCCATGGAATACAGCGCTTCTTTCTTCAACACGGATTTCTTCGTGATGAAATCTGCCGTGACCGTGACGGCATTGCCATTGCGGGAAATGGAAAACTGCTTATGCCCCGCCGGATTGCTCCAGTTCGCGCAGGATTCCGGCCACCAGAGAAAACCTTTCTCCAGACCGACGGTCCAGATGAAGAAATCCTGTCCGTGGGCATAGGGGAAACGATAACGCGCGCCGTCCTTGTTTCTCCACGGGGAGTAGAGAGGTTCCAGCATGGCGCGGGCGAATTTTGCCGGAACCGACCATCTCAGTTTCAGGTTCTGAATCGCCGCCGCGCCGTTTTCCGGGTTCATGGCGATTTTCACTTTGACCAGTCCGTCGAAACAGAGTTCCGAGCTCCACTTGAAAGAAAGCCCCGGCGCGCTTCCCGTTCCCTCGAAGCGGAAGAAATCGTCATATCTCTCCGTGATGCGGAAATCCTTCCAGACGACGGGATTGCCTTCAAAAAGCAGTTCCGGCGCTTCCTGAAGCATATCCTCGCCTCCGGCGACGATCCGGGCGGGGAACGGTCCCTCCTGAAAGAGATAAGTACGGTTCCAGACTTGAAACTCTTTTTCCCCGGATTGTTTTACCGGAGTCCACGGCGCGGGCGCGGTATGTTCCGTGCCGACTTTCAACTTGTAAGGCGTCATGTCCGGCACGCGGAAACGTTTCCGGGCATTCAGCTTTATCGCTTTGCCGTCGGTGACTTCTGCGGAAACCCGATACCCGCCGCGGGGAAGTTCCGGCGGCAGGGACAGTTCCGCAGTGCTTTTCAGTTCTTTCAGCGGAAGCTGATTTTCTGCAATTACGCCGTCTTGACTGTCAGTCAGGCGGACAACGCCGGTGAGAGTTCCGTCTTTCCATGCTTTTCTGATCTCTCCTCCCGCACCGGAAAGATCGGCGGAAACCTCAATTTTTCTTTTCGACGCATAACAGGTGTAATTGAGAATCAGCGGCTGATCCATGATGATCCGCGAGGCATAGTAAAAATCTTTTGCGGAGGCGGAAAGATCGTAAACTCCGGCGTTCAGATTGATTTTCCACGTTTCCATGTTTGCCGGACGCCGTATTTTGCTTCCGCCCGCCCCGGTCAGTTCCGCCTGAACTTCCGGAGCTGCCTGTATTTCCAGCATTCCTTCGGGAAAGGAAATTCCCTCGAAACGCACCGTCTTTGCATCTTTCCTGAGTTTCAGAGTCCCGAATCCCTTTTCATCGAAAAAGGTTTTACAGTTCATTCCCCATACTGCGTGCGAGGCTTTTTCACCGTAACGTGTCGCGCCGAAATTGACGGCGAGCTCCGGCGTGAGCGCTCCGATGTTCTTCTTCGGAACGGCAAGCTCAAGAGACCATTTGCCGTTCTCTTTCTTTGCTGCATGAACCGCACCGGAATTCCATGATGCGTTGAGCCTGGACTGATCGTATACCCCGTCACTCCGGTCAACCGTGGCGTCGTACATTGCTCCGCGGGAATTGAGGATGAACTGATAACGTTTTTTGTCCGAGGTCAGTATATGGACTTCAAAAGAATCATCGCGCCAGATGTCAACCAGATCGTTGCCGGAAACATTGGCATGTTCCCCGCCGGTGATTTCCGCGCCGATCATCAGTTTTTCCGCATCCTGCTTGATCAAAACCTGCGCCGCAACGCCGGAGGCGGTTTTACCGCCGAGCGGGTTGATGACCGGTATGCAGGAGGCATCCTTCCATTCCCCGGGGGAGAGTGTGCCGTCAACGGTGATTCCTTTTCCCGTCGGAACGGGAACCTCCGGATTTCTGAGTTTCGCTTTCGGAAGCGGGATGAACTTTTCATAGTTGAGCCGGATTTCTGCCGGAGAAAGCACGCGGTCGTAGATTTCCAGTTCATCGAATGCCGTGACATCGTCCGGGTCATGGGAAAAGCCTTTCTTCATTCCCAGCTGCATGGAGCCGTTTTCCCGTGTTTCGGGGAAAGAGGCGGGATTCTTGAATTTCAGCGGATTCCGGGTGTATGGCATCTGCTTCGCCAGGGCGCCGTCAAGATAAAGCGCCATCATGGTATTGTCCCAGACGGCATCGATTTTGTGCCAGCGCCCCGGCGTCCAGTCGGCATTTTTCAGGGGGACGTTGATATAGCCGATTTCCTTATTGTCCAGGATAATGGCAAAACGCAACAGGGAATTCTGAATGAATTTATAGATCAGGAAACGGCATCCTCCGGGAAATGCGGAGTCGAAGAATACCTGAAACTTTTTCTTGTCCGGCGACCAGTTTTTCGGGGCGATCCATAAAGAGATTGTTCCCTGCCTGGGATTGTGGTTTTTGTAGTTGCTGTAAACGACCGATTCTCTGTTGTTCAGAGTCAGCGCATTTCCTTTGCCCGCAACTCCTTCGTGCATACGGAGCTGGAGCGTGTCGGGAACAAAGTTTCTGGAACCGTCCCACCCGGCGGCTTTTTCTGCCCGTACGGAGATATTGTCGAACCCTGCCTTGAAGATCAGTGAGGAGTCGTCTGCGGCTTTGCTGGAAATTCCAGTAATCAGGCAAAGAACCAATAGAATCATTCTATACATTTTCAGCTTTCCATTAATTAAACGGTTTCAGATTGATATTGCTGTCCAGTATATTGGGAGCATACTTGAGAGCTGCGACATGACTGTCTGCATAAATAATGTTGGTTGTGCCCATTACCGGTGAGGTTGGTCTTGGTGAATTATGCGGCGAGGCAATTTCTTTCCAGCGAGGCGGATTGTCTCCAGCTATATTGTTGAAATTAGCTGTACCAACATAGCAACTGTAAGTGGAAGAATAGATCATGGAATCAAAGACTACAGCCTTTTTTCCTGGATTTTTTTCCCGTCCGCTTTTGACCACTGTTTTGTATTCCCACCAATTACGGCTTCCACCGAAATAACCATTATATGCATAGGTGACAGAGTTCCATGCTCCATGAATTGTTGGTTTACTATATGCCGTGTCTGCGATGTACCCGGCAGAATTAGCACAACGGCTCCAGATTGTCGGACAATAAAACACTTTTGCATTGTTAAGATAACCGGCATTATAAAATTTCCAGCCATAGGTATGAAGTCCCAAATTCGAGCTGTAAGTAGTATAATATGAATCGTTGGCGACCGGATAAAAGCTGTTGTTATCCGTTTGGTATTGGGCAAAACAGAGTGAAATCTGCTTCAAATTGGCAATGCAGGCTGTTGACTGTGCTTTTTCTCTTGCCTTGTTCAACGCAGGCAGCAGCATTGAGGCTAAAATCGCGATGATCGCTATCACGATGAGGAGTTCGATCAGGGTGAAAATCCTTATTTTCACCCTGCGAAGTAAGAATATTGAACAAGGAACAGGAAAGGAAGAAGTAGAAAAACATTTGAACAATTCAACAATGGAAAAAAGAGGGGAGAAGTCAGACAGGGCAGGGATTGACTGCGTTCTCCTTTGGGAGACCGTTCCCGGTCGCGAATTACGACAGATTTCAGCATTGGAAACAAAATCATGGCGGGGGACTCGCTCCGCGAAGCCCTGAAAACCATTTTCATCATGACATAATTCCGAATTCAGGTTCATACTTGTTCTTTGCCTTGCGCTTTCCCCGTTGACATGCGGATTGTTCTTCATCTTGACCTCTTTTAAGTTATTTCAGATTCAGCTTCTGGGATAAGATTATAGTCAGAATTGAAATAAAAACAAGAGGCTTTCTCAGGTAATTGATGCAAAAGTCATGCAAAAAACTTGCAATGGATTTTTGTTCAGATATATTATGTGCATTATGAAGACAAACGGACTCAGGCAGATTGCAAAAAAGGCGGGGTGTTCCTGTGCGACGGTATCCCGCGTACTGAACAACCGGCAAGGTATTTCCGAAGCGGTCAGGAAAAAGATTCTCGCACTGGCGGAGGAGATGAAGTATACCGGAACGCCGGGAAAAAGGATCGTGACACTGTTCGCCAATCTGGATATTGATGGATTTGACATTTATACAATGCATTTGCTGCATGAGGTCATGGTCGAGCTGCACAGAGCGGAATTCCGCGTGGAGGTTCTGTTCGATTCCGATGTGGACATGATCGGAGAGCGTTATATCTGCGGGGCGGTTTCGCTGCTGCCGTATGACCGGATCGCGTCGGTCTGGGGAAAGAAACGCAGCCAGCCGCTGGTCTGCATCAATGATTACAGCGATTTTTCCGGCGGAGTGCCGTCTGTCTGTTCCGATGACCGCAAGGCGATTCGTGATGCCGTGGATTTCTTATACGGCAGAGGGCATCGCGTCATTTCGCTTCTGATTACCAATATGAACACGCTGAATAATCTCGTGCGTGCCGGAGCTTTCGAGGAATACACGGCAGGGTATGGGGGGCGGCTTCGCGGTTCGGTGATCAGGACGGAGAGCCGTTTTCTGAATGCCGTTCCATTGGAGCGCTATGTGGAAAAACTGCCTGCGGACTGCACCGCCGTCATCGCTCCCGTGGAAGCTTTCGGGAACCGGCTTTACAAGATACTGAAGGCATTGCGCCCGGAGGCGGCTTTGATTCCGTGGTGCTATCCCCTGCATGATTATGCGGCGGCTGCGGGGATTCCATTCATGCGGCAGGACTTTCGTTCCCTTGCGGAAACCGCAGTGAAGATGCTTCAGGACCAGCTTCAGGGAATGCCCGTTTCCAACAGTTTCGTTCCTTATATCTTCAACCGTTCCTGATTGCAGGGACAGGGCGCCGCTGCAAAAAATCCGGGAGAAGCCCCTGATGCGCAAAGACCGGGTTCCGTCTTGTCTGCCCTGTTTTTCATAAACATCCTGTTTGTCTTATTTCCCGGTTTTTGTCCGGGGAATATTCTTGTATTTTCTGCGCACTGTGATATATTTCACTGCATACGATAGAAGATTCTCTGGAATATGTGAACCTCTGAACACTAGTAAAATAAAAAGAACTGGAGAGTAAAAATGGCTGAAATGGCAAAACTCGCGTATCTCGTCAAACCCGGTGAATTTGAATTCAGAGAATATCCCGTCCCTGAAATCGATGATGACCAGATTCTCATCAGAGTGGAAGGCTGCGGCGTATGCGGTACCGACGGACATGAATACAAACGCGACCCGTTCGGACTCTGCCCGGTTGTTCTCGGGCACGAAGGTTCCGGCGAGATCATCAAGCTCGGCAGGAATGTGAAGACCGATTCCGCCGGCAAGCCGGTAAAGCTCGGCGACAAACTTGTGACATGCATCATCCCCTGCGGCAAATGTTCCGCATGCAAGAATACGCCTGCCCGCACGAATCTCTGCGAACACTGCGGCGTTTACGGGCTTTTCCCCGACGACGATATTCACCTGAACGGTTATTTCGCCACTCACATGGTGATCCGCAAAGGCTCTACTTTCTTCAACGTGACGGGCATGACGCTTGACCAGAGGATGCTGGTGGAGCCTGCCGCGGTTGCCGTCCATGCCGTGGAACGTGCCAAAACAACCGGGCTTCTCAAATTCAATACGACAGTGCTGATTCAAGGCTGCGGTCCCATCGGCTTGATGGTGATGGCGGTTGTCCGCACGCTTGGAATCGAGAACATCATCGCTCTTGACGGCAATGACAACCGTCTTGAGATTGCCAGGACTCTCGGAGCGTCTCATACGTTCAACTTCACGAAATATCCGGACTTCGGCAAGATGCTGGAGGAGATCAAGGCGGCGACGGATGGCCTCGGCGCGGAATTTGCGTTCCAGTGCACCGGTGTTCCGGCAGCCCATGCGAGCGTATGGAAGATGATCCGCCGCGGCGGAGGCCTCTGTGAAGTCGGATTCTTCCTTGACGGCGGAAACTGTTCGATCAATCCGCATTACGACCTCTGCAACAAAGAAGTTACAGCCGTCGGTTCCTGGGTTTATACTCCGCAGGATTATCCGACGACATTCGATTTTCTCCGCAGGGCAAAAGCGATCGGGCTTCCTGTTGAGAAGTTTGTCACGCACCACTTCCCGCTTTCTCAGATCAAGGAAGCGCTTGAAACGAATGTGCAGATGAAGGGAATCAAAGTTGCCGTCGTGAATGAATAACCGGCATTGGCTTATCCTTGAAGACTCCCGGTTTGCCGCCGGGAGTTTTTTCAAACTGCTGTTTTTCTTATTGCGATTATCGCAGAAAAAAACTTGAAAATCGGGGAAAGAAGTAATATAGTATTGGATTCAACGAAGAATTAGCATTTTTCGCCCCGATAGCTCAGGGGATAGAGCAGCAGTTTCCTAAACTGTTGGTCGCAGGTTCAAATCCTGTTCGGGGTACCATTTCTGCCATACGGCTTGCAATGATTGATCTTTCACAATGCCGGGAATATAAAGTAAAGCGGAGAGCAATATGGAAAAAATGCCGATATTTTTCAGCCTGATATTTTTCAGTTGTTTTATTTTTTCCGGTTGCCGCGAGGGAGAAGCGGAACGGGACCGGATCGAAGAGTCCGAATGGTTTGCCGAACATAGAAAACTGATCGAAGAGTTCAACAGGAACAACTCTATTTTTTCCAATATGTATGCCGCCATGATTTTCAAAGGCGTTGTCCGGAAAGTCAGGCGCAGCGGTTTTGTTCTTGAAAATGTGAGCTGCATCCTGAGCCCGCCGTCCCTGAAACATAATTATCGGGAGCTGAAACAGATCGCGGTCCGACTGAGAAAACCGTTTGTTTTCCTGTCGGGCGACTCCTCCCCGCAGGACGGAGAGGTTTATTATGTGCATGTCGTGAACGGGCCGCGCGGGCTGTATGATTTTTATCTGGAATACATGATTCATTATTTTCCGGAGAAACCGGAAAATTCTATTGTCTACTCTTCTTCTCTGGCGGACTCAAAACGTTTTTTCGATATTCAGGACAAGCGTAAATTTCCTGTATTGCAGTCGATCAGTTTCACGAATGACGCATTGAGCCTGAAAAACCGTTCCGGCGAATCGAAAATTCTCCATTACGGCGACTCCTGGGAGATTGCTGCTTACAGGCGATCATTCCGGTATACATTGAAGCGGGATCTGCTTCTGCATACTCCGCGGATCGGACTGGAAATCTTTTCTCCCGCCGGAGTGGACGGACCTTATAGAATGATCCGCTGCACTCTCCTGGAACTGGAGCCGCCGGTTCAGCCGGAACCGCGGCAATTGTAGAATGATATTGACCGGCAAGCCCCGTTAAGTGAGGCTTGCCGTTGTTTTTCAGACTGCCGCCTCTTCCTTTTTCATGTGTTTCCTGTCGATGTAAGTCGTATGAAGAAGCTTGTGAGCGCAGTGACTGCCCGGCTCTCCGAGAAACTCCTCATACAGTTTTTTGATCGAAGGATTCTGATGTGATTTCCGGACCGGCTGTCTTGCATCGTCGCGGTAGAGCGCTTCCATGCGTTTTTCCAGAATGGTGGTATCTCCGTGATGATAGGGCTGTCCGCCGCCGTTCAGGCAGCCGCCGGGACATGCCATGATTTCGATTGCATGGTAATTCGCTTCGCCGCGTTTGATCTTTTCCAGAAGCCTGCGTGCGTTGCCCAGTCCGGAGCAGACCGCCGCCTTGAGTTCAAGTCCGCCGACTTTGACCGTGGCTTCCTTGATTCCGTCAAGCCCGCGGATCGCCTTGAAGTCGATTTCCTGAAGATCCTGTTCCGCGATCCAGTCCGCCGCTGTGCGGAGCGCCGCTTCCAGCACGCCGCCGGTGGCTCCGAAGATGACCGCCGCGCCTGTGGATTCTCCGAGGGGAGAGTCATACTGTTCCTCCTCCAACTGGTCGAACTGGATACCCGCCTCCCGGATCATGTCCGCAAGTTCGCGGGTCGAGATTACGATATCCACGTCGCGGATGCCGTTGGGGGCGAACTCCTCCCGCGACGCCTCATATTTCTTTGCAAGGCAGGGCATGACCGATACGACGGTGATGTTTTCCGGGGCGACGCCGATTTTCTGCGCATAGTAGCTCTTGGTGATTGCGCCGAACATCTGCTGGGGGGATTTTGCCGTGGAGGGCATGTAGATCAGTTCCGGGAACTGATGCTCCAGGAATTTGACCCAGCCGGGGCAGCAGCTTGTCAGAATCGGGAGATCGCGGTTGTTCCTGACACGGTCGATGAGCTCGGTGGTTTCCTCCATGATCGTGAGATCGGCTGCAAAATCCGTGTCGAACACCTTGTCGAAGCCCAGCATACGGAGCGCCGCCACCATCTTGCCTGTGCTGACGGACCCCGGTTCCATGCCGAAAGACTCGCCGATTGCGACCCGCACCGCGGGGGCGGTCTGAACAACGACGGTCTTTGCCGGATCGTTCAGCGCGCGCCAGACCGGGTATTTGTAATCAATCTCGCTGAGTGCGCCGACCGGGCACGCCTGAACACATTGTCCGCAGAAGACACATTCCGTTTCCGCGAGGGGGCGAAGGCCGGCAGGTGCGACGACCGCTTTAAATCCCCGTCCCACTCCTGAAAGGACGCCCACCGTCTGGACAGAGTTGCAGGCGGTCTCGCACCTGCGGCACATGATGCACTTATCCAGATCGCGGGCGATCGCGTTGCTGGAGAGGTCTTTGTTGTAAATGGACTGTTCCCCTTTGAAAAGCAGATGGTGGAGCCCCATCTCCTGTGCAAGCTCCTGAAGACGGCAGTTCAGATTCTTGGGACAGGTCAGGCAGTCTTTCGGATGATCGGACAGAAGAAGGTCGAGAATTGTTCGTCTCGCATTGATCGCGCGCAGGGTATTGGTTTTGACTTCCATGCCTTCCATGACCGGCGTACTGCACGCCGGAGCGAGATTCGGGCGTCCCTTGACCTCGACGACGCAGATGCGGCAGGAGGCGCTGCGGTGTTCCACATGGAAACAGTCCATTTTGAAATGGCATAGGGTCGGAATCTTGATATCCAGTTTTTCCGCAGCTTCAAGGATGGTGCTTCCTGCATCCACCGTGACAGGGCGGTCATTGATTTTCAGATTGACATTCATAGATAAAAAACTCCTTGACGGTGTGATTAACGTTTTTCCACGGCGTGGAACTTGCAGGTCTGGAAGCAGACTCCGCACTTGATGCACTTCGATTCATCAATCCGGTGACGCATTTTGCGCTCGCCCGTGATACAGTTCACCGGACAGCGGCGGAGGCATAATCCGCATCCGACGCACTTATCGGAAATTTCGTAGCGGATGAGTTTGGAGCAGCTTCCCGCCGGACAGCGTGATTCATTGACGTGCGCCAGATATTCATCCTCGAAGTTTTTCAGCGTGGAAAGCACCGGATTCGGAGCCGTCTGTCCGAGCCCGCACAATGCCGTATCCTTGATTGTGGCGGAGAGCGTTTTCAGCTTTTCCAGCGTCTCCGGCGTGCCGCGCCCGTCCGTGATTTCTTCCAGCATTTCATACATGCGCCGGTTGCCGATCCGGCAGGGGGTGCATTTCCCGCAGGATTCATCCAGCGTGAACTCAAGGAAGAATTTTGCGATATTGACCATGCAGTCGTCTTCATCCATGACGATCATTCCGCCGGACCCCATCATGGAGCCGATTGCTTTCAGTGATTCGTAATCGATCGGCAGGTCGATGTTTTTGGCGGTAATGCAGCCGCCGGACGGCCCGCCGGTCTGAACCGCTTTGAACTGCCTGCCGTATTTGATGCCGTCTCCGATCTCATAGATGATCCGGCGCAGAGTCATTCCCATGGGCACTTCGGCGAGCCCGACTTTGGAGATTTTGCCCGCGAGTGCAAAGACTTTGGTTCCGGGGGAGCCTTCCGTGCCGAGCGAGCGGAACCATTCCGCACCCTTGCGGATGATTGCCGCGATACAGGCGTAAGTTTCAACGTTGTTGACTACGCTCGGGCGTTTCCAGAGTCCCTCGACCGCAGGGAAGGGGGGCTTCACCGTGGGTTCGCCGCGTTTGCCTTCGATGGAGTGAATCAGCGCGGTTTCCTCGCCGCAGACGAATGCGCCCGCCCCGAATTTGATCTCAATATTGAAATCGAATCCGCTTCCCATGATATTTCTGCCGAGAAAACCGTTTTCTTTCGCCTGCCGGATCGCGTTTTCAAGGCGTTTGACCGCCAGAGGATATTCCGCGCGGATGTAGATGACGCCTGTCTGCGCTCCGATCGCATAACCGCCGATCGCCATTGCCTCCAGGACCGTGTGGGGATCGCCCTCCAGTACCGCACGGTCCATGAATGCGCCGGGGTCGCCTTCGTCGGCGTTGCAGATGATGAACTTTTCTCCCGCGGGCTGCTGCGCGGCGAACTGCCACTTGCGTCCCGTGGGGAAGCCTCCGCCTCCGCGCCCGCGCAAACCTGAAGCTGTAATGACGTCGATAACATCCTGCGGCTTCATTGCGGTCAATACTTTTGCAAGCGCCGTATAACCGTCATTCACGATATATTCCTCAATACTTTCCGGATTGATGCGTCCGGTATTGCGCAGGACGATTCGAGCCTGAAGTTCTCCGGCGGCGGGAGTTTCAAATTCAGGATAATACCAGTTGCGTTCGATGGTGCGGGTGCCGGGTGCGGCTTCCGCGGTCCCCGCTGAAAGGATGGAGGGAACCTGCTGCGGAGTGACATCCCCGTAGATGAGGCGGCGCCCCGTGTGCCGGTCGAGCAGCATCAGTGTGGGTTCCGCATAGCAGAGCCCCATACAACCGACTTCGACGACCTCCACGGCATTTTCGAGGCGGCGTTTTGTGACTTCCTCTTTGACTGCCTTCAAAACGGATGCGGTTCCCGCCGCAATCCCGCAGGTGCCCATTGAGACAAGAAGTTTTACCGGCGGCGCGGGGCGTGCCTGAAGTTCTTCCGCCGTTTTCTTCAACCGGGCAGGTGATTCTATTTTCATGTTTGATTTACTCCTGATGAATTTTTCTCGTTGTTAAATTTCTCCGGTCCTGAAAAACGGACTCATTCCGTACACTCTTTCAGGATGTCCGCAACTTTTTCCGCCGTCATGTTTCCATAGACCTTGTCGTTTACCATGACGACGGGGGCAAGACTGCATGCTCCTACGCAGCGCAGTGCGCCGAGAAAGAATTTTCCGTCCCCGGTGGTCTCCCCTTCTTTGATATCAAGGCGGCGCTTGAATTCATCAAGGACTTTGGAGGCGCCTTTGACAAAACAGGCGGTTCCTGTGCAGACATTGATCTTATAGCGTCCGACGGGCTTGTCTGTAAAGTAGCTGTAAAAGCTGATGACGCCGTAGATTTCCGCAGGCGACAGTTTGAGGCGGGCGGCGACAAATTTCTGGACTTCTTCCGGCAGATATCCGAAAAGATTCTGCGCCTTGTGCAGGATTTGAATAAGAAAACCGCGGCTTCGTTCCGGATTGTCGTCGGGGCGAAGCTCTGCGATGTACAGGTCCAGCTCATCGAATTTCTGTTTTAATTCCGGCGGCATGGTCCCGGGATCGGAACCGCAACAACACTGATCACTCATGAAAAAACCTCCCTCTCATTGATCCAAATCGCTCGTCACATAGAGCTTTCAGATTCTAGGATAAAGTATATTTTGTGAAAATCAAGCCTCGGAAAACAGAATTTTCAAAAATGTTTTTCTCTCTGTAAATCGCTCAGATTCAATGGATAAAAAAATATCTATTACGGGCTTTCCGATTTTCATTTCTCTCCGTTTTGCGAATCCGCCTGCAATATGAAATACCGGGGCCGGAAATGGGAAATATCATGCAGGTCTGCCGGCACTGTCATATTTTTTGTCTTTTGCCTGCGGGGAATGCTTGATTTCTTCCAGATACAGATTATCATAATGGAGTTTAACACTCTAAATGGGAGAAGGTTCATGATTTCGTATGCTGTTTCACTCGGTTCTTTCGGAGGACTTATGACTCCGGCGCTGGCGGATGCGTTCCGGAAATCCAAACTGCACAATCTCGAATTGTCGTTTACTCCTTACACGGTGGAAAGTGTTCAGGCGGAGGCTTCGCGTGAGTTGACGCGGTCGCTCCTGAAAGAGAAGATAGTCCGTTCTTCCAGCGTGCATCTGCCTTTCTACGGCGGTGGTGTCTCCTGGGACCCGTCTGCGCCGGACGAAACGGCGCGCAGGGAAGTTGCCGCACGTTTCATACGTTTGATCCGTTCCCATGCCGATATGATGGCGCCTCATGTGACTCTCCATGCCAGCAATGAACCGCCGCTTGCCGAGCATCCGGTGCGCATTGATCAGGCATGCCGGACCATTGAGGATTTGCTGCCGCTTGCCGCTGAACTGGGATTTTCAGTCAATGTCGAATATCTGCCCCGGACCTGCATCGGCAATTGCGTGGAGGAACTGCAGACGATCATGTCGCGTTTTGACCCGGAGCTTGTCGGAATCTGCATGGACGTGAACCATATCATGGACCGCTGGCGTGAACTGCCGGAAATCATTGCAGTGCTTGCGCCGCGTATCCGGACGTTCCACATCAATGATTATGACGGCGTGGATGAGATGCACTGGTTCCCCGGACAGGGCATACTGGACTGGCAGGCTGTCATGAGGCAGATCCGCGCAATCAGCCACGACGTTCTGCTGATTTTTGAGACGTTGAATGAGCTTGGCACGAAAGTCAGTCACGTCGCGGACCCGTTGTTTGGAATCCGTCAGACGGAATTTTCCATCTGGTTTCTTGAAAACTGCGAGTCCGTAGTGCCGCAGGTCCGCGATTTCCGCATTCCCGGAAACTGATGCGGCAGGAAAACTTTTTTTGAAAAACGAAGCGGGGGGTCATTCTGCCGGACCCTCGCCCGTAAAAAATTATGACGATCCGGCAGGAAGTCAATTCCCCTGTTGTCCGGTTTCCGCCTGCTTGCGGATCACATGGTAGACTGTCCGGTCCGTCATATATTCACCTTTCTCCAGCATTGTCCGGATCTCTTTTGCCGAATTCAGGAGAAGTCCATCCTGCATTTTGACACTCTTTCCGGCAGGTTTCCATTGTTTATTGCTGAACTCTGCAAACGTGACGAACTGAAGATCGAATCCGTTGCCTGCGGGGCTCAACTGCAGAAGATAGAAGCGCGGAGTGAGCATCCAGATGGCTTCCTCATTATACTTTGCGTCCTGCAGCACCTGTGCGATATGGACTGTCGCCGTCAAAAATACTCTGCCCTTGATTTTTGAGAAACATCCATAAAGCGGCGCCCATTTTTCATTGAAATCCTTTTGTTTGTTTTTGGGATTTTGAATCATCTGGATCAAGACCTCATTTTGGGAGTCCTTGAGCGGGGAGATCACGATATTGTAAGTGTCTGAATCTGTATGGCAAACCCAGTTGCCGTAAAATTCCTGCGGTGAAAGTGAGGTCTGTTCATCAAAGGGCGGGGCGATGGATGAGGTTACAGTGCATCCGGTGCAAAACAACGTTGCCGCTGCGGCGAACAGTGAAGCGAGTTTTCCGTACATGGTTTCCTCCTTTTTTGGGTGTCGGAATATAAGATAGCATTGTCTGCGGAAAATAAAAATGGATTTGTCATACGATAGGGGGCAAATACCCGGAGATTACTGTTTTTTACAGGAGAATATTGAAAACGGATTGATTTTTTTGAAAAGCCGATGTAGGTTACTATGTTTACTTTACGATATTTTCGGATATTGGGTAGCAGGGTGGAATAAGGCAATGGATGGGGATAACGGGGAAGTTACAATCATGGAGAAAAGAACGATGAAGAAGCTTAACATCGGGAAGGGACAGCGGTCGGGACTGCGTTTCAATGCCAATGGAATTGAGACGAGGAAGAATATCCTTAAGGCGGCTGCAAAACTTTTCGCTGAGCGCGGATATGACGGCACGTCTTTCCGTGATATCACCGAGGCTTCCGGTATCGGACTGGGCTCGCTTGTCTATCATTTCGGTGTCAAGCATAATCTTTATCTGGAAACGCTGAATGCCTTTCTCATGTCGAAGGAGCGCGCTCTGGAGATCGTGGCGCCTTTGAATGCGTGCAGAAAAAAAGACAGAAAGAGCGTGGTTAATGCTCTTGTGACGGCAATAGCCTCTTATCTGAGGGAAATACACTGCAACAGAAAATTTCCTTTTCTGCCGGCGTTTTATACGAGGCTTCTGATTGATGCCGGCAAGGATGCCGGGAAAATTGTCGATGCCCGCCTGACGCAGGCGCGGGACTCCTTGAATCAGTTTGCGATGCGCCTCAACCCGAAACTTACGGAGGAGCAGGCTTATGCCTGGCGCAGGCTCGTCATTGCACAGATTCAATATACCATGGTTTCCAAAAAGGCTATTCTTCAGGAATTTCATATCAAGGCATACTCTCCGGAAGTGCTTGATGAAATCGCACGGAGCATCGCGGAAGTATCCTATCCTCTGCTGGGATTGAAATAAATCCTCCGCCGGGTGAAATTACCGGAAAGCTGCCGGAATTCCTCTCCGGCGGCTTTTATATTTTCTGTCAAAGCAGAAAGTTCAAATCCAGGAAAACAGAGAGACTGCACTGCAAAAATGAAACATGACAACCGTTCCACGTCACTGGCTGCGGCATGGGCGATCAACTCGCTGGCATATTCGATTGTTTACCCGTTCATTCCGATTTATCTGCATGAGGAGCGCAACATCCCTATGGATGTGGTCGGAACGATCTTTCCGCTGATGGGGCTTGCCGTAATTCTTGCGCCGCCGGTTTCGGGGTGGCTGACCGACCGGATCGGCAGACGTTTCATGATGCAGTTCGGGCAGAGTTCGCGCGCGGCGCTTTTCCTGATTCTGGCGGCGCTGGCTTTCCTGCAGGCGCCGTTCTGGCTGTTTGCCGTGATTCTGATGATCAATGCGGGAGTCGGAACTTTTTTTCAGGTCGCGGCGGACTCCTATCTGACGGATCTGACGACGCCGGAGGAGCGCCCCCGGGTGTACAGTAAAATCAGAATCGGCACCAACATCGGCTGGGCGGTAGGGCCCATGCTGGGGGCGTTTCTCGCGCGGACGCCGTTTTCGCTGATGTTCGCAATCACTGCCATTCTCTGCATGGCGGGCACGTTTTACACCGGACACTGCTGCCGGGAGGTGCCGCAAGCCGTCTCTGCCGCCTCGAAAGCAGAGGACAAATCCACTGTCTGGAGTATTTTGCGGAATTCCACATTGCTGAAGCTCCTGATCAGCAGTTTTCTTCTGTTCCTGCTGACTTCCCAGCTTTATTCTGTGCTGTCGGTCTACGCGACCGGCGTGGTCGGGGTCAGCCGCGATACGCTGGGGCTGGTCTATTCCGTCAACGGTTTTACGATTATCTTCTTTCAGTTGCCGGTCACACAACTGCTGGACCGCATCCGCATGCATCAGTCCCTGCGTCTGCTCTCCGGCGCGGCGCTGTATGCGCTCGGCTACTTTTCGCTGGCTTTCTGTACCGGCGGCTGGTCGCTCGGAACCGCTGTATTTGTGCTGACGCTTGGCGAGGTGATTGTCCAGCCGGCGCTTTTTACGCAGGTCAGCCGGCTGGCTCCGCAAGGCGGAGTCGGAAGAAGCATGGCGACTCTCGGATTGGTGCGCGGAATCGGCATGGCGGTCGGTCCGTGGATCGGTTCGCTGGTGTTCCAGTCCTATTCCGGCGCTCCGCTGATTCTATGGGGCATTCTTTCCTCTTTCGCCGTCATTGCCGGAATCGGTTTTCTGACAATGAGAACGGCTTCCCGGCAGCAGACGAACTGATTTCAGGAAGATTGCAGGCATAAAAAAAGCGGCGTTTCCGCCGCTTTCCGAAGTCAGAGAAAAAGACCGTTTCAGTCTTTCTTCTTCCAGTCGAGAGCTCCGACCGGGCACGCTTCGATACAGGCGCCGCAGTCCGTGCAGTAGGACTGGAGTCCCTGGTCGAATGCCGTACCGACCTGTGTGTTGAATCCGCGCTTCATCGCCGCAAGCAGATTCTTGTTCACGATCTCGGAACAGGTCTTTACACAAATTCCGCAGCGGATGCATTTCTTGCGGTCGTGAATAATGTAAGGATGGCGTGTATCCACAGCCGCAACGGGTTTGGAACCGCTGAACATATCGGGGGCGGCGCAGTATTTCTCGGAGAATTTCTTGAGCTTGCATTCTCCTTTCGCCGTGCAGCTGCATTCGATGCAGCGTTCGCCTTCCTTCTCGATTTTCTCCGCAGGGATTGTCGGGAAAAGCTCTTCAAAGGTCGTTCTGCGTTTTTCCATTGAAATATAATCCGGCTTGACGCGGTCCGCATCGGATACTTCGCGCAGGAATACCAGATCGCTCTTTTCAAGGGAGCTCCAGTGTCCGCGGGAAACGTTGAAGATCGCGGGAACCTCGTAGGTTTTCCCTTCCATTGCGGCAGCCGCGGCGTCTGCGGCATTGTGCCCGGCTGCGACCGCTTCCACCACTGTTTTGGGGCCTGTCACGCAGTCGCCGGCGGCAAAGACGGCGCCGTCTGCACAGCGGATGTCTTTGCCGATCACAATATTGCCGCGCTTGTCTTTGTTCACTTCGGACGGTGCGACGGTGCGCTGCCCGATCGCGGCAATCACGGTGTCGCAGGCGATATCGAAATCCGAACCGGGTTGGGGAACGGGGGAGCGTCTGCCGGAGGCGTCGGGCTCGCCGAGCACCATTTTCTGGCAGGTCAGAGCCAGCTTGCCGTCCGCATTCTTCTTTAGCGAGAGCGGAGCGGTCAGGAACTCGAACTTCACGCCTTCTTCCATCGCCTCAAGGACTTCGAGCTGTTCCGCAGGCATTTCCTTCTGGGTTCTGCGATAAACGACTGTGACATCGCCGCCGAGGCGGAGCGCCGTCCTTGCACAGTCCATTGCGGTGTTTCCACCGCCGACCACGACCGTTTTACCGGGATTCGCACAGCCTTTCCAGTTGGCGGAGGCGACGCCCTCCAGCCATTTGATACCCTGCTGTGCGAGTTCTTCACCGTCAATTCTCATGGAGCTGGACGCCCAGGAGCCGACCGTCACGATGACAGCCTGATACTCTTTTTTCAAAGACTCGATCGTGAAATCTCTGCCGAGCTCTTTGCCTGTTTCAATCTCGATCCCCATTTTCTTGAAGTGTTCAAGCTCCTTGCGGAGTGTCGCTTTCGGGAGACGGAATTCAGGGATTCCGTAACGGAGCATACCGCCGGCTTCGGGCATGCGCTCGAAAATTCTGGAACCATAGCCGAGCCTGCGCAGATAATACGCGGCGGAGAGTCCGGCAGGACCCGCGCCGACGATTGCGACTTTCTTATCTTTGAGCTCAGGAAGTTCTTCCATGTATTCTTCATAATAAAGATCTGCGGCAAGACGCTTGAAATCGTTGATCGAGACCGGTTTGGAGGTCACGTTCTTGCGGCAGTCCTTTTCGCAGAAGCGAGGGCAGACACGCCCGATGGACATGGGGAGGGGAATGCGCTGTTTGATGATCTCAAGCGCTTTTTTGAAGTCTCCCTGGCGTCCGGCGCGGACATACTCCTCCACGCTGGCGTGTGCGGGACATGCCATGGTACAGGGGGCTTCGCAGTCGCCGGTGTGCTCGGAAAGAAGCAGTCCGAGCGCGGTTCTGCGCATGTCCCTGACTTCGTCCGAAGATGCATCGACCTCCTGTCCTTCGACCGGACAGGCGGAGCAGGACGGCAGGAAGCGTCCCGTTTTCTTGTCTTTGACGACACAGACGAAACATGCGGTTGTGCGGGATACCCTGCCGTTGAAGCAGAGGGTCGGGATCTCGATCCCGTTTTTCGTTGCGACGGAGAGAATCGTTTCTCCGGGCGCGGCAGTCACCGCTTTTCCGTCCAATATGAAATTGATATCAGCCATTTCAGATAAACTCCATCGGTTATTTGCTGAGGTTGGAATAGAAACCGTCACCCTTTTTCACGCGGTGAATGGTCTTTTTCGGGCAGACTTCCATACAGGTGTTGCAGCGTGTGCACTTGGAGTTGTCCACCACGAAATCGTCACTGATCGCCTGCACCGGACAGGTCTTGATGCAGAGCTTGCACTTGATGCATTTGCTCTGGTCAAGCTTGACGTCGGACAGCGCGGCGCACTGGAACGTCGGGCAGTAACCGTCTTTCACGTGTGCCTCATACTCGTTGCGGAAGTAGCGGATCGTGGAAAGCGCGGGATTCGGCGCGGTCTGCCCGAGGGCGCACAGCGAGCCTTTTCTGATTTTGTTGCCGATGTCTTCGAGGAAGTCGATGTCTTCCGGTTTCCCTTTGCCGGCTGTAATGTTTTCCAGCGTTTCAAACATGCGCGTGGTGCCGACGCGGCAGAACGTGCATTTTCCGCAGGATTCGCGGTGCGTGAAATCAAGGAAGTAACGTGCGGTTTCAACCATGCAGCGGTTGTTGCCGATGACGATCAGTCCGCCGGAGCCCATGATCGCGCCGAGCTCCTTCAGGGAGTCGTAATCGACCTTGACATCGAACTTGTCCGCGGGAATGCAGCCGCCGGACGGTCCGCCCGTCTGAACTGCCTTGACCGTTCCGGGGTCTGCTCCGCCGATCTTGTAAACGATATCCGCAAGCGTGATGCCCATCGGAACTTCGGTCAGTCCGGGGTTCTTCAGGTCGCCTGCGAGAGCGAAAATCTTTGTTCCCTTGCTGCGCTCGGAACCGAGAGCCGCGAATGCGTCGGGATCGGAGATCACGACGGGGACATTTGCGAAAGTTTCAACGTTGTTGATGGCGGTCGGATAACCGTTCCAGCCTTTGTCGGTCGGGAACGGGGGACGGAAACGGGGCTGTCCGCGCTTGCCCTCAAGGGAGGCGATCATCGCGGTTTCTTCGCCGCAGACAAATGCCCCGGCGCCTTCCTTGATCATGATGTCAAGCGGCTTGCTGCGTCCCGGCAGTTTGTCGTATCCCTGTTTCTTGAGTTCGTCGATTGCAATGTTCAGATGCTTGATCGCCAGCGGATATTCCGCGCGGCAGTAGATGAAAATCTTGGTCGCGCCGGTGGCATAAGCGCCGATCAGCATCCCTTCCATGACCTGAAATGGAACGCATTCCATCATGGAACGGTCCATGAACGCGCCGGGGTCGCCTTCGTCCGCGTTCATGATCAGGATTTTTTCCTCCGCCTGTTTCGCTGCGAGGAAAGACCATTTTGTCCCGGTCGGGAAACCGGCGCCGCCGCGTCCGCGCAGCCCGGATTTCTTCATGGCTTCGATTACGCCTTCAGGCTTGAGTTCAAATGCCTTTTTCAGCGCGGTGAATCCGCCGTTGGCTTTGTATTCTTCAATGTCCTTGGGGTCGATGCGGCCGGAAAGACGTGTCACATTGAGTTTTTCCAGCGCCGCTCTTTCCGCGGGGATCTGGAAGCGCCCTTCTTCGGAGAGGGCGAGAATGGAGTTCACACTTTTGTCGTCGCCTTTGACGGAGGAATAGAAAACGGAAGTTCCGTCATTGAGCTCGACTTCGACCATCGGCTCGGCATAGCAGTGCCCGATGCATCCGACCTCTACGACCGGCGTATTTCCGGCGAGGCGTTTGAATGCGTCCAGAACATCGGCGGCTCCGGCGGCAAGACCGCAGGAAGCGGTACCGACTTTGATTCTTCTGATATCAGCCATGATGCAGTTACTCCTCCATCTTTCTGTAGTCGCTCAAAATCTTGAGAAGGCTCTTGCGGTTGAGCTTGCCGTAGACCTTGCCGTTTACGGACATGACCGGGGCAAGGCTGCAACAGCCGAGACAGGCGACGGTTTCAATAGAGAAGATGCCGTCTTCGGTGGTCTGCCCGTCGGAGATTCCGAGCGCGGACGAGAGCCAGTCCTGAATCAGGATGGACCCTTTGATATGGCAGGCGGTTCCGTCGCAGACACAGATTTTGTATTTTCCGGGTTTCGTGCGTTTGAACTGGGCATAGAATGTGAGAACACCTTCTACTTCAGCCTCGGCAATGGAAAAATGTTTGGAAATTGCACGAATGGCGTCGTCCGAGACGTAGCCTTCACGCGATTGAACGAGCTGGAGACCTTTGATCAGGTCTCCCTTCTCACTGCCGAGTTCCGACAGATAGGAAAATTCGTTACCCATAATTAAAATACACCTCCACATTTTGTGTATAAAAAATACAAACGGTAATATATCACGATTCCGTATCAAAATCAATATCGGAAATCCGAATTTCGTCCAGTATGATATGCCGGCGCCGTTCCGGATGCATTTGCCGGAAGTCCGGAATAACACGAATCATGTCTCTATGACAGACAGAAGAACATGAGACGGAACTCAATCGTTTTGGCTTTCCGTTCCCCGCCGCCGGAGTTCCGGCAATCGCATTGTCCTGCAAGTCCATTCTTCGTTTTTCAACTTTTACAAAACCCCTCACTTGCTAAAAATGAATCTTGGTGTAAGTTATCAGATGAATTATATTCATTTGCAAATGCGGAGTACTATTTTGAGCAGGATAAAAAATGATACGGCGGATTCTTCCGGCATGGAAGTGCGCGGCATGGTCAAAGTGACGAGTCTCGGATGCGCGAAGAATTTCGTCGATACGGAAGTCGCGTCGGCCTCTTTTCTCTGCGAAGGGTTCGGGCTGACATCCTCGGATACGGATGCGGATATTCAATTCATCAATACCTGTGCATTTCTCGAAGACGCCCGGAACGAGGCGGCGAAAACGATTCGCGGAGTCCGCCGCTGGAAAGAAGCTTCGCCTGAAACGAGACGCGTGATCGTCGCGGGGTGTTTCGTCGAGTGGGCGGATGCCGCCGAGCTCGGAAAGTTTCCCTATGTGGATGCATGGATGCGCATTGACTCGGTGGCGGATGCCGGAAAGATTGCCGTGAAACTTCTTGACGGGGTGAAGAAGATCCCGCAGAAAAAGTCCCGTCCTTCTTATCTCTATACCCATGAAACTCCCCGCGTCCAGTTGACGCCCTCCCATTATGCGTATATCAAGATGGCGGACGGCTGTGACAACTGCTGCACCTACTGCCGGATTCCTTCGATTCGCGGGAATCTGCGGAGCCGCGATTTGAAAGATGTGGTCGAAGAAGCGCGCCTGCTGGTGAAGAACGGCGTCAGGGAAGTGATCCTGATTGCCCAGGACAGCGGTGCATTCGGGCGTGACCGGAACGGAAAACCGTGTCTTGCGGAGCTTCTGAATGAACTTGACAGGATCAAAGGCGACTTCTGTCTGCGGCTGATGTATCTGCATCCGGCAAGCGTGAACGACGAACTGCTCCGTGCGATGGAAAAGTCGAAACATCTGGTCCGCTGTATTGAAATGCCGCTTCAGCATATTGCGGAAAATGTTCTGAAAGCCATGCACCGCAAAGTGTTTGAGGAAAGAACGCGCGAAGTCGTGAAACAGATGCGCGGAATCGGTTATGCGATCCGCACGACGTTCATGACCGGTTTTCCCGGCGAAACGGCGGAGGATTTTGAAACGCTCCGCAGGTTTGTGGAAGAAACGGAATTCGAGCGGCTCGGTGTGTTTGCCTATTCGCGCGAGGCCGGGACGCCTGCGGCGGAACTGCCGGGGCAGGTTGCCCCGAATCTGGCGAAACGCCGTCGCAATCAGCTTCTGAAACTCCAGCGCGGAATCAGCTTGAAACACAACAGGGCGCTGATCGGCAGAGAGATCGACGTGATCGTGGACGAGGTGCTTTCCCGCACGAAAGCGGTCGGTCGTACCCTGCTCGATGCTCCGGATATCGACAATCTGGTCGTTGTGACTTCCGGAGTTTCTCTTGCCGTCGGGGATGTCGTGAAGGCAAAAGTGACGGATGCCGCCGAATATGAACTTGGTGCAAAAGCCGTTTGCGAAAAGATGAGAGGAAAATGCCAATGAACTGGATGAAGAACCTGCCGAACCAGCTGACCGTCAGCCGGATTGTCCTGATCTCCGTTTTTGTCCTGCTGGCAAATATCGACGCCAGCAAGATCAATTTCGTTTATATTTCTCCGGCGGTATCCCATACCTGCCATGTGATTGCTTACATCATTGCCATCATTGCGGGGATTACGGACTGGTTTGACGGATATCTTGCGCGCAAATACAAATGTGAAAGCGATTTCGGGCGCCTGATGGACCCGCTTGCGGACAAGATTTTCATTGTGGCGACTTTTGTGATGTTTTCCGACTACCGGATCATTCCCGCGTGGATCGTGGTGATCGTCATCGCGCGCGAATTCATGGTGACGGGGCTGCGCCTGCTGGCGATCAGCGACGGCATCGTAATTTCCGCCGACAAGTCGGGCAAGATCAAGACCGCGCTTCAGATGTTCGCGCTGCTGATCGCCGGGGCAGGGTGGGTCAACCTGTTCGATATTACTCAGCCGGTGATCTGGAATCTCTGGTATGCCCTGATTCTTATTGTGATGTTCGTTACACTTTATTCGGGCGTGTCCTATTTTGTCAAAAACTATAAACTGTTCAAAAACAAGTTCTGATTCATGGGCATCGACGGCGAGACTCTGAAAACGGTAAATGAAGAAGGCGGCAAAGCGCCTGCGTTCCTGATCGGAATACAGGATGCGGATTGTTCCCATGCGTCCGCCATGGAATATCTGGACGAATTGCGCGAGCTGGTGAACACTCTTGAAATTCCCGTTGCCGGAGAAAGAATCGTTTCCGTGAAACAGGTCAATCCCAAATTTTATGTCGGTTCCGGCAAAATTCAGGAGCTGAAAGCCGAAGCGCAGTCACTCGGCGCGTCCATCCTGATTTTCGACTGTGAACTCGGTCCGTCTCAGCAGCGCAATATTGAAAAAGAGTGTTCCATGAAAGTGTTCGACCGCCAGGAGGTCATCCTGGATATCTTTGCGGAACGCGCGCGGACCCGGGAGGCGGTGCTTCAGGTGGAGCTTGCGCGCAACCGTTACTATCTGCCGCGGCTGACCGGCGCATGGTCGCATCTCTCCCGTCAGCGGGGCGGAGCTCTCGGCACACGGGGCGAGGGCGAGAAACAGATCGAATACGACCGGCGCATGGTCAAGCGCCGCATTTCCGCTCTGGAGGAGGAGTTGAAACTTGTGCGCAAGCAGCGTTCGACCCAGCGCAAGGGACGCTTGCGGAACCCGATCTGCAACTGCGCGATCATCGGTTATACAAATGCCGGCAAATCCTCGCTCCTGAACGCTTTGACCGGTGCGGATGTATTGGCGGAAAACAAACTTTTCGCAACGCTCGACCCGACGACGCGCCGTCTGGTTCTGCCTGACAAACAGGAACTTCTGCTGACGGATACCGTCGGCTTCGTCCGCAAACTGCCGCATACGCTGGTCGAGGCGTTCAAATCGACGCTTGAGGAGGCGGTGATTGCGGATTTTCTCCTGCTGGTGCTGGATATTTCCAGCCCGCATGTGGAATCTCACTGGGAAACGACGCTTTCGGTGCTTTCGGAACTGGATGCGGCGGACAAACGGATGCTGGTCGTGTTCAACAAGTGCGATCTGCAGAAAGATCCGGTGGTTCTTGCGCGGATCCGCTCGATTGCGCCGGACGGAATATTTATTTCATGTTTTACGAAGGAGGGCTTCGAAGCGCTTCAGAATGCACTTTCTTCGTATTCCCGTGGACAAAGTTGCATTTTAGAGCTTGAAATTCCGCCTTCGCGGTCCGATATTATCGCCTTGCTGCATTCCAAAGGACATCTCTATGAGTTTTCGTGGTCCGAATCCGGACAGTTTGAAGCCGTAGTGAATGTGCC
The DNA here is from genome assembly GCA_003526375.1 of Lentisphaeria bacterium. Taxonomy (GTDB): domain Bacteria; phylum Verrucomicrobiota; class Lentisphaeria; order Victivallales; family UBA1829; genus UBA11452. The sequence goes on from DPDG01000077.1 coordinate 130,749, forward strand.
TGCGGAGTATCAGGAGATATTTTCGGAGTTTGCAAAACAGGAACCGGAATGATTTTTATGAATGATAACCAATCGGCGGCGGAGACCGGCCTTGCCGAAACAAAGGAATGAGATAGATGAAGAAGATTGCATTTTGGAACGGAAGCGTCTTTACGCTGGTTCTTGCCGCGGCTCTGCTGGCGGCTCCCGATATTTCGGCACAGGGAACGGGCGCGGCTGCTCCCCGGCGTGAAATTTCCCGCGATCTGTGGAATCTCTGGCGCAAGGGGTTTGAACTGTTTGAAAAAGGCGAAATGAAGATGATCTCCGGAAAATATGAGGAGTCCATTCCGTTTTACCAGCAGTCTCTTGATGCGTTCAATCAGGTCAAAAAGCAGAATCCGGACTGGAACAAGAGCGTGATTGATTACCGGATCAGCCTTTCCACGCGCCGCATCGCCTCCGCAAAGCGCAAGGCGAAAGAAGCCGCGGAGTCTGCGAAACGTGTCGCGGAACGTAAAAAGTATGAAGCGGAAGCCAGAGCCGTCCGGGAAAAAGATGAAAAATACAAGGCTGTCAGCAACGAAAATGAAAAGCTGAAAAAACAGCTTGAAGCACTTCAGGGGGAATTGAAGAATGTCCGTTACAATGCGGAACGGGGCAATGCCGCCATCAAGCAGATCAGGGAACTGCTTGCCGAGCGTGATGTCCTCGAAAAGAAACTGGCGGTCCTGAATCTTCAATATACAGAGCTTCTGGAAAAGCATAAAAAAGCATCCATTTCCCCTGAAACGGAGAAACTCCTGACCACCGAGCAGGCGAAGAACGCCGCTTTCATGAAGCTCATCAAGGAGCAGAACGACGAACTGGCGAACATCAAGAAACAGTATAACGAGCTGACTGCGGAAAAAGAAAAGCGCGACAAGATGCTGGAAGATGTATCCAAAACACTTTCCAATGAAAAGACTTTTGCCGAGGTGGAGCGCAAAAAACTTCAGGATGACCTCGCCGAGGCAAAGAAGAAGCTCGAAGAAACCGGGAATAAACTCAAGGCTTCCTCCATTGCCCTTGCGGAGAAAACGCGTGCCGCGGAGGAGGCAGCCGAACTGATCAGCAAATTGAAAGCCGGTCAGACTCTTGCCGCATCCGCACGCAGGATCGAAACGGAAGCCGCCGCCGTCAAAAAGGATAATGAGACTCTCCGGAAAGCCGTTGCCTCAGCCGTTGCCGAAAAAGCGGAACTGACCGGAAAACTGGCGAAAGAAATGGAGGCGAGCGCGAAGCTGAAGAAAGATCTCGTGCTGAATATCGAGCAGCGCAATTCATTTGCCAAAGCGAATGACTCCATGTCGAAGCAACTTGCCGAACTGGAGAAGAACTTCAGGAAGATGGCGGAGGATAATACGGCGATGAAGAAAGAGCTTGCAAAGGCAACTGCCGACCGTGATCTCTTTGCCAAAAAGGTCAATGAAAAATTCAATGATATGGCGGATAAGCGTATTGCAGAACTGAAAACTCAGATCGCTTCTCTCAATACCGCGCTTGCCGCGCAGAAGAAGACAAACGAATCTCTTGCCGCCGCATCTCGGAAGCAGGTGGAGGAGTCTGCAAAGCTCGCTGCCGCAAAAGCGGAACTTGAGGCGCAATTGAAGAAACAGGATGCGGCTCTTGCCGGACAATCCGATGCCGCCGGACAGTTGGCGCGGAAAAATGCTGAAGTCAAAGTTCTCCGGGAGAAGCTTGCCGCAAATGAAGCCGCGGCAAAGAAACTGGCGGGAGAAATGGAAACATTGAAACGTTCTCTTGCCGCATCGAAAAAGGTTGCGACGGACTCGAAAGAGGTCGATACGGCGCGTCTGGAGTCTGCGATTGCGGCTCTGACCGCGAAACTGACGGCGACGGAAAAGACTCTCAAGGAGGTTTCCGCATCCAGAGACGGATTTGAAACCCAGGTGAAAACCATGAAAGCGCAGATTGCAAAGGCAGATGATTCCATTAAGGAAAATGCAGCTTTGAAACACAAGGTGACGGAGCTCAGCGGAAAACTCGCCTCGCAGGAGCAGGCCAGAACGGCTCTGGAAGCCGTGAAGAAATCTCTGGAGACGGAAGTCGCGAATCTCAAGAGCAAGTCGGTGAAACAGGCGGCGGAGCTTCCCGCCGGATCGGATGCGGCAAAGGCTGAACTGACCAGGCTGACGGCTTCCCTGATCGAGCTCCGCGAAGCGAATGCGCAGTATGAAAATGCGGTCAGGAACCTGACTTCCGCCCGGAAGAAGCTGGAAGCGGAAAAAGGCGAGCTTGCACAGAAACTTGCCGAAGCGGAAAAACAGTTGGAAGCACGGGATGTCGCGCCGAATAACTCGGTCGTGGCAAAAGAGAATCTGGAGTTGAAGGAAAAGGTGGTCCGCAGTGAAAAACTGTATGCGGAACTCAAGGCGGAACGCAATGAGCTGGCTTCGCGGCGCGTTACGCTGGATAAGGAAGTCGTGAAACTCCGTCAGGAGAATGAAAACCTGAAAAAAAGCGAAACTCTGCTGAAGGCTGACTTGAAGCGCTGGTCCGAGGGTGCCGGCGGTGTCGCCGGAGATACGATCGCCAAGAAAAACCAGGCGATTGATGAACTGATCAGGGAGCTGGAGTCCGGCAAGGCGGACCGGAAGAAAATGGAGCTGGAAATAACCGATCTCCGCAATGAGGCATCCCGTCAGAAAATCCGTGCGGATAAAGCGGTTGAAACCGCCAAAAAAGCGGTCAGTGACTCCAGAAGATTCCGCCGCGAACTGGCGAATCTGCGCGCGGATATTGAGGACGGCATGATTCTTTCGAAGTCTTCCGGCAAGCCCGGAACCAGCGTGACGGTAACGAGCCCGGAAAAGGGTAAGAACACGAAAGAGTATGTTTCGATTACGGAGGAAAAGCCGACGTATAATGTCAGGGAATATCAGCAGGCGATGGATCAGGCGCGCGCCGCGGAGGCGAAGAAGGACTGGGGAACCGCTCTCTGGCAGTACTGGCGCGCGGCGGATATCGCCGGAAAACGTCCGGAGCCCTATCTTGCTCTGGTCCGGATTCACCTGCAGCGCAATGAAAAAGAGTCTGCGGAGAAGGCTTACCGCAAGGCGCTTCAGTATGGCGCCGAGCGCGATGCGTCTCTTGAGGAACAGTTCAAATAATCAAATCAGAAAACAGGATGTGACAAGATGTCGATGTTTGGCAATCTCGGTGAAATGGCGGGACTCATGAAGAAATTCGGTGAGATCCAGAAAAATATGAAGAAAATGAAGGAAGATCTTGCGGCAATCGAAGTCGCGGGGAAAAATGCGGCCGGACAGGTGGAAGTCGTGGTTTCCGGCGATTTCAATGTGAAGAAGGTTTACATTTCTCCCTCTCTTGCCGAAATGAAAGATGCCGCGATTCTGGAGTCCGCCGTGTTCGAGGCGATGAACAATGCGCTTGTTCAGGCAAAAATGGAGAGTGCGAAGAAGCTTTCCGAAGCAACCGGCGGAATCAATATTCCCGGGATCACCGGATAAGAAGATATGACCGGAAAGTATCCACAGGCGCTTGAAGAGCTCATGGAGCTTCTGCGCGGTCTGCCGGGAGTCGGAAGGCGCAGTGCGGAACGGATGGCGCTGTCGCTTTTTGCGTGGGACGGTGAGAAGCTCGAAGCTTTGTCTGAGAATCTGCGCACGTTGAAACAGCGCGTCCGCAAGTGTCCGCAGTGCGGCAATCTCGCCGGCGACGACACGGAGGACGGACTTTGCATGATCTGTATTTCTCCGGTTCGCGATGCGTCAGTGGTCTGCGTGGTCGAGGAGGCGACGCAGATTCGCAGTATTGAGGCGAGTGGTGTTTTCAAGGGGTTGTATCATGTGCTCGGCGGGCGTATCGCTCCGTTGGAGGGAAAAGGAATCGAGTCGATTGATGTGGATGGTCTGGAAAAGCGGATTGCCGGAGGCGGAATCCGTGAAATCATTCTTGCCCTGAGTCCCGATGTGGAAGGGCAGGCGACTGCGATTTATCTGGCGAACCGTTTGAAATTTCCTGAATTGAAAATCAGCCGTCTGGCGCAGGGGCTTCCCGCCGGATCGGATTTGAGTTATGCTGATCCCGCCACGATTGCCGCGGCGGTGAGCGGACGGACACGGTTCGACTGATTTTGAAGCAAGGGATTCAGGTTCAGGGAATTTCAGAAAAAGACTCAGGAGAGTGATGATGGAAAATGACAAGATCAGGATTGCTTTGCTTCAGGACAGAGACCGTGGTTCGGCTGCTGCCGCTGCGGACATGACGGAAAGGCTGATTGCGGAAGCCGCCGCGAACGGCGCGAAAATCATCTGCACGCAGGAGCTTTTCCTGACGGAATATTTCTGCTGGAAGCAGGACCCGGCGTTTTTCGATCTGGCGCACCGGATACCGTCCGCATTGACGGATCGTTTCTGCGGGATTGCGAAGCGTCACGAAGTGGTTCTGATTCTTTCCCTGTTCGAGCATCGTGCTCCGGGACTGCACCACAATACCGCCGTTGTGATCGATGCGGACGGAAGGCTTCTCGGCAGATACCGGAAGATGCATATTCCGCAGGACCCCGGATTCGAGGAAAAATTCTATTTCACGCCCGGAGATACCGGATTTCAGGCGTTTGATACGAAATACGGGCGGATCGGCGTGATCATCTGCTGGGATCAGTGGTATCCCGAGTCGGCGCGTCTGACCGCGCTGAAAGGGGCGAAGATCATATTCTGTCCTACGGCGATCGGAGGACTTGCCTCGGAGGGGATGGAGCTGGGGGCTCTCCAGCGGGATGCATGGTTGAATGTCCAGCGAGGGCACGCGGTTGCAAACGGCTGTTATTATGCCGCCGTGAATCGTGTCGGCGTGGAGCATGACACCCGTTTCTGGGGATCATCGTTCGTCTGTGATTTTTATGGAAACCATATTGCGATGGGAACGCTTGACGGATGTGAAATTCTGTATGCGGACTGTGATTTTCATGCCATGGAGGAGCATCGGCGGATGTGGCCGTTCTTCCGTGACCGCAGAATTGACGCATATGAAAAACTGATGAGGCGTTTTGATGATTGAAATCTTTGCCAATGAGGAGTCTCCGAAGGCGCTCGGCTTTGCGATGCCGCCGGAATGGAGTGTGCAGGAGTCCGTTTTCCTGAGCTGGCCGTCGAACCCGCAGACATGGCCCGGCGTATTCCGCAGAGCGGAGGAGGCATATGCGTCTTTTGCCGCTGCGATTTCCCGATATGAACGGGTGCGCATTATCTGCGCCGCATCGGAGTTTGACCGCGTCAACGATGCGCTTGCGGACGCGAATGCGTGTTTTGAGCGGATCGAGCTCCTCGATATTCCCACAAATGACGCATGGTGCCGGGATCACGGCCCGATTTTCGTGAAGAATCCGCAGACGGGCGAGCGGGCGGTTCTTGATTTCACTTACAATGCCTGGGGCGGCAAGTTTCCTCCGTGGGATAAAGACAATGCGGTTCCCCGGCATGTTGCGGAATATTTCAATCTCCGGCGTTTTCAAATTCCGTTTGTCTGCGAAGGGGGTGCGCTTGAAGTCAACGGGGCAGGGGATCTTCTCACGACGCGGTCTGTAATTCTGAATGAGAACCGGAATCCCGGAATCACCGAGTCCGAAGCGGAGGAGATTCTCTGCGAGTCCCTCGGCGTCGAGCAGGTGCTCTGGCTGGACCGCGGTCTTTCCGGCGATGATACCGACGGACATATTGATACGATTGCCCGCTTTGTCCGCGAGGATGCGGTGCTTGCTCCGTCCGCGCCGTCCGGCAGTCCGAATCACGATGTCCTGAAAGAAAATATCCATGCGCTCCGCAGAATGCGCACCTCGAACAGCGGGACGCTTCTGGAAGTGATTCCCCTGAATTCTCCGAAGCCGATCACTCCCGAAGGATGGCGGGAGGAGATCCTGCCGGCGACTTATGCGAATTTCCTGCTGATCAATCATGCGGTTCTCGTGCCGGTCTATCGTCAGGATTCCGCCGATACTGAAGCAATGGAAATCATCGGGCAGGCTTATCCCGGACGCACCGTAATTCCGATCGACTGCCATGATATCATTCTGGAGGGCGGCGCGTTGCACTGCCTGAGCCAGCAGCAGCCGCTGTAGCGTGTCTTGTATCTGCGTGTATGCCATGGTATATTATGCGGTATGAATAATGAACTTTACAGCATACTGAAACGATATTTCGGGTTTGATTCCTTCCTTGACCATCAGGAGGCCGTCGTCAAGGACGTCCTGAACGGCGAGGATGTCTGCGTCATCATGCCGACCGGCGCGGGAAAATCGCTCTGTTACCAACTGCCGCTCCTGATGAGGCCCGGATACAGCATCGTGGTTTCGCCGCTGATTTCCCTGATGAAGGATCAGGTGGATTCCCTGCGTGAACGGGGGATTCCGGCGGCGTTTGTCAATACGAGTGTTTCGTCTGCGGAACAGTTTGCGACTCTGGGGGATGCCGCGAATGGAAAGGTGAAACTTCTGTATGTCGCTCCGGAGCGTTTTCAGACGAATTCCTTCCGGAATTTTCTGCGGTCGAATCCGCCCGGTGCGCTTGTCGTGGATGAAGCGCACTGCATCAGCCAGTGGGGGCATGACTTCCGCCCGTCGTATCTGCGCCTGGGGGAAATGATCGAGGCATTCAACATCCCGCAGGTCTGCGCTTTCACGGCGACTGCGACTCAGCATGTGCGGGAGGATATCATCAAACAGCTCCGGCGCCCGGAGATGACTCTGCATGTCGCCGGCTTCAAGCGTCCGAACCTTGCTTTTTCCGTTGTGCATACCGGGGGTGCGGAACAGAAGAACGCTTTCATTCGCAAGCTGCTGGCGAAGAAACGGGTGCCGACCATCATCTACACGTCTACGCGAAAAGCCGTCGAACAGCTTCAGGATGAATTCAAATGCATCGCCTATCACGCGGGAATGTCCGACTCGGAACGAACGGATGCGCAGGACCGTTTCATGAACGAATCCTGCCCGGTTCTGGTTGCCACCAATGCGTTCGGCATGGGAATCGACCGTCCGGATGTGCGCCGCGTGATCCATTACAACATTCCGGGTTCGATTGAGGCATACTATCAGGAGGCGGGGCGCGCAGGACGGGACGGCGAACCGGCGGAATGCATTCTGCTTTACTCTTACAGCGACCGTTTCATTCAGGAATTTCTGATCGATCTGAACAATCCTCCGAAAGAAATTGTGGAGGAAGTCTACGAGGTTCTTCTCAAGGAGTCACGCAGACGCCGGAACACGGTTCTGGAAATGACGATGGCGCAGATCCTGCCTCAGGTCGCGGACGCGAAATCCGAGGGGCAGATCGGTGCTGCGCTGAGCATTCTGGAACAGAACAATTACATTGCGCGAGCATACAATGCGCATGACCGCGTCCGGCTCCATTTCACCGGCGACCCAGAAGCTTTGTGCCGGGAGCATGGGACGCAGGCGACCCAGCGTTCGCGTTTCATTTACCGTTTTCTTGCCGCGAAAGGGAGCCGTGCGCTTCTGGAAAGCGAATACACTTATGAGGAGCTTGCCCGCATCGGCGGACTGAATGTGGAACAGATCAAACGGGTTATTGCAAATCTGAACGGCTCCGTCCTGAATTACACGCTCCCGTTCCGCGGGCGTGCCACGGAACTGCTTTGCCCTGAAAAAGAGGAACTTGAAATTGATTTTGCCGAACTGGAATATAAACGCAAGCTTGAAACGGACCGTCTGGAGGATGTGATCCGTTATACGAAGAATGCGAAGTGCCGTCAGGGGTATCTGATCTCTTATTTCGGGGAGGATGCCGGAAATTGGAAGTGTGAAAACTGTGATCTCTGTTCCGGAAACGCGGCGTATTCACGGAAGCTGACGGAACGCGAGCAGGAAGCGGCCATGACGATTCTGCTGGCTGTCCAGGCTTTTGGCGGACGGCTCGGGGGAGGGCGTTTGAGCCAGATTCTTGCCGGGGCGCGCCGTCCGGAGATTACCAGATGCGGCTATGACCGCGATCCTTTTTTCGGCAGTCTGAAGTCTTTGAGCCAGAACAATATTCTGCTTTTTATGAAAGCGCTGGAAGCGGCGAATTATTTGAAACGGGTAGGGAATCCGGAGTATCCGTGCCTCGGACTCAGTACACTTGGCACCGACATGCTTCGCGGAAAAAAAACGCTTTCTCTTGCGATTCCTGAACTGAAAAGCGCCGAGCCGGAACGGACGAAAAGGGAAAAGAAAAAAGTCATTTCCGCGCGGGGAGAGATCAGGGAACGGGTTCTTTACGGCAGCGATGAAGAACTGTTTGAACATTTGCGCGAGCTTCGTGCGGAACTTGCTGCAAAGAAACGGGTTCCGGCTTACTGTATCCTGCCGGACGCCACACTGCGCGAGTTTGCCGAAAAACGTCCGATTTCCGTTCCCGAAGCGGCTTTGATCCGCGGCGTCGGCAATGCAAAACTGCGCACGATTGTGCCGTTCTTTCTGGAAGCGGTCCGGAACTGGAGCAACTAGGACACCGACACAGCCTTTGCCGGCATCCCCCGGTTCCGCCGTATTCCGGCTTACTTGTTGAATATCTTATAGTTGCGTTCGGAATTCTTCACCAGTCCTTTTGCCGTTGCAGGATCGAAAGGACCTTCCACTGTGACAATGATCGTCTCATTGTCCGTCAGGAGCTCCGGCTTGAAAGAACGGTAATACATGCCGTCGATCACAAAAGCAAGTTCACTGGAACTCCCTTTGGCGCGCATGTTGACGGAAAGGGCGCTCCATATCTTCTGCCCGCGGTCGGTAAGCGTGATGATGAGGTCAAAGAATTCCGGGTCGCTCTTCCGCTGGACCATACCGATTTTCATGATATCGCGTGAATGCAGGTAGGAATTCTTGTTCACGCATACCGTACCCCCGGAAAAGGATTCCAGCTCCTTCTCCATCATGTCGCCACGCTGGTATTTGATCATGTCATGAATCGAAACCACATAGCTGGGAGTCTGATCGACTTCTTCGTTGAAAAACTTGTCGGGATTGGCAAGCGCTTCTTCGCAGGAAGAGGCACCCATCAGGAAAATCGCGGCGACTCCTGCCGCGGCAGCGGAAAACACACATGACAGTTTCATTGCTTCATACTCCTTGTTTTGACCGTGATATGGCTCAGAGAGCTCCGAGCAGGACGCTGCCGAAGGTGGCGACCGGCGCCATCTCGCGCAAATCATCCACCGCACTGCGGATCTCCCTGACCGTATCGCGCATTTCATTGTAAAGGGAATCATCGGTCATCAGTTTGTTCAATGTTCCCTTTTTATTGCTCATCATTTTCGCAAGAGTATCCAAATTCTCAAGCGTCGAATTCAAATTGTTGTAGAACCGTCCGTCGTCCATCATGAACTTCGCAAGACTTCCCTTGTCGGCATTCAGTTTGACGGCAAACGCATTCATATTCTTCATGAATGCCGTCATTTCCCGGTAGGCTTCCTCGTCGTTCAGGAGTTTGCCGAGCGTGCCTTTGCCGGACTGAATCTCGGCAAGGATTGCGTCAAACTTCTTTGAAAATGCGGAAAGCTCCACGAAAGCTTTCTGGGCATCCACATAAAATGCCGGATCGGTGAAAAGCTTGCCGAGCGTGCCTTTGCCGGCTTTGATCTCCTCACAGATGTCATTCAGGTTTTTTGCATTTTCCTCAATCCGTTTCAGGGCGTCGCGGATTTTTTCAAGGACGCCGCCCTCCAGAATCACTTCACGGAAATACTTCTCATCCTCGCGGAATGCGGCGATCAGCTCCGAAGCCTCCTTGATGATGTCGATCGGCGGCAGTCCGTCGAATACGGTGTCTGCGGGGAACGGCTCGCCTTCGGGAGCGCCGGGATTGATATTCACGTAGGCGCCGCCGAAGACGGAGGAGTTCTGGATCAGCATCTCGTACCCTTGATAGATGCGGATATCTTTGCGGAGTTTCATTTTTACGATGACCGCATTGTTGCCGGGGGCGAGCTCCAGCGAATCGACCGTGCCCATTTCCACGCCGATGATCTTGACTTTGTCATTCACCGCAAGGGTGCTGGCATGGGGAAAACGCGCGGAGATGTAGAAATGCTTTCTGGTGTCGAAGAAATCCTTGCCTCGGATCACCACGGTAAAGTAAAACAGAATGCACAGGGCACCGATGCAGAACAGCCCCGTCAGGAATTCGGGAGAGAGCAGAAGATTGCGTTTTCGGTTCATGATATTCATAATACACCAGCCTTTCGGGTATGAAATTGTGCGGAGATAAATTCTCTGACCAATGGATTTTCACTCTTCATGAAGTCGGCGGGAGCCCCGCATTCGATCATGGAGCCGTCATAAAGCATCGCAACCGTGTCGCCTATATTCAGGGCGCTGACAAGATCGTGTGTCACGACCACGGAAGTCATGCGGTATTTGCTTTTCAACGTGTCGATCAAACCGTCGATCTTACGCGACATCACGGGGTCCAGCCCCGAAGTCGGTTCATCGTAAAGCATGATCTTCGGATTGCAGACCACCGCCCGGGCGAGTCCGGCGCGCTTCACCATGCCGCCGGAAATCTCCCCCGGCATTTTGTACATGGAGTCTTCCAGTTCCAGAAAAGCCAGCATCTCCATGACTTTTTCCCGGATCTGCTCCTCGGTATAGCTGTAACGTTCGCGCAAAGGCAGAGCCACGTTGTCATAAATATTCATCCAGTTCAGCAGCGCTCCGCCCTGAAACAACATGCCTGTGCCGGAACGCAGAGCCTCCAGCTCCCGGCGGTGCATCCGCTCCACATGCATACCGTCCACGATCACATCGCCGGAGTCCGGCTGCATCAGGCCGATGATATGGGAAAGCGTAACCGATTTGCCGGTGCCGGACGGCCCGACGATGATGAAGGTCTCTCCTTCCTTCACATGAAAAGAGAGTCCGTCCAGAACCCTGCGCCCTCCGAGCGTTTTGCTTACATTGCGAAACTCAATCATCAGTAAAACATCCTCGTTATGATATAGCCGACAATCAGGATGACCAGAAAACATGCGACCACCGATTTTTTCGTCGCCAGTCCCACGCCGACCGCTCCGTCCTTTGCAACCATCCCCTGATGGCAACTGATCGCCACGATGATGATCGCGAACACCCATGCCTTGAATACGCCCACCCAGAGTTCCCTTTCATAGAGCATGAAACGCACATTGTCGAAATACATGGTCCAGCCGACTCCGAGCTGCGTGTAGGCGACCAGCCCGCCGCCGAGAATGCCGATCAGGTCGGTGTACATCGTCAGCACCGGGCACATCACCATCATGGCGAGCAGACGCGGCGCCACCAGAAAACGCACCGGATTGATCGACATCACTTCCAGCGCCGCAAGCTCCTGCGACACCTTCATCGTTCCGAGCAGTGCCGCCATGCCGGAGCCCACGCTCGCTGCGAGAATCAGCGCGGTCATGAACGGTCCCATCTCGCGGAACATCGTCTGCGCCACCAGAAAGCCCACACGCATTTCCTGCCCGTAGGCTTTCAGAATCAATCCCGCCTGAAGCGCAAGAATCATGCCGGTAAAGAGCGCAACCACGGACGTGACACCGAAACTTTTGATGCCGCAGAGCATCATCTGCCGGTAGACTTCCTTTCTGTTGCGCCAGAGTGTCGGGAGAAACAGAAAGGCAAGCAGGATCATCTGCACGCCGCCGCCGACGCGCACCAGATACTCAATGACCTTTTTTCCAAATACAAAAACCGGTTTATTCATTCCTGTCCACTCTGCATTTATCATCCATATCCCGGCAAGATAACACCATTACAGCGAAAAATCAAGGCAGTAAAACAGCCGGAAGCGCGTAATCCCCGCCTGATTTCTGATATTGACAAGTCCGGAGAGAATATCATATTCGGATTTTCCGGCGTGAGGACGATCCTGCGAATAGAACGGTCCCACGGAAAAACCGCCGCCGTCCACGGTCCGGTATCCTTTTGACAATCCCCATAAAATCTCGAACGCCATTCCGTTTTCATTCCGGTTCACCTCGAAAAAACGCCAGAACGCCGCATAGTTCCGCTCCGCAAAACCAAGCTGCTTTACCGGAATAAAATCCAGCCCGTGTATCCGGGAGTTCCTTCCTTCCGTCCGTCTTGAGACGAAAGGCCAGAGATGCGTATAGGCGGAAACCTCTTTTCCTTTTTTCATATCGTATACACTGCGGTTCAGATACAGCGGCAGGAACGCACGCCATAGAGTCCGGCGGGAAGCCGTTTCCGATTTCAGGTTCAGCCCCATCGGCCAGAAGAGAAAGGAGTAGTAAGCGTGGTCGGAAACCGCTTTCCCCCAGAACGGCCAGAAATAAAGACACGAGCCCCCGCCGTCATCCAGGTCTTTCCCGTATTTGAACAGCGGCCAGAGGACGCTCAACGCCATCTGCCTGTCCTGAAAGGTCTTATAGGAAAACAACGGCGGCAGGACCGTCAGGTTTGTAATGCCGTTCCATGATTCATATCCGCCCAGAGGGATGGAAAGAAATGCGAAATCTTCGGGGGCTTTCAGGGATTGCGCAGTATTCAGCAGCGGCCAGAGCCAGGAGACATTTTCCCGCATTCCGTCCACGGTCCGCTTTGCATAGAACGGGAAGATGCGGAATCCTTTCATGCCGGGACCGTGTTCCATATTGAACAGCGGCCAGAGGAAACCGTTGCTGACGACGTGGTTCTTTTCCCCGTATTTGTAAAGTGGGAACAGGATGAACTGCGTCCGTTGATAGGAGAAAAAATTATGCATGTCTCCGTAAAGCGGAAAGAAAAACCAGGAGTATTCTCCGTTCCTGTGTCGTTCCAGAAACCAGAACGGGAAAAGATAACGTTCGTAAGAGTCGTTTTTCCCGGCGGAACCGAAATAGGGGAGGAGCCAGAAGTAGCTTCCGGAGCGAGTCTTGCGGTATATGGAAAGCGGCCAGACGATATCCGATGCAAAACGTCCGTCCGCCTTGGATTCCATGCTCCATACCGGGCGGAATGCTTTCATGGAACTGCCGTCCGCTTTGCGATAGGATTCAAACAGCGGACCGAGAATCCGCAGGTGATCCTGTTTTCCTGTCACCGGGTTGTCCGATTCATAGACCAGCAGCGGCGGCAGATTGAATGTGACGCGGGGCTTTGGCAGCAGACAATCCCCCATTTGCGATCCCGCTGCCGGTTCTGCTGCGGCGGAGGCAAAAGAAACAGTCATAAGCAATAGAAAAACAAAAAAAATCCGCATGAATGTTTCCTCTTTCCTGAATTTGAATCAAACTGTTGTCAGGAAATATACATGCCGTTGTCCAAGTTGCAAGAAGACAGGCGTGCACTCATGTGAAATTTTATCATGACCGGTTCCGGTAATGCAGTTGCCGGAGACCATGAAAAAAAGGATGAGTGGGAGGGAATACAGGGAATCCGAAAGATGCATTCCCTGTATTTTTCACAGTCTTTTACCTGAAGCGTTCTCTTTCTTCCGCGAGAATCTGCTCCACTTCCGATTTCAATCCGCTCATGCCCGCCGGAACTTTGCCGCTTTTTTTCCATTCACGGCGGGCATCGAAGTAACGTTTGGACAAGGCTTTGATCTTTTCGCGTGTCCGGCTCCACTCCTGCCTGCCGTCGATTTCTGTAAGGATGGAGTCTTCTGTCAGGAAATGATTCAGTTTTCCGAAAGCTTTGCGCACTGCTGCAAGTTCCGCAGGTTCTTTCCATTGCAGTGAGGCAATCTCTTTTGCGTGCTTCCTCTGCCGTTCCGTGATTTCGTCTTTTACCTGTTTCCATGCCGTTGGAGTTCCTGCAAACAGGAGCTTCGCATCTCCGGAAACCATGTCTGCCGTAAAGGAAGCAGGGATTTCATGAAGTGTGTCGAGATCATAAAGTTTCTCTTCTGATTTCAGTTCGACATTCAGACTGACGGATATCTTTTGCAGGAGATTCCTGTTTACGGCGATCAGCAGAATGCCGCCACCGTTATCCCATTGACTGATTTCAAGGTCGGGAGAGCTTGCGGTTGCGATGCGCTCCTTCTTCAGTCTTTTGCGTTCAAGAAACGACGGCATGATTGCAGTCAGGCGGAACGCAAGGTTGGAAAGAGCGTCCGTCGTCGGATTGCCGTTGCCCCATGCGTCCACGAGTGTCGTGTCAAATTCCTCGCCTCGAATGCGTCCGTCGAGATAAGGCACGGTGTCATTGTAAATGAAGAAAATGTAACCGTTTGCTCCTGCGGCGAGAGTATGGAAGACATCGAAACGCGCTTCGGCAGGAGTCGGGTAACGCAGATATTTTTTCCCTCCGTTGCGGCAGGAAAACGCCTGCGGAATCATCCAGACCCGCTTTCCTGCGCAGAATCCAAGCGCCATTTTCAGGAGAACCGCATGTTTTTCCAACACGGATGTTGCATTTATCCTGGCAATTCCGGAATTCAGGCTGTAAGGGTCCAGCATGATCACATCCATTGCCGGTCCAAGCTCCTGCGCAATCGACATCATATGCATGGCGCTGGTCAGGGGGGCTCCTCCTCCGGACAAAGTTTCGACCCGCACTTTGTTTTTCAGATAGAGCGCACCGTCACCGGGTTCGTCCTGCCCATACCATGCGAGAAGATTCGGGTGCGAGGCATTTTCCCGGATTTCCTTCAGGAGAGGACTGTTCTCCGGGAGTTGATGAATTCCTGTTCCGCAGGTCGCCGTTTCCAGAAGATGAAGGTGATATTTCTTCATCAGCGCAAGACGTTCTGAGACAGTGTATCCAGAACTGTCTACGAAGTTGGAGTAAGTATTGAAGCCGCGGAGACGGATGTCACGGAGATCATCCTCCATGCGTTCGCGTGCCGTCTGCCCGAAAAACGCGGCATTTGCGCTGTTGCCCGCGCCGATGGTTGATATGACCCCGAAAGGAAATGCAGCATTCCGCCGGAACTGGTGATACTGCGGAACTTTGCGCTGTTTCAGATAAGCGTCCACAAATTCCGTTTTCCGGTGGAACGAGGAAACCTCTGAGGGATCGATTTCAATGATGCGGACCTCTGCAATTCCGACCTCTTTTCCAGAACAGGCAAATTGAATCTGTGAGATGCGGTCTCCCATGATGCCGTCCGGTGTGACCCCCTCTCTGCCGAAACGCTTGTATTGTGCATCTTTCAGGAGGACTGCATTTTCCGTCCATTGTCCTGCGATACAGTTGAATCTTACTGCATATTCTGCACCTTCGGATGCATTTTTTATATTGAGTTCACAGTTCTTTGTCGTTTCTGCCTTGCAGCGGAACTTGAGAAGGGTAAATGCAT
Organism: Lentisphaeria bacterium; assembly: GCA_003526375.1. Lineage (GTDB taxonomy): Bacteria > Verrucomicrobiota > Lentisphaeria > Victivallales > UBA1829 > UBA11452. The sequence goes on from DPDG01000077.1 coordinate 146,030, forward strand.
TGACCGTGATTTCATGCGGTAGCGTGTACATCGGTGTGTTCCATCCGTTCTTTCCGTCGGATCGCCTGAATACGACGATTTCCTTTCCTTGCTCTTTTTTTCTGCTGATCTGTATGGAGGCGTTATTGCCCCATGCTTTCCATTCTGCATCATTCACCCGATGTATGATATTCTCATTCCCGTAAATGGCGGAAGTGCAAATAAGAAAAACAGCGGTCAGAAGTTTTGATTTCATGTTTTCACCTTTCTGATTCTGTTGCATCAGTTACGCCCGAAAATAAAATTCTTATCTGAATTGATACCGGACCGCCTGTTCCTGTGAACCGGTTCCACATGTCCGTCGAGAAAAAGCATATTCGCTGTTTTGTTGTGGCGGAAAATCTGTGCAACGGCATCCATGCTCAAACTCGCGAAGTTGCCGCCGAGAAAAAGTGCTGTGTTGTATTCGCTCAGATGGACACGTCTTGAGTTATTCTTCAGGTTTCCGAGTTTGACTCCCGTAGTTGTTCCCATTGCATCATAACCGCCAAGACTGGCGGTTGCTCCGTAGGCAATCGGGATTTCATAGCGCGTTGTTTCATTGTTCTTGCAGACTCCTCCCGCATTGGTGTCTGCATTTTTATATGGTTTGTCCGGTTTCAGATAGGGCTTGCAGTCGAAAATGTTTTTCTGAGGCGCATACGGATACAGATGCTGATACCAGTAGTAATTGGCGTCTGTCCAGCCGAATACCTTCTTTGTATTGGCCGCATCGAACAGTGCCGGCGGAACGAAATCCTGATGATCTCCGGCGAACATGACGGTTGCACTGCCCAGCTGTTTGAAGTGGTTCACGCAGTCAATCGCCTGTGCTTTGACTTTTGCGGCATTCAAAGCGGGAAGCAGCATTGCCGCAAGAATCGCGATGATCGCTATCACGATAAGCAATTCTATTAATGTGAAAATGTTCCTGCCTTTCCGCAATTGATCGGCTGTTTTACTGTTTTTCTGCATTTTTCTGTCCTTTCATCATTTGGCGGTTATGATTTCTTGCCGTGGATTCTCTGACGATCAGTCTGGATTTTACAAGACGCATCAGCTCAAGCGACTGCGGATGTTCATGATTGTGGTCCAGCAGCTCCACCGCTGAACGGATATGCGCCTCCGCATCCGGATTGATCCCGGTCACGGACGGATTGGAAAAACGTGCCAGTTCCGTATCGCCGATCGAAGTGACGGCAACGTCCTCCGGCACTCTTGCTCCATTCCGGCGCAGCGCCGAAAGCGCCCCGAACATCAGTTCATCCGTCAGGCAGATCAGGCCGTTGAACGAAGTTTCGCCCCACGCCTTGTTCACGGCTTCATATGCGGCTTCCACAGGTCCGCAGTCCGGACTTTCCGCCGTGATCGAGAGTTCCGGCGCATAATCTTTTCCCATGGTCCCCTGCCAGACTGCCTGCTGGAATTTCTGCAATTCCCGTGTCTCTCTGACGGACAGCAGCGCGATTCTGCGGCATCCGACGCTCCGCAGGTGCGCAATCTGGGAGTTGATGACATCCACATCGTCGCAAAGCACCGATGGAATTCCCGTATTGTAGGACATGGAGCTCAGGCGCACGAACAGCTCCGGACACTCCGCGAGTTCTCCGTTTCCCCCGTAATAAGCGACAATCGTCGGCTGTTTAAAACAGATGCAGCTGCGGACCACCTCCGGATAACTCTCCTCATCCACGTAGATTACGCGCCCCGTCCGTCCCAGTTCTTTCGTAACGGCAAGAAACGCACGCTCCAGCGCCTTGTCGAACTCGGTGATCCGTTGGCGCCCCAGCAGCAGATTGACGGTCCGTTCCTGCCATGACGCCTGCAAAGGCTGGGCAAGATATGTTCCCGATCCGATCCGTTTCTCCACGATTCCGGCGAGGACAAGATCGCGGAACGCACGGCGAATCGTTGCGATATTCACCGACAGCCGTTCTGCAAAATCCCGCTCCGATGGCAGACGGTCTCCCACTTTGAAGCTGGAATGTGAAAATTCCTGCTTCAGACGCTCAAAAACCGCATAGTGTTTTAATTGGCTCTGCTTCATCTGAATAACTTTCAAGTTTTGTGATTTATTTTAGTGTTATGCATATCACTTCTATTATTATAAACATTTTGAAGAAAAAAACAAGAGGGAAAAATAAAAAAAACAGAAAAATTCAGAACTTCACGTCATGTGACACGGTTTTCTCCATTCCTGATTCTGAAGGCGGAGCCGGGGGCAACGGTTCTGCTTTCCGCTTCCGTGTGCAATGACAATGCGATGCTCTGCATCGTGACAGCTCATTTCGGCGGTACCGCCACGGTGCCGCGGGAGATGAAAGAAGTAGGGATGATAATCCGCGACGGCGGCGTCTCCCCGCGCAGAACCAGATTCAGGTTGCTGCACAGCGAATTGACGATCTTTTCGCTGTTCTGGCTGACGCTGCTCAGGTTCAGGTCCTCGGACGTCAGCGTGTTGCCGAATCCGACCACCGAAAGGTCCTGCGGCACACGGATTCCGTTCTGTGCGCAATAGTTCATCACGCCCGATGCGATTGTGTCGTTGGAGCAGAATACCGCCGTCGGGATTTTCGTGCCTTTGAACAGTTCCCTTGCCGCGTAATATCCCCATTCCCGGCTCGGGTAACGCATTTTGACCAGATTTTTATCATGCCGGATTCCGTGTTTTGCGAGGGCGTCGAGGAATCCGTTCAGGCGCTGTTCCCCGGTGAAATCATATTCGCTTCCGATATGTGCGATCCGGCGGTGCCCGTAGCTGATCAGATGTTCCGTCGCGGAAAAGGCGCCGGAATGGTCGTCGGTCACAATCTGCGGAATGGGAACATCCTCCATCGGAATATCGAAAAACAGAACGGGGATGCTCATCCGTCTGTAGTGTTCGGCGCAGAGACGGTTCGGGACTGCGATCAGCGCCAGAAACCCGGCTTTGTCGCAGTAATCCAGCAACTCCGTCTCCTTGAACTCCGAACCTCCGGTCAGATGGACCACCGGATGCATTTTATTGGATGCGATCATTTTTTCCACGGAAGAAAAGATTTTATAGTAAAAAATTTCATCTTCGGGAAAAATGAACCCGATCAGATTGGAACGGCTGCGCTGAAGCGGAGCCGCTCCTGCGAAATTTCCCTTGCTGGCGATTGTATGGATGATATTTTTCTGCGCAAGCAGGCGCAGGGATTTGCGCACCGTGATGTGATTGCACTTGAAGTGCTCCGCAAGTTTGCGCTCCGAGGGCAGGCTGTCCCCCGATTTCAGCTCCATGTCCTGCATGAGCTGCTGAATCGAGCCTGCCAGAGCGATATATTTTTCCGGTTTTCCTCTGTTCATGATTTCCTATGGCGTCTCAAACAGTTCGCTGAATTTGCCGCATATCCGGCTGATCGTATTATGATGCGGCGCGGTTTCGTTCTGGATGCATTGAAGGCGCGGCGCATGACTCAGGTTTTTTCTGATCTTCTCCCAGTCCACCGTGCCGTCGCCGGGCAACTTATGCTCGTCTTCCATGCCGTTGTTGTCGTGAAGATGGCAGTTCACCAGCCACGGACTGAATTTCCCGATCAGATTCTCTTCCCACTCCACGGGAATTCCGAGATCATCCCATATCGGAGGCACGCAGGAACGTCCCGGAAAAGACATGCCTTTTTCCATCAGGTTGCCGTGTCCGGAATCGTAGCACAATCCCAGATTCGGAGAATGGAAATGCTCCATGACCCGCAGCAGCCGGCGGCTGTGGTTCAGCGGCGTCCATTGGTTTTCCAGCGCGAGGATTACGCCATTCCTTTCCGCATCCGGCAGAAGTTCCTCCAGAGAGCGGATCAGCATTCCGTAATAATCGTCCAGCGCCAGATTTTTCCCGAAGATGCTGTTAAGGGTGTTTCCCGTATGAAAGGTCATGGTCTTCACGCCGAATGCGGCGCAGAGCCGGATGGAGATGCGGTGGCGCAGGATTACGGTATCGTGCCACTGTTCCAGAGGCATTCCGGGGTCTTCCCATGTGCCCCAGAGAGCGTGGGCGTCCATGAAGTCCAGCCCGAAAGCCTTCATGTCTTCGTGAAAATCCAGAAGATACCGGATTGACTTCATTCCTTCTCCCAGAAGCCCGCTGGTCAGGACCAGATGCCGCGCGCCTGCCTCGGCGAATTCGCGCATATGTTTTTTCTGATCTTCCCGAGATTCAATCCATGAATAACAGTGTGTCAGTGGCTTCATTTCATCTCCTCCCATGTGATGTCCTGAGCCAATATAACATTTCAGAGAATAAAATCAAGAGCTCGCAATAAATATACCGATATATTTCATAACTCTCTTTTACATTCAAAAGTATTTTTTACCGGTATAAAAAATCATATTTTTTGCCGGAATGTCCTTGATTCGGCTTTTTGAATGTTCTATATTCTTTCTCAGGAAAAAATTCAACCCCAAATCAAGGAGAATGAAAATGGCGTCAATTCCGAAACAGGAGTATTTCGACAGAATCGCGAAACTTCAGGCGAACATGAAGAAAGCGGGTCTTGATGCGTGCCTTGTACACGGCACGGAGTCCGACTTTGCCAATGTCCGTTACCTGACAGAGTACTGGCCGACATTTGAACAGGCCGGCGTGTTTGTTCCTGCGGAGGGCGAAGCGATCCTGCTGATCGGTCCCGAAAGCCTGAAATATGCACAGGGCCGCAGTGTGGTTCCGAACATCATGCAGCTGCTGGTTTACCGTGAATCCGCCGAGCCGGATTACCCCGGCATTCCGCTGGCAACGTTTGCCGATGTCGCCAAAAAAGGCATGGGCAAAAAGAAATTGAAGAAACTCGGTCTGGTCGGAACCGCCGTCATGACGAAGCCCACGCTGGATGCTCTGGCTGCCCAGCTGCCGGATGTGACGCTTGTCCCTGCGGATGAAGTGTTCCGTCCGCTCCGCTGGATCAAGAGCGAGAATGAGCTTGCCTGCCACCGCAAAGCTTTTAAGGTTGCGGAGAAAGCCGTTCAGGCGATGCTTGACGAGATGAAGCCCGGCATGACCGAGTTTCAGGCGATCGGTATCGCACAGCGTGAGATCTATGCAAACGGCGGCGAATACGAAGGTCACAGCCTGTACTGTTTCGGCGGCGACCGCACCAGCAACGGCATCAGCCGTCCCACCGGCGCCAAACTCAGGAAAAATGAGATCATTCAGCTGAACATCGGCGCCAGAGTCGGCGGTTACAGCTCCTCCATCGGACTGCCTGTCTGGTTCGGAAAGCTCCCGAAAGAACAGCTGGCCCTGGTCGAATTCGGACTGCGCGCCCATAAATACACTTTTGAGCTGATCAAAGCCGGAGTGGAGGCATCCAGCATTGCCAAGAAATACACTCAGTGGGGATGCGATCAGGGATGGGGCGACTACATGCTTTACGGTCCGGTCCACGGTCTCGGCATCATGGAGACGGAGAGTCCCTGGATCGAAACCACCAGCAAATACAAGCTTCAGGAAAACATGACTTATCAGATCGACACGTTCTTCACCGGCAACGGTTACGGACTCCGCTGGGAACGCGGCTGCATCGTTACCAAGGACGGTTGTGAGCTGATGTCCAAGAAATTCATGTCCATGGATTGCTGCAAGCTCGACTGATTCTGCCGGGACGGCAATCAGGAAAATGAAAAAGCTCCGGAGTTCAAATGAATTCCGGAGCTTTTTCTGTGTTATTACTGAAATGCGGAACCAGATAAAATGACGTTCCCGTTTTGAGGTCAGTTCTTTTTGAATGTATCTCCGCCAAAGCCATCGGTAGATTTTGCCGCTGTCTTTGCACTGGCGGCTTTGGCTGCCGCTTCCTCTTTTTTCTTGCGTGCCTCTTCATCGGCAAGGAATTTTTTCATCCGGGCTTTTCTCTCGTTTTCGCGTTTCTTTTTTTCTGCTGCCGCCTGTCGTGCCTGTTTTGCCTTGAGAGCTTTCTTTTGTGCGGCTTCCCGTTTTTTAGCGGGAATTTCCTTCTCATATTTTGCGATTTTTTCCTTGTATTCGTCAGGGAATTCCTTGACAGGAATTACAGCCTTGCCGTTTTCATGAAAAATCAGAATTCCATTGGGAGCTGCTCCCATGATCGCAAAACTTTTATAGACTTTTCCGGACTTTGTGGTAAGGTCATCCGCCGATACTCCTGCCGCAAGAGCCGCGACAGCCAAAATAAACAACAGTTTTTTCATATAGGCATCTCCATAATTTTTAAGATGTTATATATTAGACTTCAAACAATCTTTTTTCAAGCGGTTTGGAGGGACATTTTCCAAAAAAAGATGATGGAACACCGGCGCCGGATGGAAAAACGCAAAGCCCGGAGGAGACACAGCATGAAGAAAAAGGGAAAGACGGAATCGGTTCCGGCTCTGTCTTCCCCTGAAAATCCGTTATGTTCCTGATTTTTGAACTGTCGTGCAAGGGTGTGCGTCAGATTTCAAATGTGAATTCGTTGGCGCGTCCTTTCTGGAGTTTGATCTGTTTGCGGATTGCACCGGAATCCGTCTTGATCGTCACGTCATAATCCCCGTAGAATCCGCGGAAATAGTTGTTCTTTTCACTGGAACAGGTGATTTTTCCTTCGCTGTGCCACTCTTTCCTGATCAGATGCTCCAGCGTTTTGTATGCCGGCTTCGGCTGAAGGTTTTCGTCCAGCAGGCCGCCGAGATAGACGTTTTCATTCCACTGGGGGTGTTTGGGGTTGCGGAAGGCTGTATTGTCGATCAGGTTCCAGTAGATGATGCTCTGCGTTCCCGGATGGCTGAACCAGATTTTGTAGAGGCGCTCCGCCATCTGCGCCTGGAATTCAAGGCGTCCGTCTCCCAGAGCCTCATGCGCGGTCAGCGTGATTTCCGAGATGTTGAACGGGATTCCGAGCTTTGCATACTGATCCATGCAGTCGTAGAGAAGCGACGGATTCAACTTCGTTTTGCTCCATGCTTCCACCATTTGTTCCGGCTTGCATCCGAACAGATGATACTGAAGACCGAGGCAGTCTACCTTTCTTCCGCTCAGCAGCAGATTTTTGACCAGCATGTAAATTCCCGTATAATTGCCGTGCGGAAAATCGAAACACGCATAGTCGTTGTAGTTGAGCGTGCAGGACTGCGGCAGATATTTCATCGCAATATCGAAGGCGAATTCGACATGCCCCGGAGGAAGCTGCGGATTCTTCGGGTCGAAATAAACCGCTTCATTGACCACATCCCAGTTGCGGATGCGGTCGCCGTAACGCTGTGCGATCTCTCTGACACGCTGTTCCCAGCGCAGTTTCAGCATCGCGTCGTCCGCCGCGAGCCATTCCGGGATGAATGCATGCCACATGAGCGGATGTCCCTTCGGAGTGATTCCATACCTGTCGCAGAATTCAAGGCATTCGTCTGTGTTCGGGCGGCGGTAGACATACGGTGAACTCTTGTCGAAACGCGGTTTGCCGTCCTCCACTTCCAGGTCGGACCAGTAGAACGGCACGACAGCGAGATTGAAAAGATTGGAGAACATGGCGTCATGCGCCGCATTCTTTTCCGCCTCCCTGAACTGGTTGATCATGAATCCGTTGCATCCGAACTCAAACTGATGTTTTGTCTGTTTGAGTTCGATTTCCGCATTCCTGATCTCTGTGCCGTCCTTGCCGAGCAGAGTGAATTTTGCAGTTCCCTTGCGGTGAAGTTCGATTCCATGTTTGATTCTCGCTTCGATTTCCGGATTCTCCTCCAGCAGATTCTTGCTCAGACCTTTGATGATCTCATTCATTTCCGATCTCCCTGTTAGATTGAAAAAACAAATTGTTTACGTTAACAATTTTAATATAAGCTTTGGAAAAAGATTAGTCAATGGAGATTTCTGCAAAAAAAAAGATTTTTTCAGAGTAATAAATCGGTATTGCATCATATTGCTGGAAATGTCGATCCTGTTTCTGGAGATTGGGGGCTTGCATCCGCTTTTCCGCATGTTCATCCATCAAGCTTGAAACGGAGTGTTTTCTTTCAGCGCTTATTTTTTTCTGAAAAATCTGACTATACTTTTGAATTTGAAATGTCATTATCCAGTTTTTTTCCATCATTTTGGGCTATTGTCATTTTATGATTTTATTATATAATTATAAGCAGGTGAAGCAGATATGGACATGAGAATGAGGCGGGAAAAGTCAAGAAAATACTCTGAGCGCGATGTCGCGGCATCCATCGAAGAGGAGATTGTCGGGAACGAGATGGTTCCCGGAATCCGGCTTCCGTCTGCATCGCAAATTGCAAAACAGTACGCGGTTTCCCTGAAGACAGCGGATCGTGCATTGTGTCGTCTCGCGGCAAAGGGACTGATCAGCCGCGTGCGGGGCAGCGGCAGTTTCGTGCGGGCGAACCGGCTGGCAGCGGAGAGACTTCGTGTCGCATTTGTGCACTGGCTCTGTCCTGACGGCATTCCCGAGCTGAATTATGCAGCTTTTACGGTATTCATAGAACAGGTCTGCCGTCTGCTGGAAGATCATGGATTTTCCTATGAGCTCTTCGTGGAGAATCGACCGCCTCATGCCTTGAAGGTTCAGTCTTCGCTGCTGAAACATGATGTGATCATTGCGCCTGCGGGAATGCTTGAGGTCGCCGAGGATTTTCTCCTGCATGTAAAACAGCAGGTGATCCTGTATGCGGATGACGCCGTGAATTACGGGTCGTGGAATCAGGTGGTGTATGATTACCGTCCGGCTTTTTTAACGGCGCTGAAATATTGCTGGGAGAAGGGATACCGCAAATTTTTCCTCGCGGGGAATGATTGCGTGACGCATCACCGGCGTCTGGGTGCATTGCTTGAGGCTGGGAGAAAACTGGGACTTTCCGATTCCGCGTTTCATGTCCATTACCCTGAAAACGGCATCATTTCTTCGGCGATGCTGGCGGGCGCGAAGTGTGCCCGTTACTATCTGGAACGGAAACTGACGGATCACGTAATCATTTCTCCCAGCGATTTCATCACATATGGCATGATTGATGTTTTTTCCTCCGCGGGACTGTCCTGCGGAAAAGATTTTCAGTTGATCAGTTACGATAATCTGGAGGGGCGTCTTGAGAACGACCGTTTCAAGCTGAACCTGAACGCGATCACTCACCCGATGGCGGCTCATGCGGAGGCGATCATTGCGATGTTGGAGAACCTGACCCGGAATCAATCCCGGAACTATTTTCAGACTTATTTTACCCCGGCAACGGAATTTATCATAAGAAATATCATCTGACAGAAGGAGGTTGTTATGAGAAAAACTCAAGTGAAGGAACATCTGAACGGAGAGCGGAACAGCAGGGAACGAGGCAATGCCCCCGGTTGCCAGGACGGGCATTTTCATGAAAACAGTCGCCTTTCGCGATGGTGCACAGATTCCCGCAGAGGACGCAGTCAATCCCCCTTTATTTTTTCTTTTTTCATTCGATTGTTTCATTGTTTTCCTGTTCCCTTGTTCAAATGTTTTCCCGTTCCTTCTTACTTCAGAGTTCCTTGTTCTTCTGTTCTCACTTTCAGGATGAAAACAAGAATTTTCACCCTGATCGAGCTCCTCATCGTGATTGCGATCATCGCGATATTGGCGGCGATGCTGCTGCCTGCGCTGGGGAAGGCAAAAGCCGCGGGGAAGCGGATTGCCTGTGTCGGCAACTTGAAACAACTGTCGCTGCTGGTTGCGAACTATCAGAATGATTTCAATGATTATTTTGTGCCTGTTAGGTATTCTTCAGCAGCGAATTCAATATGGTTCGACAATCTCGCCGGACTTTACAACGTCAGGAATATCAGGACACGATTTCTGGTGTGCCCTGCGAATGGAAAAGCTGGGGCAAACTGGAACCAGTCTGACTACGGTCCCATGCTGTATGGACCATGTTCCATGCCGAACTATCCAAAGTGGGCAGAGCTGAATGATGGCTGCACCAATTTCTATCCGGCAAAATTGAGTTCTTTGAAGAAAATGCAACTGACGCGCGGTGTACTGCTGGCAGGTTCACAGATAATTTATTCAGGGACCCCGTTGAATTACGGATATTATTATATCAAGAATTCCTCGAATTCATATTCTTTGGGCAGTGGTTGGCTTCCGGGATTTGAATATACCCGGCATGATTTGAGAACCAATATTTTGTTTGTGGACGGTTCTGCAAAGGCATTGAATTTCAAAAATGTATTTGCATGGCTTAATACCGGGTATAACAAATGGTGCATGGATTCAAAAATCGATTTTAATTAACGCTGAAAGGAGGTTTTCCCTGTAAAATATAAAGAAAAGCTGTTGGATAAAAAAGAAAATAAGAACTGAATTGAAAGGAGTTGGTGTTCATGATTTTATTGTCATGGAAGAAAAAAGCATTGATGCCGGTTATTCTTTTTTGGACGGTTTGCATCTGCGGTGGAGATTTCATGCATGGGATTTATGCTGTTCCTGTAAATGAAACGGATATTGCGCGGGTAAAAGAACTTGGTTTTACCTATATGCATTGTTATTTGAATCCTTATACTGAAAAAGGTCATGATGCCGCGCAGAAACAGTTGGATCTGGCTGAAAAATACGGAGTGAAGGTTGCGTTTGATGTTTTTACGCGCGTTCTGGTAGGGAAGAAAGATGCTGTGGCAGAGTTGATCCGCATTGTCCGTGATTTTAAAAACCATCCGGCTTTGGGAGCATGGTATCTGTATGATGAGCCTTTCACGGAACAGCAGAGACGTGACCTGCATTTGTTTTATTCAGTTTTGAAGAGAGAGACCCCTGACATTCCTGTGTTGTTGTGCCTGGCGCAAAATGAGCAATGGAAAAATTTCATAGAGCCATGTGATGTTTTGATGGGTGATCTTTATCCGATCAAGGATGAACCCTTTCCGGAAGCTCCCGTGCATTATTTTACAAACTATTTACGGGAGATGAGCAAATACAATAAACCTTTCATTGCCATTCCCCAGCTTATGTGCTGGACTTCTTATCCGAACGTGGTGAAGGGGTTTGACAACAGCAGACTGCGTTATCCCAATGAAACGGAAATGCGGTGCTTCTTTTATGCGCCTCTGGCAACGGGGAATATGAACGGTGTGTTCTGGTACTCCTATTATGATCTTTTTTATAAGGAACGGAAGAACGGGACAAAGAACAGTGATTTCATCAAGATGGCAATTCCCTTGCTCCGCGAGTTCAGGGAGTTTACTTCTTTGCTGAAAGACCCTGCTCATCCTCAGGTATTCCGCTGGGCGGAGGGGAATCAGTTCCAACTGGCTTTATTTGACGGTATTGACGGTAAGCAGTATATTGTCCTGGTGAATCTCTGGCCCGTCAAAAGACGTTTTGATCGTTGGGCGGAACGGCTCGTTTCTGAAAATGTGAATCTGAAACCCTGGAGATTTACGCGCAATGTTCCTGCAAAGGTGGAAAACGGAAAGTTCATATTGGCAGGGGACTGGATTTATCCATGGGAAACCATGATCTGGGAAGTGGAGAAGGTTGCAAAATGAAAAAAACATTTTTATTGCTGTTGAGTTTGCTTTGTCTGCCTGCCTTTACTGGTGAATTTCCAATTGGAATTTATGCTTTGGATCCTATAGGTGAGGGCACTTACCGCGCCGCTGCGAATTCAGGATTCAACTATGTTTTCTATTATGTCGACATCCTGACGGCGAAAGAAAGAGTGTCCAGACTTCTTGACACATCGGAAAAATGTGGTATGAAAGTTGCCTTGCAGGTGGTAAGAGGGAAACATATTCTGCGTGATCCGGAGCATCTGAAAAAACTTCGTACCGCTGTCCGGGAATGGAAAAATCATCCTGCCTTGGGAATGTGGTATCTTTTTGATGAACCTTCGCCGGAGTTGCATGAGAGACTTTTGAATATCTATAAAATGCTGAAAACGGAAACTCCTGATATTCCGGTACTCTTGTGTCTTTCATGGATAAAGAATTATCAGGTTTTCAAAGATTGTGCCGATATTCTGATGCCTGATCTCTACCCGGTCAAGAATCAGAAATTTCCTGATGCGCCTTTGAATCAATTTTCGCATTTTGTCTGGGATGTGAAACGATTGAAAAAACCGGTCATGCCGATTGCGCAGATCATGTCTTTTGTCAACTATCCAAAAATGGTCAAGGTTGATCCGAAGAGCTGCCGGGAACCCAATGCACAGGAACTCAGGTATTTCAGTTTTTCAGTGATGACGATGGATGTCTGCGGAATTGCTTATTACAGTTTTTGGGATATTTGGCGTCAGTATCGTTTCAAGTCTTATTTTTTGAAAGAGGCGAAACCGGTATTTCTGGAAGTAAGAGAATTTGCGATGGCTGTCGATGGCATGAAATTCGAGTGTCACAGCAAAAAAATCGGCACAGGTTATCCTCCAAAGTTTTTCTGTTCATCCTGGCAGAAAGACGGCAGAAGCCAGATCGTATTTGTCAATAATACTTCAAAACCGGTGGAAGGTGAGTTTCAGTTGGAGCGGACTTTGCCGTCCGGCAGTTTGAGTCCGTGGGGGCAGACCCGCAGTGTAAAAGCAACGAATCTGGGTTCCAGGCTCGTTCTGGAACGTGTTGCTCCATGGGAAGTATTGATCTGGAGTTGCGGCAAATAAGCAATACCGGGAAAGAATATCTGTATTCTTTCCCGGTATTGTAAAACTTGAAATATAAGGGTTAAAGGTATATGGTATAGATGAGAGGAAGCGGAAGAGAGGCATTAAATCTGCATCCAAGGGAGAAGAAAGCATTTTTGATGCTTTTCTGCCGATGTTTCCGCCGAGTCCGGAAAGGAACGGATAAAACCGTTATTGTGAATAGAAGATATAAGGCATTACTTGAACTTTTTGCCTGCGCGGTCTCTGAATCTGAATCATGATGCCGCGTCAGGCTTTTTCCAGGTCTCTGCCTGTCGCATCCGGATCACAGACGTATTCCGCTTTGCTTGCCCTGACGGTCGGGAACATCAGAGGGATCATGAGAAAGAAGATCAGGGCGGCGGTGATGAAAATGCCGCGGATTCCGATATAATAGGCGATGCCGCCGCTCAGAAGGGAACTGATGATGCCGCCGGCGGTGCTGAAACTGCCGGACCAGCCGAAATATGTGCCGCGCCGCTCCGGTGCCGTGATCTTTGCCAGCATGACCTGGAAAATCGGCTGGAGCCCGCCGGCTGCGAGGTAGGCGAGGAAACGCGCGAAAATGAGTGTCTGAATATTGCCTGACAACGCCTGCGCGAGTGTTGCCGAACCGCTCACCAGCAGAACCGGCAGCGCGAGCCTGCGGGGAAGTATTCTGTCGCAGAGGTGTCCCATGATGATCCCTGAGAAGATGCCGCCGAGAGCCGCCGCCGCACTCGTGATTCCCGTATAGAATGCGGCGCTGCCGATCCCGTTGACCAGTTCCACCTGCATGGCGAGGAAAGGTTCTTCGATCCGTCTTGCGACTCCCATCAGGAGGAACATGATGAGAAGCCAGAGAACCGCCGGGGACATAAGTTCCCGGAAGGAGTGCTTCTCCCGTTTCTGTTCCTTTTTCACTGTCAGGCGCCGGAAGTTGTCTTTCACGAACAGATGAACCAGCAGGCCGCTGGCAAGGTAGATGACGCCGCAGGAAAGAAATGCTGTGCGGTAACCGAAATAATGGACGATCATCCCGCCGGTCAGGTAGCCGACCATGTTTCCGCTCCAGAGAGCGGTGCTGACTGTGCCGAGCACGAAACCGTGTTTTTCTGGAGGTGTCGTGCATACCAGCAGAGTCTGCGCCGGATTGACCGTTCCCGAAAAAAAGGAACAGAGGAAGCGGATCAGAAGCATGACCTGGAAGTTCGGGGCGAAAACCAGCAGCGGGTAGAGGAGCGCCGCGCCGTAGCTCGCCCTGAGCAGCATGAGTTTCCGTCCGAACCGGTCAGCCAGCATTCCCCACACCGTCGTGGCGATGCAGAGGCTTGTGATTCCCGCCAGATAAAAGAGGGAAACATAAAAACCCCGGAGCTGGTTGTCCACAATGTGAAAGTGTTCCCGCAGATAGAGCGGGATGAACGGCATGCAGCAGCCGAAGCCGATCATTGCCAGAAATTGCGAGATCCATACGAAAAACAGATTTTTCTTCCAGTTGATCGTCAGCGGGACAGCGATTGTGTTCATGCCGGTGATTTCTTTCCTCTTGTTTATGATTTCCGGGATACAGAAATATATGCAGAGGAACTGATAAACTCAAATACCGTTTTCTCATACCGGCTATAACCACGGATTATAGCTTTGCGCTTCCGGATATTGAAATCTCAGGTTTCGATTCCGAACTTTTCATGGATTACGGCGATGAACGCTTTTGCCTGCGGCGTGAGCGGGCGCTCGGGGAAATAATGATAACTGACGGTCAGCTTGACATCGGAATCGAATCCGCCGATCAGAATGCCGGAGCGTTTTTCCGGTTCGATCAGATAATCCGGGACGAAGGCGATTCCGAAGTTTTCCTTGACCAGTTCAATGATGGTTTCGGAAGACTGGGAGTCCATGAAAACGTTGAGCGGATACGGGTGAAGTGTTTTCTTGACTGCTTCGTAGAGAATCGTCCCTTTGGGATAGGTGATCAGGGGCAGGGCGGACAGTTCGCGTTTCGAGAACCGTTTTCCTGCGGCGGTTTTTGAACGGGAGGAACGGATCAGGACAAAATCCGATTGAAAAATCGGATGGCAGGAAAGACGTTCTTCAGTCTGGAAAGTGCTGCCGATCCCGATATCCGCCGACCCGTTCAGGAGAAGCCCCGGCTGAAGCGTTGTCCTCATTTCGCGAATCCGCGGGCAGATGCCGGGATAGCGTGCCAGCAGACGTTTCAACAGGTCGGGCATGAGTTTCCGTGAAAGAAAGGAACCGCAGACGATATTCAGTTCACCGGACACGGTATGGTGGAGATCGTTGAGAATGGAGGGAATATTTTTGATCCGCCGGATGATGTCTTCGGATTGTTCCAGCAGTTTTTTGCCTTCCGGAGTCAGATTGACGCCGTTTGGAAGCCGGATGAAAAGCAGGGTCCCGAGTTCTTCCTCCAGCAGCCTGACCTGTTTGCTGAGCGCCGGCTGCGAGATGAAAAGCTTTTTCGCCGCCACGGTAAAACTGCCGCATTTTGCGACATTGAGAAAATATTCCAGTTGAATCGAATTCATGTCTCCCGTTTCCTGTTTGTGGAATATACGCCCTTTTGAGGGGCACGTCAAGCGCAGATGGAAAATTCATGGTTCTTTTGCCGCCTGTTGGAAATCATCACGGCAGTCCGGAAATATGTCAGAGCAAGGTGGATGTAAAATGTCAGGGAAGCAATGAAAAAAGCGTACCCCGGTCAAATTATGCGAGCCTTCCGCCTACCACAGCGTTACACAACCCATAAAGGACCGGAATACGCTAAAAACATCAGCGCATCCGTTTTTCGGTTGTGTAACGTCATTTATTTGAAGTGGTAGTTCAAGGCTCGACGTTCAACGGTCAATATTTATAATGTGTAGAAAATCAAAAACAGTCTTCTGCTTCTGCAAATCTCCTCTTTAAAATAAAACGATACTTCAAATAAAATACATGGCGGAGATGCAAAAGTCAATCATGGAACTGAATTTTCCGGCAGAGGATTTTCAGATCGGCTGAAAGAACTGTTTTGCGGAAGCTGTTGGAAACGGACCCTATGAATAACAGACTTGACTGAAATCTTTTGATTTTATGGTGCCGGAGTGATATATTCCTGTTGCCGGGAATAAGATGTGATGACAGGTGTGAGGTTGAATTTCAGGCAGTATCATCCGGAGGTTTGAGTGTGACTTATGAAAAAACGCTGTCTGTGAAATGGCGGAAGGAAAATCAATATGAAAATCAGGATTTTAAGGCGGAAGACGGAAAATAGCAGGCATACTGAAATCACAATTCAGGAACAGGAACCTGAAAATGAGATATCTGCCGAAATCATAGAGATAGAAAAAAAGAAACCGAAAACCAGCGGATGTATGAAAGCGCTCGGGATAATTTGCCTTATCATTTTTGCCTCTGCAATCCTGGATTCCTGTCTATTTGAATGAGCCGGTAAAAGAGCAGCGGCGCCTTGACCGGACGATGAAGTGAAAATAAAAAAAGACTTGCATTGCTGCATGCAAGTCTTGATAATCAAATTGGTGGTGGGGGATGGATTCGAACCATCGAAGTCAGCGACAGCAGATTTACAGTCTGCCCCCTTTGGCCGCTCGGGAACCCCACCAGAGTGGAATGCTTAAATGGAGCGGGTGAAGGGAATCGAACCCTCACGATCAGCTTGGAAGGCTGAGGTTCTACCATTGAACTACACCCGCAACTCCGTTTGCATCATGGGGCTCTAATTTACTGGCATTATTATAAATTTCAAGCGTAAAATCTAAAAAAAATCAATATTTCTTCCCCTCGTGACAGGATCATACCGGCGATATGGCGGATCATCAGGCTGTTACAGCAGATTTTCATGGCATGTGCAATATGGACGATGGATATTACAGATGGCTTCATCTCCATTGAGAAGGGCGTTTCCCTGTGTTTTTCCTGATGAAGCGGCAGAAATAATTGCTGTCCCTGAAGCCGGACTGTTCCGCGATCTCCGAAAGCGAGAGACGGGGATTCTGCAACAGGGACAATGCGCGCTGCAAACGCAGCATACTCAGGTATTCCGATGGCGAGATATTCATTTTTTTACGGAAAATGCGGAGCAGGGTGGTCCGGTCAAGATTCAGTTCGCCGGACAAGGTCTTGATATTCAGGGACGGGTCCCCGAAACGGGCTCTGCAGATCATGAGGATTTCATGAAGTTTTTCATTTTCAAAAGTCGGGGCGTCCATCGTGCCGCCCGCGGCTGCCAGGATATTGCAGATTTCGCAGAACATGCGGCGCCAACTGTAAGGGGAACGCACGAGGAGATGTTCCTCGAAGTTGATGAAGTTCTGGTGCGGGCAGGGACCCGCGTGAAACGCTGTCCTCGGGTATCCGAAAGAGAGCATGAAGCCGGCGGCGTTCGGACCGTCGAAAACGATCCAGCGGTATTCGCATTCCTCCTGATGAGTCCGGATCACATAAGGCTCATCCGGCAGACAGTAAATCACATGTCCGGGGCGCAGGATATGACATTTCCCGTTCCGTTCAAATTCCGGATTGCCTCGGATTCCCCAGAATAACTGGACAAAATTTTTCTCGCCGGCTTTCACATCTTCCCTGTTGCCGGGCTGCCGGATGAAATGCCCGATGGATCTCGGATAGACCGGCAGGTCGATGTTCGGATACTGCTTCAACTCCGGCCGGAAATAGCCGTGGCTTCTGTTTTGAGGGCTTTTTCTGTTCATGCATCCATAATCCAGTTTTTACAGCCAAAATCCTGTGTTTTTACTCTAATTTAGTGCTATAATTAGAAAAAGCAACCCCAAGGAGGATTTTAGAATGGCTAAAATTGCGATGATCGGTGCCGGCGGAGTCATCTTTGCGCAGAATTTCATCAAGGATATTCTGCTGGACGGACTTCTGCGGCAGAGTGAAGTCACATTGATGGACATTGATCGTGAAAGGCTTGAGAATGCCGGAAAAATGGCGGAAATCATGTCTGCACAGTTCGGTGTGGCGTTCAAACCGGAACTGACGACTGATTTGAGAAAAGCCGTCCGCGGTGCGGATTACGTGATTACGATTTTCCGCGTCGGGACGTTGGAACATCAGCGGCTTGAATATGAAATTCCCGCCCGGTACGGAGTGAAGCAGGTGGTCGGTGACACTCTCGGGCCGGGAGGCGTGTTCCGAGGACTGCGGACTCTGAAAGCGCTGTTCGAGGTCTTGGATGCAATGGAAGCGGAGTGTCCCGGCGCTTTCCTGCTGAATTATGTGAATCCCATGTCGATGAATACCATTGCCCTGAGCCGGCGCGCGAAAACCGTGAAAGTCATCGGTTTGTGTCACAGCGTGCAGGGGACGGGCATGGCGATTGCCGAATGGCTGAAGGTGCCGCTGGAAAAACTGCATTATTATGCGGCGGGCGTCAATCATCAGGCGTTCATGCTGAAACTGGAGACGGATGGACGCGATTTGTACCCGGAACTGCGGAAATGCCTTGACCGTCCGGAAATCTACAACCGGGACAAGGTCAGATTTGAACTGATGCGGCACTTCGGCTATTTTCCTACGGAGAGCAGCGGTCACGGCAGCGAATACAATCCCTACTTCCGCAAACGCGGGGATCTGCTGGAGAAATTCTGTTCCGTGACGGCGCCGGCTGATCCGGAAGATCATTGCTGCGGCTATCTGATGTCCGCCGGTGTGCCGGGGGCGTCTCTGACGGTCTGCGCAAAGCTCCAGGCGCACAACGAAGACAAACTGCGGAGGCTTCTTGACGGTTCGGAGAAGATCGAGCCGAAACCGAGTCAGGAATATGGTGTTCAGATCATCCGCGCCATTGAAAAGAATGCGCCGTTTTCCGCCAATCTGAATGTCATGAATCGCGGTCTGATCCCGACACTGCCTCCGGGCGCCTGTGTCGAAGTGCCATGTCTGGTCAACGGCGGGGGAATTTTTCCTGCCCGAATTGAGGATTATCCGGAGCAGCTTGCTGCATTGAACCGTGGAATGATCAATGTGCAGATTCTCGGAGCGCAGGGTGCGCTGAATCACAGCCGGAGCGATATTTTCCATGCCGTCGCCGCCGATCCTTTGACCGCGGCGGTTCTGGGGCTGGATGAGATTCAGGAAATGACGGACGAGCTGTTCGAGGCATTGGCTTCGGAGATAGACCCCGCGTTTTTTGAATGACGGAAGCTGCGTCCGGTGCAGGGGGGCACCGGACGGATTCTGCCGCAGAGACGGAGTTTTCCGTTTCTGCGGCAGAATCGTTCTGAATTTTCTATTTCCCTGATCAAGTAAATCTGTTTGGGCAAAGGGACTGTTCTTCTGCTCTCATGATGCGTCTGTGATTATTTTGCCGATTTGCGCGCGGAAACTGTCCCCGCCGGACTCAGTTTTACATCATCAATCCAAACCGCCCCTTCCGCTTTGCGAAGAATAAAATTTATGTATGGCTTGCTTTTGGAACCGGTATCTTTGGGGGTCCGGAACCGATGCTCCATCCGGGTCCACGGACAACTGCCTGTAAGTTGGATTCCGTAGGCTGCCGGATAATACAGAGCCTTGCCGTTGCCGGGATCAATCCGCACATAAAAACCGCTCCAGTTGGGTTCAAGCTTTTTCACATCCTTCATTTTTGCCAGAAACGAGATTACGTATTCCGTATCAGGTTTTAACGGCACATATTGGCAGAGTGTATTGATCGAGTTCTCCAGACGTGCCGACGCGCCTCCGGAGACAAAATACCTTTCATCACGGTTGAATCTTTTGGAGGCGCTGGTCCATTTTCCCCACCAGTAACGGGTCTTTTCTGTTGCCGGAGTTGAAAAACTGCCGTCCACGATAAGGTTATCCGCAGGTTCCAGTGTAAATACCAGCTTGCCGAAACGTGTGATATCGCCAAAGGAACGTGTGAAAGGACTCCAGGAGTAGTAGGGAGTGTCGGTTTTTTTGCCATCCAGCACACGATGTCTTGTGAAATTCGCCAGGATACTGTTTCCCGATACGGGTTCCATGGATTTGCGCGGCAGACGGATTTCCGCTGTCCACTTTTTGCCGGGAATGACAGCTGTTTTCACTTCGGCGCCGCTGTTCCATGAGAAATCGGTTACACTGTCAACTACGCGCAAATCAGCCAGATCGCCGTGCGCATTGAGCATGAGTTGATAGTAACGTTTACGGTTGCCGTCGGGAGAAAGGAAGATTTCCACGTCGGAATCTTTCCATAGTTCCGGTTCATCAAATTTGCGTCTGCCCGCAAAAAGGAGGTCGGGTTCTTCGCATTCAAAGGCAAAATAAAAATTTTCCCGATCGCACATTGCGCGGACAACGGTTTTTACTTCCGCAGGTTTTTCCCCGCCGAGCGGCGAGAGATAAAATGCCGTCGCATTCCGCCATGCGGCTTCCTCCGGGAGACCGTCAATTTTCACTTCGCCTGAACGTTCCGGGCAGAAGGCTTTCCAATGATCTGTGCTGTTGTTGGCTTCCTGAAATCTTTTGAGTTGTCCGAGGAGCGGCGCGAACATTTCTCTGCGCAGGAACTTTACCCGTTCAAGATATTCCGGCGCTTTTATGCACAGCTTCTCAGCCTGATCGAAAAGTCCGTTCAGACGTTTGATTTCCATCGGGGAATAAATGCTGCCCCAGAGTTCCAGTTCAGAGGGATATGTCGTTTTGGGACCCATCGGGGTTTCGGTTACGTTCGCCGCGATTTTCATCCAGTTCCGTTCGACGGAATCGAAATACTCTTTCATCGGTTCTGCCGCCGGTCCATACATGATTTGAGCATGTTCGTCCAGAAGCTTTTCCACATCGGTATTCGGATTCCACATGATCTTCCCATAGACGTGATGCGTAAGATAATTGAAGATCACATAATCGCTTTCACATTCGAAGTAAATGCCGAAAATATGCGGAGCAGCCCGTTTCGTGAAGCTTGCCGCTGCTCTTGGCGTGGTGTGCGGGATTCCGGGAAACATGCCGTAATATTTGCCGGGATAGGTCCACAGCCAGGTTTTATTGCGGAGTTTCTTTTTCCAGTCCTGAAGAAGTTTGTCATCCTGTTCGCGCAATGTGGGATTTCCTTCGTTCCATGGACCGCGAAGCGCCAGCATGACCAGCAGATTGTCCGGGATTTCCACTTCCGGGATCGGTCGGTATTGCCCATATGCCATGGTGGTCAGCCATCCGGGGACACCGGACTTTTTCACTCCTTTGCAGATATCGGCAAAGAAACTCCAGATGTAATTGCTTTGTGCCTGTTCCGGCTGGGAGAAATGTTTCCAGCACTCAGGACAGCGGCAGGGATAGCAGGAGTCGTTCGGCATGATATTGAAAAGGGGCAGACCGGAGGGGCACAGCCATTTGCTCCAGCCGGGCTGATCATTCCAGGTGCGTATGCCGCGGACGGATGCGGGCTCGCCTTTCAGAAACGAAACGGCATCCGCAATGATCTCCTCTTTTATGCCGCTGGAAAAACAGATCTGGCTTTTGTCATGGCGTTCATCCCGTCCCATGATCCGTTTCCCCGCTCCATCCAGCGCAAAATATTCCGGATGTTCTTTGCCAAAACGATATTGATAACCATAATATGCCAAGCCATGGACATTGGGTATCATGAATGTCTCATATCTGTTGCGCAGTTTATTCAGCACTCCGCCTGTCTTTTTCCAGTCGGCTCCTTCGTAATAATGAACCGGCCGGCCTCCATGGTTATAATCCGTGAAACGCCGCTGAATGAAATCCGGACGGTCGTAAATGTCGATTTCAGGCAGCGCCCAGTCTTTTCGTTTGGGAATGACGGTACCGATTTTTCCCGGGAAATAGTAGCGGATTCCGGCAAAGCGTTCAAGAAAATCATAGGTTCCGAAAAGGGTTGCCATCTCGCCTTTCAGACCGGGCATGAGGATGCCGCGTCTCGGGTCCAGCTTCGGGTCATCCCGACCGATGATCAGGACATTTTTTCCGTGTGTGCGAATGACAAAACCGTCGCGGTCGAAATTTTTCAGATCGATTCCAAGCTTTCCTGCAAGTTCCGCATCCCCTATGATAACTGCCGGATTCCTGCCGGATGGCGCGTTTCTGACGGCAATGGAACTGCCGAATGCACGGGACAGCTGTTCCGCAGCCTCCTGTCCTGCGAATTTCGCGGAAGGAGAAGCCGTTTTCGGCACGACAAGTTCGAAAAGAATGTTGCCGTTTCTTACCATTTCAGTGACTGATGTTTTTCCGATCTCGCATTTCCGGGGATTTTTCGGTTCAATGGAGAACGGCAGTTCGGCGGCATACAGGAGAAGCGCCGCCGAACATGAGAGAAGCAGTAGCATTTTTTTCATAAGTGTATTCCTTTCATTATTGTGAGAATATTATTGAATTGCAGGAGTTTCTGCCAACGGATACCAGAAAGCTTTCTTGTAGCAGGAGATTCTGCCTTGATCTGGTATTTCATTGCGATGAAGTGTTTTCACGTGCCCATCGGCAAATAATATATTACTTCTTGTTCCCCCCTTGTGTCTTGATGACATTCCTTTTTGGTTTGCCGTATAGTCAGCCGTTGCCCTTGAAAACGCATAATAATATATATTTTCCGTAATTGATTCTCCCAATAACAGCAATATGGACGGATAACGGATGCTGGAAGATTTTGAAATACCAGCGTGGTATCCGCCATTTGTAGGGTCAGCGTAATAAGCACCAAAATAATAATTATAGCCCATTGTCATGTAATGTCCCGGATTTTGCGTCCAATAATAAGCTTCATTATCGGGAACTGCTGTCGGGCAGGCATAACGGGAGTGTCCCAGATCGGTGCGTATCCCGCCGAAATACATATCTTCACTTCCTTTGTCCTTGGGCCAGTAGCCATGCATTGCTGAGCTTGGATGGTTTCCTTTCCATAGACTTGCTTTACCGATTGGGAGATACTCAAGGTGGTCATCCGCGTAAAAGCGCAGACATTTTCCCGCAGTGAGAAAATTATTTGCACAACTGATTGTCCGGGCGGATTCCCGCGCCTTGTTCAGCGCAGGCAGAAGCAGCGCCGCTAAAATGGAAATGATTGCAATCACGATCAAGAGTTCGATCAGTGTGAAATGCTGTCTTTTCCGCGAAAGCATAAATACCTCCTTGTTTTATTTATTTTAAAAAGTCTCATTGAATTTTACTGCATAAGGTGCGGCAATGGAGTTTTCCATACTGCCGCCGAGCGCCAGTTCCACCGCATTCCTGCCGATTGCCGCCTGATCCAGTGCCACAGTTGCGAGTTTCGGCGTATGAATCTCCGAAAGCTCAAAACCCCCGAATCCCATCAGAATATAATCCTGCGGCGCCGTCAAGCCGTGCTCCTTCATCAAATCATAGAAATATCCCGCCATACTGTCCGCTCCGCAGAATACAAATGCCTTTCCGCGCGCAGCGGCGATATGTTTTGCGGCGATCTCCGCGACTTCCCTGTCCTTTTCCCTGCTGACGGTTGTAAATTCGCGGGTTGTGAAAACAGCGGCGGGATCGGCATCAAGCGTTTTCAGAAAAGCATGTTCCAGCAGCCTTATATCAGAAAATGTAGCTTCGCTGGCGGGGAACAGGAGAAACACCGCAGCCGAGGAACGGCGTGCCAGTTTTGCAACATCCGCGCCGATTTCCTCCATCGGGAAGAAAGACGCTTTCACCGGGGCTTTCGCCGAACGGCCTGCAACGACTACGGGGATGCGTCCCGCGCGTGGCAGGATGTGCCGCCGGATGGATTCATCCGGTATCCGCATGTCCAGCACGATTCCGGCGATACCCGGAATCGAAAACACCTCATCCGCCAGAATCTTCACGTCTTCATCGGTTGGAATACGATTTCGCAGACGCATGCACGATTCAGGAAACACGACGTGCTTGTGATTGGAGAGTGCGGATTCCATGATGCCGAAAATGATCCGGTTTCCGAAATTGTCGGTCGTGTTCATATCCCGGAGCGGACGGAAAGCGCATATGATCTTGTCCGCATGATTGTCTCCGTCTTCCGGCAGGACATAATATCCTTCGCCGTCCCGTTTCTCAATGAGTCCCTGATCGGAGAGCTCGCGGAATACGCGCAGCGCAACGATGGAGCTGACATCATACGCATCGCACATCTCGCGGATTGAGGCAATGCGGTCGCCGGGAGCCAGTTTTCCCGATGCGATCTTTGTTTTCAGGTCTTCAATCACTCCGATATATTTTGCACGCGGCATCTGCTGTTTTCCTGATATAATTCCAGTTTTATTATTACATGTAATTATAACCTATGATAATAAAAGTGTCAAGGGGGGGAAATGCAAAAAGTCTTTTTTTTTCTGATTTTTCCGTGTGCCGGAAGATATGGGGGATCGTGATACGGACTACTCCGAATCGCATTCTTCATTCATGCGCCGGAAAAATTCGTGCATGAATGCGGAACGGTCTTCTGCAAGCTTCCGCCCGGTGACGGTCAACATACGTTCCGGGACGGAACGCAGTTTGACCAGATATTCCCTGTAAGCGGAGTCTTCCTCGCTGTAAGCCTCGGAATTCAGCGCCGCTTCCGATGTATTGTGAAGCTTTGCCCCGATTCTGCCCGCGAAGTGAAAGGCGCGTCCGACTCCGACCGCTCCGATGGAATCCAGCTTGTCGGCATCGTAGACAATTTTTTCTATGAGATTCTGCGGGGCGTTCTTCCCCCGGTAGCGATGTCTTGCAACCGCTTTGCCGACCGATTCGATCAATGCCTCGTCCCTGCATCCGAGTTCCCGCAGCAGGGCAGGGGCTTTGAGCCCGCCTTGCTCCGCATGGCAGATTCCGCCGTTGGATTTCATTTCCTCCGGGCGCGCAATATCGTGGAGAAGTGCCGCCAGTCTGACAGCAAGACCTTCAAAATCAGTGTGCTGCTCTCCGGCAAGAATCCGTTCCGCATTTTTGAGAACCCGCAGAGTATGTGCAAAGTCATGGCATCCCGGGGCGTCTCCGAGAATTTCTTCCGCTTTGCTCCGGACGGCATCGAACAATATTTTTTCTTCTGAAATCTTCATCGTTTGTTCCAAGAGAAAAAGGCAGGAGAGTTTTTCTGTAATCTCCTGCCTTTTTAGCTGTTGCATTGAGAGAGTCAGAGCTGGTGCGTCTCAAGGCTCTTGGGAAGTTCAAGCATCTGGTAATGCCTGTCTTTCGGAATGACGGTGAGCCATGCGTCCGGTCCGTATTCGGGTCCGAGATCGACAACCGGGTAACGCTTTGCGTCTTCCTCGCGGTCATACCCGATGATCGTTCCGCGCGGAATCACGTTGTGCTTGTCAATGATGCAGTTGCGGATGCGGCAGTGCTCTCCGATATCGACGTCGTTCAGCAGGATGGAATTATGCACCGTGGCATAGCTGTGCACGAAAACCGAGTTGAACAGGATGGAGCTTGTCACCGTGCTTCCCGAAACGATGCATCCGTCGCAGACGATGGAGTTGATCGCCTTCCCGATACGGGGGAGCCCGTGGACGTCAACTTCTTCATTATGAACGAATTTCGCGGGCGGAAGACTGAAATGGTAGTTGTAGATCGGCCATTTCGGATTGTAGAGGTCCAGTTGGGGACTGGTCGCACGCAGGTCCATGTTGGCTTCGAAGTAGGATTTCAGGGTTCCGACATCGCGCCAGTAGGGTTTTTCCTGAACGGACTGTCCGGGAATCTTGTTGGAATAGAAATTGTAGGCAAAGAGCCGTCCGGTCGGGACCAGCGACGGAATGATGTCCTTGCCGAAATCATGCGAACTGTTCGGCTGGACATGGTCCTCATGCAGAAGATGCAGAATGTCTCCGGCGCCGAAAATGTAATTGCCCATAGAGGCGAGCGCCATGTTTTTGTCGTTCGGCAGCGGCGCCGGGTTTTCCGGTTTTTCCTGGAAACCGACAATGCGCCAATCCTCATCGACCTGAATCACGCCGAACTGCCTGGCGTCTTCAATCGGAACCGGAATCGCGGCAACGGTCGCAATCGCATTGCGATTGACATGGAAATCGACCATCTGGCTGATGTCCATTCTGTAAATGTGGTCGCCGCCGAAGACTGCGACGAGATCCGGGCTGAAGTCCTCGATCAGGTGCGCGTTCTGGAAAATCGCGTCCGCAGTTCCCATATACCACGACTTGTCCTCGGTCTGCATCTGCGCCGGGACGGGGATGATGAAACGGCCCTGCACGTGAGTGCTGGCGATGTTCCAGCCGTTGATGATGTGTTCCATCAGGCTCTGAGACTTGAACTGCGTAAGAACGAAAATACTGTCGATTCCGCTGTTGATGAAATTACTGAGCACAAAGTCGATGATCCGGTATTTCCCGCCGAAAGGAACCGAGGGTTTGGCTCTCTGGTCAGTGAGCGGTGCAAGCCTTCTTCCTTCTCCTCCGGCTAAGATCATGGCAAGAACTGAAGTTCTCATAGTTATCCCTCCTTATTTTTTAGCACGCTATACGATAGCACAAAATTTCAAAACTCAAAATCGAAAATCGAAATTAAACACAGATATTACAAAAAATTATTGATTTTGTTACGCTTTTATTGAAAAAATCCGATTTCATACTATGTTGGTGGTTTCGTTGAATACAAGGAGCGATTGAAAAATGATTGTGAAAAATACCGATGAGGCATTGAAGGAGTGTCTTGCCGCTCTCGGCCGCAGGGGAAGCGTTCTTCTGGTGCCGACCGAGACTGTTTACGGATTGGTCTGCGACTGGTGTGACGCGGAGGCGCGCGCAAGGATTTACCAATTGAAGCATCGCAGTGAAAATAAACCGTTTGCAGCTTTTCTGCCATCGGCCGATGCCGTGTTTTCCTGCGTGCCGGAGCTGCCGGAAACGGCGCGTGTTTTTGCGGAAAAATTCTGTCCCGGCCCCGTTACGCTGGTGGTTCCGGACGGCAGCGGCTCCACTTTCGGTTTCCGCATCCCGGATCATCCTTTCATTTTGAAACTCCTGAAGGCTTACGGCAAACCGCTTGCATCGACGAGCGCAAACCTTTCCGGCGTTCCCGCGGCTCTTTCCGTCGCGGATGCTTTGAAAACAATTGACGGAACACCGGAAGTCGTTGTGGATGCCGGTGTTCTGCCTTCCGATTCCAAAGCGTCCACGGTCATTCTGGTGAATGCCGATTCCACATGGAAGATTCTGCGTCCGGGGCCGGTGACGGAGGAAGCCTTGAAAAAAGCGCTGGCTTGAAACAGCGGAAACTATTCCTGTCTTTCTTCTGGTTCCATTGTTTCCCTGTTCCGAGGAACGAACTTCCTGTCGAATTTCAATAGAAGATAGAATAAGGCAACAATGTAGGCGGAAAAAAGGAATAAGACAGGAACAATACCTATGCCACGGAAATAGTAATGCAAGATTTCAATGAGAAACAGAAAGGGAAAGTATAGAAGCATGAGTAATGCCATGCCGAATGATTGATGGGATAAGCTGAAAATAAAGACAGAAAATAGAGCGAAAAGCAGGGAAAACATCAAATGGCGCCTTTTGCTGTAAGGCACTTTTTCTCCCAGTCTGTAGCCGCATAACCACGGCAGCAGGAATGCAAACAGGGCACCGAGCAGGAACACCCAATAAACCGGATCGGGATAATGCTGATTGAATATCTCACGGCAGATTCCCGTAAAAGCTTCTTGTATTGCTTCCATTCTTATTTATCCTGTCTTTCTTCCGGTTCCATTGTTTCCCTGTTCCGAGGAACGAACTTCCTGTCGAATTTCAATAGAAGATATGCGGCTGCAATTACATAAACGGGGTAAAACAGGAGCGAAATATTCCACAGAACAGCATAAAGAATCCAGTAGGGGAGATAAAGCCATCCGGTCAGCTCCGTTGCAAATGTTCCGCTGATGCGCGGATCGGAATACAGCTGGTTGCCGAGTGCGGCAAGGATCGGCAGAATAAAAAGGACGAGCGAAAGAATCGCATGACGTTTTTTGCTGTAAGGCACCTTTTCTCCCAGTCTGTAGCCGCATAGCCACGGCAGCAGGAATGCAAACAGAGCTCCGAGCAGGATCACCCACCGGAGCTGTTCATAAACCGGGCTGAGATAGCGCAACCCGAACATGGCATTCAATGTGCATCCGGGACATGCAAGCATGATATTCATGATGCTTCTCCTTTTTTACGGCGAAACCATGATAATTTGTTTTATTATGCTCCTCTGATCATATATTATCATCATAAACCGGAAATGCAAATGAAAAAAGAGATTCCGCATCGTGATGACACGGAATCTCTTCTGAAAGATATTACAGGAAGTAAATCTTAGTAGCTGTTGCGGAATCCGCCTCTGCGGTTGCCGCCGCCGAAACCGCCGCGACTCGGGCGTTCTTCGCGGGGGCGCGCCTCGTTGACGACGAGAGCACGGCCGCCGTGACTGGTTCCGTTCATGCCGTCAATCGCTTTCCGGGCTTCCGCACTGTCGTTCATTTCGACAAATCCGAATCCTTTGGCGCGGCCTGTGTCGCGGTCCATCACGAGACGGGCGCTGTTGACGGTTCCGAATGCGCTGAATGCATCATTGAGGTCGGCTTCGGTCATGGAGTAAGGCATGTTGCCTACGTAGATGTTCATAATGTTTTTCCTTTTCTGCCACAGTTTCTGCGGCAAGTTTTAATTGTTTTGTGCTTTCTCCGGATAGAGGTGAATGTTTTAATCCATTTGAAATCGCCGGATAGAGAGTGGAGAAAGCGCAATTTGCTGCAACCATCAGGAAATGACATACGGAATATCTGAAACTCTGCAACAGAGTAACGATCAGGATTGGAATGCCTTAGAAGACATTGTGGGTAAGAATCAAATAAAAAAATCCCGGTAACAGTCAGAAAGTCGCTGGTTTCAAATGACCGGACTCGTTCCGGCCGCATTGCGATTGGATCTGAAAGATTATATTACTAATGTAACGGTGTTTTTCCATAATGCAACCGGATATTTGAAAATAAATGAAAAATAATTTTTTACACCGTAATTACAATACGTATTCCGATATTTTTCCGACGGGAGGTTATTTGCAAGTGAAAAGAATCGGATATATTGTATTGAGTTAAAAGAGAGGCGGGTTCAGTATGCGCAGAATTCTGGTTGTCGGTTGCTGTGGTGCGGGAAAAACAACTTTGTCACGGGAACTGGGGGAGATTCTCCGGATTCCGGTTTATCATCTGGACCGTTATTTCTGGAAGCCGGGCTGGGTCGAGGACTCCAGGGAGAATTTTGATGCTGCTCTGGCGAAGCTTCTTCAGGAGGATGCGTGGATCATGGACGGCAATTACGGGCGCACTTTTCCCGAACGCCTGAAATATGCGGATACGGTTATTTTTCTGAAATACCCGCGCTGTCTCTGCCTCCGCCGGGTTTTGAAGCGTTACCTGGATTATCGCGGCAGGACACGTCCCGATCTGACGGAGGGGTGTCTCGAACGACTGAATTTTGAGTTCCTGCGCTACATCTGGACATATAACAGAAAGATGCTTCCGAGGATGGAACGGTATCTGAAAGAAGCTGGAAAAGGGTGCCGTTTGTATGTTTTCGACCGCCCGGAGGGAACAGAGGCGTTTTTGCGTTGTCTGAAACAGAAATAGCGAAAGGGCGGAGCAATGCGCAGCCTTGCCGCCATGTATGCGGAGTATTTTTGAGTAAAAAAGGACGGTGTCAGCTGTTCTGAAAGCGGAGGTTCGGAGGTGTCGCCGCGAGTTTTTTCCAGCAGTCCGCCGGGAATTCGAGAGAGCAGACGGAACAGGTCGGGAAAGAACCGGAGAACTGCGGGTAAAGACGCATGACCAGCTCCGCGACGGTCGGATTGTGCCCGAACAGAATGACACGGCTGACTGCGTCGTTCCAATGTGAAATGACCTGAATGATGTCGGAAGCCGAACCCGTATAGATCAGCATGTCCGTGAGAATCGCGTCCCGCGGAATATTGAACGCGGCGGCGAAGATGCGCGCGGTCTGCACGGCTCTCTGCGCGGGACTGGAGATCAGCATTTCCGGTTGGAGGATGTTCTGCGCTGTTTTCCGGGAAACCCGGTCTGCTTCCGATATTCCGCATTCCGTCAGGGAACGCTCAAAATCGGAATGAAGGTTTCTGAGCGGTTCCGCTTCGGCATGGCGCACAATGGTCAAGTATTTCATGATCAGCCCTCCCTGTTATCTGACCGGCAGTTTCACCTTCTGTTTTGCGAGATAATGCTTTCCGCCGATTATGACGGGCGTGATGAAAACCGCTTCCGCCGTGTCGTTGTAGTGGAGACGGTTCATCGCCACCGCCAGATCCGTGGCGGAGTTGATGTTGGTTGAATTGATCTTGACCAGCAGGTCGCCCCGTTTGACCTCCGACGGCGTGTTCGGCAGAATGCCGCAGACGACCAGCCCGGAATCCAGCGCATACGGAATTTCCCGCGCCAGTTCCGGCGTTATGACGGCGAGATCAAGCCCTAGTTTTTCTCTGGCGTTTTCAAGCGAGTTACGGTAGGTGAGTTTGCGCGGCGTGATTGCATATTGCCTGCCGGAAGCTGTTGCGATCGTGACTGTCTGGTCCGGTTCCAGTGCGATGAGCTGCCGGCTGAGGTCCAGCAGATCGCAGAGTTTTTTCCCGTTGAATGAGACGATGACATCGCCTTTCCGCAGTCCTGCCTCCGCCGCCGGAGAGCCGTGAATAATATCCGCGACAATGATTTCCCCCGTGTCATTTTCCAGCGTTCTCTGTCCGGGGATGATTCCGAGGTAAAGGTGTTTGAAACGTTCCGGGATCATCCATTTGGCGATGACGTTCTCGATGCGGAACAGCGGAATGGCGAATCCGATTCCCGGCGCATTTTCGTAGACGGACATATTCATGCCGATCACTTCGCCGTCAATATTGATGAGCGGGCCGCCGCTGTTGCCGGGGTATACGATGGCGTCCGTCTGGAGAATGTCGGAGAAGATGACGCGTCCCTTGTAGGTGAACTTGCGCATCTTTCCGCTGAGCGTTCCGACGGAGATGGAGCTGTCGAGCCCGAACGGATTCCCGACGGCAATCACGGTTTCTCCGAGATAGAGTTTTCCGGTATTGTCGCAGGTGATCGCCTGAAGATTCGGCGGAGGATTTTTGATGCTGAGGAGCGCAATGTCGTTGACCTGGTCATCCGCCACGACGTTGGCGTCGTAAGCCTTGCCGTTGGTCAGCGTGACCATGATGCGCGTCGCCCGGTTCACGACGTGCGCGTTTGTGACCACGAGCCCCGATTTATCTATGATGAAACCACTTCCGAGGGAGTAGGTTTTCTGCTGTTTCTGAGCGTTGATGAATTCGTCGAACATGTTCTGGTAGGGGCCGTTGTGGACATCCCGCGTCACGATCCGTTCCGTGCCGATATTGACCACGGCGGGCATGACTCTTTCAATGGCTTTGACCACTTCGTTGCGGCGTCTTGAGCCGCCCGGTTCCTCCGGATTTGCGGACGATTGTGCGTGTTTCGGCGGGAAAATGAGAAAAGCAAGCACAATTATCAGCACTGCAATGACAAAAAGACTTGATTTTTTCGCATTCATGATAAATATTCCCTTATGATGATTCAGTTAAGAATAACCGATAACGGGAAAAAATGCAAACAGAAAAACAAAATATTCCGGAGAGTTTTTTGGTCGCGGAAATGGAATACGCCTGTGAGTCGGAGATGCAGTCCGCGTGGGACCGCTTGCCGAACGGTGTTCCGTTGAGGCTGAATGACGGTTCCGAAGCCGTGATTCTCTCTCATGGAATCTGGAATATGGAGGCGGGTCCGGATTTTCTGAACGCAAAGATCATGCGGAACGGCAGGATCATGCGCGGCGATATCGAGCTTCACCGGAAAAGTTCCGATTTCATCCGTCACGGGCACTTGGAGGACGCCGCTTACAATGATGTGATTCTGCATGTCGTTTCGGAGGATGATCTGGCAGGCGACCCGTCGGCTCCTCTGCGCGAACTGCCCGTTTTTATTATGAAAAATGAAGAATTCGAGGCGATTCTTGCCAATCCTCCGAAAGGTTCCTGTTGTCGCGTGCTCCCGTTCATGGAGGATGCGGAGCTCTGTTCCTTTTTCACGGATGCGGGAGTGGAACGGATGTACAAAAAATCGGAGACGGTTCTTGCCAATATGATTGCCTCCGGCAGCAGTTACGGCTTTCTGGAACGGCTGTTTTCCGCGGCGGGATATAAGAACAATTCCCTCCAGTTCTGCGATCTGCTGACCCGTTACATGAAGTATCCGGCAGGGGTGAGAGAAAAGTATTACCGGGCGATTCTGTGGGGTGAGTCCGGTATGCTGCCCGATCCGTCCCGCGAGGTGCTGCCGCCGGAAAATGTGGAGTACGCCAAGACCCTCTGGAACGAATTCTGGGCGTTGCGTCTGCGCTCTCTGCCTCTGATAGAATGGCGGCGCGACTCGGTGCGCCCCGCGAATACTCCGGAACGGCGGCTGGCGATGATCTGCGCTTTTCTTGAACGTTTTACCGAGGACCCGCTTCCCTCGTTTTCGGAAGACCTGGCGTCGATGGATTCCGAGGTGTTCCTGAAAAAATATATGTATCTTTTCAAGTGTTCCGACGAATTCTGGGATTGCCGTTTCACGTTCCGTTCGGAACCCGTGAAACGGCCTCTTGCGGTATTGAGCGCTTCGCGTTCGCTGATCTTTCTGGTGGATGTGCTGATGCCCTCGTTTCTCGCCTATGCAAAGCTGAATTCGGATGAGGCACTGACGGAAGCCGCTCTGCGCCTCCTGAAAATTCTGCCGGCGACGGAAAGCAATACTGTTTTCCGCAATGCCCTGAAGACATGGTTCAGGGGAGGCGAGGCGCGCATGGAAAAACTTTTTTCCTCCGCCGTGATGCGACAGGGGTGCATTCATATCTATAAAAATTATTGTGCGGAGACCGCCGCCGATTGCGAGTCGTGTCTTCTTGCGAACTCATAAGGATGGAAATCATGTCCCGTAAAAAGTTGAAAATCGGAGTCAGTGCATGTCTTCTCGGCATCAAATGCCGCTATGACGGCAAGGCGAAAGGCGATCCGCGGATTTATGAACTTCTGAAAGACAAGGTGGATTTGATTCCGATCTGCCCCGAGTTCAACTGCGGACTCGGAATTCCGCGTCCCCCGATGCGGTTGGAGGCGTCTCCGAAAGGCACGCGCATGAAGGTCATTGAGACGGGAGAAGACAAAACGGAGGTCATGCGCGATTGGATTAATGTTGAGCTCAAGCTGTTGGAACGGATTGACATTGCGGCATTTATCTTCAAGGCGCGTTCCCCGAGCTGCGGGCTGCACGGCGTCGATCTTTTCAACAAAGACGGACGTTGCCTCGGCAAATGCGGGCGTGGGCTCTTTGCCGCCGCCCTCGTGCAGAGATTCCCGTGGATGACCGTCTGCGAGGAGGGCGATTTCCCCGAAGTCGCGGAAAAGCTGGTGATCGCCGTTCCTCCCGGACAGGAACGGAAATGACTCCCGGATGCAGGACAGACTGGATATCAAACCTGTTTTTGAATGAAGGCATTCCGTATGTGGTTGTCCGGCATCTCCGCAATATGCGGGAATGCCGGACGGTGGTATGAGTGATATTGTTTCAGTTCAGTCTTCGACGAAATAGCGGAACGGCTGTTTTCCGCCTTGTTTGAAGATCAGCGAGACTTCAAAGTTTTTCCGGCCGGAGGGCACATTCACATCGAATCCGACAGTTTTGTCTGCTGTCGCACGTCCCCTGATTTGTTTCCCGGACGGCAGTTCCAACACGACGGAGTCCGCTTTGCTGCCGTCATACAAAACGAATTCAAGCCGGTTTTTTCCTCTTTTCAGAAGCGGCATTCCGATCGCCGCCGCTTGATAGTGTCCGTGTCCGTTGAGCAGGAGTGCCAGAGCCGTTCCGAAGGGCGGCAGTTTGATTGCCGTCTCTTTTCCTTCCGCAGTGAAAGGTATCCGGAAAACTCCCGGGTAGTCGACGGATACGGCATTCACCTCCCGGACGGTCTGGTGTTCCGGATTGACTGTGATGCTTGCGTTTTTGTCGAAATCCAGTGTGCCGAGCCGTGAATGCACCGGCGAGATTACGGTTGCCATATAGGAACCGTCTTTGAGGCGGAAGATGTTTCCGGCAGTGTTGGAAGGCAGCCGTATCGCATGTGCATTCAATACCCAGTCTCTTCCCTTCATGATCTCAAAGAGCGGAAGATAACTTTCAGTTACGTTTGCCGGATCGTCATTTTTCGACACGGGCGAAGTCCACGCGATTACCGGATAAACTCCCCATGCAAGCGAGTGCTTGAAGCGGTCTTCAATCGTCCGCTGGTTGCCGGTCGTATGTGAAAAGACAATTGGGCGTTTCAGTCCGAAGAACTGGAAACACTGCGGGATGGGATGCACGCCGGGATTTTCAATCAATACCGCATCGAGGTTGCGGTAGAGCTCGATCCCGACCGGTCCGTTGGCGTAGGAGCCTTTTCCCTGCGAACGTATCAGGCGGTAAGCCTTTTGAAGCATTTCATCCAGAGCGAAAGCCATCGTGAAGGCACGCTTGCCATTAATCATCGTGACGCCATCGTCATGTCCGAAATCCCATGAGATGTAGTCCACGCGGTCGATGAAGACTCCGTCCACTGCCGGATAACGCTTCAGAGTTTTTTCCAGTTCTCCGTAGATGTGTCTGCCCCATGCCCCGTTTGGATTCTGGTTGAGGACGTAGTGTTCCGGGATGGCGATCGTATAGCGTCCGTCGGCGTCTTTGGCGATGTCGCTCCGGAATTCCTTCTCCGCATAGGGGATCCACACCTCGCTTGGATTCCAGTAAATGTAGTTGGCGATTCCGTGTTTTTTGAATTCATCAATCGTTTCGCGGTTGCGGGCGTAGGAACTCCACCAGTTATGAGGCCAGTTCATGACTTTGAGAGCGGATTTTTCTTTCTCGTAGCCATCCAGTGTCCACTGTCCTTTCTGTGACATTGTGCCATTGATGAATACCGACCATTCTTCACGGTTGTCCGGCGCATAAATACCGTAGAACGGGAAATGCCCGCCGTAAATGTTGATCGCCACACCGCGCTTCTCCCAGTGAGCCGCGACTTCCTTGAAGTGCTGGTCCGGCCCGGAGAGACACAGCAGGCCTTCCCGTTCACGGGTTTGCGGTGCCGCAGTGAAATAGTCGGGGTAGCGCTCCAGCATCCAGGCAAAACCTGGGCGGAAATCGCTTTCATGTGCGATCAGCGCGACTCCGGTATTGATCTTTGAGCCCTGTCCGTAGCGGAAATGTTTGTAACGCATCTCCATGTTTCCGTTTTCAAGCAGGAAAGAGAGAGCGGGGCGTTTTAATTCAAAGGGAGAAATGACGCTGAGCCCGAAGTCAAAGCGGTCGTTTCCGAGGATAATCAGCGGCATCAGCATACCGCCGTCATACCGGTAGCGGATCTCACCGGCGGAGAGGGACTCAAGAGGGACGCTTTTCGCCAGGGATGTGTTGAAGACCGTCTCAAATGCCTTCATGATCGGCATTGTATAAGAGACCCTTATTTCGCGGTCGCGTGTCGTGGGCACAGCCGTGAGTTCCGCATCCCAGCGCAGATGCGCATTGTCCACGCGGAAATATTCCAGGCATTTTCCGCCGTCGGGCAGGGTGCGTGTGACTTCCAGCGCAACCGCGCCGCCGTCTTCCGTTTGCCTTATGGAATGGAATGCAGCAGGAAAGTCTGCGTTTCTGCCGTTTTCCACACATTTGAGATCAAGGGATGCGGGAGCGTTGAAAAGATTCACATACGGCGTGACATGTTTCGGAACCAGCGAGACCAGCCTGCCGGTGTCCGCTGCAACTGCTGCTTCAAAACGATTGTTGCCGAGAATGTAGTGATTCCCGTTCTTCCTGACATAAGGCGCGGGAAGAGAGGTTCCTTTTTCAATGAGACTGCCCCGGGTTAAAGCCGCCCTGGCACTTTCCACCAGGCTTGCATCGTCGAAACGGATGGTGCCGTTTGCCTGGAAAAGCCCGAAGATGATGACCAGTTTGCGTGCGTTGGGCAGGGTGCGGATCGTTTTTCCGAATTTCCGGAACGGTGTATTTTCCTGTATGGTGACAGCATCGACGGATGAGATCAGCTCACCGCGCCCGTTCAACTGCCATATCGCGACGATTCCGGCGCCTTTGCCGTGTGCTGTGCGCTTTGTCAGTTTTTCCGTGGATGCCCAGACTGAAAAGTCATACAGTGTATCCGGCTTGAAGTCACTGACCACATACTGCACATTGCCTTCGCCGTCTTTCGTGCTGCCGGAAATTCGGAGTGCACCGCCGCCGTTGCGTCCGGTATCCGGTTCGACGGCGAACATCCGGTTATTGCCGGTACATGCCCACGACGGAGAGAGAGCATTGCCTTCAGACAGTTCAAAATCACCGTTTTCAATCTTGTTGGCTGATTCCGGGGCGATTCCCAGGGAGAGATCGTCAAACCAGACCGACCCGTTTGCCTGGAAGAGTCCGAGAATAATCTTGAGCCGGCGCGTCTCCGGCAGCGTCTTGAATGTTTTCACATATTTTTTCCAGCCCGTCGGTTCCGTGACGGCGACTGCATCGATTGCGGTAAGCAGCTTTCCCTGTGCATCCAGCTGCCAGACCGCCGCAAACGCCATTCCGCGCCCGTCCGGCGTTCTGCGGGAAAGATCGGCGGTGCGCATCCGGAGCTCAAAGCTGTAGACTTTGCCCGGTTCCGCATTGGTGAGCGTACAGGAGATGTTGCCTTCGCCGTCCTTCGTGCTGCCGTCGATCCGGGCAGATACCGCACCTGAAAACGGATTTTCCGTATCCAGGCTGAACAGGGCGGGATTGCCGGCGCTTGCCCACGGCGAAGAAGCTCTGGAACGGTGTGTTTCCTCGAAAGAGCCATCCCGGAGCAGATTCTTTATTCCGTCGGCTGATGTCAGGGAAAGATTGTCGAAATATGCTTTCCCGTCTGCATCGAAGATGCGCAGAACCAGTTCCAGGGAAGCCGCATCGCTGTGTGTCGTGAATTCTTTTTTGAAGTCATGCATCGGATTGGTGCCGCGTTCATGGAACAGTTCATGATGGGCAAGCGTTTTTCCCGCCTTGTCCTTTTCCACTACTTCGACCAGGGAATAGCCAAGTCCCGTGTAGGTGTTCTCCTTTATCCCCTGCGTACCGGTGCGTCCGCTTAGAATCAGTTTGGTTCCGGCGGGAAAGGATTTGATCTGCTGCGAAACCGCTCCGAGTTTCACTCCCCTGCCGGAAAGCACGAGGGCTTTGGAACCTTCATGGATTTCCGTCTTGACTGATGCGGGATCCCCGGAAGAACGCCAGTGCGCAACGTCGTTTTCAAAATCTCCGTTTTGCAGCAGATTCTGCGCCGGAGCTGCCAGCACAGCCGAAAGCAGGAGTGCCGGAAGTGTGATTTTTGTCATGTACATTGGGTGATTTTCCTTATTTTAAAGTTGTTTTTTCTGCATATTTCCTGAAAGCTGTTTCATGAATGCGGCAGTAAGCGGATATTTGAGAAGCAGCAATGCTGCAAACGTCAGGCTGCCGCCGATCCCGATGGCGAAAAGCAAACGCATGGCAAGAAGGACGCCTTCCCCCTGTGCCGCACCCGCTTCCTGTTTGAAACCTGTGAGATTGAGGACAATGCCTGAAAGTGCAATGCCAAGTGTGATACCGGCTTTGCCCGACCAGGAGAACAGGGCGGCTATCACGCCATCCCTGTGAAGACCGTTCGCCTTGAAATCATATTCACAGACATCCGCGGTCATCGCCATCAGCAGCATCCAGAGTCCGTTCAGACCCGGCAGCAGTACAAGACTGACTGCAATTGACAGATACGGGCATTCCGGAGTGTAAAGAAACCAACTTGCCGCCGCCCCTGCCGCACTGAACAGCAGAAGCGCAATTAATGCGTTACGCTTTCCGATCTTTGCGGACAGTGCGGTCATTGCCGGAAGAAGGGCAAATGAGAAAAGTACGGAAAAGGTTGGTCCGAGACCGATATAGTAGGCTCCCTTTACAGTATCGCCGGCGCAGACATAGTAGATGATGATATAGGTTCCCAGCGAAGATACTGCCAGAAAACCGAGAACGCCGATGACCAATGTTCCTGCAATGATCATGAAAGGGAAGAGCTTGAATGTGGACAGCACGTCGCACAGCCGTATCTTCGGGCGTTCCTGATGGACGGCGGTTTCAACACTGCGCGCCAGAAAGACCGGACCGAGCGCGGAAATTATGAAGAGAATTCCCATGCCGGCGGCACAGAACCGCATACCCGTCAGTTGATCCGGAAACACAGGATTCTGAGTCAGGTAATAAAGCCAGGGCAGGAGCAGTCCGCCGATGTTGACGAAGAACATGCGATACGCCATCAGGCGCGTTCTTTCTTCGTAATCCGAGCTCAATTCATAGCCGAAACCGATGTAGGGGACACAGTAGACGGTCGTAGCCAGGAAGTAGATCACGGACATGATCCCGAAATACCAGAGATATTGTGCCTGGCTCCAGCCGGAAGCCGGAAACATCCAGACCAGCACGAAGCAGACCGCTGCGGCAATGGCGCCTCCGAGCATATAGGGTTTCCGTGCTCCCCATCTGCTGCGGGTGTTGTCGGAAATATACCCCATCAGAGGATCGGTCAGAGCATCCGTTACCCGTGTGATTGCCATGATGATGCCGAGCATGACCGGGTCAAGTCCCATGTAGATGTTCATGATCGGCATTGCCATCATCGGCAGGGCGTTCTGCATGTTGTTTTCGGCAATGGCGCCGAATCCATAGCCTGCCTTATCTTTGAAGCACAGCAGGGAAGTCTTCATTTGTCAATTGCCCACATTCCGTAAATGTCATTTCCGCCTCGTATGGGAAACGGATTCGGCGTTGTGTCGCGATAAGCAAGGAATTGCACGTGCCCGTCCGCGAAAGCGTAGTTGGAGGAATTCACGCGCTTATGCATTTTTGCGTAAACACCATAGGCTTCAGGCGAGTAGTCCGCGTAGATATAGGCGGCGGTGCCGGACGAGGGAGATCCGGCGATATTGGTCTGTGTCCAGTGTTCGCAGTAGGAGATGGTTGTGGACGGGTGAGTGACTTGTGAGAAGGGGCGTCCGCAGACCCCTCTGTTGACGCCGTCCCATCGACTGACGATGATCGAATAAGAGCGTGTGCCGGCTGTCGGTGCATTGCTGGACGGGCATTTTACGTGCTTGCCTCGTCTGCCTTCATACATCGTGTCGTTGCGTACGGCAAAGTGTTCTGCTATTTGCGCGTCATATCCCCAGCCGGTGTTGTCGGGGAAATAACCTTTGTTGTCATCGGCATACAAAGTCGTGGCAAGCATGATCTGTTTGAGTTTTGAGGCGCAGGATGTGACTCTTGCCGACTCTCTGGCAGCATTCAGCGCCGGAAGCAGCATTGCCGCCAGAATTGCGATCATCGCTATCACGATGAGGAGCTCTATGAGGGTGAAAATCCGTATTTTCACCCTGTGAAGTAAGGGTCTCGAACAGAGAACAGGGAAGTAAGAAGTGGAAAAACATTTGAACAATGGAACATTGGAGCAATTCAATAATGGAAGGAAGATCAGGGGACTGGCAACGTCCTGTCCTGCCTTGCTGCCGGAATGAAATACCATTTTACAACTTTCCCTCATGAGGAGCTTTATCAGGGGGAAAATCCTTGTTGTCCCGCATCCTTTTCCGTCTGCGGAGAAGGAAGAAATGTGACACTTTTTGCCTTTCATAAGACTTTTGCTGTCCATAATACACCTTTTTTGTTCAGAGGCATTTTTGTTTTTGGAAAACTGCATACGTTCTTGTTTGTATTTTTATTTACTTGAAAAGTATTCTGCTGATTTGCTTTCCTTGCATATAACTCTGCAAGGACTGAGATTTCAAAGATCATGAAATTTTGAATGTCGTCAAAATTCTGTTCTTCTTCCTTCTCATCATCCTGGAGTTGATTTGAGTGTTGTGGTGATTTTCACGGCCTCCATAATTAAAACGTTTTAAATTATATTGCAAAATTACTTTACTGTATTCCTTATAATCAGTTTGGGAGCCAGAAGACGATGATAATGATCTTCTCCGTTGAGCATGGCTAAAATACCTTGCACGGAACACTGTCCGAGTTCCGTCTGCTGCTGTCCGATGGTTGTCAGCATGAATTCCGGCCGTCCGGCAAGAGCGATATTGTCGAAGCCTATGACGGAAATGTCTTCCGGGACCCTTACAGCCTTGAGTTTCAGCATGTATATGAGATCAATCGCCTGCTGATCCGAATAGGCGAGGATTGCGTCAACAGGGAATTGCTCTGTCATTGCAACGGCCTCTTCCGGAGTGCTGAATGATAAGAGATCGGCGTTCGGGCATTCCTGCACGGCTTTCCGGTTGCCCGCATGTCGCAGCGGATCAATATTGCAACTGAGCAGATGTCTGCACTGACGCTCGAGCAAAAATTTTGCAGCCATGTACCCGCCTGCAAAATTATCCGTAATGACCGAAGAAAATTTTTCATCGCAATAAGTGGAACAGAAGAGATACGGGATATGGTGCTTTTCAAATTTTTCCCGGAAAGGAGCGAATTTCACGTAGGGGAGGGACAGGATCAGGCCGTCGATCTTTTTCTCCAGGAGGATCTTCATTTGATTTTGAAGCATGAAATCCTTATCCCCTGTTGAGGCTATCGTCGTCAGGAGCCCATAGTTGTGCTGTGCGGCTTCCAAGCCGACAGCCTGCATGATATTGTTGAAGAAAGAGAGATTGACGCCTTCCAGCACATAGCCGATCAGCTTACTGCGGTTGGACTGCAGCCCGCGTCCGAAATTATTCGGCATGTAATCGGACTGGTTCGCCAGCTCCAGAACTTTTGCACGGGTCTTCTGAGAGACAACCGGTGAACCGTTGAGTGCAAGACTTATGGTTGCCGGTGATACTCCCAGCCTCATAGCCATTTCCTTGATTGTAGTCGGCATCAGTTTCACAACTTTCTTAAAACGTTTTAAATTTCTCCGTTACATATAATACCTGAGAGTTGCGTTGTCAAATGATTTTCCTGAAAAAATTTGTTTTTTCAGGAGAACGGAGAGAAATGGAAAATGAAAGATGCCGGTTTCAGGGGATTGCACTTTCACCTGAAACCGGCATTCCATTGAGTTGCCGGGGTTATACGGCGGCCTCTCTTTTGCCCGGCATGATTTTTGCGCGCAGTTTCAACAGAAGACGGCGCAGTGTATGGCGCCTGGGCTTTGCTGTGTCATGCACGAAGATGAAATACAGCGCCGGGATCACATACAGCGTCAGGAGCGAAGCAATCGAAAGTCCGCCGACGACACCCATGCCGCAACTGGAACGGAGTTCCGAACCGAGCCCGGTTCCCAACGCCATCGGCAGCATGCCGGCGACTGATGCAATGCTTGTCATGACAATCGGGCGGAACTTCGACTGTGTCGCCAGAAGCATCGCCTTATGCGTCGTAACACCCGAACTGACCAGCGTGGCGCACTCGTCCATAATCAAAATTGCGTTGTTTACCACGATCCCGATCATCATCACACCGCCGAGGAGCCCCATCATGGACATCGACATGCCGGTTGCCCAGAGCGTCGCATACATGCCGAGGAAGCCGAGCGGCACCGTGAACATGATCAGGAAGGGACGGGTCCAGGACTCCATGATTGCGGCGATCAGAAGGTAGGTCAGGACTGCCGCCAGAAGAATGACCTGCATGAATTCGCGCGCCGTTTCATTCATCAGTTCCACGTTTCCGCTCATCCTTACCCCGTAGCCGGGGGGCAGGGCGTCCTGCGCCATTTTGCCGATCGCGCCTGAAACTGTTCCGAGCGCCATGCCCGGAGCCGTATTCGCATACAGCCACATGGTTCTCACTTTGTCGTAGCGGTTGACCACCACCG
Organism: Lentisphaeria bacterium; assembly: GCA_003526375.1. GTDB lineage: Bacteria > Verrucomicrobiota > Lentisphaeria > Victivallales > UBA1829 > UBA11452. The sequence continues at coordinate 187,516 of DPDG01000077.1, forward strand.
GACGGGTATCTTCGGTGATTTCCGCCAACGCTTCCGCGCTGAGCGGATTATTGTCCTTGACCGCCGGAGCCGCCTGCCGGAGCTGGTCTTCGCCGTATTCCTTCTGATTCTTTACGCGGATATCGAAGGTGCGTGCTCCGTCGCGGTAATCTCCGACTTCAATGCCGTCCAGGGAACCGAGCAGATATTCGTAAAGCTCGTTGGCGGACATGCCCAGATTCTGCAACACCGTGCGGCGGGGAGTGATGTTGATGTTCGGTTTGCGTTCCCGGCGGCTGGAGTCAAGGTCGCGGGTCATTCCCAGAGAGGGCAGTTTTTCCATCACTTCCATTTCCGCCTGTTCGAGAACTTCAAGGTCGGGTCCGTTCATCACGCACCGGATTTCCGCGCCGCTTCCGCCGAAGGTCGGAGGTATGGAAAGCGTGACGCGGCAGTTGTCCAGATAGGAGAGCTCTTTGCGGAGCAGCGCCTGAAGTTCATAGATGGACTCCTTGCGCTCGAACTTGTCTGTTGTGCGCAGATTGATCTGTCCGAGGTAGACCGCCGAGCTGACCTGTCCGCTTCCTCCGTCGGAGTCGCCGACCGAGATCGACATGCCCCGGATGAAGTCGAACTTCTTCAGATGGTCCGCCGCCTCCTGTATCAGTTTGTTTGTCGTGTCCAGATTGTAATTGGTGGGAAATTCGAACTTGATGCGGATTTCCCCCTGATCGCAGAACGGCAGGAAGGAAAGCCCGACCTGCGGCACGATCCAGAACAGGGTTCCCAGAGCCAGCGCCAGGACGGCAAGCATCAGCGTCTTCGGATAGCGTGCCGTCCATTCGATGCTCTTGTCGAATTTGCGGCAGAGCCAGTCATAGCCGATATCCCACGGGACGAACATGCGTTGAAGCAGTGTCTTCCGCTGAAGCTCCTCCTGTTTCTTTTTTTTCAGCAGAACACAGGCAAGAATCGGCGTCAGGGTGAAACTGATGAACAGCGATACGAGCGTTGCACCGACCATAACGCCGGCAAACGGCACCATCATGCGGCCGATTCGCGTGCTCATCATCATGACGGGCACGAAGACGACCACGTTGGTCAGGGCGCTGGCGGAAACCGCCGCAATCACTTCGCCGGTTCCGCGTTCCGCGGCTGTCTTGATCGCTTCGCCGCGGTCGAGATGCTTGAAGATGTTTTCGATCACGACAATCGAATTCGTTACCAGAACGCCGACCGAACATCCCAGCGAAAGAAGCGTCATGATGTTGAACGAGTAGTTGAAATATGCCATGACCGCGAAAGTCACAACGACCGAGATCGGCATTGAGATCATTACTATGAATGTGGATCTCGGTTCGTGCAGGAAGAGAAACAGCAGTACGGCGGTCAGGATGATACCGGTCAGGATACTGCTCCATGCGTCATCGACGGACGCCTGAATGAATGCGCCGGAATCGGTGAACCAGACCAGTTTCATTCCGGTCGGCAGTTCTCCGTTTCTGATCATTGCGTTGAAGCGGTCGCGGATTCCGTTGATGACCTCGATTGCGTTCGCTTCGCCTTTCTTGACGATACGGAACCGTGCCGCGGGTTCTCCGTTCACGTATGCCTTGCTGCGCACCTCCCGGCTCATGAACTTCACATCGGCGACATCCCGCAGATAAATGCGCTTGTCCTTGAATTTGCCTATTTCAAGCGCCTTGATCTGTTCAAAGTCTTTGAAATCTCCATCGAAGGTGACGTTCTTCTCCCCCTTGTCGAACTGAATTCTGCCGAGCGGTTCGCGGATATTGTTCTCTTTGAGCTTGTCCACCACATCGCTGATCGACAGATTCATCGCGGTCAGCTTTTCGCGTTTCAGGAGGACATGAATCTGCATTTCATTCGCGCCATACACCCGGACTTCACCGACTCCGGGAACTGAAGAAAAACGGTCTGCAATCACGTCGTCCGCATAGTCATACAGGTCATCCTGCGTCCGGTCGCCGACCAGAAACGCCTGCACCACAGTTGTCGCATTGGTGTCGATTTTACGGATTGTGGGTTCATCCGCGCCGTCGGGCAGATCAGCACGGATACGGTTCAGCGCTTCCCGGATGTCGGTGGCGGCGATATCGACATTGGTTCCCATATTGAATTCCAGCTGAATTCTCGCTTCGTCTTCAATCGATACACTGGTGATGTGCCTGATTCCGTCCAGCGAGGATACTGCGTCCTCGATTCGTTTGGCAATTTCGACTTCGATCTCGGTCGGGCTGGCCCCCTGATATTCGCAGCGGACGAGCACCGTCGGGATTTCCATGTTCGGGAGCAGGTCGATGCTGATCTTCGGATAAAAATTCAAGCCGATCATGACCAGAATGATAATGAGCGCCGTCATTGCGATCGGCCTCTGAACAGACCATCTGCTTAAAAACATAAGTGGCGCCCTCCGTTATTCCGCATTGACGGCGCGAAGCAGCGAGCCGTTGTTGACGAAAGTCTGCCCGGTTACGACGAAACGCTCTTTCAGGAGTTCCGCCGCATTTACGACTTCGCAGTATTTGCCGTCTACGATGCCGCGGACCACATTGAAACTTTTCGCCCTGTTTTCCGGATCGGCGGCGTAGACGATGTAACGGTCGTTCGCACGCAGAAGCAGTGCGTCCGCAGGCAGTCCGTAAGCTTCTTTTTCTTCAAGAATGATATTGATGTCGCACAAGGTTCCGCTGACCAGTGAAGTGCCCTGCGGGACCAGCGCTTTCAGTTTGAATGTCCGGCTTTCCGGATCAATGCTCGGAGCCTTGTAGGTGACGACGCCTTTTCCTTTTTCCACACCGTCAAGCGCAAATTCGACCGGAGTTTTCCCTGCCGTGATCTGATCGTAATAGACTGCGCTGATATAGCAGATCACCTCAAGCTTTTTCTGGTTTTCCAGCTTGAGAATGTTCCTGCCCGCAGTGACGTATTCATTTTCCTCGACATATTTATCCACTACAATACAGTCAAAAGGCGCTTTGAGAACCGAGTCCGCCAGATTCTTCTGCGCTATGACCAGATTGCCTTCCGCCTGTTTCAACTGTGCTTCCGCATTGGCAATCGCCGCTCTGGCTGTCTTGACGTCTGTTTCCGCTTTTTTGTAAGCTGTTTCATAAGTCTCGAAATCCGCCTGGCTGGTGACTTTGGAACGCCAGAGGCTCAGGTAGCGTTCATAATCAAGCGTTGCTTTTCTTCCGGATATCTCGGCATTTTCCAGCGCGATTTTTCTGCTTTCCAGTTCCGCCTGTTTGACTTTGATTTCATCTTCGCAGACCGTGAGTTGATTTTTCAGTATCTGGCGGTCGATTCCGAAAAGCACGTCGCCTTTTTTCTGGGTGTCGCCTTCATCGACTTTAAGAAGCTCCAGCGTGCCGCTGATCTTCGCGGAGATGGTGGCATATTCAACCGGCCAGACTGTCCCCTGAACGGGAATCTGCCTGCGGAAAATCCGTTTCTGCAATGGTTCCAGTGTAACGCGTATTTCACGTTCCCTGACGTCTTTCTGCTGCTTTTTCGCACAACCGCTGCCGCTGATGACAAGTCCGAGCAATAACGCGCAGCTCAAAGAATAAGAAAGTCTCTTCATGTACCCTCCGTTCCCGTTCGATTTTACCTGATGATGATTTGCGGTGTAAATTACCATCGTGTGAACGGAGTGCAATGACCTTGACAGTATTTTGACAAAATACTGATTTCAACTCGACAAACGGGGCGGATCAAGAGGCAGGATCATGTGGAATTCCGCCCCTTTGCCGGGGATGGAACGGACTGAAACCGTTCCGTGGTGATAAAGCGCGATGTGTTTCACGATTGCCAGCCCGATTCCGCTGCCGCTCTGCTTTCTGCCGCCGGCGGGAATGCGGTAGAAGCGTTTGAAGATCCGGTCCTGATGTTCGGGAGCGATTCCGCAGCCGCAGTCGCGGACGCGGAAGTCAATATGTGTTTCATCCGTCCTGACTGCGGAGACCTGGATCCGTTTTGTGCCGCTGTGCAGGATCGCATTGGTGATCAGATTGTTCAGCGCCTGCTGGAGAAGAAGCGAGTCGCCCTGGAATTCGGCGGGATCGCATTCCCCGGTTTCAAGGATGATTCCCGCCGCTTCCGCAGCCGGACGGCAGACCTCCAGAGAACTCCGGATCACGGCTGTTGCCTGAAGCGGCAGAAAACTGTTTTCGGAGCCTTTGCGCATGTTTTCCAGCGAAGTCAGCGTTATGAAATTCAACAGCAGAACATGCAGGCGTTCCGATTGCAGAGTCAGTGTTTCGATACAGCGTGCCTTGTAATCTTCATTGTCGAGCGCTCCGTTGTTGATCGCGTCAACGGCTCCGACGATGCCGGTCAGCGGGGTCTTCATTTCGTGAGAGATCGCCGCAATGAATTCGCTGCGGCAGGCTTCCAGCTTCCTGATGTCGGAAAGGTCGGTTACGGAAACCAGAAAGAAACAGCGGCCGGCACGGGTGAAGGAGACTGCGTTGACGAGGAGCTGGAAGACCTGTTCCTCCCGCCTGATGGCTAGTTCCGCCGAACAACTGCCGTTTTGTGCGGCTTGCCTGATGTATTCCCGAAGTTCCTCCGGACACTCCTGCCCGTCGATTTCTCCATCCTTTTTTTCCGGGTAAAACAGATTTCCGGCGGTCTTGTTCCATTGCCGGACCCTGCCGTCCGCATCGATCAGCAGAACCGCTTCCGTCAGCGCGTTGAGAATGGCTTCCCTTTCATTTGCATCGTCGCGCAGGGAGAGAATCTGTTTCTTCAACTGTTCCGTGAGCGATTGCAGGCAGAGGGCGATCTCGCGGATCAACCCGCTTTTCGGGATATAAACCGGATATTCCAGTTCTCCCGCGGCGATTTTGGACATGCTGGCAAACAGCCGGTTCAGCGGCGAACGGATCCAGTAACAGAAATAGGTGATCAGTGTGAGCGTTGACAGGATTCCCAGCACCGTGAGAATCAGGATTCCCTGCCGCGTCTGGCGCATCAGAAGTGTCATGCTGTTGCATTTCGATGCCATGACCAGCACATAATCCTGGCCGCCCGCCCTGAAACGGACGGAGTGATACACCATGAACGAATTCAGGGTTTTGTCGAATTTGACCAGTACATCCTCATCCCGGTTTGTTTTGAAGATGTCCTTGATTTCCGGCTCCCGGATGTGTGCGACCAGATAAGCGGGAACTCCCTCGGTTTCCATGATGACGCCTTTTCCGCGCGCGATGATTTTTACGATCATGGGATTGGGCCCGTGATTGCTGTTGAGCATCCGGTGCATCTTGTCCAGCTGGTTCGATTCCAGCAGGTCGCGGAAAACACGGACCAGGTAGAAGTTGTTCCGCTTTGTTTCCTCTCCGACTTCCTGAAAGTATGCCTCCTGAAAATTGGCAAGCTGGATATCCAGCAGAAAAATGGAAAGGAGGATGATCCCTCCTATGATCGCCGGAATGAAGAGCAGAACCGTATCTTTCCGCGCCATGGGGCTATTCTCCGGAAATCCGGTAGCCGACGCCCCGGATGGTTTCGATATGGTCCGCCCAATCTCCGAGTTTCCGACGCAGGTTGACCATATGCATGTCGATCGCACGCGCCGTGACGGGATAGTTGTCTCCTTTGACTTCCCGTATGATCTGGTTGCGGGTGAAGACCTTTCCGGGATTTGCCGCCAGCAGTGCCAGAGTCTTGAACTCATCGGCGGTCAGCATCAACGGCTGTCCGCCGAGCGTTGCGCTGTATGCGGTCAGGTCGATCGCCAGTGCTCCGAGCATGATGGTCTGCATCGCTTTTCCGCCGGCTGATTTTTTTCTGAGCCGGGCGGCGATCCGTGCCGCAAGCACTTTGCTGCTGTAAGGTTTTGTGACGTAATCGTCGGCGCCCATTTCCAGCCCGAGGACAATATCGTTTTCCTCGCCTTTGGCGGTCAGCATGATGATCGGGATATCCGCCAGCGCGGGATTGTTTTTCAGGTTCCTGCATACCGTCAGCCCGTCGATTCCGGGCAGCATGACGTCGAGCAGGATCAGGTCGGGCACGAGTTGCGCGGCGAGCGCCAGCCCCTCCTCGCCGTCCGAGGCGCAATAGACGTGCTGAAATCCATTCATATTGAGATTCATTTTCGTCATGTCGCAGATGGAGGCGTCATCTTCAATCATCAATATTTTCGGGTTCATGGTCCGGCTCTTTCTTTTCACTGCTTGGTTCCAGTAATATTATACTGCGATTTCCCTTTTTTGCAATCATCCTCCGAAATTTTCAAACAATCCGGCGGCTCCGCCCGTCTTTTCCCGAAATGTTCAGGAGCGTCTGGAGAGGACGCTCTGTTCATAGTTGCGGAGATCGTTCAGCCATGCGACGGAGACCGGGACATCATGTTTCAGGCAGAAATAGTCCCAGACCGCTCCGGCAGGAAGCGATTTCATCTCCTCCATCAGCGCCAGCATTTCCGCTTTGCGCCCGTCGCGTTCCAGCGACCTGTAGACTGCCGCCGGTTCGAGCAGCGCGTTCAGGAGCGCTTTCTGTGTGCTGCGCATACCGATGACCCAGGCGCCGATGCGGTTGATGGATGCGTCAAAAAAATCCGTCGCCAGATAGACTTCCCCGATGGCGCGCCCCCGGACGATCTCCCTTGCGAGATTTTCCAGATCGTCGTTCAGGATCACCACATGATCGGAATCCCAGCGGACCGGACGGCTGATATGAAGCAGGACTTCGGGCATGAACGCCAGCGCGGTGGAGAGTTTGTCGTGGACCGCCTCCGTCGGATGGTAATGCCCCATGTCCATGCAGAGCAGTTTTTTGCGCGTGAGCGCATAGGAGAGGTAGAAATCATTGCTTCCGACGACATATTCTTCGCTGCCGATGCCGAAAAGTTTTCCCTCCACGGAGTCTTTGACTTTGGAGCCGTATTTTTTGCGGAAGATTTCATCCAGAGAATCAATGAGAATCTCGCGCGGGTTCCAGCGGTCTGCGGGAATGTCTTTGGCTCCGTCGGGAATCCATGTATTGTTGATGACGACGGAATTCAGTTCCTTTGAGAAGTATTCCGCGATGAACCGGCAGCGTTTTGCATGTTCGATCCAGAACTTGCGGATCGCTTTGTCCGGGCTGGAAAGGGTGAAGCCGGAGGCGGATTTCGGATGCGAAAAGAACGTGGGATTGAAGTCAAGCTTGATTTTCAGCGATTTTGCCCAGTCAACCCAGCGGACGAAATGTTCCGGTTCGATTTCATTGCGGTCAACAAATCTGCCGCCGGTTTCGAGGTAGATTGCATGGAGATTGAACCTGTGCCTGCCGGGAATCAGCGAGAATGCTTTTTCCGCATCCTGCCGGAGCTCGTCGGCATTGCGCGCCTTGCCGGGCCTGGAGCCGGTGGCTAGAATTCCGCCGGTCAGCGTTTTGTCCTCTCTGCACTCGAATCCGCCGACGTCGTCACCCTGCCAGCAGTGCATGGAAATGCGTATTTTGTCCAGTTTCCGCAGAACTGTGTCCGTGTTGATTCCGAAGTCGTCGTAAATTTCCCTCGCATCGGTATAACGTTTTTCGATCTGTGCGTCAGAGTAGTTCGGATACTTCATGTCTGGCTCCTTTCCGGGGTGTTCTTTTTACCGAAATCATGTTTGATGAACGGGCGAATCAGATAAATCGTGAAAATGCTCGGGACCGTGCAGAGCATGATCCAGAGAAAGAAAAGTTCATAATTGCCGCAGGTTCCGGAAAAGACGGACGCGAGCAGAGCTGCCGGCTGCCGGAGATATTCCAATACCGCACCGGAAACCATGCCCGGAAGCATGAGGCTCAGCGCCATGATTCCCGTCATGAACGCATAATGAGTGGTCCGGAACCTGCCGCTGTCCTCGGCGAAGTGAAGCATGAAAACCGTGTAGGCTGTGAACCCGAAGCCGTATCCGAACTGTTCCAGCCCGACGCAGGAGGCTGTGATCCAGAGCGGCTGCGGCTGCGCAAAGGCGAGGTAGACATATACCGCGTCCGGCAGATTGATCATAAGCGCCATCGGCAGGAGCATTCCGCCGAGTCCGCGGCGTGCGATCAGGATTCCTCCGAAGATTCCTCCGGCGAGGAGCGCCAGCATTCCCGCCGTTCCGTAGATGTTGGCGTATTGCGCCGGATTCAGCGCAATTCCGCCCTCGGAACGTCCGGCAACGAGAAACAGAGCGGAAACTTTTGTCAGTTGCGCTTCGGCAAAACGGTAGAACAGGAGAAAAAGAATTGCCGGAACGATGTGTTTTTTGCGGAAAAATGTGGAAAACGATTCCAGAAAGGAGAGTCCCCGCGATTTCAGCGTATCCCGTTTCTGCGGGAGATCCGTCGGCGGGCGGGGCAGCGCTGTCAGATGGTAAAAGAACAGGAATGCGAGGAGCCCGCCGGAAAGATAGAAGAATGCGGACCACTGTGCGGAGATATGCCGGTGTGCCGTCAGAGTGAAGACGCAGGAGAGCAGAACGCCTTGCGCGGCGAGAAGCGCCAGACGGTAGAATGTATTGCGGATGCCGGAGAAAAGAGCCTGTTCATGTTCATTCAGCCCTATGATGTAAAATCCGTCCGCCGCCGCGTCATGCGTCGAAGAGGCGAATGCCGCGAGAAACAGCATCAGGACCAGCAGAGGCATCCCTGCGGAGAATGGGATTGTGAGCGCCATCAGGAGAAGCAGGAGCGCCAGCAGCGCCTGACAGGAGAGAATCCACCCGCGTTTCCTCCCGAAAAGGTCGATACAGGGCGCCCAGAACGGCTTCAATACCCAGGGAAGACCGAGCAGACTGGTCCAGAAAGCAATGGAGGTGTCGCTTATTCCCGCGTCGAGGGTCTTGAACATGATGACGGAAAGCGTCGTGATCACGGCATAGGGGAAGCCCTCCGCAATATACAGTGTCGGCACCCATGACCACGGTGTTTGTCTGAACATGATTCCGTTCCTCTGCTGAAATGAAAAAATACTGCCGCCTGAACTCGCAGGAGCCAACAGACGCGGCGGTTTTTCCCGCCCCCATATTATACATACTTAATGCTTATTTTCAATGCGGGTTTGCAATTTGTGGAGAGTTAAATTAAATTTACTTTGAAAGTAAACAGAAACGGAACGGTTCGGAGATTTTTTGATATGATGAAAACTGCGCTTCTTCTTTTTTCCGCCGTCGTCTGCGGCTGTTCCGGCATGGAACCGCTGCGAGGGACGGTGATGCCGGAATATTTGAATATCCGTTCCGGTGCGGGGCTCGGATACAGGATCATCGGACGGTTGCGAAACGGGGATACGGTAAGGATTCTTTCTTCTCCGAAAGAGGAGTGGTGCCGGATCTCCATGCCGGAAAATGCCTCTGTCTGGATTGCGGCTTCCATGCTGAATCAGGACGGGATTCCGCAGGAGGGCGCACTTCTTTACTCCGGCCCGGGGGCGGCGTATGAGGAGATCGGGAAAGCCGCTCCTGAAAAGGCGGAGATCCGCGAGAAGGCGAAAAACGGGAAATGGCTCCGCATCAAGCCGCAGAAAGGGCTTTTCGCATATGTCAGTTCCGCCTATCTGGAGATCAGGGAGCCGGAGACGGCGGGCAGACTGCCCGTAAAGACTGTTGCGAAGCAGTCGCCGGAACCGGCGCCGATTGAGGACTCCGGAAGCAGTGTCGCCGCGGAGGGTGTCGTGAAGCGTATCGGAGAAAAACAGGCTCCCGCCACTCATGCGCTGATCGTGAAAGTAAATGACGAAGAATTTGTTGCCGCCTACCTGACCGCGCCGGAGCTGAATCTGGCATTGTGGGAAAAGCGGCGGGTCAGAGTGAACGGAACACGGTATTGGGTTCGCGGATGGCGCCGCCCGCTGATTACCGTGGAGAAAATCATTCCCGCGTGGCAGAGGTGAAACATGGGTCGGATGCATTACCCCGCGCCGCTGGAGACGGGAGAGGCGTATGATAAGATTGCGGACTGGTTCATGGCAGGAATGTCTGCGTCGCCATGCGGTATGCCGTTTCTGGAGGAGCTGGCGGGAAAACTTCCTGAACATGCGCATGTGCTGGAACTTGGATGCGGATTCGGGCGCATGACGCGCGTTCTGCTGGACCGCGGTTTTCAGGTGACGGCGCTGGATGTTTCGGAGAAGATGATCCGTCTTGCGCGGGATTACGTGCCGGAGGCGGTTCTAGTGCATGGAGATGCTTCGGAATTTTGTTCTGCTGAGACTTATGACGCTGTGCTCGCCTGGGATTCGCTGTTTCATCTGCCGCCGGAACGTCAGCGCCCGATGATGGAACGGATATCCGCTCTGTTGAAGCCGGGGGGAATCCTGCTGATGACCAGCGGCATGAAAGAGGGATATGCTTCCGGATTGATGAACGGCGTCATGTTTCATTATTCGACTCTTTCGCAGGGGGAATACCGCCGGATTCTTGAGCGGAACCATCTGGTGATTTTGAAAATGATTCAGGATCAGCCGCCGGAAGAACATCTGGTGACGTTCGCAAGAAAGAGATTGTTCTGAACCGCCTGGAGGCTGGAGCGTCGTGCGTCAGGTCTTTTCCAGAAGCGGGAAAAAGCATGAGGGCACTTGAAAAAGAAGAATCAGGCATTATCTTGTGGTTTTCTGAATGAGGATGGAGAAAAGGGGATGAAGGAAGGCTTTTTCAAATACCTGCTGAAACGCTGTCTGCTGGGGCTGATGACATTATTCATCATTCTGTTCGCCAGCTACGTGCTGATGCGTCTTGCTCCGGGCGATCCGACGAAAAGTTCCATGCTGGGGGAGGGCGCCGGGGCACAGATGGCTTCCGATAAAAATACGCTTGCCCGCAATAACTCTCTGCGCGAGAAACTGCATCTGGACAAACCGGTTCCCGTCGGTTTTTTTCTGTGGCTGGAGCGGGTGGTTCACGGCGATTTCGGGGAATCCGCCGCCGTCGATAAGGGGCGTCCGGTGACGGGGCTCATACTGGAACGTCTGCCTGTGACCGTCAGCCTGAATCTGCTTGCGATCCTTGTCACCTATCTGCTTGCGATTCCACTCGGCATTTTTTCGGCGGTCCGTCCCGATACGAAGCTGGACAACGTCATCACCTTCTTTCTCTTTTTTCTCTACTCTCTGCCTGTGCTGTGGGTTGCGCTGATGCTTCAGGCGATGCTGTGCAAAGGCGGATATCTTCCGCTGTTTCCGCTGAAAGGGATTTTTCCCGAAATCACACGCGGCATGACGACATGGCAGATCATCGGCAATACGCTCTGGCATTATGTGCTGCCGGTCTTCTGTCTGAGTTACGCCGGTTTTGCCGGACTTGCCCGCTTCACCCGTTCCGGTATGCTGGAGGTGATTCATCAGGATTACATCAAGACCGCGCGCGCGAAAGGCGTGAGCGAATGGGGTGTCGTCATGAAACATGCCTTGCGCAATGCGCTGATTATTATGATTACGCTCTTTGCGGGAATTCTTCCGTCGCTGGTTGCGGGAAGCATTCTGGTGGAATATGTGTTCAATATTCCCGGCATGGGGTCGCTGTCGATGCTGGCGCTGAGCAGCCGCGACATTCCGCTTCTGATGGCTCTTTTCGCTTTCGGCGGCGCGTTGACGCTGGCGGGCATCCTGCTTTCGGATCTTCTGTATGTGCTTGCCGACCCGCGGATTGATTTTGAATCCCGCGTCTGATCCGCTCTTTTCTTTTTCCTGTACATGAAAAATCCCTGCGGAGCTGATGTCCCGCAGGGATTTTGAATTCAGAAAGGAGTTACTTGATCGTGACTTCTTTTCCTGCCTCGGCGGAACGGTAGATTCCGTCGAGCATCTTCTGAACAGCGAGTCCCGCTTCGCCGGGCGCGCCCTGCGGCGTGCCTTTCGTGCATGCGTCAACCCAGTTTTGAAGTTTTGTCTTGAACATGTAGATCCAGTCGGCATTGCCGACGAATGTCGGAGTCATGTTGACCATGAGATCGTTCTGGTCAGTGTAGATCTCGGCATTTTCCCAGTTGCATCCGCCCTTGGTTCCCATTGCGGACCAGTTGAAGATGTCGTTCTTCGGAATGTGGGCTACGAAAGAGGATTCGATCTGGAGGATCGCGCCGTTGTCGAAACGGATCTGCCCGATTGCGAGGTCTTCCACCGTGTAGGTTTTGTAATCCCAGTTCGGCCAGGCATTGCGCACTGTGCTCGGCTTGTCGCCCATATAGGTCCATGTGTTGCCGCTGGCGGCAATCGGTTTCGGAGCGCCCATGAACTCATAGGCACATTCGAGAATGTGCACGCCGATGTCGATCATGGGGCCGCCGCCCTGAAGCTTCTTCTGACCGAAAACACCCCAGTTCGGAATGCCGCGGCGGCGGAGAGCCTGGCATCTGACGAACATGATGTCGCCGAACTGCCCGTTTTTGCGCGCCTGAATCAGGGCTGTCGTATTGGTGTTGTAACGCTGCTGGAATCCGACGGAAAGTTTGACTTTGCCCTTTTTCGCCGCCGCGATCATTTTTTCGCATTCGGCGGGATTCATCGCCATCGGTTTTTCGACCATGGCATGGCATCCGGCAAGGCAGGCGTCCACGACCGGCGCGCAGTGGACACCGTTCGGTGTGCAGACGTCTACGGCATCGGGTTTGATTTTTTTGAGCATTTCCTTCCAGTCCTTGAAGAGAGCCTTCTTCGGAACGCCCCATTTCTCCTCCATGACTTTGAGTCTTTCCGGATTGATATCCACACCGGCAACGATCTCAACCTCCGGAATTTCTTTGTACGCCGTCAGGTGAGTCTGGGCGATTCCACCGCAGCCGATAATTGCCACTCTGAATTTTTTGCCCTTGAATTTCTTCGCCGGACCATCCATCTTGACCGATACGCTTTCAGCCATTTTGCCAAAATCTCCATTTTTTTGTTATTTTTCCGGATGTTTCCATCCGTAACTAAATCCATTTAGTAATAAGTTATACCCCGGAAAACGAAAAATCAACATCTGCCTAACAGAAAAGCAGCTTTTTCTCGCAATAATCGCGCTTTTTACGCCAGAAACATTTCACTTCCGCCTTTGAGCTCCAGCGGCATGTCGTTCCGGTCCAGCAGCCAGACGGTCTGTGCGGAGGGATTGCGCACGATATGCGAGTCGGCGGATGTCACCAGGCGGCGGAATGCCGTGATGTAATCATGGATTTCCATATTCGTCGCATACCAGATATCCTCTTTCCCCGCAAGTTTCGCGCAGAAGTCTTCCATGATGTGCCAGTCGTTGTTCCGCTCGAATTCAAAGGAATGCCCCCAGACGTAGCAGAGCGAGAGATACGGAGTCGCAAGAAAGCGGTCGGCAAGTTCCGCTATGTTTTCACGGTGGTGGCAGGTCGGGTTCCATTCCAGAAAATCATCCGGAAAACTGAATCTGCCCGTCGATTTCACCGTTCTGGAATATACGATGCCGAGAGCGCGCAGAGTCTGGATCACATTCGAGTCATAAGTCCCGTAGGGGTATGCCATGCCGTTGATGATTCTTCCGGTGAGTTTTTCGAGCAGGCGCCGGTCTTCCAGAATATCTTCGACGAGCGACATCTGCGTGATGCGTTCGAAAAAAGGATGCGTCTTGCCGTGGCATGCGATCTCGTGCCCTGCATAAAGTTTTTTGAGATATGTCGCATTTTCCTCCGGATTTTCCTGATAACGGGCGGCATTCAGGTTGAACGTCGCTTTCATATTGTATCTGTTGAAAATTCCGACCAGGCGTTCATCCGGCTTGGCTCCGTCATCGTAACTGAATGTAAGCGCCTTTTTCTTCCCTTCCGGAAAACAAAATGTGAGTTTCATGATTCTCCCGTCCTCTGTTGTTTATGGGATTTGGTAAAGATAACCGGAATGCAGGGAGTTGCAAGAGCTGATTCTTAAAATCCTCTCTTTTTTCCGTTTTCTCACATTGCCGCGCGGCGGATTATCCGGCGAGCGCCAGGAAAAACACCCCCAGCAGGATCAGCGCAAGGGCAAAGGCTTTCTGCCGGATATGAGTTTCCTTGAAATACCATACGCCGAAAACGAATGTCACGATACAGTTGCAGCGGCGGATCAGTGAAAGAATCGAAATATGTACATCCGGCAGGCTGACTGCGTAAAAATACAGATAATCCGCAATGATCAGCAGAATGCCCGTCAGAGGTATCGACCAGCGCCAGTGAAATGTGTATTTCTGATCTTTGCTCCAGAAATTTCTGACCAGGTATGCCGCTCCGAGAATGAAAACGAGGTCGATGGAAAACCACAGTTGGAGTGTTTCGCGCGGGATCATCGCCACACCCAGCAGGTATTTGTCATACAGTGCCGAAGCCGCGCCGAGAATCGTGCCGAGCAGGATGAAATGGATGCCTTTGTTTCTGGTGAACGAAATGCCTTCCAGTTTTCCGAATACGGAGAAAAGATAATATCCGATGAAGATCGCAAGCATTCCGATTCCCTGCAACGGGCTCGGAATTTCATGAAAAAGAAGAATTCCGCCGATTACGGTCCAGAGCGGCGCACTTGCGCGGACCGGCGATGCAATGGAGATCGGCAGTTCGCGCATTGCATAATAGACGCAGGTCCAGCTGGTTGCCACAAGGATGGTTTTTGCCAGAATCAGGAGCCAGTGATGAGGTTCGGCGATGATGGCGGATGAGAACCTGCCTGTAATCAGAGCCGCGGCGACGAATAATGCGGAGCCGCACAGGGTCGCATAAAAAAGAACAGGCATGACAGGATTGTCGCGTACCGCATGTTTTTTACAGAGATCATAAAATCCGAGACCGAATGCCGAAGCAAGAATCGGCAGAAACCATAATGGCAGATCAAACACAGACATCTCCTTCCTGAAAATTAAAAGCCAACTAATATACAGGGAAAAACTGATGTTTCAAGAGATTGCAGCATGAATCAAAAAACGGCAAACTTGTTTTGCCGGGGT
>DPDG01000076.1 GCA_003526375.1 Lentisphaeria bacterium
GCACCTGCACCATACTATTTTTGTTTTCTGAATAAAATTCAAAGGATTTAACGACCGGCAAAGCGGACAATCATATAAACTTCCGCCTTTGTCCCGGAAATATTCTCAATCGAATGTTCAATATCACTCTGATAATGGATGAAATCCCCCTGATGCAGATCTGCACTGTTCCTGCCTGCGGCAACACGGACATCTCCCGAAAGAACGGTGATGAACTCCTCCGTTCCGTCCGTATGAGGCTGGGAACGGTGAATACTGCCGGATTCCAGTGTAACCTGATAAAATTCAAGTTCTTCCGCCATGCTGATCGGAGACAGGACCTTGAACACGGTGCCGGACTGATCCGTAGTAAACGAAGTAATGCTGTCCGCACGGTTCACCTCGAATTTCTTGATCTTGCCCCCCTCCCCTTTCAGGAGCAGCTCGAAATCAACTCCAAGGGCATGGGCGATCTTCCACATCGTGGCAACCGTCGGATTCACTTTTCCCGATTCGATCTGCGAAAGCATCGCTTTGGAAACGCCGCTTCCCGCGGCAAGCGCATCCAGCGACAATTGCTGTCTGCGCCGCTCCTTGTGAACATTCACTCCGACAGCCGGCAAATCCGGGATTTCCGATTTTTTGTTCATTATAATACCATATTTTGTTAAATATATTCAACAAACACTCTTGACATTCTGTTTTTTCGGCGTATAATATAATAAACATAGTTCATGATATCAAATTCAGTTCACAATAAAAACAGGAAAAAGGCGAAGATAGAAAAGATACAGCGGATCGCCGGAAGCTCGTCGCACCGTTCATCCGTTCTTTTCATCTTTACGTTTTTCCGGCAAAGGAGATTGCAGCACATGAAAGCATTGATCAAGAAAGAAGCCGCTCCGGGACTGACGCTGGGCGAAGTCCCGATACCGGAGTATGGGATCAACGATGTTCTCATCAAGATTCAGAAGACGGCGATCTGCGGCACAGATGTGCATATTTACAACTGGGACGAATGGTCGCAGAAAACCATCCGGACGCCTATGGTGATCGGGCATGAGTTCGTCGGACACGTCGCCGCATTCGGAAGCAATGTGCATGACGTGAAGATCGGCGAACTGGTCAGCGGCGAGGGACACATCGTCTGCGGACGCTGCCGGAACTGTCTCGCCGGACGCCGTCACCTCTGCAACGCCACAAGCGGAGTCGGAGTCAACCGTCAGGGCGCATTTGCGGAATATCTCTGCATCCCCGTCACGAACATCTGGCACTGCAATCCCGATATTCCGACCGATTATTTCGCCTGCTTCGACCCGCTCGGCAATGCGACGCATACGGCGCTCTCCTTCGATCTCCTCGGAGAAGACGTCCTCATCACCGGCGCGGGGCCGATCGGCATCATGGCGGCGGCAATCGCAAAACACGCGGGAGCGCGTTATGTCGTGATCACGGACATCAACGATGACCGTCTGGAGCTGGCGAAAAAGATGAAGATCACACGCACCGTCAACACAAAACGCGAAAAGCTGACCGACGTCATGGCGGAACTCAAGATGAAAGAAGGATTCGATGTCGGGCTGGAAATGTCGGGAAGCCCCGCTGCACTGAGCAGCATGATTGATGTCATGTGCCACGGCGGCAAGATCGCTCTCCTCGGCATTCTTCCGAATCAGACACAGGTGGACTGGGACAAAATCATCTTCAACGGACTGACCCTGAAAGGCATCTACGGGCGCGAGATGTTTGAAACCTGGTACAAAATGAGCAGCATGCTCGAATCCGGGCTTGACATTTCACCGGTCATCACGCATCATTTTCACTATACGGATTTCCAGAAAGGCTTCGACGCCATGCGCTCCGGCAAATCCGGCAAAGTCATTCTCAACTGGGAGGAGTAAAACATGTATCAGAATTTCCGGAAGCATCTGCAACAGGAACTCGAAGGCATCCGCAATGCGGGGCTTTACAAGACGGAACGGATCATCACCAGTCCGCAAAATGCAAAAATCGAGGTCAAAGGCGGAAAGCAGGTCTTGAACATGTGCGCCAACAACTATCTCGGGCTCGCGGATCATCCCGAAGTCATCAAGGCGGCGCAGGAAGGCACCGCGAAACGCGGATACGGGCTTTCCTCCGTCCGATTCATCTGCGGCACACAGGACATTCACAAGGAGCTGGAACAGAAGATCTCCGCATTTCTCGGCACGGAGGATACGATCCTCTACGGTTCCTGTTTCGATGCGAACGGCGGACTCTTCGAAACTCTGCTCGGACCCGAAGACGCCATCATCAGCGATGCCTTGAACCATGCCAGCATCATCGACGGCGTCCGTCTTTGCAAGGCACAGCGTTTCCGCTATAAGAATAACGATATGGCGGACTTGGAGGAACAGTTGAAAGCCGCCGACGGCGCACGTTTCAAACTCATCGCCACAGACGGCGTATTTTCCATGGACGGCTACATTGCGAATCTGAAAGGGATCTGCGATCTCGCGGACCGATATGATGCGCTGGTCATGGTGGACGATTCCCATGCAGTCGGTTTCGTCGGGGAACACGGTCGCGGCAGTTCCGAATACTGCGGCGTCGAAGGGCGCGTGGACATCATTACCGGAACACTCGGCAAAGCGCTCGGCGGCGCCAGCGGCGGATACACCAGCGGGCGCAGAGAAATCATTGATCTTCTGCGTCAACGCTCCCGCCCCTACCTGTTCAGCAATACGGTTCCACCGGCGGTCGTCTGCGCCTCTCTGAAAGCGCTGGAGCTTGCGGCGGAATCCCCCGATCTCCGTAAAAGACTCCAGGAGAACACGCTGTATTTCCGCGACGCCATGAAAAAAGCGGGGTTCACGATCAAGGAAGGAACCCATCCGATCGTTCCGATCATGCTCGGTGACGCCGTTCTCGCGCAGAAAATGGCGGCAAATCTCCTTGAAAAGGGCATCTATGTGACAGGATTCTACTATCCGGTGGTTCCGAAAGGCGAAGCGCGTATTCGAACTCAGATTTCCGCGGCGCACACCCGCGCGGACCTTGAATTCGCAGTTCAGGCTTTCATTCAGGCGAAAAAGGAAGTCGGGGTATAAATCGGTCTGCCGTTTTTGAAAACATGATGCAGGGAGGGCATCTGCCGCTGTCCAGCCGTGCTGACTGGTCGTGCACAGCACGAAATCCCCCGCCG
Organism: Lentisphaeria bacterium; assembly: GCA_003526375.1. Lineage (GTDB taxonomy): Bacteria > Verrucomicrobiota > Lentisphaeria > Victivallales > UBA1829 > UBA11452. The sequence goes on from DPDG01000076.1 coordinate 3,164, forward strand.
GAGGGGAAAGACCATGAGGGCTTCGCGCCCTCATACTCTGCGGCAGGTGAGAGTCACCTGCACC
>DPDG01000060.1:0-158 GCA_003526375.1 Lentisphaeria bacterium
CGGAGCGGTCCAAACCGCTCAATGACGAGAACTTGATCTATCAAGTTCGAGAGCTCCGGCGGAATTCCCTGCTGTGATGCGCTGCCCCGTCGGCTCTCGGAACTTCGTTCCTCGTCCCTTAGCGGTGGAACCGCCGACGGGGAAAGAACATGAGGGCT
>DPDG01000060.1:415-50981 GCA_003526375.1 Lentisphaeria bacterium
GGTGCAGGTGCTTTGCATCTGCTGAGGGCTGCGCGCCCTCAAACTCTGCGGCAGGTGAAAGTCACCTGTACCCCGGCAAACCTGTTTTGCCGCCCCGGAAGATTTCACTGATCTCCGGTTACGGTTCTCCTTGAAGGAACCTGCCGGAAAGCATCGGGAGAGACTCCATGCACTTTGCGGAAGACCTTACAGAAATAACTCTCGTCCTTGAAGCCGCAGCGGGCGGCTGTCTCCTTGATCGTACAGCATTCCATCTGAAGAATGCGGACAGCGGACTTCAATCGCAGTTCCGCAAGGAATTTCGAAGGCGGCATTCCGTAAAGCTGATGAAAAATCCGTGAGAAATGGTAACGGCTGTATCCCGCGGCACGGGCAATGTCATCGACGCTGATATCATCCGCCAGATGTTTTGTGCAGAATCCCAGAACAGTCCGGATAAACGCTTTGTCCTGCGGGGTGCCATGCGAAGAATCATATGAGAAACATTCATGCAGAGCCATGACGAACTGATATGCGATCGTGGATGCCTGAAACTGGGAACGCATTCCGTTCTTTTTCAACTCCGTGATGACGGAAAAAACAAACTTCAGCAGCGGGGAATCCGTTTCAAGGCGGATAATCGGTCCATACAGCATTTCCGCTTCGCGCATCAGGCGCACCGCCTCCCTGCCGGACAAGGTGAAGTACAGCAGACGCCATGATCTGGAATCCGGAGCAAGATAATACCGGTGGTCATGGGGCACATGAACCAGCATGGCGTCTCCCGCTCTCATCTTGAATGTGCGTCCTTCGTAATCAAGAGACCCCTCGCCGGACACGGTATATTGAAAAATCACAAACTCCGCCGCTCCGCGGGAAAGCCCGTTAAAGTCATAATTGGTGGAGCAGCGGGTTTCATAGCCGCATCCGACCAGCATCGAATGAAGCAGCGGTTTCCGTGAAGCGAAAAGCAGACCCGAGGCGCTCCAGGTGTCATTGGATTCAAAAATGTTTTTCTTCACTTCCGGATCAATTTCCATTGAGGACTCCTTTTTCCGGATCACTTGCGGAACGGCGCAGGTCAATCCAGGACATCAAGCTCTTTTTCTTCTTTCTTCTTCTGTTTGTCGATCCGTTTGAGAACAGCCGCCATCTCTTTGGCAGTCATGGTGTTTTTCTCGCTGATCAGTTGCGTATGCAATTGGAGAATTGCCGAGCGGGTCGCCTGGTTATTCTTGTAACCGGAATCCAGATATTCTTTCAGATACTTATTGTATTTTCTGCGCTGCTCGCGCGACAGTGTGCCGAGGTATGCGGAAAGCGCCTCACGGTCAAAACCGTCCATGGAGGTGTTGGAGCGGTAGATTTCCTTTCGGCGTTTTGCCAGTTCAGCGGTCAGCTCGGCATAGGACATGTTTTCATAACGGTTGTCCGAGGAAGATGCCTCCGCGCTTTCACTGCTCTCTTTCTTTCCACTGCTGCTCAAAGGCGGGTCCGTCTCAAATCCGGCATTGTTCAGTTCGATCAGGAAAGCGCGGATATTCTGGAGGGCAAAATGCATTTCCGAACTGATTGCATTGACGGTCGTGGAACCGCCGGCACGCTTCACTGTATAGGTTTTCTTCTTCTGCTGTGATTCATGAAGTTCATAAAAACTTTTGAGCATACTGTCTGTTTCCGCCTGAATATTGACCCGTGTTCTGGCGTTCGGATTCCTGGCGCGCATATAAATCCCCAGCGCATCCCCAAGTTTTTTCAGCGCTGTCATTCGCTCGTCGAATAATTTCATGAAAGAATCATCGTCCTTTGCCTTCCGGTAGGACGCCTGATACTTCATAAAGAATTTAAGAATCCGGTCATAGGCAATCAGGCGCCGTTTTGTCTCCAGCGATTCTTTAATGGAACCGCCGTTCTCCGTGGTGAAACGCATCGTTTTCAGATTCCTGATATCCATCGCGAGAATTTTGAAGAGTGTGGAGGGGTCTTTGGAACGCCCGACCATTTTTTTCAATTTGTTTTTATTCGCCTTGAAATCCTTGTTGTTCTCTTCGTAAATCCGCCGGATCTCCTCGGAAATTCCGACCAGGTTCAAGTCATCCCCCAGCTTGAGGCGGTTGATCACGCGCTGCACCTTTTTGGCAAGTTCGCACATACTGATCACATGCTGTCTGTAACTGTTCTCAAAACGCGTCCCGTGAGAATCCACCGCGCGGTTGTAATTGGCGGCAACCACAGCCGCAGCCTGTTCAAAATCCTCAAAATCATCGGCGGATACGGCCGGCAGCAGGAACACGGTCAACAAAGAAAAAAATATTTTTCGCATCATCAGTCCTCATAGTTTCATTTCATGAATTCAAGGGTTAAAGTAATGCATCATATTACGATTTGCAACATCGGGAACCGGCAACTTTTCATTTTCCTTAAAACAATCCGGTCCGGCAGTTGAAAAACGGCACGGACTATGTTATTTTTCCCGGATTGCAACGGATCAAAAGGAGAATTTTTATGAAGTTAGGAATCATCGGAGGCAGCGGACTGGAAAAACTCGAAGGGCTGGAATGCCGCCGGATACATACCGCTGACACTCCGTTCGGCAAACCGTCCGACGGAATTGTGGAAGGAGTTATCGGAGGCGCCACGCTTTATTTTCTGCCCCGGCACGGCAGAGGGCATACCATCCTGCCTTCCGAAATCAACCACAGAGCCAATATCTATGCGCTCAAACAACTCGGCGTCACACATATTCTGAGCATTTCCGCGGTCGGCAGTCTTCAGGAGCAGTATGCACCGCGCGACATTGTTGTGATTGACCAGTTCTATGACCGGACGAAACAAAGCGCCGCGCACACTTTTTTCGGCGGAGGAATCGTCGCGCACCTCGCATTTGCAAATCCGGTCTGCCCGGAGCTTGCGGAACTGGCGGCGGCAGTTTCGGAAAAAGCCGTCGCGGAACTCCCCGGAAACGTAAAGCGTCCGTCCGTCTACCGGAAAGGCACCTACGTCAATATGGAGGGCCCCGCGTTTTCAACGGCGGCGGAATCCCGCATCTACCATCAGCTCGGATTCGATGTGATCGGCATGACCAATCTCGGAGAGGCGAAGCTGGCGCGGGAGGCGGAAATCTGTTACAGTTCCATTGCAATGGTGACGGATTACGATTCCTGGCATCCGCACAATGAATTCGTCACGGTCAATATGATCGTGGAAAATTTCGCTGCAAACGTCGCACTCGCAAAGCGGATCATCGTGCACATGGCGGAGGCTTTTTCCTGCATCAGGCGGACATGCGCCTGCGGACATGCGCTCGACGGCGCCGTCATTACGCACCGGGATGCCATTGCGCCGCACCTCCGGGAAAAACTCGATCTCATCATCGGCAAATACATCAAGTGAAAAATCCATGAAAGAATATTCCAATACGGAGCTTCAGGAAAAGCTCGGCAGCAGGAAATACGCGAGAATCTTCCTGATCCTCGCATTTGCGATTCCTTTCGTCTGGCTGTGCGTTCTGCGACCGCTGATCATGGACGGCGGGGAGACGGACAGCGATGCCTACTACCATATGAAAATGGCGGAGCTGGGGCCGTCCGTATTCTGCGCGAAAAAATTTCCGTGGCTGACGATGTCCATCTGGAACGACCGTTTTGCTGACAAGGAACTGCTGTTTCACGGGGCGCTCTGGGTGGTTCACGGAGTTCAGAAGCTCCTTCATCTGCCGACCGGCGCACCGTTCAACATACCTTCGCTTCTTCTGATTGCCGCGGCACTTCTGGCATTTATTTTCGCAATGCGGCGCATGGGCGTCTCCCCGCCGCTCATCATGACATTCGCCATCCTGATGCCGCTGATTTCCGCAAACTTCATGTTCCGGCTGATCATGATGCGCCCGCATGTGCTGTCCATCGCTTTCCTGCTGGTGACGTGCGCGCTTCTGTCGAAAGGCACACTCCGGTTCCGGATGATCGCCGCGGGGGTGATCTCGTTCATTTATGCCTGGACCTACTCGAATCCGCAGTTCATCGTCATACCCGCCTTCGTTTTTGCGCTTGCATACTGCAAACGCGATTCCGCAAAAGTCTTCTGGATTCCGGCGGCGGCGTTTGGAGGGGTCATGCTCGGACTGCTGATTCACCCGCAGTTCCCGAATTCATTCATCATCTGGAAAGTGCAGTCCTTCGACGCTCTGTTCGGACCGATCTTTGCAGACAATCTTCAGAAAGTCAGTTCGGAAATGCTTCCGATGGAAATGCTCGCCCCGAAATTCCGCTGGCATAAAGCCATGCTGCCGTTCTACATTTTCGCCTATCTGACTCTGCTCTGCTTCTGCCGCCTCGCCGTCATGAAAGGGTGGTCCGCCATCGCCCCTCACATCAAAGCGACCGGTTTTCTTGCAGTTCTCTTTACCGGAGGCATGTTCGTGGCGCTCCGCACCGTGGAATACGCGGTTCCGTTCACGGTCCTGTTCGGAGCGCTCGTGTTCAACGAAGCCTTGAAAGAGAATGTGCTGGTTCCGCTCCGCGCCAAACCGCTGAAAATGTATCTGGTCTATACGGTCCTCGCGATTCTTCTGGGCGTATTTTCCTCCTCCCTGAATCTGGCTCTCACACCGGCTATGGTGCATCCGGCGCTGGGCATCGGAAAATGGATTCAGCAGAATATCCCCCCGGAGACGGCTGTCGTAAACCTGAACTGGGGCGACTTTCCCACGATTTTCTATGCCAATGACCGCAATTACTACTTATGGGGAATGGACCCTGTTTTCTCTTTTGCGCTTGACGGAAGACATGCGAAAAAGGTGGAGAAACTGCTTCTGAATCTGGAACGGGTACGCGGCAGCGCAAAACTTCTCGGACGCCTGACCAACGCAAAATATGCGGTTCTGCTGGCAAGGAGAGAGAACTTCGTCAATCTCCTGAAACGGAATGACTGGAAGACGGTCTATGAGACGGAGGAAGGCACTGTATTTCTCCTGGAATGACGCCATGTCAAACGGCAATTCCGGAATGAACTGCCCCGTTGCTTCGCAGTGGGCAGTTCATTTCCATGCTTTTCCCGGAATATTGCAGAAAAATCATATTTTTTTCATTTTTTCCGTTTTTACCCCCTTGACAGTGATATGTAATAGTTCGTATAATAGTTGCCAAAAGGAAGGATCGTTCGGATGATTGCGCCGATTTATCACGAGTTGAGTGAAAAACTGGAAAGATATATTGCCGAGAACGGGATTACCGGGAAGATGCCGGGAGTCCTGAAACTCAGCCGGGAACTCGGTGTGCATCATGTGACGCTTTCCAAGGCGATGCGCCTCCTTGAAAAGAAAGGACTGCTTTCCATCAACGGAACCAAAGGGACATTTGTGACGGAAAGAACGGAAAAGCGTCCGCGGCACCGCGTACTTGCTCTGGTGGGCGCCAATACGGAACAGGCGGACTGCAAGGAGCTTCTGGCGAAACTGAATGAATATTCCCTTGAATCCGGTTATAATGTGATCGGCATTACATTCGAGGAACAGTTGTTCCAGCGGAACAGGAGACTGCTCCTGAATTTTCCCGTGGACGGTTTTCTTTTCCGGATGTCCTCACTGCGCAAAGAGCATGCGGAACTTCTTCGACAGGAAAATATTCCGATTGTTTCCGGCGCCCGCAAGGAGGGATATCCCTGGCTGGATCAGACGGACTGCGACCATGACGCCGGCTACAGTATGCTGCTCGACAGCCTGATTGCTCTCGGGCACCGCCGGATCGCGTTTCTTGAGTTCGACCGCATCGAAGAATACCGTTTTTACCTGAATAACATCCGGCGCGTGTTTCAGCGGAAACTGGGCAGTGCATTCGATCCTGAACTGTTCTATACGAAAGAGACCGGCTATGACCTCTGGCGGGAGTATGGAGAGGAATACTGGAATCTTTATCCGAAGCATGTGGTCCGCCATTGGTTCAGCCTGCCGGAACCGCCGACTGCAATCATTGCACCGCTTCCGCTGACAGTCAGGATGCGCGGCATTCTGGAACAGAAACTTCCTTTTACTAGAAAGTTTGCTAGGTATTCATTAAGCACAATCACCCGTCCCGAAAAACCGGAACGGACGATTGTCTTTTATGCTTCTTATGACAACAGCCGCCAGCCGTAGAATGTGCAGCTTTTCGCCTTCGGAAAACGGATCGAAACACGGCGGCGTCCGGTTACGTCAAAACGCAGCGGAACCGTTACCGTCACTTTCTGCCCTTCTGTATATTTCAACGGAACCACCGCATACGGAATACCGGCTTCGCCGAAACGCAATTCCAAAGTCCCGCCGATTTCACCTTCGCCGACGCCATAGGATATTTCCACGCGGGAATAGGATTTCTCCCCGAAATCCAGCATTCCGTAATCCAGCAAGGCATAATTCCAGCGGAACCAGCTAATGAAACTGTTGTCTTTGGCAGGCAAAGCCCCGGTTATATTCCGCAGAAATCCGGCGGTGATCTGCTGTCCGTCCGCCACCTGACGGGACGGAAGTCTGCCGAGTTTGCCGAAATTCTCCACTGCCTGATCCGGTTTCCGGAACCGGGCTACTTTATTCAGAAGCTGCTGTACGCGATTGGCTTCTGCCTGGAATTTTTCATCATTTTCGCTGCCGGTCAGAAGAAACTTGACTTCCAGCGGACGGAATGACAATTCCGGAGAACAGTTTCCGTCATTCGGCAGAATGCGCGGTTTTTCAGCATTCATTTCACAGAGAGCGAACACTTTTCCCGGATACTGCACCAGCGGCTGGATTTTTTCTGTCTGAAGCATCGGATTGACCAGCAGCACAATCCCCAGACCGTCGCGGCATATATATGCGCCGGAGAACACCCGATCCACCGTGATATATTTCCCGGATTCATGCAGATATGTATATTTGCCCGGAGCTTTTTCCCATTTCAGAGGACGCATGAGCTCCCCTTCCCGGAAATATTTACGCAGACCGTTTTTCAAATGCATCAGCTGTTTGGTATACAGCAGCATTTCCGGATAGTCGACAATCTCGCGGGTTTCGAACCAGCCAAGCTGTTCCGCACAGGCGAACTGACGTCCGATAATGCTGTAAAAACGCTGTTCTGTCTGTTCGTTGAACTGCCAGACATAGCTGAACAGACGTCCAATCAATTCCATGCGCGGACCGAATACCGTCTTGCTCAAAGGTGTTGTCGATGGCGGACCCCAGCACAGAAAACCGTCCTGAAGTCCGACCAGCGGCTCTTCAAAGCCCTCGGTATCATGTCCAACATAGGAAGGAACCTTCTTCAGGATGGAGCGCATCATCGGCAGATAACCGTCCTGAAGCCACATAGCGGGATCGTTCATCTTATGTCCGTGCGATTCGTCGAAACAGCAGTATGGTCCCGCCGCCAGCATTTCGTCATAATAAATCGCCTTCGCTCCATACGAAACAAAACGTTCCGCATTGGCGATCTGCTTCTTCTGCCATTCCGGACATGCCGGACACATGACAGCCCACGGCATGGTCGATTTTTCGTCAAGGGTCCTGTATCTCTCGTAATTCAAACTGCCGTTAAAATTCTTGATGGCGTATTTTTTTCCGTGCGAGGAGAACATCCAGTCCGTTTTTTCATACGGTCCGTCAAGGGTTGCCCACAGCTGTACATTATTATAGGGTTTGACACTGATTCCATGTTCGTTCAGAAATTTGAACAGAGGCAAAGAATAGGAAGCGGGATAAAAATGGGTGAACCGCGCTCCAATGCCGAGATTTTCCCAGCAATAAACATGTGCGCCAAACGGCAGTTCGAAATAATTCCGCAGATAAAGCAGATGATCTTTCAGGGTTTCAGCTTCTGCAGTCTTGCGGTACTTGAGCATGGTTTTGACCCACAGTGTGTTTTCCGCGAACCACGGCGATACATTCTTCCGCGGAATTTCACTCCACCAGAACGCCTTGTCTTTCAGAAATTTCCGGTAAATGTACGCGGCATCATACCAGTCTCCGCTGAAGGCTTCAATCACCCCCTTCCCGCTGAATTCATAGCGGTTCAGTCCGGTCTGTCCGGCTTCATACGGAGCCCAGGACATCCATATCAGTTCAATGCCGCGTTTCTGCCCTTTGAATATAAAACGTTTGTTGATTGCTTTCGGATCTTCAAAGGAAAAATACGTGCCGCTCTCTTTGTCATAATAGGCGCAGAACTGCATCGGAACATGGCCGTTCGGGTAATATCCAGACGACGGAGTATTGCGCAAACCATTGACCGACGGATTGCCGACCAGTTCACCGGTCATGTGAATGTACTGATCCTGCGGAGTATCTTTCAGTGCCAGAATCACGCAGGGATAGCTGACCTGAAAAACCAGGTGATCTTTAGAGGTGCTGCGGACGTCCAGAGATGTTTCCAGACGTTTTCCTCTCAAATCCAGTTTGGCTTCCGCTTCGAACAACGGATGTTTCCAATGCACCGCCGCACTGTTCCCGGAGCAGTCAGCCGTCCAGCTTACATTGTCGTCATAGTTCAGCGCGGTTTCCAAACGCCCCTTTCCTTTGCGGTAATCCACAGCCCAGTACAATCCATAGGACGACAGCATTTCCTTTCCGGCGCGCCGGTCATAAAGCCCAGCCAGCGGGAACAGCGTCCCTTTGCCGTCAATCATCACCAGCGCCGCCATTTCATCCGTCAGCATCATCCGGCAGACCTGTTGATCTTTATTCCAGACATTCTGCAACTCATTCGAATCACGAAATTGAAACACTGCTTTTTTCTGCCGCAGCAGCGACTGCAGAGACTGCTGATCCGCACCGTTGCGGGCGGCTCTCCGCATGGCGGACAGCAGCCATTTTCCTTCCGGAGAAACAGCGTTCTTTTCAAGTGCAGACAGTTCGGCGGCAAGCGGTTCCGCTATGGGATGACGATCCTTGCGTTTCAGGTTCAGACGCGGATTGTTCAGTGCCAGATCCTCGATTTCGCCATCGGACAATGCCTGATCAAAAACCGAAACTTCCGCCATATCCCCTTTCATTGCCCACAGTTTATGACCTTTCCCGTACCCCAGAACCAGCGGCGTATTCTGTTCCTGAACCGGGTCGACGTCATTGAATTTCTGGGCCGCAACTTTCTCGCCGTTCAGGAAGCTGGAAACCGTGTAATTGCGGTCGCCGCGTCCCGATTCGTTCGAATAGGAAATCGTCATGGCATAATGAACCCAGGTCCACGGTTCCACTTTCATCCCGCTGCGGTTCAGCAGCCATTGTCCCTTCAGATTCTGGAAGCCGCAGAACATGGCGCCGGCATCATTGCGCGAAAACAGCAGGGATTCACCTTTGCTGATCATGTCCTGACCGATTATTTCCCGGTCGTCGAAACGGACAACACAGGTGAAGGTGATGCCTTTTTCCGTCAGATTGAATTTTTCGCTGCCGGGAATGACGGCACGGCTGTTTTTACCGTTGAAGCGGATATAATCCTTTCCGCGCACCGCCCCGTTTTCCAGAACCACGTCGGTGTCTTTGGCAAAATCATAGTGATAGACCGGCTGTTTGGCGGCAAAAGCCAGACAGCCCCACAAAGCCAGAGCAAGACAAATGAACTGCTTCATGTCATTCTCCCGTTGCGGCGGTCAGCTGAGCTTCAGACAACGGTTCATCCAGCAGTTTCAATTTGAACATGTCGCCTTTGAAATTCCAGAGATGACCCCAGCCGCTGCCGAGGATAATGCCTTTTTCATTGTACAGCGGAGCCGATGGAATCGTCAGAATACCGGACGCCAGTTTTTTCCCGTTGGCACAAATGATGTATTTGTCGTCCGGGAACACACTGATGCCGATACACAGGGTTTTGGAAAAATCGCAGGGGATCATCACTCCGGAACCAGCTTTTCCGTCAGCATAGCAGAAATTGAAATACAGTTTTCCGCCTTTATCTTTCGCCAGCCACCATTCACCACTTTTGAGAATGAACATGTGATGTTCGGATTTCGGTTTGGTTTCCACTTTGAGTTTTATTAATACGGTTCCGCCTTTCAGCAAATGAAAACTCCCGCTGTCCGGAATACTGGCACGGGATTTTTCACCGTTGAAATACAGTGATCGCTTCTGATCCGTTCCGCCGATTTTCACATCTCCGGAATAAAACGGCAGATCGAGCTTTCCGGATGATTTCAATTCACGTCCCGTAAAATCGTAATTGACGATTTCCGCGGCAAAGACGGGGGGCAGCGCACAGCAGGACAGCAGGGCAGCAAGTGATTTTTTCATTTTTGAAAACTCCTATATTGAGGTTAAAATTCAAGAATCAATGAGCCGGAACCGAAAATCCGGCACTCAAAGCATAATGGAAGGAATGTGCACAGTTGCCGCTTTCACGCGGCACACTGATCAGCTGCTGATAGTTCCGGGTTTCGGTATGACCGTCCAGCATGACCTGATTCACTTTCCGGTCTTTGCCGTGCCGGGTCGGCAGACCTGCCGGCCAAATCTGAAGTTCATAATGATTTTTGTTGAAATGATCCCAGGAAACCATCGCACGGGAAGGTCCTCTGACGGATGCGGCTTTATGTCTGCGTGCCGGGGCGTAATAAGCGTTTCCCCCTGTAATATAGGAATCCGGCAAACCCGCCAGCAATGCGTTGTACGAATAATGATTCCGGTTTTTATAAGACGGATCAGCAAAAATATCGGTAAATTGTTTCTGTTCAGAAGGACACGCAAATGATGAGCCTTTGACGGAATCGGAATTAACCCATTTCACACCGTACTGAGAATTGCTTTCGCCAATAACTCTGTACCAATATGTCAGACTGCTGGAAGCATCTCCCAGAGCCGGCAGAATCCAGCCATCGTAGTCTCCTGTATACATATTCAGAGCCAACCCGATCTGTTTCAGATTGTTGGTGCAGGAAATGCTCCGCGCCTTTTCGCGTGCCTGATTCAGCGCCGGAAGAAGCATCGACGCCAGAATCGCTATAATTGCTATAACGATAAGTAATTCTATCAGAGTGAAAATCGAACGGGAACTCCGGAATACTTCCGGTGAATGCCCTCCCGAAAGCCTGTTCTGTTTTAAGTTTCCTGGCGTCATGGTGTCTTCTCCTTTTTTTGTATCTGTTTTATGAATTATGATCAGGAAAATGCAGTCTCGCGGACAACAAGCGTTGTCGGGAGCCGGATAATCACGGTCTCGTCCGACGGATGCTGTATTTTGTCCAGAAGAAGTTCTGCGGAACGCTCCGCGATTCTGATCTTCGGTGAATCTATTGTTGTCAGGACCGGCTTCCCGAACGGCAGATAACCATACCCTTCCAGATTGTCGTAGCTCAGCAGCTGGAAATCTTCTCCGGGTTTCAAACCCGCCTCATGAAACGCCTCCAGCATGGCGAAACTTACGACGTCGGAGGTCGAAAAGAGAAGTTTGCCCCGGATATCTTTGCACAGTTTCATGGCGAGACGATAGCTCGGAACGCCGCTCTGGAGCGCCCATTCCTCCACCTGTATGGCATGAATCCGCTCTTTGTCATAACCGGCTGCTTCCACGGCACGGATAAAGGAATCTTTCCTGATGTGCCCGTTCCGGTGATCTTCATAGATTACGACGATTTCAGGGAAATGGCGCCGGACGATCTCCTCCGCCGCCAGCTTCATGCCCGGATACAGGTCCGTGATCACCTGATTGAAAGAGGGCGCCATGACCCACTCATGAAGATTGATTACAACGGGAATGGGAAGGGTGAGAAGATTGGCTTCCGTGACCGGATCGAAATATGCGGAAGACACGATCAGTCCGTCGAGAGAAGCGGCTTCGCGTTTCAGAAGCTGCAAATCGCGGACCTCCTCATAATCCAGAATCCTGACCTCGCAACTGCAGTTCTTCAAATACTGCATACTGGTGCGGGGGCGGATATCCAGCGCCGCTTCCCGGAGCGGTATCACCGGATAAGCCAGCTTGTCCGCAATGCCGATGCGATATCCTTTTTTGGGAGATTCGGGCAGATTGGGGCTGACGTAAGTGCCGCGTCCCTGTTCGCGGTAGACCAACCCCGCCTTGACCAGTTGCCGGACTGCACGGTCCGCTGTCAGCAGAGAGACGCCGAATTCCTGTGCGAGTTCCGTATTGGATGCCAGCGGCTTTCCCGGCAGCAGCTCTCTGCTGAGAATTTTCTCCGTAAGGACTTCCCTGATATTGTCCGCCAGATTTTTCCGTTTCGATTTCAGATTCATAGGACTTCCAAAAGTATTATCTTATTGTTTCATGTTTTAATTATAACGAAAAATTTGAAATTGTCAACCCCCTTTTCTGAAAAAAAATGGAAAAAAGTGACGTCCGCCGGAAAAGCGGAACTGCCGATGATGGGGAAACTGCGGGGCAGGGGAGGTGCAAAATGAGAAATCTGAATTCAAAATTATCCCGGCTGTCTTCCCGGATGGCGCCGGGGATCTCATGAAGGATGCGGACGATAATGTATTGTAAATGTTTTGTTGTACAGTATTGTAACAATAAGATAAGAGTCAAGGCAAGATTAATGAATCTGTCTGGCTTTTTGCGGACCGGGAAGAACGGCATTCCGGTGTTGCCGGAGATACTATCTCTGTGGAATGGCGGCGTTGCTCTGACTGTCTGCCTGCGCCGCGGCTGACGGGAGATCGTGCTCCCGCGTTTTCCGGATTGTGAACAGAGAGTTGCGGAGGCGGTATTCCCGCGGAGTCATGCCGATGAATTTACGGAAGGTGCGGGAAAAATAGTTGCTGTCTTCAAAGCCGGAGTCATAGGCGATTTCCGTGATGCCGCGCCTGGTTTCCTGCAATTCGCGGCAGGCGTAATTGATGCGCAGGTGAAGGACATACTGAAGCGGTGAAACGCCTGTCATCAGCTTGAATACACGCAGGAAGTTGCTTCGCGACATCCGGCTGCTTTTGGAAAGGGAATCGACTTTGATCTTTTCCCGGAAATGGATGTTCAGGTATTCCAGCACCTTGTTGATTCCCTCCTGCAAATGCTCATCCTCCTTGCCGCTGACGGAATAGAGACGGGTCAGCTTGCAGAGCAGAACCATGAGCAGGCCCAGACGGTAGGTTCTGTAAGCCGGAGCGATATTTTCGCTTTCCGTCAGCAGTTCGCGCAGGGAAAATACAACGGAGGCGAGTTCTTCTGGCCCGATGTGGAAGAATGGACAGTTCTTCCGGGTCTGCGAAGGCATGAAAAGCTGTTGGAAGCCGGTCAGCTGGCAGAGGTCGAGCTGCGGCATGGGCAGACGCTCCGGTATGAAGAGCAGATTGAAAAGAGAGAGTTTCTTCTTTACCTCATATCCGTGTGCGAATCCACGCGGGATGACAAAAATATCGCCGCTTTTCAACGGCATGTTCCCATATTCGGTCAGATGGACCCCTTCGCCGGCGTAGATGCAGACAAGTTCCACTCCTTCGTGGGTATGCAGTTCCGTAGGATTCTGATCTTCCATCACTGTGACTCTGATAGGAAAATCGGTTGTATTCTGGAACAGGTATGTTGAAGTTTTGGTTTCCATACCGGGACTATATACGCTTTTCCTGAAAAATTCAACATCCTCTCTGATGATATTTTGGATTTTTATGCTAAATATTTATTCTTTTATTAAGGTTTTTTTATTGAAATCAAGTATAATTATGAACAAAGCACTTAGAACGGATTTTTATATTAACACGAAATATCAGGAGGCACAATGAGCAGAATAAAGAGAACTTGCGAAAGCGGGATTTCATTCCGGTTGCGTGGCAGGGCGCGATTTGACTTCATCCCCGGCGGAAGGCAGTTTCGCGCCGCGGATCAGGACTTGACGCCGTTTGCCGGAGATCATGGGGCTGATATGAATATCGTTCATCCTTGCAGGGGGAAAACAAGAATTTTTACCTTGATCGAGCTCCTCATGAGGAAAAATTGTAAGAAGGATGTTTCATTCCGGCAGCAGGGCAGGACAGGACGTTGCCAGTCCCCTGATCTTGCTTCTTCTTTCTTCCTTCGACTGTTGAATTGTTCCAATGTTCGATTGTTCCAATGTTTCTCCGTTCCTTCTTCCTTCCATGTTCCTTGTTCTTCTGTTCTTACTTCCAGGGTGAAAACAAAGATTTTCACCCTGATCGAGCTCCTCATCGTGATAGCGATCATCGCCATCCTTGCCGGGATGCTGCTGCCGGCTCTGAACAAGGCGAAAGAGAAAGCGCGGAGCATTGCCTGCGTCAACAATCTGAAACAGCTCGGCATTGCGGGATTCCAGTATGGCAATGATTATGCCGGTTACTTTCTGCATTATAAAGGGGCTCAATATGTCGATTATCACTACAACGGGAGAGTGCAGTCTGCATTTACGGTTCTTTCCGGATATCTGGGCGGGCCGCAGGGGTATGAGGCGAACAGGGAGATCGCCAACAGCCTGGGACTGGAAGCCGCCTCGAAGCAGACACTGCGTGTCTACATGTGCCCGAACGAGCAGAATCACGGCAACCGCTATGTTTATCCATCCTATGCTTTTTGCACAAATGATTCCGTCCCTTATGCCCAGGCGATTTACAAAAACAATGTGCTGCATGACCCTGACAACTCCGCAAGAAAGATACCGCCTTCCGATGCCGTTCTCGCAGGGGACAGATACGCAGGAACGACCGATCCCACAAGCACCTCCCTTACGGGGATCAAATATCATTACGACAATAAAAAGTTTGCGGCGATCTGGGCGCGGCATCTTGGGAATGCCAATCTGGTCATGGTTGACGGACATGTTGTTTCAGCGAATGTCCAGACCCTTTTGAGCAGTAATTACAGTGTCCCGTATTATATCGGCAGATGCTACCGCATCAATTATGTTTTCCATAAAACGGGTGTCGGCATTTCAGGCAATTGAGGAAGATGGGAAGTGACAGCATGAAGTCTTGTTTTTGTCTTATTACGTCTGCCCTGCTGCTGTGTGCGGCGGAGTTGTATGCGCAGGAACCGCCGCCCTCGCAGGCGAAATGGATCTGGTATCCGGAAGTCGGCTTGAAGGATCAGCTCCGTTTTTTCCGCAGGGAGTTCCAGCTTCCGGAAAAGCCTGTCGGGGGAACCCTGAATTTTTCCGGAGATGATGTGTACACGATCTGGGTCAACGGGCGGAGGATTCATCGTTCCGTAAATTTCAAATGCCCTCCGTTTGAGGCGGAAAAATATTTGAAGGCGGGAACGAATGTCATTGCCGCAGAGGTGCTGAATGTGATCAGCGGCGCGGGGTTCCTCATGCGGGCGGAAGTGAAGCTTCCCGGAAAGACGGAGCCTGTGGTCTGGGTTACGGATCGCGACTGGAAATGCTCGAAAGAGAGTCCGGATGGCTGGAACCGGGCGGGCTTCGACGATTCAGGATGGAAGTCTCCGGCAGTCATACGCGGTGTGACGGAACAGCATACATGGCGGAAAATGATTGATCTCCGCCGTTTTCTGAGCCGTCGGGAGTATCGGGATTACCGGAACTATATTGCGGAATCGCAGGATCAGGTGAAGAAACTGCGCGCGGAAACGCTGGATCGTCTCTCGAAGGAACCTGCCGCCCCTCAGACAAAAGTCGTCCGCAGGAACGGTTTCCCGTGGTTTGAGAGCGGGACGTGGAGTTTTCCCGTATTTCTCTACAATTCGGTGATGCTGAATACCGGGTCCGGACCGGAGGGGCATCTGCCGCGTTTCCGCCGTTTTCATGACGCGGGATTCCGTCTCTTCGTCACGTCGGTCTCGCTGGAAAAACTGTGGAAGGAGAACGGGGAGCCGGATTTCGCATCCGTGGAGACCGGGTTCCTCAACCTGCTTTCCGCGGCGCCTGAAGCGCGGCTGCTTGTCATGATCGATCTGACTCCTCCTGAGTGGTATGTGAAAAAATATCCGGAGGAGCTGATCCGTTACGGGAGCGGCGCGGTCCCTGTTTTCTCCGGCGACCATCTGCGTGTGCCGATGAAGCGTCCCTCCATGGCGTCGGAACGCTGGATGGCTGACAGCGGCAAGGTGGTTGCGGAACTCGTGAAGAAACTTGAGAAGTCACCGGCAGGCAAACGGATCATTGCCTATCAGCCTGCCTACGGGCTTTACTGGGAATGGCATTATTTCGGTATGCCCAAAGAGATGCCGGACACAGGAAAGGCAATGACGCTTGCTTTCCGCGATTATCTGAAAAGAAAATACGGAACCGATGAACAGCTCCGCCTTGCGTGGAAGCGGGAGAATGTATCTCTGAATACTGCGGAAGTCCCTGTCGCGGAACGTCTTCAGCGTCCATTGGCGGCGTTGCGCGATCCTTTGGCGGAACGCCGCGTGCTGGATTATCTGGATTGTCATGCAGAGGTGGTCAACCGTTGCCAGAGTTTCTTCAATCTGACGGTCAAGCGGGCAGCGGCGTGGCGTGTTCCTGTCGGCAATTACAGCGGTTATTTCTTCGGCATGGCGTATCCCGCGGAGGGATGGCAGACGCGGACGCCGGAAATGTTCCGGTCGGATGCCGTGGACTTTCAGGCGGCGCCGTACTCTTACGGCTTCCGCGGAAGCGGAGCGTGCGGTCTGCCGCGCAATATCTTTGAAAGTTATGCGCTGAACGGCAAGTTTTCCATTCTGGAATCCGATGCAAGAACTCATCTGAGCGGAGACCCGAATGACGGGCACAGTTCCAGCCTGGCGGAATCGGTCGGACAGCTTACGCGGGATTTCTGCAATGCCGTAACGCGCGGTTCGGGGCTCTGGTATTATGATTTCAACGGCGGCTGGTATGACCGCCCGGAATATCTTTCGCTGTTTTCCCGCCTGATGAAGATCGTGCAGTCGTGCCCCGATACCGCCCGCAGAAGCGAGGTCGCCTACGTCTGCGATTTCGACAGCGTGCCGTATCATACGAATTCCGTCAATCCGAATGAATTCACTTACCGGCTGATCAGTTTTACGGCGCAAGAGCTTTTCCACTCCGGCGCTCCGTTCGATACGATCCTCTGGCAGGACCTGAATTCCGCTGATTACAAGGTTTACGTGTTCGGCAACAGTTTTCATCCGACAAAAGAAAAACTGGCATATCTTGAGCAGTTGCGGAAGAAAGGCAAAGTCCTGATTTTCCTGTATGCCGCAGGCGCACTGGCGGATATGGGAGCGGATGGCGCGCGTGTCGGAGATTTTACCGGAATCAAGGCGAAGATGCATTTGTGCAAGGCGGAGCAGGCTGTTACGGTCAGCAATGCGGAACATCCTTATACGAAGGGATTGAACGGACGCAAATTTTCCTCAGGACTTCATGAGGGACCCGTCTTTACCGTTGATGACCCCGAAGCGGAAGTGCTCGGCGAAATCGAATTGAACGGACGGAAATATCCGGCTTTCGCCGTGAAAGACAGCGGAACTGCCCGTATGGTCTATTGTTCGATTCCTTTTATGAGCCGCGATCTTTTCCGGAATATTTTCCGCGCGTCCGGAGTCCACATCTATTCCGGAAACCGCGATGACGTGCTGTTTGCCGGAAAAGGTCTGGTCGGCATCCATACGGGAAAGGGCGGGGAGAGAATACTCCGGCTGCCGTATCCCGCGGCGAAAATAACCCGGCTGCTTCCTGAACGGAAAGAGTTTCCGGCAGGCAGTGCGATTCGTTTTACCGCATCGCCGGCTTCCACTGTCTTGTTTGAAATCCATGAAAAATGAAAGGTTTCCGATGAAAATTCTGTTCTCAACCTTTGTATTCTGCATGTTGGCTGTCGTTTGTGCCGGAAAGGAGGTGGTCTGGAAGACCGGCGGCGAACTGGAAAACTGGAAAGCGCTGTACCGGTTGAAATGCGTTCCGGCGAAGGAGGGGCTGCGCCTGACTTCCATCGGTAATGATTCTGCGATCCGGTGCGGTAATTTGCAGTTGGACCCGCAGAGACTGAATGTGGTGGAAATCACCTATCGGGCGTGGGGAATCCGTTCGCGCACCCACGGGCAGATTTATTATGAAAATACTCTCGGAAGGTTTTCGGATGCGCGCCGCTGGAACCTGCCGTCGATGATTGGAAACGGTGAATGGCAGACGATGCGTGTGACAAGCGAATCGCTTACGGAACCCGCCAGTTGGTTCAAGGGCGGGACAGTCACGCAGTTGCGGATTGATATGCAGGATGAACCGGGCGGCGAGATCGAAATCGCGAAAATCAGATTTTTCCATGATCCGAATGTCCGTCCGGCAAAAAGCATGACGGAACAGTTGGACGGTCCCGTATGGCCGAGAGTGAAGCCGGAGTTTTATCCTCTGCCGGAGCCGCGTCTTTCGATTCCCTATTTCTGCGGAAGCATGATTGCGCATCCACGCGACAACGGGCGGAAAGCGGTCTATTATCTGCGCCGCAGATTTGAACTCGCCGGAAAGCCGGAGTATGCGCTCCTGCAATGTGCCGCAGACGACAGCGCGACTTTTTACATCAACGGGCGGAAAGCCGCTTTCTCTCCGACATGGGAACGGACGGTCTCCGCCGATATTACGAAGCTTCTCAAGCCCGGAACCAATCTCATTGCCGTGGAATACCGGAATGACCGCGGGGCAGGGGGAGTGCTTGCAGACATTCAGATGCGTTTCCCGTCCGGGGAAATCATGAAGCTCGGAACGGATGCGGATTTCAAAGCCGCCGACCGGAAATTTTCGGGCTGGGCAGATGAGAATTTCGACGATTCGGCGTTTGTCCCGGTCACGGTTCAGTCTCCCCCGCCAGCCGCTCCGTGGACGAAGCAACTGGACTATCTGGATATTTCCACGCGTTTGCAACTGCTTGGCGTCACGTTTGACCGTGAGAAGTATTCCGCCGGCGATACCGTGACAATGACGGTGCGTTTGAAGGGAGAAGTCCCCGGACTGCCGACGGCGGTCATGCTGTATCCGTCTACTGCCGCCGGACTGGAACTCCCCGCGCAGGAAATCCCGCTGACTGCGGAGAATGTGAAAACTGGTCCCGATAAGGAATGGAGTTTCTCCGCGAAGTATCCTCTGCCTCAAAGCTTGAAATCGACACGCTTCTGCCTGCGGATAAAAACCGCATGGGAAATCGACCGCGCTCCTTCCGCCGGATTTGATTATGTCTC
Source organism: Lentisphaeria bacterium (assembly GCA_003526375.1). Classification (GTDB taxonomy): domain Bacteria; phylum Verrucomicrobiota; class Lentisphaeria; order Victivallales; family UBA1829; genus UBA11452. Next base: position 19,435 of record DPDG01000060.1, read on the forward strand.
GAACCGAACAGCGTCTGGCGTAGAAAATATTACGACGGAGGTGAAGCAGACTCCGCAGGGACCGCGCTTCCATCTGAACGGGCAGATGGTTTTTCCCGCGATCGCATGTGTGCCGCGTAACAGCGGGCCGGACCCGATGCAGCTTGATTTCAGACTGCTGTTTCCCGTCGGAGACTGGTGGACCGGCAGAGACCGTTATGATTTTACCGCTTTCGATCTTGCCGTGGAACAGGCATCGAAACATTATCCGGACGTGAAGTTCTTTGTTCAGGTAAGCACCCATCCGCCGAAATCATGGGCGGATGAGAATCCCGGAGAAATGGCGCTCACGGAAGACGGACGCATTTCCAGGCACATCAACATCGGGGAGACGCCCCATTCATTTTCCTCGAAAGTCGCGCTGGAGGATAAACGCAAGGCTGTTGCCGCCTGCATTCAATATCTGGAGCATTCCCCCTATGCGGGCAGGATTGCCGGCTACCGGATCATCGGCGGGCATACCGCGGAATGGATCGGCTGGGGATATATGGACAAGTGGCTGTTCGATTATTCCGCTCCCGCTCAGAAGGCGTTTCTGGAATACGTCAGGCGGAATTATCCCGATACGGAAATCAGCCGGATTCCGACGGTTGCGGAGCGTCTTGCGCGTCCGGAGGGCACTTACAGCCTGCTTGACCCGGAACGGAACTGGGCGGTAATCGCTTACAACCGCTTCTATTCCGACTCCATCGCGGATATGCTGATCGATCTCTGCCGGACAGCGAAAAAAGCGTGCGAAGGCAGGAAAGTCGTCGGGAGCTATTACGGCTACACATTCAATACTTCCGGCTCTCCGTATTTTCAGGTGACGGGACACTATAGCCTGATGCGCGTGCTGAAATCCGGCGCGGTGGATTTTCTGATGTCGCCCCAGTCCTACGGCATCCGGCATCTGGGCGGAACAATGGGGGAGATGAAACCCTTCAAGACGATTGCGGATCACGGAGTAATCTCCATCATTGAAGACGATATGAGAACACATGCCCTGCCGCCCATGTGGACCAATAATTATGACCAGACGCTGAACGCGGCGCAGTCGCTGGGCGTGATGGGGAGGGATCTGGGAATCGCCCTGTGCCGTCTCCAGCCGCTGCTCCTCTACACTTTTTACGGGAAATACCACAGCGAATTCAGCTTCCCCGAAATGCGTCCCCTGATGCGCGATTTGCGCAAAACCGGTGATTTCCTGCTGAAAAAACAGACCGGGCGCAAAGCCGACATTGCCCTGGTGGTCAGTGAACAGTCCCTGAATTATCTGGCGTATGAGCGGAAGTATGTCCGGACCGGAGGCAGGAGGCAGAACTACAACCATACCGGCGCCGTCGGCAATTTCACCGAAGGCGCGCTGCGGCTTACCGGACCCCTGATCGCGGGGCAGATCGATCCCGTCAGCCGGAGCGGAGCCATATGCGATTACGTGCTTGCCGAGGATATCGCGAATCATCTGGATGACTACAAGCTCTGGATTTTTACGGACTGTCTCAGCTATGACGATGCATTTCTTGCTGCGGTGAAACGGCTCCGCGCCCGGAAGAATACTCTGCTCTGGCTTTATGCGCCCGGTTATTATTACAACCATACCGGCGGTGTGGAAAACATGCGGGCTCTGACCGGGATCGATTTCAGGATGATTCCGTCCGCACCCGCAGAAGTCCGTCTGCCCGACGGTGAATTTCTCGGAATCAGGGAGGATGTGTTGACTCCGGCGTTTTATGTCCCGCCTCAGCCGGGAGTCCGTTTGCTGGGGAATTACACAGGAACGGATTTTGCCGGATTCGCTGAAAAACGCGAGGGGCAGTCACGGACTCTTTTCTGCGGCGCCTACCGTTTTTCCGCCGCATTCTTCCGCCGCCTTGCCTCGGAGAGCGGCGCCCATATTTATATCGACTCCGGTGATCCCGTCGAAGCGAACGAAGGACTGTTTTCACTTCATGCCCGTTGGGAGGGACGTAAAACCGTCCGCCTGAAACGGAAAAGTGATGTCGTCGATGTTTTCAATCACAGGATGATTGCGGAAAATACGGATGAATTCAGTTTTGATGCGCCACTCCATTCATCATGGCTGTTTTACATCGGCACTGACGCGAAAGCTTTTCTGGATTCATTGAAACGGGAGTGAAAACAGCAAGGAGCTTCGACCCCGTTCTTTGGGCATCGGGGTTAAAATAAAAAAGGACGTTTTCTACTGAAAACGTCCTTTTTCTATATCAGTGAAACTGATTATGCTTTGCGCTCGAACAGGGAACGGATCTTTCTGCCCGTGACTTCGGCAATGTGATCGCCGAGAGCTTTGCGCTTGCCGAGGAGTTCCGGGGAACCGTTGGCAATCTCTGCAAGGAAAGTCTTGGCGAATTCGCCGCTTTCGATTCTCTTGAGAGACTCTTTCATTTTTTCCTTCACATCGGGCGTGATGATCTTCGGGCCGTTGTAGTATTCACCGAATTCGGCGGTGTTGGAGATGACCGCGTTCATCTTCTGAATGCCGCCTTCGTAGATCAGGTCAACGATGAGCTTGAGCTCGTGGATACACTCGAAGTATGCCATTTCCGGAGGATATCCGGCTTCGACGAGAACCTCGAACCCGTATTTCATCAGATCGACGCATCCGCCGCAGAGGACGTTCTGCTCACCGAAAAGGTCTTCATAGGTTTCCTGCTCGAATGTGCATTCGAGAACGCCGGCGCGGGTGAAGCCCATTGCCTTTGCCATCGCGAGAGCGGTCTTGGCTGCATGTCCTGTCGCATCCTGCTTGACTGCGATCAATCCGGGAACGCCGAAACCGGCGAGGAACGCTTTGCGCTCTTCCGTGGCGGGGCTCTTGGGAGCGACCATGATCACGTCACAGCCTTCCGGGGGAAGAATCTGTTTGAAAACGACGTTGAAGCCGTGGGAGCAGGAGAGGGTCTTGCCCGGTGTCATGTGCTTCTTGATCTCGTTGTCATAAGTGGACTTATGGAACTCGTCGGGAAGCAGAATGTGAATGATGTCGGCTTTTGCCGCCGCTTCGTCGGCGGACATGACCTGAAAACCGTCGGCAACGGCTCTGTCAAAGGACGGTCCTTTTCTGGAGCCGATGATTACATTGACGCCGGAATCTCTCATGCAGAGAGCCTGGGCGCTGCCCTGGCTGCCGTAGCCGATCACGGCGACTGTTTTTCCGTTTAAGATAGATGCATCCGCATCTTTGTCATGAAGGATTTTCACTTCCTGAGCCATTTTTACTCCTTCGCGGGACTGCCCGCTATTTAGTTTATATAGAGAATTATGGAAAATTCTGTATCAAAACTATAATTTAACACTTCCCGTGAGTGATTTCAAATAGTTCCGGATGTTTTCACAGCTTTTTATCGCGGAAGTGCCGCCTCGGAAACAGGAATATCATATCCTTTTTGTGAGGCACGGTTGAAAACAGCATGATTCTCCTGTATCTTACACGAAAACGAAGGTGTGCCGTGAAAGCGTCCGTTTATTGTCCCGCGACAGAAAAAATACCGTTGCACGAAAGAGTTACTGCGCTTGAACAATTGCTCGGCGTCTGGTTGACCGTGCATGATATTCGCGGTATCTGGTCCGCCCGTCAGCGGGATGCCTTGCTTCCCGGGCGCCGCTGGCACAGATGCCCTTTCTGCGAGGAGGGGCGTTTTACCGACAAAAACGCCGAAATCAACTGTTCCCGCGATTGTATGACCGAACCGCATCTGCGCGTGCGGAGCGATCCCCGCCCGTTCCTGAAATGCTGCTGGCGCGGGGTATGGGAACTGGTGGTGCCTGTATGTGAAAAAGGACAGCCGGTCCTGATCCTGTATGCCGGCCCTTTTCGCGAAAACGGCAGACGCGAGCCTGCCGATACCGGGGGCATGTCCGAATATCACCGCAGCTTTTACCGTCACCTGCCGCCTTTGAAAGAGGTTGAAAAGAAGCGGCTTTTGCCGGTGCTGGAGCTGATCGGCGGCGCGATTCAGGAGGAACTGCACAGAATCAGCGATCCGGAGCCTGCGTCAGATTCCCGTGCGGGAGCAATCCGGCGGTTCATCATTGAAAATGCCCACCGTGCGGTTGCTCAGGAGGAACTTGCCTGCGCATTGCATCTTTCCCCCTCGCGTGCGGCGCATGTCGTGAAACAGGAACTGGGAATGTGTTTCAGCGAGGCGCTGATGAAAGAACGGATGAACCGCGCAGCCAATCTGCTGCGAACCCATCCCGCGATTCCGCTTCCGGAACTTGCCGCCAGTCTCGGATTTACGGACAGCAGTTATTTCATCCGCTGTTTCTCCAAAGCTTACGGCATGGGGCCCCGCGCCTGGATTTCCCGCCGGAAGACGGCGGATGTGTAGGGTCCGTCAGCAGTTTGCCGCCCGGATGCGGTGCCGCGGGGGAGTCCGGCAGACGCCGGAATTCTTCTTTTGAGCCTGTCTGGAGAATTGTCCTGCTGTCTTTGGGGGGATCTGTGTGGAAATTTCCGGCAGAATGACTTCCTTTTTATGAGGTTCCAACGGCAAACGTTCAACCTGACTTTCCGCGGCGCGGAGAATAGGGCAGAGCACCAGCAGAGTGAAAGTATTCTTCACGATGAGAAAAGCTCCGATGATTTGCTCATTAGCAATCCCAAAGTTCAAAATAAGATGCAATACCCCATCCCTGAAAAGGTTTGTCAAGGGCTTGTTTGCAGAAATGTCTTTTTTTCTTTCAAATGAGAAGGCTTTTGCTGATTAAAAATGCTTTCTGTAATGCCCCCGTTTGCCAAGGGTGGCATTGCAATACAGATATCGGTGGAAAAAAGGATTGCCCTTTTGGTGATTCCCAACTGTTTATCCACATCTCCTGATCGACTTGCAATCTCTTATCAGGTGTATTTTTTGGTATTGAATTTCAGTAGAAATATATATTGCTTTTTATCTTTGAATGAGTATAATAAACATTGATAACCGATATAATTTTGAAATATTGAATCGGATGATAGGATATTTTTATGAATCAGAAATTAAAAATTCGCGGAGTTCAGCTTGATCTGGCCAGACAGAAAGAAGACCACAATACCGTATTTTCTTTCATTGATCTTGCCGCCAAACATCAATTCAACATGTTAGTGCTTTATTTGGAAGGACGTATTAAAACAAAGAGTTTTTCCTGCCTTTCCGACTCGGAAGCGTATACCATGGAAGAGATCAGGAAGATTGTTGAGTATGCAACTGCAAAGAATTTGGAAACGGTTCCGGTGGTATCTGTTCTCGGTCATGGTGAATGGTTTTTGGATCAGGCAGAATTTTCAAGTCTGGCGGAAATTGATGCTGAGGGAAGCGGCAGACTTTCTGAACGAAGAATGATGTTCTGCCCCTCAAATCCCGGTACGTTTGAGTTTCTGAGCAGATATGTCCGGGAAGTTGCCGATCTTTTTCCGGGTAGATATTTCCATTTCGGATTTGATGAGTTCTGGGAATTGGGATGGTGTTCCCGATGCCAGGTGGCAGGTAAAAATAAAAAGCGCGGGCAGTTATTCATGGATTACTTGAAGCGTTTTTATGCATTCTGCCGCGATGAGCTTCAAAAAGAGATGATGATTTGGGATGATATGTTTGACTTTTATCCGGAAATGCTTGTGGAACTTCCGAAAGAGGTGATTTTGTGTTCTTGGAATTACAGCAGAAAATTCACGTTGCCCCCAGATCGCAAAGCCTGTTCAAAAGACCGTTTTGCCTTATTTGAGTTACTTGGGCTTCGTTATGTGTTCTGCCCATCGCTTTCCGGTTATTTTTCCAATGCAGATACATTTACAGATTACGCCGCCAAATATGAGCCGGATGGCGCGATTCTGACAGTATGGGAACGTCAGAATCGCTTTCTTGCGGATGGTTTTCCTGCGATTTCCGCCATGGGTGAAAGATGGTCCGGCAGCAAAAAGACTGTCGAGGAACTGCACAGAGATGCATTTCTTGAATTTATCCCCACGGCAACGCCGGCACAACTCGCCGCACTGCAAGCATTTTATGATCATTCCCCGTTGGATATTTCTACAGACTTCCGGCGTTATTTAGGGGGAAAGCTGTCGTTGCATGAAACTGAAATGGAAGTTTCACTGCGTTTGATTGCAGAAGTTTTGAATGAGATACCCGCAGTAGCCGGCAATGCTGTTCTTCATGAAATCATCTCGCTTGTCCGGGAGCGAATGCTCTTTTTCCGGTTGCGGAAGCTGATTCCGCAGATTTTCCATGGCAAATGTAATGAGTCGGAGAAGATGGCTTGTCTGGATGAAATCCGCTCTTTAAGAGAAAGCCGCATCCGAACGTGGAAGAAAGAACGTTCAGGAATTCTTATGACTGTTCACAAACGTTATGATGCATTAATAAAAATCTTTGAAAATGCCGAATCCGCTGCTGCGAAGAATTGTGGTTTTCTGATACTGCGGACTCCATTCGGGATCAGTCCGAACATTTTGTTCAAGTTATACTTCAAAGGAAAAGACGAACCTGTTGTTGTGGAAAATACATGTTTGTACAATCCACCGTTCAGCAATGATGAATTGTATTCCGAACTGTTGATCGGAGAAAAAGGAGAAGTGGAAAAAGTAGAGTTGTCCGCATGGGGTTCTTTTAATGCGAAAATTTCCTGCTTCAGAATTATTTTTGATGAAGAAAGTTATGTGCCTGATACAGTAACGCTTATTCAGGGAAGTGGCGAATATCTGGAGCGGATCCTGATAAATGACTGGAATTACGGAACACTCGGACGGTTATCCCCCGTTTCGGATGAAGAATTTGATTTGCATCTGGAAGATGCAGAAAAAAGTATTGCTCTTTTCTCGCTCAGAAAAGAAATTTCCCTGTCAAGCGGAAACGATGCTGAATAATTAATCGGGCTGCGGTGTTAAAGGCGTGGGACAGATGCTAAGGCAAAGTTAGTAGTGAAAACATTCAAGTTGAAATAAAATAAGAGGAGAATTGGGTTTTCTGCTTCTCCGGTTCAAGTAAAAAAAAAGAGCTCAAACACATAAGAAAAAAAGGAATGATGTTTGACGGAATCAAGAAAAAGGAGATCTCATGAAAAAGAGTCTGTTTCTGTTTTTAGTCGGAAGTATTTTGCCGGCAATGGCGCAAGAAAATATCTTTCCAAATCCGGAGCCAATTAAAACAATTTCAGCGGAACATTACCGTTCTCTGCCGGGTACGGATAAGACAGGAGAAACCACGCCTTTCATACCCGCTCACTTCGGGGTATATTTGGAAAAAGGAACAAAAGCCAAGTGGGGATTCACAAAAGATGAGAAGTACGGTGGAGGCGGAAGCTGTTTTTTCCGCTATCTTCCGGATGACCCCGGCGATGGGAAAAAATGGCGTTACAATATGTTGATTCTGGGGAATGACAATCGCTTCAGAGGCTCAAATGCTTTTCGGATCAAACCCAATACAGATTATGTCTATTCCTATTATATCAAAGGCAACCTTGACATGATTGATCCGCTTCTTATTTTCTGGCCGGAAGAAAAAGCCGATGATTCCAGAGCCAGAATTGATACCCGAAAAGGTTTGAATCGAAGAATTCCGCTTTCTGAAACATGGAGACGGCATTCCGGATATTTCAGGACTCCGGATAATGCAGGTTATATGGCTCTGGCGCTTTCTCCCTCCCTGGGGAAACCAAGAGACGCATTTTGGATCGCCCAGATTAAAGTTGCGGAAATACCTGCTGTAATAAAGCGTGAAACCGCCAGCAGAAAATTTTCCGTTGGAGTTTACAATGTCAAGGGGAAGGAAAATATCCAACATTGGCTGAAGCAAAAAAAGATTCCTTATGAGCTTGTCAATACCTTGAAAAATGAATCTATAAACAAATACAATATTCTCTTTCTTCCCGATTTGAAGAAATTGAATCCCGCAGATGCCGGAAATCTGGATATGGGAATTCCGCCAATGGATTTTGCATCAGCGCTGCTGAATTTTGTTGATGGGGGAGGTACGCTTATCATGGATCGCGGGGTTCTTGGATTTCATTCTGTTTTTGAAACATCCATGCTGACATCGGATGACAGCGGCCTTATGTCAGGCAGACTCTCCCGGGGAAAGCTTGCTGCATATGATTTTTCAGGAACGGAACCTAAAACATTGGAACAATTTGTCCGATTGGCAGAAAAGACAACAATGTATGTTGTCCCTCCGGAGCTGACGGATGCAACATTGGGGGATCAATATCTGAGACGCAGCATAGGCATATCTTCGCAGGAGAAGGCGCGTCGGAAAAAAGAACTGATTGATGCAGCAAGACTTCCTGCCCCGCATTTCGATGAAAAAATCATCTGGTGTGATTCCACCTATCTCAAAAATGATGCACAAGTTGCAACGTTGATGGAAAACTGCCGCAAACTTGGTTTCACCAAAGTTCTGTTCCAGGCAAATCAAGGTTACTTTCTTTTTTATAAGAGCAGACATTTTCCCGATTCAGAAATGATCTGGAGAAAACGATACAATTTTGATGTATTAAAAAGCGCCGCGGAACATGCAGAAAAAAATGGTTTGAAATTCAGTGTCTACATCGCAGGATTCAAACAGTTCTTTCCTGCTCCGGGAATCGATCCCGAGATTACTGCCGCAGATAGAGTTTTGCTTGATTCCGGGGCGGTTACAATGAAACATTTTACTGACCGGACGGAAAAAGAACTCTACGGGGTGCGCTGGATGTGTCCCGGTTCTCCTTCCAACCAGCAGCGTCTGCGTATGGTCTGCAAAGAAATCATTGAACAGTTCAAACCGGATGAGATCGTTTTTGACTTTGTCCGTTATTCCCTCGGATATGAAGTTCCATGTGTCTGTGATCGCTGCCTGAAAGCAAAAGCCGCGTTTGCGGCTGCGCACCTGAAGATCGCACCAGCTGAACTGGACAGAGAATTTGCACGCTCGGAGATTACTGCATTGTATTCAAATTTGATAGCGGAATGCAAAAAACTGTCACCGAAAGTCTTGACCGGATGCTATACAATGTCTTCAACAGAAACCCCCTGGGTGCTGGCCCTGCCTTTTGACCGACATTATAAATATGTGAGCACTCGGCTCAGTCCGGAGACTCCGATGAGCGATGTAAGAGATCTGACGATCAAATTTCAAAAACTTTTCCGGGAGCATGCTCCGAAAGTGCAGTTCATTCCGATGCTCTCGTCATACGATTTCAAAAGCGGAGAACGGCTCTATGCAGAATGCGCCCATCTGTCTTCTGTTCTCAATGAATTGAAAATGCCGAAAGTCATGCTGTATTACACCTATGCCACGCTTTGTTCCGACCGCGTTGTTCAGGAAAAAGTCAATCCGGAAATTGCGCCGGGGCTTTCCCGTGCATTGGGAGGAGCATGGAAATGAAATACTGGATCGCAAAGGAGGATGACCCTGTTTCTGTCTATGCCGGACAGGAACTCGAAAAATATCTGAAAAAGATCCTGAAGTGTGACATACTCCGGGCAGAGCTTCCCGATACGGCGGAATTTCATATCGGCTCTGCGGAATTCGGGTATGATCATTGGAATGATGCTTTTTCAATTCGTTCCATAAATGGGCATGTTGTGTTCTCCGGAACAAATTCCCGCAGCCTGCTGTTTGCCATTTATGATTTTCTTGAAAAACTCGGCTGCTGCTGGACCGATCCCTGGCGGGAATCAATTCCGCATTTGGACCATATTTCTCCTGAGGGATGGGATATTTCGGAATGCGCCTCAAAAAAATACCGCGGACTCAGTATTATGCCCGATGCAGAATTGAGTTCCAAACAGCGGATACTGGATATTATCAACTGGATGCCCAAGCTGAAATACAATATTTTCTTTCTTGAGGGATATCCTGCAGAATGCCCCGGCGATCCATGGACAAAACAGGCGGATGGAACGCGTCCGCTTCAGCATGTGGAATATTGCTGCAAAGGATGCGAGCGCCACATACTTGATGATTTCAACCGTCGCAGGGAAGAGGCGGTTGCTTTGGCACGGGCCCGCGGACTTCTGATAGAACGTTACGGTCATGGCTGGGCTGCCGGAATTGAGGAACGCTATGCCGAACTGCAGGGGATATCCAGGAACGAGGCTGTAAAACGTCTTCAGACAAAAGGAAATGTGAATCGGCGTGCGGATGTTTCTGGCATGTGGTCGCAGTTCTGCATGTCGGCTCTAGGTTTGAAAGAACTTTACACCCGCCACATTACGGAATATTTGCGCCGGCATCATTCGGAAGTGGATATTGCGGCGATCTGGCTGGGAGATGGTTATGACAATATCTGCATGTGCCCGGAGTGCAGAAAACGTCCATTCAGTGATTTCTATATGGAGATTCTGGAAGCTGTGGCGGAGGAATGCAGAAGTTTTGCTCCGGAGATGCGTCTGGAAGGCTTGATTTATCTTGCGACCTTGGAGCCGCCGGAAAAAAGTTATCTGAAAGAACTGGACAATGTCGATTTTATTCTTGCACCGTGGAACCGTTGTTACCGGCATCGTCTGAATGAAAAAAAATGCGTTATTTCAGACTGGACGCCGGATTACAGGAACAACCGGTCTCATGACTGTTCACGCGGATTCCGTCCGCTGAATCATGAAGTCTGGAAATGTTTCCGGGCATGGCGTGAAAAAATCGGACATTTTCACTGGCGCATGTTTGAGTATTTTAGTTTGTCCGATGAGTTCGGACGGCATCGTCTTTCGTATGACGGGGCTGATCTGGCAAGAGATATTCGGGAATTGACTCCGGAAGGACTTGAGGGAATCATCTCCTGCGAGCCGACATCCGCAACGGATGCGCCGATCTATCTGACACACCATGTTTCGGCGGCAATCATGTGGAATCCGAAAGAAGATATCGAATTATTGCGTCGGCGTTTGATTCAAAGTATAGCCATTTCCGCAGGTGCCGAGGAAACTGAGAAAATTGTGAAACAGACGGAACAAATCCTGCTTTTTTGGAATGAACACCTTGAAAACACGCCTGATTCGATTTTGAATATGATTTCTCTGTTGAAAAAACAATTGGAGTCTGTCCGGGTTCCCTGTCTGGTCTATGATCTGAAAAAGATCATCTGGCATTTGTGGATTTATGCCGTTCAGCCGCAGGAAGAACAGAAATCCATTCTGGATTTGCTGGATTATCTTAAACAAAATGAGTCTGTTCTGAACGGATTGCATGATATTGTTCTGGAACGGAAAAAATTATACGCACGACTGGAGGTTCTTACAAAATGAAGCTGAATGAAATCATCAGAAACGCCGCAAAAATGGATGGAGAACAGGCCGGGGTTCAGGAATATTGGAGAACTTTGCTGAATTATGATGAGTCAAAAGTGTTTTATTCCAATATCCCGTCCCTGCTGGAAAAAGAGGATGGAACCCGGATTGCCACAGTCTCGGAATGGGAAAACTTCCGCAGAAAAGAAATCATCCGGAGTTATAAGACATTGATGTACGGAGAATTGCCGGGACCACCGGATGAAATGGGATTTGAGATTTTAAATATCAGAAATGACGCGCTTGACAATACTGCAGTCCGCAAGGAAATCCGGATCACAATGGGAATGAAAAACGGCAGGCGGCATCACGCGATCCTGTTGCTTTATCTGCCCAAGCATGTTCGAACTCCAGTTCCCTCATTTTTCGGATTAAACTTCAAGGGAAATCATACAGTGACCGATGAAAGAGATGTTTTGATGACGGGAACACAGAACAATCTGAAGGATTTTCTGAATGAGGAAATGCGTGGTTGTCACTCTCATCGCTTCTGCTTCAAAGACGTCATTGCACGCGGTTATGCTTCTGCAACAATCTGTTATCATGATTTCTTCCCGGATCACCGCAATGGCTGGGACGAATCAATATTCCAATTGTTCGATGATGTGACCGGGCATTATGGTGTGCATGAAAAATATTCTGCCATCGGAGCTTGGAGCTGGGGTATGAGCCGGGCGATAGATTATTTGCAGAGCCTTCCGGAAATCAACCCTGAAAAAATTGCACTGCATGGACTCTCCAGAATAGGAAAAGCGGTCCTCTGGAGCGGCGCCAATGATGAACGCTGCCGAATCATTATCAGTAATGAATCCGGTTGTGGCGGGGCAAAATTGGGAAGAAGATACTTCGGCGAAATTTATCTTACTTTGATTTATGCTCAGCCTCATTGGTTTATCAAACCTTTCCGCTATTTTCCGGGAAGAGAAGATGAATTGCCATTTGATCAGCATTTTCTTTTGGCACTGACCGCCCCAAGGGGGCTTGTGGTTGGAAGTGCCGAGGAGGATCTGTGGGCAGATCCGAAAGGAGAGTTTCTCTCCACAGGATTGACACGGGATGTATATCGTCTCTACGGAATAGAAATTCCAGAATACAAAGAACTTCCCGCTGCCGGAACAACTGTTGTCGCACCGGTCAGTTATCATATACGTCATGGAAAACATGATCAAAATAAAGATGATTGGGACGCATATTTGATGATCGCCGATCAATATTTACAGAAAGGAGGCGAAAAGCAAGAGTAAAGATTCCTACAGCTTCATAATGAAATGCAGTTCCCTCGATGTCCTTGGTCAAAGTGGACTTGATGCATAAAAAATCATTATAATTTAACGATCGAGAAAAATTTGCTTATTGGAGGTTAAGATGAAAATACAAGATTTCTGCACACGGTTTCGGAAAATCGAATTGCGAATTTTTACCATCATAGAGCTCCTCATTGTGATTGCGATCATCGCGATTCTTGCTTCGATGCTCCTGCCAGCATTAAATCGGGCAAAGGAAAGTGCTAGAGGAGTTTTATGCACTGGTAATTTGCGTTCAATCGGAGCTGGAATCCATGCCTATTCATCTGATTATAAGGACTGGTTTGTTCCGGTTCTACAGGGAACAGCCTCATCCCCACCAAGAAATGATGGATGGTTTGTCAAGTTGGAACCTTATGGAATCAAATATTCCCGTGCCATCAGTACGGATAAGGGAGTATTCCGATGCCCCTCCGATATTTATCCGTTGACGACCGATACATCTAAAGTCAAGGGGTATGCCTATGTTCAATATGGAGTCAACTATGTGCTTCATGGATATCCAGGAACTGCAAAAAGTCATAAGATAACCAGTGTTGTCGCTGCATCTCAGGCAATGACTGCCGGTGATGTATTCGGCTATTCCTGGTATTACTTGAGTAATAAGGTTACGATGGCGTTCCGGCACGGACGTCCGGAATCACGTGATGCATTGACTGAATTTTCCACGTCTGCCTCCGGAACCAGCGGTAAAACAAATCTGGTATATGTGGATGGCCATGTCGGATCAATGACTTATTTTCAGTTTTTTGCTCAAAAGGCACAGCATTTTCCTCCGGAAGATTCTTTTGTCGGCAATGAATCTTTTTACTGCGGATTAAGGCTTTAATTTTCAAATGGATAAAGCGAATCGGCAGAGGGGAAACGCAATGGAGATTTTTCAAAGAAACAAATCAAACGCAAACATGGAGACAAAAATGATAATTTCAAAGTGTTATAGAAAAATATCGTTCTTAATCAGGTATTGGAAGCTCACCCAAAAAATAACTTTTATCATTATGGTATTCATCTGTTCTCTCAACATTTCCGCTGCTGATTTTGAACTGAAAGCACTCTATGATCCCAAAGGATGGCATAAATCTCTTGGCGCATCCATAGCCGCCGGCGATGAAGCGGGAATTTTGAAGGTGAAACTGCCGGGAACTGTGATTCGTACCATCGCTTATCCCTGGCATATTCGGGAATCTTTTCTCAATAAAAAGGGACTTGCTTTCAAAATTCGGGGCGATGGGAAAGATCATTATATCCCGGTCAGAGTCTTTTTCCTGAATACTCATTTCCGTTATTACACCTATGTCCCGGTCAAGGGAAATGACTGGCAGGAAATACAGATTGCTTGGGACGATTTCCTGTGCCTGAATGACTCCTCGTTTGAAATTGGAGGCGGTCATGGGATTCCGGTATCCGCTTTTTGCGGTCTGGGGTTTGGCGACCGCTGGCAGTTAACTTACGCCAATACGCCTGTGTCGCCTTTTACTTTTGAAGTCAAGGATCTTCGCCTGGTCGAAAATCCGATTCCTCGGTATCGCCGGAAAAAATTCAAGACTCCAGCGGTAGCTTCTGTAATTGAGAAAATGAAAAAGAGACAACCGGTTCTGATCTATTGTCATGGAGATTCCATTACGGCCGGGACTAATGTAAAAGAGAAACGTTACGCAAATCTGCTTCAGAATGAACTTTCGAAATATTACGGCTATGACGCAATCACGGTGAAAACCATTGCTGTTGGCGGCGCGACCAGTTACGACTTGCAGTTATGGGCAGAAAAAGATTTCAGCGGCACGGTCAAGCCTGATTTGGTAACGATTTGTGTGGGGGCAAATGACATAAATCAGGCTCGTCCCACTTTATCATTTAAGGCATCGGTTAACGACCTGCTTGATCGGATCATCACCTATACGGACGGGAAAACATCAATCCTGCTGATTCCGACCTTGCCGGGGCAAATGTGGCATCGCAATCTGATGGACGACTATGCAAAGGCAATCCGGGAAATCGCCCTGGATCGTAATCTTGATCTTTATGATTTGGCAAAAGACGTTGCCGATATTCCGGAAAAAGATCTAAAGTCCTTTTTCTGCCGCAATGACACTTTGCATCCCAGTCTATCCGGACATCAGTTTATTAGCGAAAAACTCTTCTCTTTTTTGAAAAAATAAGCAATAAACGCAAGATATATAGTTTCGGCAATTTAGATTACTTGTTTACAAGCTAAGCCAACACGAAAAATAACAAGTAATCTTAATTGCCGGAGCAATAATATTCCCGCATCAGCCATGCCTGATATTATTTCTTGCGTTCTTTTCTGCAATCGGAGGGAGAATACCCTGTAATTTCTTTGAATCTCCTGGAAAAATGAAATTGTGATGAGAATCCGAACTGATTTGCAATATCGTTCAGTGAGTATTGCGTGGTGCGCAGCATGATCTCCGCTTTCCTCATGCGGAAACGATCAAAATAGAGTTTCGGGTTGCTCCCTGTTCTGATGATAAAAGAATTCCGGAAATGATTAACGGACATATTACAGAAGTCAGCCATATCTTCGATATTCCAGATAACAGAAAGATCCTGCGACACAAGCTGAATCAATTTATTAATCCGCGATACCGATGGTTTCTGTAATTTCAATTCGGCATCATTGCTTTTTAAAATCAATTCCTGGAGAAGCAGTAATCCTTTTAGAATGTTCTGTATTGTAGGGGTCTTAAGATGCTGGATTATGAGATGCAACTTCTGCCAGCCGAGAGTATGGACACCGTGCTGAAAGATTCCGCTGTGGAAATACCAATCTGCCAATGACCCGCAAAAGCCGATGCAAACTTCAACATATGGATCTTCATTTTGAAGACCATGAACGTCATACTGACATTCAGGAACGCTGAAAACAGCATCTCCGGGATACAGGCGGATTTGCGTTTTATCCGGGGTAATGTATTCCCCCGTTCCTGAAACCATGCAACTGATTCCATAAAATGAAAAGGAACGTTCAGGTTTCCAGCGGTATCGGGTTGGAGCATCAACGCCATAGCCTATAATGATGAGCCCATATTCTTCAAGCTTATATCTTATCTCCGGAGGATAAACAATCTGTTTATAATAAATAGAAGAGGTTTTGCGATAAAAAATCATTGATCGTATTCCGCTCCTTTTTCAAAACCGTAATCCAGCGGTATTTCTACCATACGGCAAGTCTTTCAGTTCGCAATATTCCGGAATCGTTATTGATCCGGTCATTAAATAATTAACGGTTATGCTATTTTCCTTTCGCCCTCTGTCGAAACGTAAAAAATGCGTGGACCATGAAAAAAACGCTTATGTGATCCGGTCGTTTTTGAACGCCTCTCATATGTATCAGCACATTTTTTCCCTTTTTCCTTTTGTCCGGAAATCCGGCTTTCTGACTTTTTACAAAAAAGAAGCAAAGACTCGGTTAATATACTGTATTGTAGTTACTTATGCCAAAGTTAACATAACAGGAAGTTTCACCCATAGTAAAATATACATCTTTCGTCGTGACTTTTCAAGGCTTCAAACGCAAGAAAATTATTCGATGGTTCTGTATCCTATGCATCTTTGCTGCTCAAGTTTTCTTACTAAAAACAAATAGATAGATTTCCCCGGTGATTGAAAGTATAAGCGCGTAAAATCAGAAAAATGAGTTCAAACTAAGAGTATAGACCACTGTTACTATGAAAAACTCGATCATGATGAATCCTCTTGTTTTCACTCTGCGAAGTAAGAATACCGGACAGGGAACAGGAAAACAATGGAACAATTGAAGAATGGAAGAAAAAGCAGGGAAGGCACTGTCAATTCCTGCTTCCGCTTTGCTCCTGCCGGAATGAAATTGTTTTTGCGCCACCTTCCGGAAAGAGCGGACGAGCCATATTTCAGGAAGGCGGAATCTTATTTTTTCACTCATCTTCGAATTCCTCTTTTTATAATTCAATTTGACTTGCCATTGCTTCAAAGGGCACCTCTGGCGGCAGGCAGTTCATCTGCACTGCAAGCGCGGCGCCGATTCCGGCGGCTTCCCCCATGGGGACGGCATTGCCGCTCATGCGGTAACTGGAATGGGCGATGAAGTCGCCGCTGATACAACGTCCCGCCATCAGCAGATTGTCGCGATCCGCGCTGAGCAGTGCGCCCCATGGAATATCGTAATTGGAACAGCGGAATGCGACTTTTACAATACCGCTGCCGCGATTCGGGTCCGGTGCATGAATATCCGGCTGGGCTGTGATCCTGCAGACCGGACATTCCGTTTTCACGATTCCTTTCAGATGATCTCCTGTAACTGTCTCCCGCCCGTGGATACGGCGCCCTTCGCGGATTCCAAGTTGTTCCGAGGTCGCAAGCAGCACGATATTGCGCCAGACTCCGCCGAGGCGTCGGAGAGCATCGACCTGACGGTGCAGTTCATCGCGCCCTTTCAGGATCATTTCCGTAATGCTTTGCGTGCTGAACGGACAGGTGCCGTAGCCGTGAAAACTCATCAGCCCGAAAACTCCCGAACCGAAGTGTATCAGGGTCGGCTTGTCGTAGGTGGGTTCGACTCCCGCATTGCGGAGCGCCGCCAGAAAGAGACCTTTGCCGTTGGAAGTTGTCAGATAGCTTTCCACTTCCGCGAGTTCAAGTCCGCCGAGCAACCCATTCAGGGAAGACGGCTGGGCGTGACCGTCTTCGCCCGCATAATCGAAGCCGCAGCCGGAGACCGCCGCCAGATCGCCGTCTCCTGTGCAGTCGATGAAGCACTGTGCTTTCCATGCCTCGCGCCCGGACTTCGACTCCGTAATCACATGGGTTATTGTTCTGTTGTCCCGGACTGCTCCGGCAACTGTCATGCCATAACGGATCGTTACGCCGGAATCAAGGGCGAACCGTTCCAGCAGATATTTGAATTCTTCCGGCGGAATGCCGAGCTTTCCGGTCGGGGTCAGCCAGCCGCCGTGACGCGGGATTTCCCTGCGGAGCTCCGCGAGAAAACCGTGTTTGTTGTGCTGGTCGAGAATCCAGGGCATCAGTCCCGCGGTCCAGATGCCGCCGAGACAGTTGTTCCGTTCCAGCAGCAGTGTTTTTCTGCCTCTGCGCGCCGCCGCACACGCCGCCGAGATGCCCGCCGGGCCGCCTCCGCATATTATGATTTCAAATTCGCCGCTGACGGGCAAAGTCCGTTCCGGTTCCGTGACAGTCTGCATTTCAGTATCCTTGCTGTTGTTCTTTTTGCAATATTATAACCGAATTGCAGAAAAACGGCAAGGACAATCCTGCTGTATTTGCTGGATTATTCTGCTGTTTCAAGCAGAATCAGTTCATGGTTTGGAACTCCGCTGCCCTCAGCCCGGACGGTGGCTGCACATCAGGTGGGCTTTGTTTGTGAGGATGCCCTCCGCGCCGAGCGATTTCAGGCGGGACATTTCTTCCGGATCATCGGTGAAAAAGACATTGCCCCGCAATCCCAATTCCCGCATATAACGGTAGTTTTCCTCTGTCGTGAACTCGCGGACAGGCTGGACAAACCGGCATCCGTCGGTTTCACGGCAGAGTTTCAATGTTTCCGGATTGGAACGTGTCTCCCAGCCGTGCGTGGTGCAGAGTTCTATCTCCGGGTCAATGGCTTTCACCTTGTCGATCAGCGCGGGATAAACAGTGAAATAGCCGTGATCATACATGTCATATTGCCGGAACAGACGGCATATTTCATTCAGGACGTCATCCGTTTTCGCATAAACCTGAATATTCATTGCCGCCTTGCCGCGGAATTCCGCCAGAATCTCCTCGAACGTCGGAATCTCCATCACGTCATAAACCGGAGCTTCCCGGCGGTTATTCTGGAGCCAGAAGGAAAAATTGAATTTTTTGAGCTCGGACAACGTATGTTCTTCCGGTTTTCCATGCCCGTTGCTTGTGCGGTCGATTGTCTCGTCATGCAGAAGAACGGGAACTCCGTCTGCCGTTCCTCGCAAATCGAATTCGATCATGTCGGCTCCCGCTTCGACTGCTTTTCTCATTGCGAGCGCTGTATTTTCCGGAAATTCGAATGAAGCTCCGCGATGTGCCGTGATCATGAAATGAGTGTGATCCTGATAAAGTTCCGTCAAAGTTCTGCCGTTCATGTTTTTATCCTTTTTTATTCCTGAACAATCCCCTCCAGCATTTTCTGCTGTTCCGGGATGATATTGCGTGTAAAGACAGTTGCCGGATTGCCGCCGATGAGCCGCATGAATAAACTGTTGTTCAGCATTGCAAGATATGTCTTGCCATCAGCTTTTTCATAGATTGCGATTCTGCACGGGATGATGCTTCCCAGCTGCGGATCGGAGGTAAGAAGCGGCGCGGCATAGGCACGGGAACAGAGCTCGAAGACAGAGATTTTGCCTGCCGGCAGTCCGCACTTCTGCGAACGGATTGTCCAGCCGGGAATCGCGGAAGCATTGACCGGGAATTGCCTGACGGTTTCTTCGTAAGAGAGTCTGCCCGGGATTTCGCGGATCAGCGATGCGCGCAGATAGAAGATCCCGCCGGTGAACGTCAGCGCGATACCCCAGAGCAGTCCGAGGCAGAAAGAAATGATTCGTGGATATTTCTCATAAATTTTCATGGAGACTCTGTTCCTGTCTTGTTGTTTTCTGCATAATATATCGCATCCTGCCGTAAAAACGACAAAAAACGGAAAAAAATCAGAAGAATCCCTTGCCCTTTCTGAAAGAGCGTGTATAATATGACGCTTGAAACTCCTGCCTTGTGCCTGAGTTTCAGCTCATCGGAACCATAGCTCAGTCGGTTAGAGCAGGTGACTCATAATCACCGGGTCGCAGGTTCGAGCCCTGCTGGTTCCACCAATTGACTGTCAACGGCTTGGGAATTATTTCGTAAGCCGTTTTTTTGTGTCCGCCATTCACTTCCGGTGATTGACGGGGCAATGCGAGCGGAGCACCCCCCGCACTTCTGCACAGACATGCAGAGACGGCAGCAGGTGGATTTCCGGTTTGTTTATCTTTTCGCAAGAATATCTTTGACGGCTTCAATGACGTCATCCTGATCTTTTTCCGTCATATCAGGGAACAGCGGAATGGAGCAGATGCGTTCGGAGTTCCATTCCGTGTTCGGATACATGCCGGTTTTATAGCCGAGCGCGTCACGGTAATATTTCTGCAAATGAGTGCAGCGGAAGTGAAGCCCGGTGCCGATGTTGCGCTTTTTGAGCTCACTCATGAATTCGTCACGGGTCAGTCCTGCTTTGTCTGTGACGCGCACCACAAAGAGGTGCCAGGAATGTTTCATTTTGTAATCCGGATCTTTGAGCGGCAGGATCTCGTCGATGGATGCGAATTTCTCCCGATAGCGGAGAGCCAGCGCCTCCCGTTTCGCATTGAATTCTGCGATGCGCGCGAGCTGGCGCACGCCGAGCACAGCCTGCATATCCGGCATATTGAATTTGAATCCGGGTTCCACAACCTGCGCCTGAGGTGCGCGTCCGTGTGTCTGACGGTCGTAGGCATCCACGCCGAGACCGTGGAACTTGAGGCTGCGGACCTTTCCCGCAAGTTGAGGATCATCTGTTGTGAACATGCCGCCTTCGCCGGTCGTAATATTTTTGATCGGGTGGAATGAGAACATGCAGGTGCCTTTCGCACCGATTTTTTCCCCGTTCCATTCACTGCCGAGAGCATGGGCGGCGTCTTCAACGAGCATGATGTTGTGTTTCCTTGCGATCTCGCGGATCGGCCCCATATTCAGGGCGGCTCCTGCGAAGTGAACCGGAACAATCAGCCGGGTTCTCGGAGTGATCTTCTCCTCGATTGCTTCCGGTGTGACCATCAGAGTGTCACGGTCGACATCGACAAAAACGGGAGTCGCCCCGAACAGGAGAACGGTATTCGGGAGCGAAACCCATGTCATGGATGGCGTGATGACTTCGTCGCCGGGCCCGATATTGAGTGCGCGAAGCAGGGCGTGCATGACAGATGTTTCGGAGGTCATGCTGACCGCTTCGCCGCAGGACGTATATTTTTTGAAATCCTCTTCGAACTGAGCGACTTTGGGTCCGGTGGTGATCCAGCCGGAACGCAGGACGTCTGCCACCGCCGCGATATCTTCTTCACTGATGGAAGGCTTGGAAAACGGAAGAAAATCATTTCTCATTGATCATAGCTCCTTGTAAAATAATCTGTCAGACAGGTAAGATAGCATATACCGGAGCATTTTTCCAGCGGCAACCATAAAGTTCATCCGCTATTGCATTCTTCAATTTCCCGGCAACAGCAACGCCCCGGGGGAAAGCGATTGCGGAATACTTTCCCCCCTTTTGACGGAGTAATGTTACAGTTGCATTCCCCCCGCGACGGGGATATCGGCGCCGGTGATGTAGCTCCCTGCGTCGGAACAGAGCAGAAGCGCGAGCCCGGCGCAGTCCTCCGCAGTGCCGAAACGGGCGGCGGGAATCTGCTTCATAATCATTTCCGCCATTGCCGGATCGTCCAGCGCCGCCTTGTTGCGGTCCGTCGCGATGACGCCGGGTGCGATATTGTTTGCCGTGATTCCGAACTTCGCATAGGAACGGGCGCAGTTCATGATCATGTTGACCTGTGCCGATTTCGTGCTGGCGTAGATGCAGAGCCGCGGCGACTGTTTCCACTGGTTGACGCTGCCGATTGTGATGATGCGTCCGAAGCCGCGCTTCGCCATGCCGGGGAGAAATGCTTTCACCAGGGCAAAGGAGGAACGCACGTTCGTATTGAATTCCCGTGCGAACTCCTCCGGGTCGAACTCCGTGAGCGTCCGATAGGCCTGAACCGACGCGTTCAGAATCAGGATATCCGTTTCTTTGACTGTCTGAGCGATCGTTTCGATTCCCTCCGGCGTGGAAAGGTCGGCGGCGACGGACTCGCAGTCAATGCCTTTGCCTTTCGCTTCCATGAGAGTGTCGTCCAGTCTGGCGGATGGCTTGCTGGCGTGAAAACGGACTTGTGCGCCGGCTTCGCCGAGGAGCATCGCAATGGCGCGCCCGATTCCGCGGCTGGAACCCGTCACCAGCGCAGTTCTGCCTTTCAGATTAAAAAGCTGATTGATCATTTCTGTTCCTTTTCGTAAGCAATGGAAAAATATTTCGGAGTGTTGAATGCCAGATTCCGAATGCGGAGCACCAGCGTATTGCCGTATTGCGCAAAGTCCCGGAACACTGTCCACTCCGCCGCTTTGTATTCCAGCACATGAATGCTTTTCACTTTGCGTGAAACATGGAGTGTCGAGGTGATGTTTTCCAGTTCATCGAGCGAGAGATTGTAGATTCCCGCAACGGTATCGTTCTCACGGTCGAGGCGGAACGGCAGGAGGTTACGGTCTCCCGTGACATGCATCGGAAGTGTGTCGCGGGCGATCCAGCTTAGAAGATCATGCATCCATTTTTTGCGCGCCGGAGTTTTGAATCCTGCGCAGAGCCCGGCGATTTCCAGCGGAAACACCACGATGCGCCCGCCCAGTTTATTGGTGAATGCGCAGGTTCCCGGAAACAGCCGTTTGAAATCCGGATCGACGAATTCGGTGATCTCCTCGCTTCCCCTGTGCGGTTTCATGACCGTGAACAGCGGGCGCTGCCCGTGAATTGCAAGCGAGAAGGCGTGCAGCGGTGTGCCGCCGAATTTTTCATTGTAGAAGCGTTCGCCGGAAACCGGATACGTCGTGTTCAGGGGGAAAGAGTCCACGTAATCCGCCCCGGTCAGTTCCGCATACCCCATTTCGCAAAGCGCCTGGAATGCAACGGAATCAATGAATGCGCCCTGTTTCAGAATGCGGAGGATTTCATCGTCCGGGGCGGAACGGATGCTCTGTCCCGCGAGAACCGTGACGGCGTCTTCGTTGATTGTCGCCGCGATACCAAGCATTTTCAGCATTTCGAGCGTGGCTCCGACATCGCCGAAGAAATTGTGTGTTCTTGCGTCAAGCTGTTTCGATTTGCCTGAATCGGGATGGAAATAGACCCTGACGCCGCGATCTTTTCCGCGCGGCTGAATGACGGATTTCAGCGTATTCAGATACTCTTTGCCGCAGGAAAGAGCCTGCAGAATATCCTCCGTCGCCGACATCGGGGTTCCGCAGTGATCATAGAGATTGAGCGTGACGGCATCGTTGCCGCATCCGATTGCGACGGAATTCTGGAGGCACAGGAACGTATTGGTTTTGGAGTAGCCTGTATAGGGAAAATTCTCGATCTCGCCTTCTTCGATACATGCGTTTCCGAAAACGGAACGGGTCATCAGAATCTGGGTTGAAGTCCCGCACAGCCCCGGCAGTCCGGCTTCGGAATAATTGCCGAGGGGAGGGCGGCTGAGCACGGGATATTTTCCGTCCGCGGACATGATGCGGTACATTGCCTGCCAGTCGCGCCCCTCTGCAACGTGTGCGTCCGGTCCGCTGGACATGAGTCCGAATACCGTTTCCGGCGAGACCTGATGAACGGTCTCCTCACACATCCTCATGACTTCAAGCGTCATCTCGTTGAGAAATTCCAGCCATTGCACACGGAGCGGATCAGGGACGCCGGGGGCAAAGATTTTTTCCGCGAGCTCTTCCCGCGTGTAATGAGTGCCGAGTTTTTCATTGAAACGGCGGATATGCTCCTGACAGAAGCAGCCGATGCCTGCCGGACCATGGTTGAAGGTGCGCAGATCGTCCTCCATCCAGATGGAGACGGGGCGGGTTTCCGCATAGATGGTCCATTGCTTCCGTATGTAGTCGCGCCAGCCTCCGCCGATGTTGCAGGCGCAGTCCATGGCGTGGGTTCCGTCGGGATTGGTGCACATGGGCCAGTCCGGATGCTGTTTGCAGATATTGCGCCCGCGGTCGCCGTGCCCCTGCGTGACGTTCGGATTCAGGGAGTAGTTGACTCCGACCTCGTTCAGTTCTTTTTTGATCTGCAGAAGGATTTTCCGGTAATTTTCCAGCCACTCAAAGGACGGGTAATAATGCGTGAACGTGCCGGTGTCGATCTTGATGCAGACTTCATCAATTCCGTATTTCGGGCAGAGCCGCACAAGCTCGTCCAGATTTTCGCGCCAGCGCCACGGCGGGACGGTGCGGCGGAGAATGTAGAGATAGCCGTTGTTTTTTTCGACGTTTTCCGCATATTGATTCATAAAAAGAACTCCTTTCCCGCTTCCGGCAGGATCGTCCTGATTCCTTTGCTTTCGCAGTATTCCTTTGTGACCGGCTCCTTCGGGTCGTTGCCCGCGAACATCCCGATATGGCATGGAATCAGATATGCCGCTTTGCACTCTTTCGCCAGCCCGATTGCCTCGTCGATATCCATATTCCCGAGGATTCCAAGCGCCGCCCGTTCCGCATCGCGCCCGTTTGCCGGGAGAAGCATGGTCAGCTCATGCCCGTCCGGCAGGAAACGCATGATCTCCGCCGCCTGTCCCGCATACGGAACCGTGTCGCCCGCAATGAATACGGACTTTCCCACCTTCGTGAAATTCAGCAGGTAACTCATGGAAAGATACTCGCCGTTCTCATCTTTTGCAAGCGTCTCATGGGCGGCGGGAATGGCAATGAGTCCGACACCGCTGCCGAGATCATACTTTTTTCCGGTCGCAAGGAATTCGAAGCGTTCCTCTTTTCCCGGAAAGAACGTCCTGATCTTGTCAATGCAGCTCGGCGGGCAGAGAAACCCTGTCTCCGGAGAATTTTCCATGACCGGGGCGATGGTCTCCGGGTCGAAATGATCGGCGTGCGGATGCGTGATGAGATAATAATCCGGCGTCAGTTCCGCCGGATTGCGGACGATCGGCGTATGGCGCGTGTGGTCCAGCCTGCTGTTGAGCTTGAGACACGAATCGGAGAGATACGGGTCTGCGATGATTTCCGTTTTTCCGCCGGAAATCAGAAAACCGCTCTGTCCGAGCCAGCATAGTTTGAGTTCAGGCATTTTCTTTTCCCGCTTGTTTCAGAAGTAACCGCCTTTGTCGATGATCTCGGAGATGGTGTCGCCTTGCCGGACCCATGAGAAGATATCGACTTCATTGCGTTCGATGCCTTCTGCGCGGAGGAGAACGTCATAGGCGATTTCGCGGGGGATACAGAGCACTCCGTCGATGTCGCCGAAGATGATGTCTCCTGGGCGGACCGTGACCTTGCCGATGCGGACGGGCACCTGGTAGTGCGTGATCATGCAGCGTCCGAGGGAGCCGTTGCTTGTGCGGTATTTGTAGAATACGGGAAACTTCTGTTCGAGAATCTGCTTCGTGTCGCGGATGCCGCCGGAAATGACCGCGCCGCGGATTCCTTTGGTAATCGCCGTGGCTGTCATGACGCCGCCCCAGAGAGAGGCTTCGGTGTCTTCGGAGGTATCCCACACGACAACTCCTTCTGGTTTGAAATCGTCGAGCATCTGCGCACGGAATGTCATTTCCCCTTCGATCATGACATTGGGGGCGCTCTTGACGGTGAAGGCTTCTCCGCAGACGGTCATTTCATCGCGGAGCGGCATGATTTCGGACGGCAGATTCTGATTCAGGAGGCAGAGTTCGCGCATGACGTCGTTGATGCATCCCGTATAGAGTTTTTCATACCGTTCGCAGAGTTCTTTCACCGGAACCGGAAATTCACAGTCCGGGATACGCTGGCGTGTCGCAATGAGTTTGTCCAGCTTCATCAGGCCGGCTTCTTTGGCTTTTTCTCTCATGTCTTTCAGTGAGGGCATGGTGTATTTCCTTTCATTTGAAAATCAGATGATAATATCGAATTTGTTATTGGAGTGTCTGTCAAGATGAATGTCCCGCTTTTCCGTTTTTCCGTCCGCTGTGATTTCCAGCTCATACGTTCCGTAAAAACCTTTGAACGCAAGTCCGTCCGTCTCCGTATCAAGCGAGAGATTCGTGCGCCAGACCTTTTGGAACAGGTCCTGAATCGTGCGGCAGGATGCTTTCGGCGTGAAATCATAGCGCAGCAGTCCGCCGTGAAAATAGTTTTCCCCCGCTGTCATGTCGCCCTGCTTTGCCCCGTGTGCAAAACCGTCCGCCAGATTCCAGTATAAAATCGCTTCCATTGCCGGATGGCTGAACCACATGCTGTAAAGATGTCTGATGATTTCCGCCTGAATCTCCTCGTCTTCCTCCGTATAGGCATAGGCGGGAATCGTGAGCTCGGTGATCTGGATGCTTCTGCCGAGTTTCGCATAGGTGTCGAGAACATCGAAAATCCGTTCCGGGTCATAGAACTGCGCGGTTTCCTCCGCTTCTTTTTCCGCCCGGTAGAACATGTGGAACTGCATTCCGATGCAGTCGATGCGCGCGCCGTTCCGGATCGCCCGCTCGATCTGCATGTAATAAGGACTGCGGTTGCCCTGATAATGTTCATTGTCCCAGATCCTGCTATGCGCTTCGTTGATGATCAGGCGGTTTGTGTGGAAGTAGCGTTCCGCGGTTTCGAAACTCCATTCGATGAAGTCATCCTGATCGTAAAACGTGCAGTAGCCGGGGATGCGCATCCCCCAGAACGTCTCATTCGTGACCTCCCAGTCGCGAATGCGTCCCGAGTAACGTTCCGCAAGCTCTCTGAACCGTTTGTCGAGGAGATGCTTTTCCTTCCAGATGTCGCCCTTTGCCCACTGCGGTGTAAAATGAGCGTAATTCAAACAGTGTGCTTTAGGTTCGATTCCATTCGCTTCACAGTATTCGAGGCAGAGATCGGGGGCGGGACGGCGGTAGACTTTCGGACTGTCTTTGGCAAAACGCGGTTTCCCCTGTTCCGGTTCCAGATCGCTCCAGTAAAACGGGAGCGTCGCCATATTGAACGTTTTCGCAAAATATTTCCTGTAAGCCTGATTCTGTTCTTCCGAATTGAATTCGTCAAGCATGAACAGGTTGGCTCCGTAATGGAAGTCATGTGTTTTCTGCCTGATCTCGATATGCGCGCCATTTACCTCCCTGCCTTCCGCGTCTTTGAAATGCAGAGATGCTGTCCCTTTGCGGTTCTGTTCGATTCCGTGCCTGACACGGTCTTCCATGAACGCTTTTTTCTCTTCGAACAGTTTTAATACATCACAGCGTCTGCTCATAATGTTTCCTTCTTTAGAATGATAAATCCATTTGCTTCCAGTGTGAATCCTGCATCGCTGAAAAAAAAGCCGCGTTCCAGAAGACGATGCCCCGAAGATAAATTCCGATTGGCGGGACAGTGAACTTCACATTTCTTGTCCCCCAGATTGACTGCGCAGAATATTGCCTCCGTTTCCGTGCTGCGCAGGATCGCGCAGACGGTTTCCCGCTTATCATGTTGGATCCATTCCGTACTGCCGTAAAGAATTGCTTGTTCATTACGGTGAATCTCTGCCAGCTTCCGCAGAAACGCCATTCGCTCAGATGGATCGCCGCTCCGGTCGATGGTAAACTGCCCTTTTCTTCCGAAAATGCTGTGACGCGAAGTGTCGCGGTATTCGCACCCGTTAT
Organism: Lentisphaeria bacterium; assembly: GCA_003526375.1. Taxonomy (GTDB): domain Bacteria; phylum Verrucomicrobiota; class Lentisphaeria; order Victivallales; family UBA1829; genus UBA11452. The sequence goes on from DPDG01000060.1 coordinate 46,467, forward strand.
AAAGGAGCGGAACTCCGTCGATGCAGTAGCAGAGCACCAGCGCTGCCTCACATTTTGCGGAACTGATTTTCTCCATGCGGTTGTGATACATATCGTTTGCGGTATCATGATGCTCGATACAGCGCAGACTCATACCGTTTTCTGCGGCGCCATGTTCGCCGCGCCATGCAGTTTCCAGGGCCGCCGCCGGCATCCCGCAGAGAAATATATCGCGCATGGCGTACATGACCCAGAAATGCGAATAATTGATATCAAAAGCCTCCAACTGATCCTCCGGGCGGTATTTCAGCTCATTTTCGTTGAGCATGATGAAATCAGGACGGATCTGTTTGATCCTCCGGACTCCTTCGATCCAGAAGTCGAGCGGAACGGAGCCGCCGACATCACAGCGGTAGGCGTCAATGCCGCACTCTTTCACGAAATACAGCATGTTGTCCCAGAGATACTCGCGGAGTTCCCGCGAATCAAAATCAATCGTGCAGAAATGGTAGCTGTTCAACAGCGGATTTCCGTCCGCGTCCAGTTTGACGAACTGCGGGAATCGTTTGGCGAAGGTCGGACCGGCATGCATATAGACAAGAGCCATCATGACTTTCAGTCCTAGCCGATGTGCCACAGTGACGAAGGATTTGAAATCCTCCTCCTTGCCGTATTCCCGGTCCACCCTGAAATAATCCATGAGACGATAGGGATTGCGCGGATTCATGCAGCAGGATTTCTTCTGACGTTCACTCCAGTATTCATAACACTGGTCATCATCCGCTTCGACAAAGGGGCAAAGATAGATAATGTCCGCACCTGAGGCGACCACGTCCGGGAGAAATTTTTCTGCCGCGGAAATCGTGCCTTCTTTCGTGAAAACACGAAGATTGATTTGATAGATGACCGCTTTTCTTACAGGATCCGATGCCTCTTTCACTCTCATGACGATGTGCTCCTTTTTTATGACCATTGACGGTCGTTCGCCCATTCTTTATCCCATTGCTCCGTGGATTCCCATGCGACCGGGAAATCCTGATGGAGTTTTTCCGCGATCAGTTCCTCGTTGAGTTCGTCGATGCCGAGCCCCGGCTTGTCCGGAACGTCGATGAAGCCGTCCCTGATCAGCGGAACCGGAACGCCTTTCACCAGATTTTCCCACCACGGGACATCAACGCTGTGCACCTCAAGCGCCATGAAATTGCGTGTCGCCGCGGCGACGTGGACCGCCGCCATGCACGCGACCGGGCTTTCCGCCATGTGGATCGACATCTGGACTCCGTATTCCTCCGCCATGTCGCCGATCTTTTTCGTTTCGAGAATGCCGCCCGCCGTCAATACGTCGGGATGAACCACTGCGAGCGCGCCGGATTCAAACAGAGGTTTGAAGGATTCCTTGAGATACATGTCTTCTCCGGTGCCGACAGGGGTTGTGGTGGAGTTCGCCAGACGCACATACTGGCTGGTCATCTGCCATGGAACGGGGTCCTCCATCCATGCAAGATTGAACTTTTCCAGACGTTTTGCCAGTTTGATGCAGTCTTCCAGCGGAATATGCCCGAGGTGGTCGATCGCAATCGGGATTTCATAGCCTGTGACCTCCCGGCAGTCCGCCATGTATTTCTCGAGGTAGTCGAGCCCTTTTTCCGTAATGTGGATTCCAGTGAAAGGATGTGCCGTGTTGAAGAGGTCGTAGGCTTCGCCGCGCATGGCGCGGGGGTCGATGGAGCCGTGGGGTGTGGAAAAGACCGTCTGTTTGTATTCCCGCATTTTCTCAAGAAAGCCGAGCGGGGCGGAAAGGGCTCCGGGGACATCCATCAGAAGCTCGATGCCGAGGTCCATTTTCAGAAAAGTATAGCCCTGCGCCATGCGGTCTTTGAGAGCTTTGCCCATATCGCGCCCGCCGCCTTCGGAGTCGGTGTCGCAGTAGATGCGGATTCGGTCACGGTATTTTCCCCCCAGAAGTTGCCACACGGGGACGCCCCATGCCTTGCCCGCAATGTCCCACAGCGCAACTTCGATTCCGCAGACGCCGCCCGCCTGCCGCGAGTCTCCGCCGAACTGTTTGATACGGCGGAAGATTTTCTCGACGTTGCAGGGATTTTCGCCCAGAATACGGCTTTTGAGCATCGCCGCATAAGTGCGGCTGGAGGCGTCGCGCACCTCGCCATAGCCGGTGATTCCCTGATTGGTGTAAATCTTGAGGAGTGTACAGCGTTTCGGCGCGCCGTCGATGTCGGCAAAGCGCATGTCCGTGATTTTGAGTGTGGACGGGTCGATTTTCGGGTTCATCTTTCTTTCCTTATTTTATCATGAGATTGAATTCGTTGCCGGAGAATCTGCTCAGATCGAACTCTCGGCATACTCTGCCGTATTCCGTCTCGATTTCCGCATCGTATTTACCGTAGAAACCGTGAAAACGGTTGTCGGCTCCTGCTCTGTATTCCAAAACCGTTTCCGTGTGCCATTCCCGTTTGATGAGCCGTTCCAGCGCCCTGAATGCCGGTTTCGGCGTGAAATCGTAGTTGACCAGGCCCGCACGCAGGGAGTTTTCCCCTTCCTCACTGCCCAGCGGAGCATATGCCGCGGTTCCGTCCACCATATTCCACCAGACGATTGCCTCGGTTGCCGGATGGCTGAACCAGAGACGGTAGAGTTTTTCCGCAACCAGTTCCTGAAATCTGTCTCCGTCGCCGAGATCGCGGCGGCTGATGACGCTGACTTCGGAGAAGTTGACGGGAATCCCCAGTTTCTGATACTGATCCAGGCACTGGAGAATGCAACGGGGATTCAGCGGGCGGTTGACGCCGATGCAGTTGTCTCCGGTCATATTGCCGAACATGTGATACTGGAGTCCGAGCCCGCCGACCTTGCAGCCCCGTTCCAGCAGATGTTTCACCAGAAGATAAACCGGGGTGTAATCGCCTTGAAAGTTCCACCACGTGCTGTCGTCATTGTAGAGCTTCCGGTTGTCCGGGAAAAAACGGTCGGCAAGATGAAAAACCTGTTCCACGTAATCCGGGGGGAGCGGCGGTGCGTTTTTCCTGCACGACGGGTGAAGCGTCTGTGCTTCGTTGACCGCGTCCCATACCGGGATTTTATCCCTGTAACGCTCCGAAATTTCTTCAAAACGTTTTTCCAGAAGACGCATGACGTCCTTTGTGTTATTCGGAACCCAGCCCGGCCAGAAGTTGTGCCAGCAGAGCGGATGCCCTTTCGGCATGATCCCGTATTTTTCGCAGAATTCCAATACGCGGTCCGGCGCCGGACGCCGGTAAATGAACGGGCTCTCTTTCGTGAAGCGCGTTTTTCCCTGCTCCGGCTCCAGATCGCTCCAGTAGAACGGAACCACCGCAAGATTGAAGAGACTGCCGAAGACCTTCTCATAGCGTTCGTTCTGTTCTTTTTCCGGAAAAGAGTCGATCATGAACGCATTACAGCCGAATTTGTATTCATGCGTTTTCTGCTTCAGGCGGATTGTCGCCCCCGCGACTTCTCCTCCTTCCGCATCTTTCAGTACAAAGTGCCCGAATCCTTTGCGGTACATCTCCGTTCCGCTTCGGATTCTGAATTCGATTTCGGAATCTTCCGCAAGGATGTATCTTGAGAGTCTTTCCGCTTCTTCCGTGAACATTATTCCTCTCCTTGTGTTCTGCATGAACCTTCTGAACATTTCCGGACTGCGTCTTTGAGAACGGAAACCAGTTTGCTGCGCTTTTTTCCGGCAAAATCGGATTCCGCCCCGATCAGTGTGATTGCAGCGATGACCGAGCCTTCCGCATCCCTGACCGGCATGGACATTGCCGCAATGTTCCAGCGGTTTTTGCGCAGGTTGACCGCATAGCCTTTCATACGGACTTCGCCCACAGCTTTCAATACCAGTTCCGGTTCCTGTTTTTCCGCAAGGTCTGTGCTGCACTCCTGAATCAGCTCCATGATTTCATCATCGCTCTCGCCACAGAGCAGCGCGGCGCCGACGGACCCTTCGATCACGGGAAAACTTGAACCGACCTGTCCGGTCAGAGCGAATGGTCCCTCCGGTTCCGCACGCATGATGGTGACTTGCTCGGTTCCTCGGCGGATGGAGAGTTTGCACGCCATTTCATTTTCCGCTGAAACTCTGTCGATGACCTTTTGAGCATGTTCCAGCAGTTCCATGCTGTTACGGAAGGGGTAGAGCAGGGGAAGAAGCCCGTTGTCGAGCGAGTATTTCGTATCGGCGTTCTTCCTGATCCATTTGTGTTTCAGCAGTGTTTGAAGAATACGGTATGCCGTACTCATGGAGATGCCCAGCTCCTTCTTCAGTTCCGCCTGTGTGGCGCCTTCCGGGAGTTTTGCCAGCAGTTCCAGAAGCGCGATGGTTTTTTCGACCGCAGGAATTTTATTGTTCATATTTGAATATCCTGTTTTATTATTTGAATAGATATAATTATAATCATCTTTTCCGTATTGTCAATGCTTCAAATGGAAATATCAAAACTTTTTTGAGGATTTGCCGTCTTTATAAAATATTATGGTGCAGGTGCTCTGCATCTG
>DPDG01000060.1:51264-141523 GCA_003526375.1 Lentisphaeria bacterium
CCGTCGGCTCTCGGAACTTCGTTCCTCGTCCGTAAGCGGTGGAACCGCCGACGGCGGCTTTGCGCTATGAACGGCGCAACCCGAAAGAGTATCAGCTTGTCGGCACACCGGTGAAGTTGGAGCCGGGGAAATTTTACCGTTTCGGCGCATGGATCAAAACGGAACAGGTGACGAATCCGAATGGCAGAGGCGGAGCTGCTGTCGCACTGGAATTTTCCAAAGACGGGGGGAACGGCAGAAAAGCTTTTTTAAGCGGGCGTTATCCCCGCGGCGTTACCGGTACGGCGGACTGGACATGGATTTCAGACGTCGTAAGAGTGCCGAAGAATGCAATCGGTGCACATATTACGCTGTATCTGCACCCCAGAGCAACCGGTACTGCATGGTTCGATGATATTTCCGTTCAGGAACAGGGCAGTAATTTATGGTCTCTGACCCCCATTGCGCCTTTCGGGATTCTTTCCGGAAAAAGTGTCCCGGTCCGCCTTTCCCATGACGGAAAAGAGATTCCTGCCGGTTCTTATGCCGTGCAGATGAATCTCCCTTCCGCGAAGTTCTCACAGCGGCTGAAAGCAGGGGCGCAGATGGAATTCAGCATCCCGGAGTCGGTGCAGGGGAACTGCGATATCGAATTCATGATTCTGGATACGGCAAAGAAAAAGATTCTCTTTTCCCGTGTGTTTCCGCTGAACGTCCGGCGGGGGAACGGTTCAAAAGTCACGCTGGATGCTTCGGGGCGGATGCTGGTTGACGGGCGTCCGTTCATGCCGCTCGGGATTTTCGGCAGTTCGCTGATTCCTGCACAGCTTGAGATGTTGCGCGAGGCAGGTTTCAACTGCATCCTGCCGTATGGCAGCATGAGTTTGAGAGCCGACCCGCAGGCGCCTCCATCCAGGGAGCAGATCGTAAAAGCAATGGACATTGCCGCCGCAAAGGGAATGAAAGTGATCTTCAGCATCAAAGACGTCGGTTCTTCGCAAAACTACGGTTTCGATCGCTGGATGGGGATTGACGGATACAAAAACATTACCGCCGATGCTGTCAATCTGTTGAAAGATCATCCTGCTCTGCTTGCATGGTTCAGCGCCGATGAGGCGCCTGTCAGCCAGGTGCCGCGCCTGACGGAGATTCGCCGCATCTGCAATCGGCTGGACCCGGAACACCCGGTCTACGGAGTGTTTTACCAATATGAGGAACTGCCTTTTTACGGGCGGGCTTTCGATGTGATTGGAATTGACCCCTACCCATTGAGCGGCAACACCCTGCGGAGTGCTGTCTTTGCGATGGATCAGGCCCGGCGCACCGGGCTGCCTGTCTGGAGCGTTCCCCAGATATTCAACTGGGCGGTGTATAAGAAAGAGGAAAAGGGACGCCCGAATCCGTCCGGGGAAAAAATGCGTTCCCTGATCCTTCTGGAAGCGGCGATGGGAGCCAGAGGTTTCATTCTTTACAGTTTCTACGATCTGCGCCCTCCGAGAATGCCGGAGGGGAATTTTGAGAAGGAGTGGCCGAAAATCAAACGCATCGTCGCTCTGATGAAACGTCTGGAGCCCTATATCATGTCCGGAGAAGAACCGGTGATTCTACGGAAAAATGAGATTGTAGCGGCGGAACTGCGCAACTCCGAAGGACGGAAAGCGATTCTGATCTGTTCCGTCGGTCCGGGAAAATGCCGGGCGGAATTGAAGCTGAAAGGAAAGTTCCGTTCCGAATACGGCAGGACAAAGCAGGACGGGGACGTCTTGATTTTTGAGGGGGAAGACATCAGTTCCGACGTTCTCTGGCAGGAATGACCGGACAGAACCGGCAGGAGCCCGCAGGACAGGAAAGACTGAATTCCGGTCTGCTGGCTCCTGTCGTTTTCCTGCGCCGCATATGCTGTATTTCTCCGCGTCTTCACTCATCCTCCCCGGTTCGCAGAAATATCCTTTTTGGTGAAAATATTTATTGAAAAAAATACCATGCGGGTGTATACTACCTGATAATAGTGCAGTCTGATTTCCGATTCTTCTGCAAGAGATGAGAGACAGGTATATTTTTGAAATAAAAATGAATGGAGTGTATGATGGCAGAAAATGAAATTCCCGCCGAAGAGACACCGCAGGTGCAGCCTTCGACCAATTATACCGCAGGCAATATCACTGTTCTGGAAGGCTTGGAGGCCGTCAGAAAACGTCCCAGCATGTATATAGGCGATACGGGGCAGCGCGGACTGCATCACCTTGTGTATGAAGTCGTTGACAACAGTATTGACGAAACGCTTGCAGGCTATGCCAGTAAGATTGTCGTCACGATTCACCCCGACAACAGCATTACGGTGGTTGACGACGGACGCGGCATTCCCGTGGACATGCACCCGGAGGAGCATAAACCGGCGGTGGAGGTCGTGCTGACTGTTCTCCATGCCGGCGGCAAATTCGACCACAGCAACTACAAGGTTTCAGGCGGACTTCACGGCGTCGGCGTTTCCTGCGTGAATGCGCTTTCCGACTGGATGCTGGTCGAAGTGCGCCGCGACGGTTTCGCCTACCGCATCAAGTTCAACCGCGGAAATACCGTCGAGCCGCTTGCCAAGCTGAACCCGACCAGCGAGCGCGGAACCTCCGTCACATTCAAGCCGGACGGCACGATCTTTTCCACGACGGAGTATGTGTGGGACATTCTGGCGAACCGTATGCGCGAGCTTGCGTTTCTCAATAAAGGCGTCCATATCACGCTCGTGGACGAACGGACGGAACCGGTCAGAAGCGAAACGTTCCATTATGAGGGCGGTCTGGTCGAATATGTGAAGTATCTGAATGCGCACAAGATCGTGATTCACGAGCCGATCTATATGCACAAGGAAAAAGACGGCATCGATGTGGAAGTCGCGATGCAGTACAACGACGGCTTCACGGAGAATATTTACAGCTATACCAATAATATCAACACCATTGAGGGCGGAACGCATCTTTCCGGTTTTCAGGGAGCATTGACTCGTTCCGTCAATGCGTATGCAAAGGGCGCGAACCTGCTCCGGGGCGACAAGGCGAACGTGAGCGGTGCGGATACCCGCGAAGGACTCTCCGCCGTGATCAGCGTGAAAGTGCCGGAGCCGCAGTTTGAAGGTCAGACCAAGACGAAGCTCGGAAACGGCGAAGTGCGCGGCATCGTGGACTCCGTCGTGAATGACTGTCTCGGCTCATTTCTTGAGGAAAATCCCGCGATAGCCCGTCAGATCGTGGACAAGGCGATGGTTGCTTCCCGCGCCCGCGAAGCCGCGAAAAAGGCGAGGGAACTTGTCCAGCGCAAAGGAGCCCTGGACGGTCTTTCCCCGTTCCTCGGAAAACTTGCCGACTGCTCGGAAAAGGACCCCGCGAAAAGCGAACTTTACATCGTCGAGGGCGACTCGGCAGGCGGTTCCGCGAAGCAGGGGCGCAACAGCAGTTTTCAGGCGATCATCCCGATCCGGGGTAAACTCCTCAATGTGGAGAAGGCGCGGATCGACCAGGTTCTCAACAACAATGAAATCAAGTCCCTGATCTCCGCGATCGGATGCGGATACGGCAAAGAGGATTTCGATATTTCCGGACTGCGCTACCACCGCATCGTGATCATGACCGATGCCGATGTGGACGGTTCGCATATCAGAACGCTTCTTCTCACGTTCTTCTTCCGTGAACTGAAGCCGCTGGTGGAAACAGGGCACATCTACATTGCGAAGCCGCCGCTTTACAAGGTTCGCCGCAAGAAACGCGAAAGTTACATCGACACGGACGAACAGCTTGACAGGTTCCTGACCGAAAACGGCTGCGAGGACATTGTCGTGGAGAATATTGCGACGGGCGCTTCGATTTCCGCAGAGGAGATCAGAAAGATCGCGGCTTATGTCACGGAATCCCATCAGATCATCCAGGGGCTTCAGCGTCACGGCATTGAAGTGGATGAATACCTGGATGCGGTTCAGGACGGCAGATATCCGACCGCGCAGATTTTTGTCCGCAATCCGGACGGAACGGTTACGAAGAAGTTTGTTTACTCCGCGGCGGAGCAGTCCGCTTTCATTGAGGAGGTCGAAAAGACGCTCCCGCAGATCGTGGACGACACCACGCCGGAGAACGACGGAAACGGCGAGCCGAAACCGCACGGACTTCATCCCTCCATTGACATTACGACGATCTTCGAGGCGGAATCCTGCCTTGAGCTCGGCAACAGAATCCGCGAAGGCGGTTACGATCCGTCGATCCTGTTCCGCGGGCAGACTCCGGTCTTCCGCATCAAGGAGGGGGATGACGAGATTCAGGTCAACTCTCTGACGGAGCTTTTTGAGGAGATCAAGAAGAACGGCAGGCAGGGACTTCAGATTCAGCGTTACAAAGGTCTGGGCGAAATGGACCCCCATCAGCTTTGGGAGACCACGATGGACCCCGAACGCCGCAAGATGATTCAGGTTACGATGGAAGACGCGGTCGAAGCCGAGCGCATGTTCACGCTTCTGATGGGTGACGATGTTGAGCCGCGCCGTGAATATATCGAGAAACATGCGGCGGGCGTCAAGGATCTCGACATTTAAACCATATCATGAATTTCAACTTTTAAGGAGCAGATAATGGCAGCAGACAAGGACACGAAGGCGGCAAAAGGCGCCGTGACTCCGGCAAGCGCAGCGGAAGCGCGCGCGAAGAATCTCGGAATCGCTCTCGGTCAGATTGAAAAGGAATACGGAAAAGGCACGATCATGCGCCTCGGCGATAATTCAACCGTGGATGTGCCGGTGATCAGCACCGGAGCGCTTTCGCTTGATATTGCGCTCGGCATCATGGGGCTTCCGCGCGGAAGAATTATTGAAATCTTCGGCCCGGAATCTTCCGGTAAGACGACGCTTTGCATGCACGTCATCGCCAACGCGCAGAAAGCGGGCGGCGTGGCGGCGATCATTGATGCGGAACATGCGGTCGATCCGCAGTATGCCCGCAAGATCGGCGTGAACATCGACAATCTCCTGATCTCCCAGCCGGACTGCGGAGAGGATGCTTTGAATATCGCGGATACTCTGATCCGCAGCAATTCGGTGGACGTTGTCGTGATCGACTCCGTCGCCGCGCTGGTTCCGAAAGCGGAGTTTGACGGTCAGGTCGGCGATTCCTTCATGGGGCTTCAGGCACGTATGATGTCTCAGGCGCTCCGCAAGATCACCGGCGCCGTGAATCGCAGCCGCACGTGTGTGATCTTCACCAACCAGATTCGTGAGAAGATCGGCGTGATGTTCGGAAATCCGGAGACGACCACCGGCGGCAACGCAATGAAGTTTTACAGTTCGATCCGTCTTGACATCCGCCGTATCGGGACAATCAAGGATACCTCAGGCGAACCCACCGGAGCGCGCACGAAAGTCAAAGTCGTCAAAAACAAACTGGCGCCGCCGTTCAAGGTGGCGGAGTTCGACATCAACTGGAATGAGGGGATTTCCCGCGTCGGCTCCATCATTGATGTCGGCAGCGATCTCGGATTGATCGAAAAGCGCGGTTCGTGGTTTGCATTCGACGGAGAACAGCTTGCGCAGGGACGTGAAGCCGTGAAAGCGCTTCTTCAGGAAAATCATGAGCTGGAGGAGAAGATTCTTGCAAAGATCAAGGCGGTTCTTGCCGAGCGCAAAGCGGCGGCACAGGGAACGGGCAAGCCCGATGTCATTGCACAGGAGACCGTCACGGCGGCTGCTCCCGCCCCTGCTGCGGAACCTGAAGCGTAATTTGTTTGTCTCTGGTCGATATCCGGTATCCCGTCTCACGGACGGGATATCCGTTTTTTTGGTAAAAGAGGATTTTTCGTGAGATATTCCGCAGGGAAAAATTGGTTCATCTTTGCATCCGCCGCGCTGGGAGTCTTCGGAGCGGCGCTGCCGCTGTCCGCACAGTTGAATCTCGGAGCGGATGTGGTTACGGCTGTCATGGAAAGCGAGTCGCGGGACAAGAAAGCCGGCGACCGTGCTTTTGCCGCGAAAGATTATGCCGTTGCCGCAAGTTTTTACGGCAAATATCTGGAAGACGCCAGAAAAGCCGGCAGTCTGGAGAATACGCGGGATGCCTATGAGCGTCTGCTGGATGCATTGGTTCTCGGGCGGATGCCGGACCTTGCGGAGAAGACTTTGCAGGATTACGAGACTGCATTTCCCGGCGCCAATCCGCTTTCCCTCTCCATGTGGCGCGGCGATATCCTTTCCCAGCGGGGACGCTATGCCGAAGCGCAGAAGATTTATGAACGGATTCTGCCCGCGCTGGCTTCGAAAGACCCGCGCCGTATGCGGACTCTGTTTTCCTACGGCTTTGTGCTGGAGCGTCTGAAAGCCTATAAATCCGCTGCGAAAGTCTACAATATTCTTTATCAGCAGATCGGAGCGTCGGCATTGGGGAAGCTGGCGTTTGAGCGCTGTGTGCTATGCACCGCTGCCGCCGGGGAACCACGGCAGGCGCTGGATCTTCTGCTCTCCTATCCGCCGAATTCGGACTCGAAAGATTTTGCGGCATATCGTCTGCTGAATGCCTATATTCTGTTGAAAGCGGAAGGCGTGGACGCCGCCTCCGGCGCCTGGCAGGCGCTTCTGCGCGATCTGAAAGGAGAGCGCGAACCGCTGACTTACCTGATTGCATCTTCTTACGGCGATGCATTCGCCGTCACGAAAAATTATGCGCTGGCTCTGGATTCCTACCGTGCCGCATTCAATGCCGCCGCCGGCAAACAGGAGGCATTCGATACGCTGGAACGGATCATTCAGGTATTTTCACGGATCGGCGACAGACAGAAAGCGGCGGCGCTTGCCGTGAAACAACTGGAGCTGTTTAAAAATTCACTGGTCAGCGCCGATACAAAACTCAATACGGCGCGTCTGCTGGAGGAGTCCGGCAATACGGAAGGTGCGCTTCAACTTTACGAATCCGTCTATTCCAATATCAATTCTTCGCCGGAAAAGAAACGGGAGGCTCTGCGCCGCTATGGTATGCTGCAAGGCGCCGGCAACCGTTTCCGGGAGGCGGAGAAGCTGATCCGGTCTTATTACAGAGGTGCGACGGAGGCGGATGGAGAATTTCTGATCGGCGAGGTGCTGGTCGCACACGGAAAAGTGGATCGGTATATTGCCGTTTATCGTGAAATCGCAAAGAAATGGCCCGCATTGGCTCCGAGGGCGCTTTACCTTGCCGCGTCCGCCGCGCTCGATGCGAAGGAGGCGGACAAAACCCTTGCGCTGGTGAACGAACTGAAAAAATTGAATCTGCCGGAACCGGAGAAGGACAATATCCTTTTCATGGAGGCTTCCGCCGATGAAAGCAAGGGGCTGCTGAAAGAGGCGCGTGAACTGTATAAGAAGTTCCTGGCGGCTGCGAAGAAGGGGAATGGTCTTGTGCCGCAGGCTCTTTACAGCGCGGCGTCTCTGGCTTTTTCGTCGAAAGAACCGGCGGAGGCTGCCACGATGTATTCGCGGATTGTCCGTGAGTATCCGAAAGACCCGCTGGCGCCGCGTGCCGCGTTCTGGCTGATTCATGTGTATTACAGTATGGGGGATGAAATTGCGGCGGAACGCGAAACATGGCTTCTTGCGGAGCGTCATCCCGATTCCGAATACGCGGTCAATGCGATTTTCCGTCTGGCGTCTCATTATGCGGACGCCGGTTCGTCATCGCGTGCCGAAGCGGCTCTTGACAAGCTGATGAAAAATGAGAAGTTCCCTCAGATTCAGGCACGCGCCATTTTCGAGAAGGCGCTTCAGAATTATAAGAATAAAGAATCCAATGCGGCGCTCAAGCTGCTGAATGAGCTTTATGAACGTTTTCCCGAAACGAATTGTATCGGGGACGCCTATTACCTGCATGGCGACATTCTGCGCGGAGACGGCAATTTCTCTGCGGCGATTCCTTATTATGCGAAAGCGGCGGAAACCCTGCCCGGTTCCATCATCGAATGCGCTGCCCTGGGGTCGATCGGAGACTGCATGTTTGCACTCGCCACCTCCGAAAGCAGCCGTTCCAGGGAGGACCTTGAAACTGCCGTGTCGTATTACCGGAAACTTCTTCAGCAGGAGAATTGCCCCCCTCAGCTTCAGATGATGGCTGTCTATAAAATCGGGCGTTGCATCGGAATGCTTGGGAACGATGAATCTGCGGCGGATTATTACAAACAGCTGCTTTACAAGCTTCCTGCCGCCGAAGTGGATCTCAGACCGGTGGAAACGGTATGGTGCGTAAAGGCTGCGGAGGCGCTGTTCGATATTGCACTTCATAATCCTTTGCGCCCGACGATTGAAGATGCGAAATTCGCTCTGCACTGGCTTCTGGACGCCAGACTGATTGACCGCAGGACGGCGGAAGAGCGTTTTGAAAAACTGAAACAACAGAAATTCAATCCATAACTGGAGGTATTGAAATGCTATATTGGAACATGATCGTATCCGGCGGGCCTGTAATGTGGCTGATCGTGCTGTGCAGTCTGCTGGCGCTTTATATTTTCATTGGAAAATGGTTTCAGTTCCACCGTGCGCAGGTGAATGTCCAGGAGCTGATCAGCGGACTTGTCAATGTCCTGCGCCGTGACGGTATGATCGAGGCGATCACCCTCTGCGACAATACCCCCGGACCGGTTGCCCGGATTCTGACCGCGGCGATTCAGGCGTATCAGAATGACGATGATATCCGCCAGGCGATTGACGATGCGGCTCTGGTGGAACTGCCGCGTCTGGAAAGCAGGATGAATATTCTTGCCACGATTTCCAAAGTCGCGCCGATGCTCGGACTGCTTGGAACCGTGGTCGGCATGGCGGAAACCTTTATCGCCATGCAGATGAAACAGGGGATATCCCTGACGCTGGGCGATCTTTCCGGCGGAATCAGCATTGCATTGACGACGACCGCCGCAGGACTGTGCGTCGCGATCCCCTGCCTGATTGCCTACAACTACCTTGTCAGCCGCGTCGAGGCTTTCTGCGTCGATATGGAAAAGGCGTCTTCCGAGATCATCTACTTCTTCAAACATCACAGAGAGGGCAGGGACTCCGATGAAAATTAATATTGCGCCGCGAATCCGTCCGCGCGTCAGGATCATCAGCGGATTTCCGGAACTTCTTCCGTTTGTAAGCGTGTTTTTCCTGATGATTATTTTCTTCATGATGGGCAGTTCCTTTGTCCCTGTATCGGGCATTCCGGTAAATCTGCCGACTGCGAAAGTCGTAGGAACATACAGCGTCAAGAAATATATCGTGACGGTTGACAGGGAAGGCAATATTTACTTCAACGACCTGATTGTGGAGAATCTGAATCAACTGAAAAGCAGGCTGTTGAGCGATGTCGCGGGGCAGGGGGAAAACGGCGCAATCGTAATCCGGGCGGATATGGATACGCAGTACGGGACCGTTGCCCGGATCATGTCTCTTGCCGATGAATTGAAGATCAATGTCTTTCTGCTTGCCCGCCCGTCGAATTCCGGCAGACAGACCAACTTTCTGGATAACTGAACATGGACCGTCCTCCCGCATTGCAGATGAAACAGAAAAGGAATCTGCCTTTCAGTGCGCTCCTTCTGATTGCGTTTGCCGCGGTGGGGCTGCATGTGCTTCTGATATTTCTTTTCAAGCCGATTCAGACGGATTCCCATGCTCTGCGCACCGGTTCGCATTATACCGTGATCTGCAAGCCGGAGGACCTGGCGGGAAAAGATATTCATCAGTTGAACTACTGGCTGAAATATATGGAACCGGAAACCTTTGTCAAACCGAATGACGAACATGGGTTCAGTATGGTCCGTGAAATGCGTTATTACGATTTTCTCCAGCCGGTGAAAGCGGCGCCGGAGCTGTTCCGGCGCGCATCGGGAACTTACGGCGCGGACAGACGGTCTGTCTCTGTCAGGGAGCTTGCCGATTTGAATTCAAGCCCGCAAATTCCTGTTGCAGTTCCCCATGTGAAAAAAGCGGAAACTGTTCCCGCTCAATATCCGGTCTGGTCGGATTTGAAGGGAAATCTGATTTACGGACTTCTGTTCAAGGATGAGGCGTCACTGAAAATTCTCCGGAAAAATGAGGCGGAAACCTCGACAATTTTAAGTATTGTCCCCGCCCCTGAAAAAGATTTGCCGCCGGAAATACGGATTCTGCGGTCCTCCGGCAACCGCACGCTGGATGTTCTTGCAGAGCGTCAGCTTGCAATTTATGCGGCGACTGCCGGATTGAAAAAGGAAAATCTTTTTCTTGTGACATGGAATCGCCCGGTGATCAAAAAGGAGGCAGAAAAATGATTCCGATTTCAGAACTTCATATTTTTTACGTTTACATTTTCTTCTGGCTGATTGCTCTCGCGGTTCTGTGGGTCCGGCAGGAGATGCGTCAGCGCAAGGCCTACGACTGGTCCGTGGTGAAGGAACGCCTCTATTTCTGCGACAGTTGCCATCTTTCTTTTCTTGCCCAGCACGACAGTGAGAACGTGACCCGCTGCCCTCGCTGCAATGAACTCTGTTTTATCCGCAAACGGAAACGTTTCTGAGACTTGTTTCAACGGAATGTCAGAACAGGTCCGGTGTGTGCGGCACGTGCTCCGCACCGGCAGAGTGTTCCCGGATCCATGACATCAGAGTGAAAACAATATGATCGATCTGATCTTCCGTCAGCGGCTTTCCCGCCGCGATACGGTGCCATTTCTGAAGACAGCCTCGGCAGCAGCATCCCGTGGCATGTTGCGCGATAAAGCAGGGGTGTCCGCGCATGGGAGTCTGTCTGCCGTCATTGGAGGGTTCGGCGGGCGCCAGGCGTTTCAGGATGAAGCTGCGGCACTGATGTTCCACGGCAGCCATTCCCTTTTCTGCGATGATCCGCAGTTCCGCATCCCGGAGCCTGAAGCGGGAACGGAATTTCGATTCCGCCAGACGCTTCTTCAAATCCTGCCATTCAGCTTCTCTGTCCATGATCTTTTTACCGTGACGCATTGCAATTTCGTTTCTGTTGTAATATAACTTCCGGATGCGGAATTGCAAAGAACCGGGACTCCGGTTATATTATCTGCTTGTGAAAACGGAGATGCTGTCATGTCATTGAAAATTACATTGCTGGTGATTGCCGCTGGAAGCGTCGGGACTCTTCTGCGCTACCTGGTCGTCAGGTCTTTTCCCCTGTCCATGCTTCCCTGGAGTACTTTCACCGTCAATGTGACCGGAAGTTTCCTTGCCGGACTGCTGTTTGTCCTGATGAAACAGCGTTTTCCCGCTTTTGAACCTTATGCACCGATTTTTCTGATCGGTTTTCTCGGCGCGTTCACGACTTTCTCCACACTCGCGTTGGAAAGTACCAACATGCTGCTTACCGGAGAATACGGCCGCGCCGCACTGAATCTGCTGATCCAGAATGTGTCCGGCGTCGCCGCCGTTTTCTGCGGAATCTGCGTCGGGCGCCTGATCTGAATGAAATGATCGTACAGGATTGTCCTGCGATATTGAAGCTGATTACGAATGAGGCGTCATTGCTTGCAGGGCACAGGGCGACCTTTGCCGTTTCCTCCGGCTTCCTGATCCATATCCGCTCTTTTTTCCTCTTTATGGCGCCTCAATGTCATGACTGCTGTAATCAGCGCCAGCAAATAGAATATCCATGACGCATGCATAGCGTATCCTACGCCGAAGCGTGCGCCGAATTGACCGATTCCGAGAAAAAATACTCCGGCAAAGCCCCAGGTGCCTCCGACAATCAGAGCCATCCTGGAGCTGAGTCCGGGACCATTCGGCGCATTTCGTGAAAGAGCGACCAGCAGCGGATAACCGGAGCTTGCCAATAATCCGGAAAGTAGAATTAAAAGACATGCTGCGACATTTTGAAGTGTCAAAAAGTAAATAGCGACAGCAGGCACCCCTAAAAGTAGACCTGTGAAGATGAACCACTGCGGCTTGTATTTCTTCACGAGAAAGCCGATGGCGATGGACCCGGAAGCGGAACCGATCCCGAACATCATGGCGCTGAATCCTCCGAAAGACAGCGGAAAATTCAGTTCGTTCAATACGGTCGGCAGAAGCATCTGAATGGTGACGGTTCCCGTATTCATGAAAAAGGCAATCACAAGCAGACTGCGGAAGCTCCATGGTGCGGAGAGGTCTTCCGTGCTTTTCGCATCCTTGCTTGCTGGACGGTCCAACGCGAGCCTGACATGTGAGATTCTCAATGCAATCAGCAGAAAGACGATAAGTGGAATCAGCCAGAACAGCCCTTTCAAGCCATACCCGCCGACAAGAGTCGCGCTGAGCCACGGACCGATACAGGAACCGAGGAAGCCGCCCGTCATGAATGTCGGCGTGCTGACCGTCGGAGCGATTCTGCCGATGTTCTGGACCCCGCGTAATCCTGCCGGATGCACGATTGCGACACCTGCGCCGACAGTCAGCATGATCAGGCAGAGAATCGGGACCGGTGTTGAGGAAGGCAGGGTGCCGAGCAGCAGAATCAACCCCGCCATCAGCAGCCCGATGCTGATCAGGCGCGGATTGCGCGTGCTCCTGTCGAGAAGCGCCACTGGAATCTGCATCATATTGCATCCGATGCTCATGCTGGTCAGGATAAAGACCCCCATTCCGAGGTCAAGATGGAAATATTTGAGCGCCACAGGCAGGAAGCCCGGCAGAAGCCCGCCCATCATGTCCGCCATGAAGTGCGCCGAGGCAAGCGCTGTCATCTGAGCTCCGGAGGAGTATAAAATACTTGGTATTGGTGTCTGTTTTTTCATGGTGCATATAAGATACAGCGGAAAACTTTTTTTGCAATGCCGGAAAACTCTTTTCTTGAAGTGTTGCCGCCGGAGCAGCCTGATACAAAAAAAAGCGGATCTTCCGGATGTTTTCCGTGTTTCTGAAAAAATAATTGAATCTGAATTGAAAAAATATTTTTCTCAGGTAAGTTATTCCAGAAAGGGGATATTCTTATGAAATACATCGGAGCACATGTTTCCATCGCGGGCGGAGTGGAAAACGCCCCGCTGAATGCCGCCGCAATCGGGGCGAAGGCGTTTGCCATGTTTACGAAAAATCAGCGTCAGTGGGCGAGTCCGCCGCTGACGCAGGAATCGATCAAGGCATTCAAAGCCAACTGCAAGGCGCACGGTTTTTCCGCAGAACATATTCTGCCGCATGACGGTTATCTGATCAATCTGGGGAATCCTGATCCGGCAAAGCGTGCACAATCCCTGAAGGCTTTTACAGATGAGATGTCCCGCTGTATGCAGTTGGGGTTGGATCGCCTGAATTTTCATCCCGGCAGCCATTTGCGTGAGATCCCGGAAGATGATTGCCTGAAACTGATTGCAGAGTCCGTGAACGCGGCATTGTCTGAAACGGAGGGTGTAACCGCTGTGATTGAAAACACTGCGGGGCAGGGGAGCAATCTCGGTTATTCCTTTGAACAGATTGCCCGTATCATGGAGTTGATTGAGGATCAGTCCCGTGTCGGGGTCTGCATTGACACCTGCCATTCCTTTGCTGCCGGATATGACCTGAAAAGTGAGGATGGGTATGAACAGACGATGAACGCGTTTGAGCGTATTATCGGTTTCCGCTTCCTGCGCGGAGTTCACCTGAACGATTCCAAGAGCGTCCTGGGCGGACACCTTGACCGTCATAACAGTATCGGCAAAGGAGAATTGGGATTGGAACCTTTCAGGCGTCTGATGAATGACAGACGTTTTGACAATATTCCAATGGTGCTTGAGACAATCGATGAGACCTTGTGGCCGGAGGAGATCAAGCTTCTCTATTCTTTTGCGGGTGAGTGATTTGATTCAGGAAATATTTCCATAGAAGCGTCATATTATCATATGACACAACCCCCTCGGAAAAATGGATGCAGTATTTTTGCGATATCTGCCTCCATTTTTTCTTTTTGAAAAAAAGTCTGATTTTCTATTGAATTTGATTTGCTTTTTCGGATTTTGATCATATAGTAAAGCCCTATCAAAGAATGGGGCTGTAGCTCAGTTGGCTAGAGCGATACGTTCGCATCGTATAGGTCATGGGTTCGACTCCCACCAGCTCCACCATTTTTCTTTTATCCTAAGTTATTCTAAACTAAAGACTTGAGACTGATTACAAGAGGTTTCTTGTGTCTGCTGTAAGGATTGAATGAACACTGGCTACACCGCCTGTGACGGCGCGGAATGTAACCAAGATGTAACCAAAATAACAGGGGAATATCTCAATGTCAAGCGGCAGAATGAAGAATCTTTCAGGTTTTTATTTGAGTCTGAAAAACCGGAAATACAGCAAGTTCACCCCCACACGGGGGAAGTTTGCAGGTTCTCTTTACGTAATATCCATACAGAAAAATTTTCAGAATTTTTTAAGGACTTCACCTGTGACCCATTTTCGGAATTCCCTTGCGTTTGGTTTGGTGCTTCCGAGGACTGCGTTGTAAAGACCGGATTCATTGATGATGATGATTTCAGTTCGACGACCCACCGAATCCGTGGATTGTCTTTTGCTAATTTCATCTTCATCCAGTCGTGCGGTCATCTCTTGTTTTCCAGAGGGGGTACTCGTTTTTTGAGTATCCTTCTCATCTTCATCAAGACGGCGGGCAAGATTAGCCGCGTCACGATATCCGAGAATTCCTGAAATATCCTTTGCCACGAACCATGGTTCACCGTCTTTCATCAGAACACGGACTTCGGCTCCGTGGAAGTTGAAGATTTCAGGCGGTTCAACCGTTCCTGAATATGTGGGGATACAGTATGTGCCCCCCCCCATCGTCTTTTTTCAGGTATTCAGTAATTCCGCTACAGCATTCCAAAAGATTTCCTTTGCCATTTCTTCAGGGGTTTTGCGGGCATTCAATCTATCCTGTATTGCTGAATAATCGCTGGTTCTGATGAATATTCCGTCATGCAGAGAGAGAAAACAGCATTGCGGGAAAAGCTTGTTCAATTCAGGAAGAACCCTGCCAAACATGATTTCCGCTTCCAACTCCTGACAATGTGTAGACAGCTGGCTTTTATATTTATTCCCTGAATATCGGCTCGGATAATCTGTGATAAAATCCCTGATTTCAGGATACCAGCGAAACCAGCCGTGAACATCCCGCATTATTTCCCCCTGTTTACCCTGATTATTCATGCAAAGTTGGCGTTCCGTCCTATTGGAGAACAGATATCGCATCATCACCGGTTTTATTTCATCACGTGTAAGCGTATAAGCGGGAGTTCCGGAATACTCATTGTGATAATCCGCTATCATCTGATAAATATCCATGCTTTTCAACCTGTTAAGGAATGTTCTGTCCCCGGTTTTTCTTGCGTAGAGAATCGCCGTAAGCGTCACAAAACAGGCGGTCACGTCGAACAGTTCGGTTATCGGCTCCCTTGAGAGAAGAACGCATCTCCGCAGGTTTTTCTTCAATCTGTGAAACGGCGTGAAGAACCGCCCGTGAGCTATCGACCAGCCATGAAGTCGATCAATCCGTTCAATATCCCGCAGGGTTTGAAATGCGATTCTATCGGCGTTTTCCGATACGTCATTTCCGGCGTTATCGGCTGTATTCTGTTCCGAAGAACGGCGTGTCGGTATGTGAATCTTCTCCTGTGGGACTGAATCCCAATTGACACAAAGCCTGCTTGACAATGTTATCTGTCTTGCGTATTCTTCTCTATACGGGCTGTTCAGCACGGTTTGCAGATAACGCTTAGCCTGTCTGTATCGCCATTGACGAATGAAACGGGATTCCAGCAATTCATCACCATCGTCATCAGAGCTGTTATCGTTATTTGCAGAACAAGAACCCTGTTCCAACAATAATACTCTGAAAGTTTCTCCGAGACGATAAGTCCGACTGAAACCGCCAGCATAATAATTTCTATCGGGTTCTGCTTCGAGGAATGGCAGGGATTGCGTCACATCGCGTAATTCGCCGAAGCGTTCCCCCTTGCCGAATACTTCGGAAAGAACCGCCGTATTGAGTGGGACGTATTCTAGATAACTGCTGATTTCCCCCCGTTGCTTTTTTCTCAGGAACAGATACAGGATAAAAATCATTTCCTCGATCAGTCGTTTTTTCCACTGTCCCCGCTTAGAAGATAACACGCTGTGAAGTGATTCCAGAGCCGATTCAATGCCCGCCATGGTGCCGCGGGGGAAAACTGCGGTATTGCTGAACTGCTCCGGAGTGACTGAATTTGTATCTGCCAAATCGGCAGGTTCGAAATTGGAGAGTTTTAGAAACTGGTGGTGCTGGTTTTTCATAGCGGGGAAATTTCCTTTCCTGTTTTGGTTTTTCTTCTATGGGTGGCAGGAAGAAAGTTCCCAACATTATGGGTCTTTCTCCCATGGGGTGGCACATTCCCGAAAATTTGAGGCTAAAACGAAAAGGAAAAAGAATACTGTATTTTAGGCATAAATACCATGTCTATAACCAGTTATGAAGAAAAACGGAGAAAAAGTTCCCAAGATATAATGAAGCTAGGAACCAGAGAAAAGTTCCCAAGATATAATGAAGCTAGGAACCAGAGAAAAGTTCCCAACATATGGTGTATAGTATTGTTATGGTATCTCTGTTATTTATATTATATATCTTATTTATTATCTATTATTATGTTTATTATATTATTATTATCTATATATATAGTCTATATTTAAGTATTCTTATGTATTCTCTGATATAGACTATATATTCTTAATCTTATTATTATTCCTGTTTATATTCTATCCTGTATAGTTCCTGTTCTTCTTCTCTTATATTGGTGTTGATAATGCGGTTATTTCCCTTGTAATCTTGATTATTATAATCTCTTTCCAGTTCTATGTATTCCCTCTCTACATTTTCCTTAAGCCATTCCAAACGGTCAATAGCTCTGATACAGGTAATGCTTCCTGATTCACGTTCTTTCAGGAGTTGAGGAATAACCCCGTTTGATATCAATCTTTTCAAATTCTGTATCCGTTCTTCCTGCAATTCCTTATCGTCCGTTATAAGCCTGATTTTAAGCCAGTTCAGCATTCCCCTTGTCAATTCATAGGGGATTGCGAACGAAATAGCGTGGTGTCTTGTTTCATATTCGATATCCCCCGCAGTTTCTGCATCGAACGGTTCTTTAATTCCGAGCAATTCCCGGGTTTCGTTTACCGTCTTTGTCGTCGTCACTGTCTCCATAATACAATATGCGTTCCTTATCTCTTTTTCTTTCTATGCAATTTGTTGCCTGTAATGAGGTTCTTGCTGATTACAGCCCAGCCATGATATTCTGAATCCGTGCCACTTTACGGGTGAACTGGTTCACCTGCTTACTGACTTGTTTTTTCTGTTCTGTCAATTCCTGTCTTGTTCGTTTTTTCAGTGCTCTTTTCTCCTCAGAAACTTTCTTCTGCAATTGTGCTTTTACCTCAGAGGCTTTCTTCTGCAATTTCGTTCTCTCCGCTTTTATCTGTTCGCGGCTTTTGCTACGGAGTTCTGCCAGTCGATTCTTCCGTCCCTGTCTGATTGCTTTTTCGAGTTCACCGAGAACGTCACGGGTGGAATTCGGATTATGATGATGTTGTTGCGTTAACTTCTCACTTTGAATAAGCTCTTTCTCAATAGCTGTTCGGAATTCTCTAATTCTGGTCTTCCGTTCTTCAATACTTGGCAGTTCTTCCAGTTCGAAAAAAAGCTTGTTACAGAGCGGTTCTATCATATCCCGAAGCCGTTTTGCAACTTTAACGTCACGGGTTCGCAATGATAATTGAATATTCATCTGGTTTTGATTAGAACCGTGTTTACGCCCGCTCAAATGCCCCGGAACACGCTTTACAAAATGAATGCATGTAGGCGAGTTAGGCGTTGGTATCACGTATTTCAAGAACCGCAGTTCATCCGTTACCGGGTCTTTGTGTCTCCTTTTTTTCTGAATAGCGTAAACCTGACCCTGCGTTTTGTCGGTTTTGGAGCTTGGTTCTGTTGCGACTTCCTGAATTTCTTTCTTTTGGCTGTCCATACTGTGGACACCCCTAACACTCCGATTACTGTTAAAGCCCTTTTTAGCGGCTTTTTCCCATGACTTGGAAGCAACCCTGATGTTGATATCGTCCAGCCATTTACCGCAGTGAAAAGCCCCTGCGAATTGATTTAATGAGAGTTTCATACTGCCCCTCACTGACCCGCCTTGCAAAAGATAACTACGGAATGCCATAAACTTTTCCGGCTCCATTGTCAGCAAACGGAGAAGCAAGTCCCGCAAATCAGCATCGGAATATTTCGGGGATTCATCCAACACATGGCGGTCTTCTATCTTCCCCTGAAAATCAAAGAGCCGGAATGACGCGCTTGCTGCTTGATAATGCGGTTCTGTTTCCTTAAAGTCTGCATACTCAACGGGAACACTGTTCCATATAGGCTTCAATTCCCTGTGTTCGTTGAGAACCTGTTCTATTTTCTTCCGTTCCGCTTCGCTTACGCCGTCCCATACGTCCTCGGTATAGCCGGTTCTGTTTCCTTTTTGGGTGGAATTGCCGATTCTTGTCATCGTTACCATTGTTCAAATCTCCCTGTGTGTGTCATTATTATCACTGCATTGCTTCGATTACGGCTTTCACAACCGCCCCTGCAAACAGAATAAACCAAAACGCGATGATATCATATTTGAAGTTCATTTTATCAGTTTCCTTGTTGCTTGATGTTGGTTGATGTTGCTAAAGCGCATGAATTATCGTTACCCGTCATCGGAACCGCTCTTGCAAGGCTTGCAGTTGCAGTTCTTGCTACGGTTTCGTCCAAATGAATGTAACGGTTTGTCATAGTCAACGTGGAATGACCGAGCAGTTTCGAGACGCACACGGGAGACGTTCCGTTATTGATCAGCAAAGACGCAAAAGTGTGACGGAACGAATGGAAACTGTAGCGGATAACCCGCCGCTTCCGGTGTTGGAAGTCCTCAGCGTCTTCTTTGGTATGAATCCCTGATTTCTCAAGAAGCTTTACAATATCTTTGCTGATACCGTTTCTATTGCGCTGGTAACGCTCTGCAATCGCCGGAAGAACGAAAGACGATACTGTCTCAGGGTTTGCAGATTGTCGCGTTTCCTGACCTGTTCTAAGCCATTCAGAAAGAAGTTGAATTACAGTCCCATTCAATGGAATGACAACACGTTTTTTACTGGAATGCCTGGTTTTACTCGGTATCAGTTGCAGAATGCCCCGCTGAAAGTCGATTGCGTCCCATTTCAGCAAGCATAAATCACCAAGACGCAACCCCGTATTTAACGCCAAAATAAGCAGGACGGATATTTCCTGTTTATGGAGAATGTAATAATCATTGCTGGAAAGAGTAACCCATATTGCAGAAAGCTGTTCCCTGCTGAATGCGCTGCGCTCCTCCTGCTGTTTCGGTTTTGCTTTAATGCCTTGAAACGGATTATCCGCATTGCATCCGACCAATGCCCTGAATACAATTTTCAGACGGTTCAACGTGTCATTGTAAGTCGCTCCGCTAATACCTGACCGCCAGTAATACGCCATGTATTTAGTTGCGTCTTCGGGCGTTATATCGCGGATGTTTTGCAAGCCTGCGTTTTGAAACCATGTAATACACCGGTGAAGCGTATACCGGTAAATCGCTTCGCATTCAGGCGTGATTCTGTTCCGTTCCGTATTGTTGAAAAACGCCGCAGGAATGGACGCAAGCGATATATTGTCCTGCCGATTGATCATTTGCCGCGCCTCCGCAATTTCCCGCAGATAGTCCGTTTTATCCTGAATCTGTTCTAATCTCTGATACTCTGCATCCGTTGCGATCGCCTGCTGTTCTGCTTCCTTGCGTGTGATTGCACCGTGCAGAGCTGTTTGGGTGAAGCGTCCGCTCGGCAGTTTATGCCGCCAATACCACACGGAACCCCGCTGTAGAATTGTGCCTCGATAGCTTTTCTTTTTGGTTTGTCTTACCTTGTTTTTGGTTTGTGCTTTTGCTTCCATTTACAACCTGCCTTTTGTTTTTGAACAGCAGATAAAATGTAACCAAGATGTAACCAAAAACTCTGATACACGAACTCTAGTATAGCTGTAACGCCTTGATAATAAAAAGAATGGGGCTGTAGCTCAGTTGGCTAGAGCGATACGTTCGCATCGTATAGGTCATGGGTTCGACTCCCACCAGCTCCACCATTTTTGAAGTTCAAAGCCGCTCAGGACAAGCAAGTTGCAAATCCGAGCGGTTTTTTCGTATCTGCGTGATGCCTGTTCCGGGGCTTTGCTTCTCCGTTCGGAAGTATTCGGGAGTATCTGAAGAAACTGCATTGACTTAATTTATTCAATTGTAAGGATGAGTATCAGGGGAAATAATAGGAACAGTTCTTTCGCCCGTTGCCGTTTGAAGAACCAGGTTCCGGACTTCCTGTGATTCCTCCGGGACTGCCGGAAGCCAGTTTTTTTCTATAAATCTCTCTTTTCTCTCTTGATTTTATTTTGTGATATGTTATAATTATATTGAAATACAAAATTATAATTTTATAATATGAAATTAAGATGAAATCACTTCATAAGACATTCGATATTCTGGAATACATTGTGTTACAGTGCGGACGGCATGTGACACCGAGTGAAGTTGCGGAATATGCGAACTTGAATATCGCGACCTGCACACGCATTATGGGGGAACTGGTGGAGCGCGGATATCTGGATAAAATTTCGCGCAAAGCCGGTTACGTTCCGGGCCCTATGGTCGTTTCCATCGGGACACGCGATAACTGTTACCGCCGTCTTGCCGCCGCTGCGAGTGAACCGGTCCGTCTTCTCGCGGAACGGGTTTGCATGGTGGTCAACCTCGCTGTTATGAACCGTGATCGCCGTGTGATGCTCTGTTTTCACTCCTGCCGCCGGAACTGGACGCCGTGGAACAGTTTCACTTTCGGCGGCGACCACGCCACGACAGCTACGGGATGGCTCCTTCTTTCCGCGATGGAACCGGAGGAAGCGGAAAAGATCATCAGGGCGAAAAAGCTTCCGATTGCACGGAAAGAGCTGGAACTGACAAGGAAACGCGGCTGGGTCAATTTTATTTCTCCGGAGGATGGCATACGGGTGATGGGGCATCTGATTTCGGTTGACGGATATCCGCCCGCCGCAATCGGTTTCGGCATTCGCAAAGAGGATGATCCGGAGGAAATTCTGAGTCTGTCGGAAGATGCCGCACGAAAAATTCAGCAGAAGCTGACACCTGATTCGAGAGCATTTTGAATCGTAATTAAATTATCAAGATAAGGAAAAAGATGAGATGAGTTTGATTTGGAACAGCAAAAACACGCCGTCGGAGCTCCATTCGATTCTGACCACACTCGGGGAAGAATATCCGGTGAAAGAGGGATCGCAGGGGGTGAATCTGAGTTTTGAAAAGGGGGAAAATCCGCAAACACTCCGCGTGACCCGTCATGCGGACGGCTTTCTCGTGACTTACGGGAATGCGTCTTTTGCCGCGCGCGGCGTGGCATACGCTCTGTCCGGGCAGGAGTGCGATGAGACGGTCTGCTTCGGAACGCACGGTATCCTGCTGGATTGTTCCCGGACGTCGGTGGTCCGTCCGGATTACTTCAAGCGCTGGCTGCGCCGGCTGTCTCTGTTCGGCTACAACATGGCGATGCTTTATACAAAAGACGCGTATCAGGTTCCCGGAGAGAACTATTTCGGTTACATGCGCGGAGCATATTCGATTGAGGAAATCCGCGAGATCGACGCATATGCAAAGAAACTCGGTATTGAGATGATTGCTTCGATTCAGGCGCTGGGGCATCTTGAGCCGATCATGCGCTGGGGGGCATACTATGAGGTTCGCGATACGGATAATGTGATTCTGGTGGATTGCGAAAAGTCTTATGTCCTGCTGGAGAAGATGATCAAATTCTGGAGCGACGCCCTTGATACCCGCCGGATTCATCTGGGCATGGACGAAACGCATGATCTCGGACGCGGAAAGTTCATGGACCTGCACGGCTATGAACGTCCGTTTGATATTTACAACCGTCATTTGAACCGTCTCTGCGGCATCTGTAAAAAGTATGACCTGAAGCCGATCATCTGGAACGATATGTATTTCCGTTACGCGAACAAGGAGCAGAATTATTATGATACCGGAGCGCAGATCCCGCAGGATGTCAGGGACGCCATTCCGAAAACGGTTCAGCTTTCCTATTGGGATTATTACCATCGCGACCGTGAAACCTACTCGAAAATGCTCCGGCGCACACGTGAACTGAACGGTGGAACACCTTTCATGGCATCCGGCATCTGGACCTGGTCACGCCTGTGGTGCGATTACGAGCAGAGTTTTGCGACAGTCAAGCCTTGCGTAGACGCCTGCCGTGAGCAGGGAATCACGGAGATTCTTTACACTCTGTGGGGCGATGACGGTGGTTATTGCGAGTTTGAATCTGTCTTTGCCGGATTGGCATGGGCGGCGGATTATGCCTTCAACGGTGCTGTTTCAGAGCCGCGCGTCAGCCGGCTTTACCGCGCTGTCTGCGGGACTTCCTATGAACTTCAGGTGGAGCTGGGAAAAATGGAGATGATCTACGGAGAGGAAAACGGGGCTCCTTTGAAGGTCAGCGCCGCATCCGTTCTCTGGGATGATCCGCTGATGGGAATCGTCTGGCATGAGATGCTTGCCCGTGACCCGGAAATCTGGAAGAAGGCGCTCAGACATTACAAGGAACTCCGGGACAAAACCGAGGCGCATCGTGAGGACCGCAGTGCCGGAATCATCAATCACGCATGGAATCTTCTGAATGTGCTGGCAAGGAAGACCGAACTGCGCGCCGTTCTTGTAAATGCATATAAAAAACGTGATTTTTCAACGCTCGGCGTTGTTGCGGAAAAATATGTGCCGGAGGTTATTGACGCATTGGAGGGACTGAACGATTCTTTCCGCGATCAGTGGTTCCGCGGTTATAAGTCCTACGGGCTTGAGATCATGCAGATCCGTCTTGCGGGACTTCGCGAGCGTTATGCCGAGCTTGCACGCAGGATTGACGAGCTTCTCGAAGGGCGGATTGAAAAGATTGACGAGCTGGAACTGGAACCGGAGGCGCGGGGATTCTGCGAGACACGCTACCGTATGCTTGCCACCGGCGGCTGGTTCATCTGAACTTGAAACGTGTAACAGGAGAAATATGCCATGAGTGAAAAAGCATATCGGCAGGCAATGAATTTCATTGAAAATGAGAAACAATTTCACCTCGGTTTTCTGCCGACGGAACAGTCCAGCCCGCTGACAAAGAATCTGGATAAGGAGTTTGCCGCATCCAGCGTGGACGGCGTCCGCTGTCTTCAGCGCGTGGACCGCAACGTATTGGAAATGGCGAAGCGGATTTTCCGGAGCGGAGAGTTCGCCGGACTCGTCGAAACCGGAAAGAAAACCATTGCGGACGGCGGCAGGATCGTCTTTTCCGGCTGCGGCGCGACCGGACGCCTGAGCATCCTGCTGGAATGCATGTGGCGCGACTGCTGTTTCAAAAACGAGTCCGTGAAACAGCATGCGGATCAGGTGTTCAGCATCATGACCGGCGGCGATTATGCGCTGGTGCGTTCCGTGGAATTCTTCGAGGATTATCAGGAATTCGGGCGTCAGCAGGTGCGTGAAATGGGAATGGATGGAAACGATATGCTGGTTGCGATCACCGAGGGCGGCGAAACATCTTCCGTACTCGGAACCGTGGACGAGGCTTTGCGCCGGGGCTCGAAGGTTTTCCTGATGTTCAACAATCCCGCCGACCTGCTGGCGGAGCATCTGGAACGCTCCCGTCAGGCAATCAGGAATCCCGGTGTCTGCGTGCTTGACCTGCACTGCGGACCCATGGGGCTTGCCGGCTCGACCCGTATGCAGGCAACCACGTCCGAACAGCTGATCGCCGGCGGTGCTCTGGAGATGATCATGTGCGGACTCCTGAAACAGGTCCCGCCTGATTACGCCGCCGCTTTCGAGACGCTTCTCGATGAATTGGAAGCTTCCGCTCCCGCGATTGCCTCCTATATTGATTTCGAGGCGGAAATTTACCGCAAAAAGGGAAAAGTCACCTATTTCGCCGACGATTTCCTGCTGGATATCTTTACGGATACGACGGAACGTTCCCCTACATTCATGCTGCCGCCGTTCCGCAAAAAGGACGACAAAATTTCTCCGCCTCCGTGGGCATTCGTCAAGAATCCGGTACGCACGACGCCGGAAGTCTGGGAAAACGGAATGCACCGTCCTCTCCGCTGTCTGGAGTGGACCCCGGAAGATTACAGGCGCATGGGAGCGCCGGAAGCGATCCGGCGGAATCCGCCGCAGATTCGCGCCGCAGAGCTTCTCAAGTTCGAGGTCGGCATGGAGTCGCCGGAGGAACGTTGCGATTCCGGCGGGGACGCCGCAGTGCTTGTGACTGTCGGAGGGCAGGGGGGCAGTCCGGTTCTTCAGCAGGCGTTTGACAGGATTTCCACTGGATTCAGATATCAAAAGAAACTTGCTGTCGGCGGAGACTGCCCCGCGGATTTCAAGATAACGGTATCGTGTGATGCCTCTCCGCTTCATCTCATGGAGCATATGGCGGTCAAACTCGTCCTGAATACCGCTTCGACCGGAATCATGGTCGTCCTCGGACGCGTTACCGGAAACTGGATGAGCTGGGTCGATGTGACCAACAAGAAACTGATGGATCGCGGAATCCGCCTGATCTCCGAAATCGGCGGCATTGGCTATGAGGAGAGCTGCATCCGTCTTTTCGAGGCTGTCGAGGAGCTGGAAAAGAGCCGGATTCCTGCAAAGGAAAAACCGTCCGCCGTTCAATATGTCCTGAATGCGATGAAGAAGTAACGGTATCTGAAATCCGCCCGTGTTGTTTCCCGGAACCTCTCCGTTCATGGGAATGCGGGCGGAAGTTCGCAGTTTCTCCGGCTGATCGGCGTTCTTTTACGGCTTTTCCTGTTGAAATCCTTCTCAAAAGAAGATATATTGTTGTTTTTGAAAAAAGGAGATGGATCCATGAATCAGAAACTGAAACTTGAAACGCTGGCTGTTCAGGCCGGATATACTCCCGAAAACGGCGGTCCGCGTATTGTGCCGATTGCCCAGAGCACAACTTATAAATACGACGATGCGCAGAGCGTCGCCGATTTGTTCGATCTGAAGCGCCCCGGATTTTTCTATACCCGCCTCGCCAATCCGACGGTGGACTGTTTTGAAAAGAAGATCGCCGCGCTGGAAGGAGGCGTTGCCGCCGTTGCGACGAGCTCCGGGCAGAACGCGAATACGCTGGCGATCATGAATATTGCGCGCAGCGGCGACCATATTGTCGCGATTTCCAGTCTTTACGGCGGAACGGTCTCCCTGTTTTCCAATACATTGAAGAAAATGGGCGTGGAGTTTACCTTTGTTCTGCCGGAAGCGTCGCCGGAGGAGCTTGAGGCGGCGATCCGCCCGAATACCAAGGCTGTCTTTGCCGAGGTGCTTGCGAATCCCGCCCTGATTGTGCTGGATATCGAAAAAATGTCGAAAGTCGCTCACAAACACGGACTTCCGTTGATCGTGGACAACACTTTTCCGACCCCGTTCCTCTGCCGTCCGTTTGAGTTCGGCGCGGACATCGTGACGCATTCCACCACGAAATATATCGACGGCCATGCGACCAGTGTCGGCGGCATCGTCGTGGAAAAAGGCGGTTTCGACTGGGCGAACGGCAAGTTCCCTGAGTTCGTGGAACCGGATGCGAGTTACCACGGCATGATTTATACCGAGACATTTCCCGACGCGCCGTATTCCGTGAAGCTGCGCGTGCAGTGGATCCGGGATCTCGGCACCCCGATGATGCCGTTCAATGCGTTCATGTCGATGATCGGCGTCGAGACTCTGCATGTCAGAATGGAGCGTCATTGCCAGAATGCGCTTGCTCTGGCGGAGTTCCTGGAACAGCACCCGAAGGTTGCATGGGTGAATTATCCCGGTTTGAAGTCCTGTCCGCAGTATGCGATGGCGCAGAAATATATGCCGCGCGGCGCGAGCGGAGTCCTCTGCTTCGGTGTGAAAGGCGGTAAGGAGGCGGGCGAGAAAGTGATGAACAGCCTGAAGATTGCGGCGATCGTGGTCCATGTGGCGGATATCCGCACCGGCGTGCTGCATCCGGCGAGCATGACGCACCGTCAGCTCAGCGAGCAGGAATTGATCGCGGCGGGAGTGTCTCCCGACCTGATCCGTGTTTCCGTCGGCATCGAACATATCGACGATTTGAAAGCGGATTTCGATCAGGCTTTGCGGCAGGTCTGAGGAGGAGCCGTTTTATGTATGGAAAGACTGTCTGTCCAGCGGGGCGGGCAGTCTTTTTTTATTGAAAAAAACTGCTTTTCCAATTGCTTTTGAAAAGGAAATGCAATATATTTACAGATTAAAATAATTTAAAAATTAAATATTGAGGAGGAGTATGGATGAATAACGAGGCAACGGAATGTTGGCGTTTGTTGTTTAATCTTGTGGACGAGCTCCGTGAAGAAGCCGCTCGCCGGAACAGGAATATGGAGATTAGCGAATTTGCTAATGTCACAGTAGGACAGATGCGCATTCTGAAAGCCATTTTCGCTTTTCAGGAGAAGTATCCGGATGGTGTGATGCTGAAACTGCTGGCGGAAAAGGTGAATCTGACTCCCGGAGCGGCGTCAATCATTGTCGATACTTTGGTGAAACAGGGGGTTCTGGACCGCCGGACCAGCGATGTGGACCGGCGTGCAGTCTGCATCGGGCTTTCCGAGGAAGGCAAGCGGATCGTTGCCTGTTACGGTGATTTCTTCACGGGAGTGACCGGTGAATTCCTTGCCGGGGTCCCGCGCGAGGAATATGAAATCATGATGAAGCTGTTGAATAAATTCAATGATAAGATTTTAAGGATGAAAGAAGAAAATGAAGCTCAGTAAACTTGCTTTGCTGTCTGTTGCCGTTGTGATGGGCGGGATCTTGGTGTCGTGTCAGAAAAAAACGCAGGAGAGACGTGTCGTCCCGCCTGCCGTTGTTACGGAATTCACTGTGGATGAGATGCTTCCGCAGGTGACGAAAGAATATGTCGGGCATGTCCGCGCCAAGGGGGAAATTCCGATTCCCGCGCGTATTTCCGGCATTATTGAAAAAATGAATTTCAATGACGGCGATATGGTCAGGAAGGGCGACCTGCTGTTCGAGATCGAGGATGATGAATATGTGGCGAATGTCGCCGCTGCACAGGCTCTTGTCGATCAATACAAGGCGGAGCTTGAGTATGCGGAGACCAATTTCAAGCGCCAGAACACGCTGGCGGAAAAGAATGCGACCGCAAGGGCGTCCAAAGATGATGCAGTCCGTCTGTATCATGCGACAAAAGCGAAACTTGCGGAAGCTGAGGCAAAACTCATGAGCGCGAAGATCGAACTCGGCTACACTAAAATCTATGCCGAAATCGACGGGCGTATGGGAAAGGCGACCTATTCTCCCGGCAACTACGTGACGCCTTCGAGCAATCCATTGGTGACTCTGGTCCAGGTGACGCCGGTCAATATCCGGTTCCCCGTCAGTGAACGCGACCTGCTGACGATGTTCGGCAGTGTCAAAGGCGTACGCGAAAAAGCGGAGCTCAGGATACGCACCGCGGACGGCAAGATGCATGACGGCTGGACGGAGCTTCTGCTGGTCGACAACAAGACCGACACTTCCACCGGAACGATTGCGATCTGGTTTTCCGCCGACAATACGGATCAGAAACTGATCCCCGGCGGCTTTGTGACCGTTTATCTCAGTGAAAAGACACCGGATAAACTGCCGTTCGTCCCGAATACAGCGGTCATGACGGACCGGAAAGGAAATTATGTGTATGTGCTTGACGGGGAAAACAAGGTTTCGCGGCGCGATGTGGAGCTGGGGCCGCTGGTCGAGCTGAATCAGACGATCGCCTCCGGATTGAAAAAAGGGGAACGCGTCGTTGCCACCGGGACTCATAAGACGCGCCCCGGTTTGATTGTGGCACCCGCCAACGCTCCGAAAGCGGCTCCGGAAAAGAATGCGGATGGTGCGGCGGCTCCCTCCGGGGAGTCCGGGAAATGATTTCGGAAATTTTCATTGAACGTCCGAAGCTCGCAATGGTGATTTCCATTGTGATCATGATCGGCGGAATTCTGTGTATCACAAAAGTGCCCGTGGCGGAATATCCCGAAGTGACTCCGCCGCAGATCAACGTTTCCGCCACATATCCCGGCGCCAGTGCGCAGGTGATTGCGGATACCGTCGCCGCTCCGATTGAGACGGAGGTCAACGGCGTGGAAAACATGATCTATTTTTCTTCGCAGTCGGATAACAGCGGCAACTATTCGCTCGACCTGACTTTTGAGCCGGGAACCGATCAGGATATCGCGATGGTCAACGTGCAGAATGCCGTGAACCGCGCGGAACCTGTTCTGCCGGAAGAAGTGGTGGCGCTGGGGTTGAAGGTGAGAAAGAGAAGCGGAGACATGCTCGGCGTGTTCGTCTTTACGGCGGATGAGGGGACGATGTCGCGTCTCGAACTCAGCAACTATGTCGCCCGGAATGTCCGCGAACCGATTGCCCGTGTGCCGGGGGTGGCGCAGGCGTATATTTTCGGCGAGCTGAAATACAGTATGCGCATCTGGCTTGATCCGCTCAAGATGTCGGCGATGAACATCAGCGTGGACGAAGTGGCGTCGGCGATCACCAGCCAGAATCTTCAGGCTGCGGCAGGTGCCGTCGGAACCGAGTTCAGCCATGACAAGATGCAGTTCAAAGTCAACGTCGTGGGACGCCTGAGCAGTGTTGATGAATTCAAGAACATCGTCGTCAGAAGCGGAGATATGGCGCGGCAGGTGCGTATCGGCGATATTGCGCGTGTGGAGCTCGGTTCGGACTCCTATTCCGGCTCCAGCTACTACAACGGCAAGGAATGCATCGGCATGGCGATCTACCGCAACAACAACGCCAACGCGTTGAACGTGATCAATGCCGTGAAAGCGGAATTGAAAAGCCTCAGCCATTATTTCCCGCCGGGCGTCAATTACCTGATGTCCTACGACCCCACCAGCTTCATCCGCGCGGCAATGGCGGAAATCATCGAGACGCTTCTCATTACCTTTGTCCTTGTGGTGCTGATCACCTATCTGTTCCTTCAGGACTGGCGCGCCACGCTGATCCCGACTCTGGCGATTCCCGTGGCTCTGGTCGGAACCTTCGTGTTCATGGTTGCGCTGGGAATGAGCATGAATATTCTGACGATGTTCGCCTTGATTCTGGTGATCGGGTCTCTGGTCGATGATGCGATCATCGTCGTGGAAAACACGATGCGTCTGATTGAGGAGGAGAAGCTTTCTCCGAAAGAGGCGGCGGTCAAAAGTATGCGGCAGATCACCGGTGCGATTATCGCAACGACGCTGGTTACGGTGGCGATCTATGCACCGATCGGTTTCTATGGAGGCATGGTCGGGACGATTTACATGCAGTTCTCGATCACGATCTGTATTTCGCTGATCCTGTCGGCTGTCGTCGCTCTCTCTCTGAGCCCGGCGCTGTGCGCGCTGATTCTGCGTCCGCATCAGGAGCCGGCGGCGATTTTCAAACCTTTCAACATCTGCCTTGACTTTTCCAAGAACATATTCCTTTCCTGCGCGGCGTTTCTGGTCCGCAGGATTCTGTTGACCGTTGTGCTGTTCGGGGCGGTTCTCGCATTGAACTACATTATCTTCGACCGGACTCCGACGGCGTTTCTGCCGC
Source organism: Lentisphaeria bacterium (assembly GCA_003526375.1). Taxonomy (GTDB): domain Bacteria; phylum Verrucomicrobiota; class Lentisphaeria; order Victivallales; family UBA1829; genus UBA11452. The sequence continues at coordinate 80,970 of DPDG01000060.1, forward strand.
AGGAGGACAAGGGTGCGATTCTGGCGGAAATCGAACTGCCGCCGGGGTCTTCCCTGATCCGCACGAACAAGGCTCTGCTTGATGCCGCGGGCAAGTTCGGGAAGCTGGATGGCGTCAAGGCGGTTTTCTGCGTCAGCGGATTCAGCTTCATGAGCGGAAACGGCGAAAACGTCGGCATTCTGATTCTGACTCTGGATGACTGGAGCAAAAGAAAGACGCCGGAACTTTCGATTGATGCCATTTATGCAAAAGCGCAGGCAATCGGCTCCCAGCTTCCCGATGCCCGTGTCGATGCGTTCATTCCGCCCGCCATCATGGGGCTGGGCGTGACCGGCGGCGTGACATTTGTGCTGGAAGACGTTCAGGGACGCTCCGCACAGGAACTTGCCAACGTGCTTTATCCGTTCATCGCGGAACTCAATTCCCTGCCGGATGTCCAGTATGCGTTCAGCAAGTTCGACGTGAATACACCGCAGATTGAGCTGACGCTCGACCGCAAGAAAGCCGAGGCTCTCGGCGTGCCCGTCAAACGGGTATTCGCCGCCTTGCAGTATAACCTTGCATCGACCCCGGTCAATGACTTCAATATCGGCGGTTTTACCTACAAGGTGAAAATGCAGTCGGATGTAAAGGAGCGCCGCGACATCCGCAATATCGAACAGCTTCTTGTCCAGAGCGATAACGGCGGCATGGTGCCGCTGAGTTCGGTCGCGACCGTGAAATACATCTCCGGCCCGCGCCAGATTGCGCGTTTCACGCAGTATCTGAATGCTTCGGTCGCCGTGATGGGCAAGCCGTTCGTCAGCAGCGGCTCCCTGATGCAGCAGATACAGAAACTGGCGGATGAAAAACTGCCGGAAGGCTACCGCATTGCATGGACGGATATGAGTTATCAGGAGGCGCACAACCAGGGCAAGATCGGCGCTCTGCTGGCGCTGGCGTTCATCTTCGGCTATCTGTTCCTTGTCGGACAATATGAGAGCTGGACGATTCCCGTGCCAGTGATTCTTTCCGTTGCCGTGGCGACACTGGGCGGTTTCATCGGGCTGTTCATCTGGAATCTGCCGTTGAGTATTTATGCACAGCTGGGGCTGGTCATGCTGATCGGGCTTGCCAGCAAGAATGCGATTCTGATGGTGGAGTTCGCAAAACAGGAGCGTGAAGCCGGCGTCGGGATCGACGAAGCGGCAATCGGCGGCGGGCGTGCCCGCTACCGCGCGGTTCTGATGACGGCATACTCGTTCGTGATCGGCGTCTTCCCGATGGTGATTGCGACTGGCGCGGGAGCCGGAAGCCGCCGGGCGATCGGCGTGACGACTTTCTGCGGCATGGTGCTTGCCACGCTGGTCGGTATTGTATTTATCCCCGCATTGTATTCCATCTGCCAGCGTTTGCGCGAAAAAGGACATGCAATGTTTGAGAAGCACAAGTAAGAAATCCCCCGGGGGGGGACCATATGAGAGAAGCGGCTTTCCGCGTTTTGCGGCAAAGCCGTTTTTCTTATGATATATTTTGCAGTTGCGTTCAATAAAAAAATGGGCTCATGTGTCCATATCGAGTTACGGTTTCGGCGAGGAGTGCCCGGCGTCTCGTTTTTTTTTGCGATAAAGTTCTTTTTTTGATTTGACATCCTGTTTTTCCGGTGTTAGGTTCTTTTGCAGATGAGAAAACAACGATTAACGTGGGAGGCATACCCATGGCTGAAACTGATCTCCTTGTTTCCTGTCCGCACTGCAAAACGCAGTATCACGTCTCGCCGGACCTTCTCGGCCAGAGAGCCGAATGTCCCCGGTGCGCCAGACAATTCACTATGGCTCCTTTGAGTGATGAACCGCTCAAGCCGGAAGCTCCTCCTCCGGAAGAAGTTGTGCCGGAACAACAGTCATTCCGTCCGCCCGGCAGCGCGATTGTTTCCTGCGTTTCCTGCGGAGTGAAGTATGATGTGCCTGTCGAGTTTCTTGGAGACTCCGCGGAATGCAGTGAATGCGGAGAACTCTTTACACTTGCGGAGGACCCGGAAGCCGTTTCCGATACTACAGAAGTGATTTCCGCCAAAGCGGAACTGGATGAAAATGAGAATCTGGTCAGATTCTGCCGGAAGAAAGTCGGGATGCTGCCGAATGTCAAGGATCGTTTTTCCGTGGCTGTGGTATCGACTCATTCCAGTCTCGATATTCCCAGAGAGATGATTCCTCCTCCGCCGCCGAAGAAAAAATGGTGGCAGTTCTGGAAATAAAGCAGAAAAAAACGGGCGGCACCGGAATTCAGATTCCATTGCCGCCCGTTTCCGCGATTTCCGAAGTATTATTCGGTCTTGTTCTCTTTTTCCGCGAGAAGCGCTTCCAGTTTTTCAAGGCGTGCGGTCAGTTTGCGTACCTTGCGCGGAAGCATATGCCGCTCGATGAAGTCTTCTTCGCTTTCGGCAGGGGTGCCGAAAACCATTGCACCCGGGGAAACACTGCGCTGAACGGCGGAGGCTCCCGCAACCTTGGACCCGTCTCCGAGCGTAATATGTCCGTTGACGCCGGATTGCGCGGCAACGATTACGCCGCGGCCGATTTCAGCGCTGCCGGCGATTCCGCACTGCCCGATCAGAGCGGAGGAATCCCCGACGATGACATTGTGGGCGACATGTACCAGATTGTCGATCTTGACGCCTTTCTTGATCCAGGTCTTTCCGAACCGTGCGCGGTCGATTGTGCTGTTTGCGCCGATCTCCACGTCGTTGTCGATCTGGACAATTCCGTTCTGCGGCACCTTCACGAGACCCGTGAAAGTCGTATTATAGCCGAACCCGTCCGCGCCGATTGTGGCTCCCGCATGGATGATGATTTTGCTGCCGAGCTTGCAGTAGCGCATGATTGAGACATTCGGATAGATGAGGCAGTTTTCCCCGATCGTAACGAAGGGACCGACATACACGCAGGCATTGATCACCGTTCCTTTGCCGATGACCGCTCCTTCTTCAATGACGGCGGTCGGTCCGATATAGACATCCTCCGCGATTTTCGCAGAGGGGTGAACGACTGCGGACGGATGGATTCCCGGCGTATATTGAATCGGCGCCGGCGCAAAAACATTGCAGATTTTCGTGAATGCCTTGTCCGGATTCTGGCAGAGAATGAGAGTCTGCCCCTCTTTCGGCTCGAATTTCCAGTCGGAGACAACGAGTATTACGCCTGCCTTGCCGGCATCCATCTGGCTGCGGTATTTGATGTTGCTCAGGAAGGACGCTTCGGCGGCAGTGGCAAGTTTCAGGGAGTTGACGCCTGTGATTTCAGCGTCAGGATTGCCCTTGACAACGCCATTTACCATTTCCGCGAGTTCGGATACTTTATATGATTTTTCCATGATGACAGGTCCTGTTATGTTATTGGTTGCTTTTTTCTTTTTCATTGAAACCCGTATTGAGTGTTTTGATGACGGGAGTCGTGATATCAAGAATGGGATTGTGATAAATCACGGTCGGGATGTTGTTGAGGGTTTTCCCCGATTTATCGAGAACGAGCATGTAACCTTCCGTCACACACTTTGCCGCGACGACCTTTTCAATATCCTTGATGATTCCGTCCCGCATTTTCTCATATTCCGCGCGCAGTTCCGCCTGCTTTTCCCGGTTGTAGTCGCGGAGTTCCTTTTCCTTTGCCGTGACCTGCGCATACTTGTCCGCGGCGTTCAGACGGCGGTTCTCCCGTTCCGCGGCGGTAAAAGCCATGTTCTGGGAGGCGTCGCGGAGGTCTTTGAACTCCTCCTGAAGTTTTTTGAGCTGGTCGCTGAGACGTGTGGAATAATCCTTGAAGATTTCCGCCTGCTTTTTGAGTTTTGCCTCGTTGATCTTGGTTTTACTGTATTCCTGGAATACGCGCCCCATGTCAATTACCGCAATTTTCATTTCCGCGGCGGAAAGAGAAACCGCACAAAACGCACATGCCAGCATCAAGAGCCATTTTTTCATTTTTCAGCCTTTCATTAAGTTAAACCTCATAGTTTATACGCGGAAGTGCGAAAAGTCAATAGAGGGTAGGGCGGAGTCGCTCTTTTTTTAGTTAAGATGCAATGAAAAAACGGCAATGCTGCGGATTCATTCCCTGCATTGCCGGTGTGTCGCCTTATTCTTGTGCGGCGGTCAGCACCGCAACAACTTTGCCGCTGGATTTCAGCAGGAGCCTGCCGCCTGTGATCTCATAGGAATCGACGGAGGCAAGAGCTTTCAGGAACGCCGTTTCGTAATCAAGACCGGGGCCGGCCATCATGGTGCAGCCGAGCGGATTGAATTTCAGCTTGCAGTCGTTTGCCATGATCTCGGCTGTCCCGAAATAATTGTTGACTCCGGCGCAGCCGTGAACTTTGCCGCCTTCGGCGAGAACCAGAGTAACAGGTTTGCCCGGCTTTTCCGCATTTGCCTTGACGCCGGAAAGCGATGCAAGGTCCAGAGTCCATGTGGAACCCGTCAGGTCGCAGCGGGAGACTGCGGAGGCGCATGCCTGATAATGGCAGTGTTTTTTGCAGCACCCCTGTGTCAGAAGCAGAGCGGCGGAGAGCAGGGCGGTACCGACCGCCAGTGTGAACAGTTTTGCGTGTTTCATTTGAAAAACTCCTTTCAGGTTACTAATGTCTGTGACGATTGAGAACTCTTTTTCTTAGAAGAAAAGACCGGATTTCACCCTTTTATCCGGAAAAAGAAAAACCTGTCCCCGTTTTACCGGAAGACAGGTTTCTGTTTTCAACATGGGAAGAAACAATTATTTTTTCGCTTCTTCTCTGTCAAGGTCTTCCAGAGCCGCTTTCCGGCTGAGACGAATCTTGCCGGTGCGGTCGATGTCGATCACTTTGACTGTGACGTAATCGCCTTCCTTGCAGATGTCGCTGACATCCTTGACGCGGTAGTTCGCCATCTCGGAAATATGGAGAAGCCCGTCCTGTCCGGGGAGAATCTCGACGAATGCGCCGAAATCGCGAACCGTCTTGACAAGACCGCGGTAAATCTTGCCGATTTCCGCCTCGGACGTGTAGGACTCGACTTTGCGTTTGACTTCATCGAGAACCGTCTTGTTCCTTGCAAGGATCGTGACCGTTCCATCGTCCTCGATATTGACTTCGGATTTCGTGGATTCGGTGATCTCTTTGATGTTCTTTCCGCCGGTGCCGATCAGGGCGCCGATCTTGTCCGGGTTGATCTTCATTTTCGCCATCTGCGGCGCGTTCGGGCTGAGCTCGGCGCGAGGTGCGGGCATGCAGTCGCGGATGACGCCGAGAATCTTGGTTCTGGCGCGCTTGTTCTGTTCCATGGCTCTTGCCATCAGATCAATGGAAACGCCGGGAAGCTTGAGGTCGAGCTGGAAGCCCGTGATGCCGTCATCGGTTCCGCAAACCTTGAAGTCCATGTCGCCGAAGTGATCCTCGGCGCCGATGATGTCGGTCAGGATCAGTTCCTTGCCGTTGTCGTCCGTGACGAGTCCGCAGGAGATGCCGGCAACCGGCGATTTGATCGGAACGCCCGCATCCATGAGGGCGAGGGTGCCGCCACAGACACTGGCCATGGAGGTCGAGCCGTTGGAGGACATGATTTCGGAAACGCAGCGGACGGTGTACGGGAAGTCTGCCGGAATCACCTGTGCGAGAGAACGTTCCGCAAGGTTTCCGTGTCCGATTTCGCGTCTGCCGGGACCGGAGATTCTGCCGACTTCACCGACCGAGTAGTTCGGGAAGTTGTAGTGCAGATAGAATTTTCTGGTCGTATCTGCATTGTAGATGCTGTCGCTTTCCTGCGCATCGCCGGGACCGCCGAGGGTGGCGATGACGAGCGCCTGTGTTTCGCCGCGGGTAAAGAGCCCTGTTCCGTGGACGACCGGGAGCACGCCGACTTCCGCCGTAAGCGGGCGGATGTCTTCGATGCCGCGTCCGTCGGGGCGGAATCCTTTTTCCAGAATTGCCGTGCGGATGGTCTTCTGGACAAGCTTGTCAAAACCCATGTTGATGGTGTTGTTGAAATCTTCCTCGCCCATTTCCGCTTCATATTTCGGCTTGAGCCCTTCTACGATCAAAGCTTTGAGCTCGTCAAGTGCTTTGAGTCTGTCTTCTTTGCCGGGGACGGTACATGCCGCTTCGAGTTTTTCGCCTGCGATCTCAACCATTCCGGCTGTGATTTCCGCGGGAACGAGATGAAGGTCCGGCGTCTTTTTGGGACGGCCGGCGCGTTTCATCAGGTCAAGCTGGGCTTCGACCTGTTTCTTGACGATTTCATTTGCGAACTCCATTGCCGCGACAAGCACGGATTCCGGAAGTTCTTTTGCGTCGCCTTCAATCATGATGACCTTGTCCGGAAGTCCGGCGTAGATCAGCTCCAGAGAGCTCTTTTTCATTTCCGTGTAGGTCGGATTGGCGACAAACTGCCCGTCGATATAGCCGACGCGGAGTGCGCCGATCGGCCCCATGAACGGGAGATCGGAAAGACAGAGTGCCGCGGATGCGCCGAGAATGCTGAGGACGTCGCCTTCGTTTTCACCGTCGGCACTGAGAAGCAGACCGGAGATCTGGACTTCATCGAAGAACCCTTCGGGGAAAAGCGGACGGAGCGGACGGTCCGTCATGCGGCAGGTCAGGATTTCCTTGTCGGAAGGGCGCCCTTCGCGTTTGATGTAGCCGCCGGGGAAACGTCCCGCCGCGGAGTATTTTTCGCGGTAGTCCACCTGAAGCGGGAAGAAATCCTGCCCGGGTTTTGCCGCGCCGGAACATGCCGCCACGAGCACGGTTGTGTCACCGAGCCTGAGTGTGCAGGATCCGTTTGCGAGTTTTGCGATTTTCCCGGTGGAGATCTCAATGTCTTTTCCCGGGCCGATGTTTACAATTACTTTTTCTTCCGGCATAATGCCTCCCTTAAAATTCCGGTTCCGACGCAACTGCGGAGAACCGTCTGCGGACCAGATCGGGGCCGCATTTTGTTTGTATGAAAGACGTGGGAGGAATGGGGAGAATCCCCGTGCGGTCTGCCGCGGAATAGCGGTATCAGACTCCGGGCATTTCAGTGCCGTCCGGGGGCTGATACCGACCGAATTCCACAAAGCGAACCGTCTTGAAAGCGTTCCTGCCTGCGTCTTATTCGATTGTAATGGTGTAAATATAACACCATCTTTTAAAAAAGCAAGCAGTCACCTGCAAAAAAGATTGAAGGTGACTGATGCGATAAAAGTTATTCTTCAACAGAATTACTTGGAAATTGCGGTGCCGCGAATTCCGAATGCTTCGGAAAGTTCGAGGTATTTCGCATGGTTTTCGGATGCAAGATATTTCAGAAGGCGTTTTCTTCTGTTGACCATTGCCATGAGTCCGCGTCTCGTGCTGTGGTCTTTCTTGTTTGCGCGCATATGCTCCGTGATCTCGGCGATACGCTGAGAAAGGAGAGCGATCTGAACTTCCGAAGAACCTGTATCACCCTCTTTGCGGGCATACTTTCCAATGATTTCCGATTTAGTAGCTTTTTCCATTTTGTCCTTTTCCTGATTTTTGTGCGAAGGCAAGTAAGTAATTTACCGCATGATTCCACTTTTGCAAACCGAAAAGTTCTTTTTCTGAAATTTTTTGGTGTTTTTCAATCGTGTCTCCATGAAAAACTCAAAAATTCCGTCGTTTCAGTTCTGCTTCCACGGGGATACGGGCGTAATGCCGATCATCGAGGGGATGCCGTCGAAATGAAGCGAGGCGTCGCCTTTTGCCCAGAGAATCAGACGCCAGACACGCGGAACGGACGATTTGCCGCAGTTTATCGTGACTTTCTTTACGGGGTCCGGTGTCTTCTGCCAGTCGCCCGCCGTCCAGGGGAGACGCGCCACGGATGTGGTCAACCCCTCCAGCTTCGCTTGAACCGTGCCGGCTTCATCCAGGATATTGGCGCCGAAAGATCCCTGATGGATGCCGCGCATGGTGAATGTGAATGACTCCACGCCCGCGGGGATGGTGAAATAGAAGCCGCGCATTCCGCCCGCGCTGATATCGGAATCCGCGTTCACTTCCGCAAAGGCATCGAAGGCGGGGGATACGTTGACAGTCCATGATGCGGTCATGTCGTCGTTGATTTCAAGCCAGACCGTCTCCCCGCGCCTTGCCTCCAGAGTATAGGTTTTTCTTATGGGATTCTCAATAATGCCGGTGTCTTCCGCCAGTACTTTGCCTGCCGCGTTCCTGAATTTCAAATTCCATACAGGGGCGGCTTTCGGGCGCGCACCGCATTTCGTCCGGGTCAGTGTGACCTCCGGGCGGTCGGCGTTGACCTGAATAACCAAGCGTTTGAAGTCCGGGCCGCGCAGGCGGAAATCCATGGAACGGGGCTGGAACAGGGCTTTTGCAACCGTTCCCAGGTCATAACGATAAGGCATATCGGGGTGCGCGGCATTCCAGAGGGAAAGCCCGTCGAGCAGCCCCGCCACGGTCGCCATATCCATTGAGAGCGCTTTGCCTGCCGCATCCAGCCCCTGATAGGTGGCGGAGTCCATCACTTTAGCGGCGATTTCAAACATCCGCCGGTTGCCGCTCAGATTGGCGGCATAGATGACCCCCGGCGCGATCAGGAGATTCAGCCCCGGCGCCGGATTGTTGTAAGCCTTGCCGTCCCATGAGGCGCCGTAAGGCCATGCGCAGGCGTTGTCGTTCCATGCCGAAACGAGCCAGTTCACGCCGGAAACGATGGATTTTGCCGCCGCCGGGTCATGCGTGACGCGGTGGTACTGGGAGAGTCCCTCCAGCAGGGTTCCCATCAGAAACGGCACATTGCCGAAGGTGTCGGAATGCCCTCCGGCATGATCGCCGGGCAGCTTGTGAGGCCATGCGCCGCCTTTCCGGAAGTTCTGTTCTTTCAGCGGAACAGAGGCGATGCGCCTCGCGGCGTCAAGGTAGACGGGATCGCCGGTGCCGTCGTAAACGCCCATGACGGCGGTCAGGCTCCAGCCTGCGCTGCGTTCATGGGTGCCGAGCCAGTTGAAATTCGGCGCCATGTAGTTGGCAATGTGTTCTCCCATCAGCAACGCCGATTTGAAGACTCCGGCATTGCCGTTGAACTGCCATTCCTTGACCATGCCGCGGGACCACGTATGTCCGTTTTCCGCGGAATATGCGTAATCGTAGCGGTAAGTCCAGGTGAAATTCCTGACCCGCTGATAACTGGTCCCCGTATGCCCGATGGCGTGCTCGGCATTGCCGCCGATGTAATAGGGGTCCGGGTAAGCGTGAACGATGTCCACGTCCGCCTGATGCTGTGCGGAAGCGGAGGCGAGGCGCGCCGCTTTGCGGTTGCCTGTGCGGGCGAAGTGTATGAACAGCCCGTAAGCCATATCATACTCATTGTTGCCCCAGTTGTGCCCGCGTTCGCCGTACCAGTCTCCATAGTTGAAATATCCGAATTCACGCTGGCGCAGTTTGAACTCCCAGTGTTCGTCCACAGCCTGTTTCATCTTCCGGTCATACTGGTCGAAGGAATGGTCGTTTCCGGCGGATACGCCCTCTACCGCCTTTGTCCGGAAATACCAGTCGCGGTCAATGACCGCCACGACCGGCAGATTGGTTTCCGCGTTTGCCACGGCGGGTTCGGAGCCGAAGTCAAAACGCAGTTTTTCCGTGAACGCCATGCCCCATTTGGAACGGTATTTTCCCTCGACAAACGGGAATTTGAGGTAGTGCGGCAGATTCTTCCCGAATTCTTTCGAGGGTTGTTCCGGCAGAAGTTCCAGCGTTATTTTTTCTTTTTCCGCTTTCATGCCTTTAGGCCAGCGATAGGCGGCATCGCGGATCGTTGCGCTGAATCTCCCATGGTCCGCCAGAACGGAGAGCGTGCCCAGCATACCGGGCTTGCCGTTCAGTGTCCGTTCGTCGGACTGGAAGTAACGCATCGCCTTTTCCCACTTCCCACGCTCGATGAACGATTTCGAGCTGTAACCGCTGATGGCGAAGTTCAGAATCTTTACCCGATGGTTAAAATATTCGCTGAACACTTCGCCCCAACCGTAGATCAGGCGGGGGCTTTGCTGCCGTAGGATTGGCACGCGCTGCTGCCGACCAGTGCGCCCCAGATCTCCGAGTCTTCTGCCTGCACGAGCATCGCGCCGAGCAGGGAAAGGACGATCAAAAACTTTTTCATTTTATGCGATACCTTTTTTCGTTTCAGAATTCCGCTTTCAGCTCGGTCGGCTGGTAAAAGGAGAACAGTCTTTCGCCGGGTTCGGTCAGCGGCTTGTGAGTCTTGCTCCAGATGATGCCGTCGAACGGCGCGGTCCCGCGCTCGAGCACTTCGAGCGTTTGAATGTCGCGGACCTCGTAAAGGAGCGTGCCTTTTTTCACCGGGACGCAGTCTTCGACGAAGTAGCGGACGTGTCCGAAATGGGAGGCTCTCAGGGAGGTCGCGTTTTCCTCGGTCTGCACTTCCGGGAGACTGTAGGTCGGATGCGGGCCGAGGACGGGCTGCGCTTTGAGCATTCCCATTTTGATCATCAGGTTCTTGACGGCGTTTTTCCCGATCGGGTACTCATGATCCTTGAGTCCGTGCTGGATGGAGAACTCGATGCAGAAACCGTAATGATCGTCGCGTCTGGCGCTCTGAAAACCGAGGTTGCCGGCGTTGTAGTCGTCTTTTTTGTTGAAATGCGGGATGGTGATTTCGATCCCGGTGACGGCGATCAGCGGGTTGTTTTTCGGGAAGTCGTTGAAAATGAACGGTCTGGAGTTCTGGGCACAGTGGATGTCCAAGGTCAGGTCGGCTTGGTCGACGTAATTTTTCCACAGCCAGCCGGTGATGTCGTATGCGATCCCCTTTCCGGTCTTGTTCCAGAGCCGGTTCATGTTATAGTCGGTGTTCATGTCTTTCCGGCCGATGCCCCAGGGGGAATAGTCATGCCGGAATCTGGAATAATAGTAGTCCTTGATCAGGGAGAGGTCTTCCCTCTCGGGGTAGAATTCGTAATCCATGGCCAGCGCGCCGGGGTTGGCACAGGGGCAGACGTGCACCGTTCCCTCGAAATCCAGTTGATCCAGTTCTTCCGCCAGCTCCGGCAGGAAACAGGGACCGGAATGTTCCATGCCGTGCTGTCCGGAGATGATCGTGAAGACCGGTCCGGGGCGTTTCCCGCCGACCGTCAGGACGGTGACTTGAAACGGATTGCCTTTGCAGTCGGAGAAGGTTTTTCTATCGGTTTTCATACTATTGTTCCTCTATTATCATCTGTTTATCCGCGGACCGCATCCACGCTTGATAACTTCAGGATTGGTTGGAAGATAGTTGGAAAACGTTTCACCGCCGACTTTCTTGGAATACGCATTTTCTTCCCAGGAGAAATGCTCGTTGCGTTTCCCGCCGGTCTTGTGGAATGCCGCCAGATCCTTGTATTTGATCCGGAAATCCGGGAAGACCTTGATTCCGGGATTGGCGAAGAACGAGCTTGCTTCCCGTCCGGTGAGTTTCAGGTAATCCCCGTAGGAATGTTCTGCGCGGCCCAGATACGGGAATTTTGACATGCCTGAATCGGTTTTTGTGGCCAATTTCTTCCCGTTGAAGTTCCAGCCGTAAATCCGTTTGTTCGAACTGTCGAGACGGGTATAAAAACAATTGTTTCGTTCGGTGAACGCCGCAATGTCGTGCACATGGACGATGGCATTGGCGGCCTTCATGTTGAGCATGTCGAAGATGATGCAGTTTTCCAGCACGCATTTTTCCCCGCCCCAGTTGCGCAGCGTGATCTGATTCACACCGCCGACAGCGAATACGCAGTTGCGGATCGTGACGCTGGTGCTGAACGCCTCGACCCCTTCATGCCCATAGGAGAATACGCAGTCTTCGATCAGCACGAATTGGGATTTTTCCGCCCTGATCTTATGGAGTGCCCCGCCGACCAGCAGACGGCGGACGATGATGTTCTTCGTGTTGACCAGCTGCATCGGCACCGAGGTGAAGCCGTCCTCTGCGGCACCGTGGCCGATCAGATACAGATCCTCGAAAATCAGATTGGACACGTTGATGACCCGGAAGCCATCCGCCAGCGGACCGCCGAGGCCGGCGCAGAGCCGGACTTTTTCGCCCTTGGCGCCGCGGATGGTAATCGGACGTTCCTCCGTGCCCGAAACCGGCACGTTGACCGTCTCAGCATACGTCCCGCCGCGGATGGTCAGCGTGTCGCCCGGCTGGAGCTGTAAGACTGCGTGGGAGATGGTTGCGAACGGCTGTGATTCGGTTCCCGCCGCGGAATCGCTTCCTTCAGGCGAAACGAAGTATTCCTTCGTTTCCTGATACATTTTCGGCGTGGAGAAGGTCTGCACTTTGGAGCGGCAGACCAGCACTTCCGGCTTCTTCTTCAGTTCCGCGTTGCTGAAGCATTGTGCGGGATACGAGCTCAGCCGAAAACGGAAATAGTATTGCTGTCCTGGCTGAAGTCCGTCGATGCCGATATGATGCGTGCAGGATGTATTCTCCAGAACGATCCGGTTGGCACATTTCTTGTCCGCGCCCCAATACAAGTCGCCGCGGAACGGGAGGTTCGCCGAAAGCGTGATGACTCCGGACTTCGGGGAAAGCGAATGGATCCGGGGCGGATCGATCTTGAATTCGACGTCCCGGAACTGACGGCGGAAGGGACCGACCGGCATACCGTCGATCGCGCGTCCGTCGAACTTCCACGCGTTGCGGAAGGTTCCGTTTTCCCCCTGTTCGGCCTTTGCCTGGAAGGAGTGCTTTTCATCGGCGGGGACCAGTTCCGCGTATGCGTTGTAGTCGCTCCAACCGTCCCCGCCAGAGACCTGTTTCTTATCGAACACGCAGGCTGTGACGAAGAAGTCCTTGCAGTCCTTCAGTTCCGCCGAGGTGAAATGATTGTGGGTCAGGCGGATGCCTGCGGAGTTTTCTGCCTGGATCGGTGCGGTCGACTGCGAAACAGTGATCTGTTTTCCGCTGCGGACGACGATGGCGCTCGGCATCAGCCGTTCGAGCAACACGTTTTCGCAGTCTTCCAGTGTGACAGTCCCGTCGATGGAAGCCGGGAAGGCTCCGCGTCCGCGGATGGTAGCGTTCTTCAGACCTTTCAGCGTGAGGTCGCCCTTGATGGGACCGGTGATATAGAGGTCGGCACCGGATTTCGAGAGAACTTCCTGCGCTTTTTTCAGAGTGCCGAAAGCGGTCTTCACCGACCGGCCGTCGGAAGAATCCTGTCCGGACTGCTTCACGAAATAGACTTTATTCTTTTCTGCAGACGCGGGAGCGCGCTTCGCCACGTCTGCCGGGACACCGGACTGAAGCCGGCAGTCGAAGTTTTTCGGGTCGGCGTAGACTTGGTCTGCGGAGAGTTTTTTTTCATACTTCATGAGCAGGTTGGCCCCGGTGTAGAGTTTACCGTCGGCGAAGGAATCGAATGCAGTGCTGTTTTTCAGGTGCCGCGGATGGGTGAGATGCGAGTAGTTTTTCGCGATGCAGTCGGTCACTGCAAACCCTTTGTCCTTCGTGGTCTTGACCCGGATTGTTCCGAATGCCCGGTTGCGGGCGAACACCGTTTTCGGCCCGATCAGCCCGCCATATAAGAATATATCGTTGTCCATATTATTGTCGGCACCGAAACAATCTCGGATCACGCAGTCCTTCGAACCGTCGTAGATGCCGATGCCGGAGCCGGAATGATTGTACGGGTTGCGGTTTCCAAACGCGCGACAATTTTCGATGACGCCGCCAGCGCTGCCCGAGCAGAAGCCGATCCCGAGACCGTTGAGGAACGCGGTGACGTCACGGACGATCACATTCTTTTCGGTATGGCTGATCACCAGACCCCAGGGTACACTTTTCAGGGAAAACGGCAGCCGCTGGTCTGCGAACTTGATGCGACTGTAATACCCGGTGATGATGAAACCTTCCATCAGGACGTCCCGGACGCCTTTCCCTTTGGGAAAGCAATAGAGGCTGATGCAGCTGTTCGGCGTGACGCCGACTGTCAGGAAATGCCGGTCGGGCGCTGCTGAGTCGGTCGTACGGACATAGAGCGTGCTGTTTTTTGCATCATAGGACCATGTCCCGCTGCTGAAACGGACCTCGGAAAGAGTTCCGCAGTATTTATAGGTGCTCATGGTGTCGCGTTCGAAAACAGTTTCGGGAATGCCTTTCCACCGTGCTTTCCACACTCCGCCGCCACAGTCTTCGAATTCAGGCGCGTTCCGGTCGCCGCGGAACACCACGGTGCCGGGAATGGCGGCGCGGAGAGTCAACCCGCCGTAGCACGGCTGTTCCTTGCTGCCGCAGCGGAGTATGTCCGGATATTCGCCGGGGGCGAGGAGGATCGTGTCGCCGGTTTTCCAGTTTTTTGCGGCTTTCCCGAACGAGTCGTTTCCGGGCGAGACCTGAAAAGTTTCCGCCCCAGCGGCGAGACTCGTCAGCACGGCGGTCATTACGACAAATTTCTTCATCATGGTAGATATTTCTCCTGTTGGATTTTATTGCCTTTTTCGTGTCGGGGATCAGAGTTCGTTGTATTTGCCCCAATCGGAGTACATCTTGTCCTTCCGCGCCCAGAAGGGATAACATTCCGCCTTGTCGGATGTATGGGGGGACAGCGGGACCTTCTTGTAATGCTTCCATTCTCCGTGACCGTCCATGAAGATCACGTTGATGCCTTGATTGTGGCGGAATGCATTGGGATAGAGATAGCCGACTTGCGAACTCAGATAATGGCCGTAAACCCTCTGCTGGTCGCGGTCGGTGTCCATGATCATGGCGACTTTGCTTATGTCGCGCTTGATCTCGCTTTCATACCGGAACGGGCGGATCGAGGTGTTGATCTGACCTGTATAGATGGGGGTGCCATAGTTGGTCAGGTCGGCATGGGATGTCGATGCGAATTTTTTGTTGTCCAGCGAGGGGCAGCGGAACACCCCGGCGGGGACGCCCTTTCCTATGTCAATGAGACCGCTATAAACAGTTCCGCCGTTGTTTTTCAGGTCCAGATAACCGTTTATCATCAAAATCTCATGCCAGTACTGACCTAAGGAGGAGGTATATTCCATATACTGGGGAACGATGGCATTCTTTTCCGCTTCCATCCGGTACTGGAACCGAGCTTGCCCGATCTGGCGCATGCTGCCTATGCACTGGATGGCCTGCGCCCGCTTTTTCGCCTGGTTCAGAACCGGCAGAAGCATGCCTGCGAGAATCGCGATGATCGAAATTACGATTAAGAGCTCTATCAGTGTGAAAGACGGTCTTCTGCCCATGTGATCCCTCCTGTTGGTTTGTGAATATTTTTCTTATATGAGATTTGTTCTTTCATAATTTCCAGCCATCCTATGCCGTCTGAAGTTTCCGGGACCGTTTGATGCGGAGAAAAATCCGGATGGCGTCCGCCAGACGATGCGCTTCATCCGCAATCTTTTCCGACGGAAGCAGACACAGTGCCCCGACGCCGTCCGTCACCAGCGCATAAAGTTCAGGCGAGAAAATATTATAGTCATACACCATCTGCGGGATTTCCGTCAGGAACTTGACATCCAGTTCATCATCCAGTTTCAGGGCTTTCTGGGCAGAACTCCGCCGGAACGGAATGCCGTAGCCGGTTTTCCCGAAATAATCCTGAACCGCTTCGGAAAACAGCAGTTTCGCACACTCTCTGCCGAGGCGCATATCCGTGCAGTTTTTGCGAATGCAGAACAGATCCGCCGCAAGCATGGATGCCCTGCGGCCGCCTTCCGGCGTGGGGATGCTGACTCCAGCCAGTTCCAGCTCCTGAGCCGACGGATGCAGTTTCAGTTTGTAAAGATACTGGCGGGGTGCGAATGCCATTGCCGCCCTGCCTGCGGCGAATTCATTTTCAAAAACATCTTGCGGCAAGCCTGCACTGCCGTCCGGGAACAGGCGTTCCCGCAGTTCGGCATAAAGTCTCAGCCCGCGGATTGTTTCAGGCGAATCAATTTTTACGGGGTCTTCGGCGGCAGGTTCGAACAGACTGCCGCCGCTCCGCACGACCAGGTTGATCCAGTAATGCAGGCTCTGCTGCCAGTCGATGATCTGTCCGGGAGCGATCTTCCGCTTCAGCAGATCGACCGTTGCCAGAAAATCGTCCCAGCTCCAGTTGTCGTGCGGAATGGGACATCCCGCTTCACGGAAAAGCCGCCGGTTGTACAGCAGAATGCGCGGCGAGAAAATCCACGGAATGCCGCAGAGTTTACCGTCGACGATGAATGGATTCAACAGTTTCAGGAAATAGTTTTCCTCATCGGGGAAACATTCCTTGAACAGCGGCATCAGGTCAAGGTATTCGTCATGATGACTGAACAGATAATGCGTAACGCGGAATTCGAAAATCCCTTTGGTGAATTTCCGGCAGACATGAATTTGCGGCAAGTCCTTCCTTATGATTTCGTCAAGCTTGTCGATCCACGGCAGAATGTTGCAGGCAAAGGTGGCAGGCAGGATGCGCGACTGCCAGCCCTGCTGGACGAAAGTACCCGAACGGGGAACCGTTTCAAAAATGCCGTTCTGCACCAGTGTCTCAATGACGGTCTGGATATGAGTATAGGATACCCCGGATTCTTTCGTCAGGCGCCGTGCTCCGGGCAGACGGTCTCCCCCCTTGAGCTGTCCGCTTTCGAGAAGATTCAGCAGATATTCTTTGATTCTGATATGCTTATTTTCCATGAAACCGCCTTTTGTCTTCCTTTTATTATAAGTTATTAATGTGACAGTGTCAATACCTGTTTCAGAAAAAAACGGAATTTTTTTGGGGGACGTCACGGAGGAGGGAGAAGATTTTCAGTTCAGATTTATCTTTCTGCACTGTAAGGTGAAACGGATGTGCGTCACTGTGACATGAAACGGCATTCCGTTTTTGGGAAACTGCTCGGAGCAGATTGCCGTCCTCTGTTCGATGAAGCCGTATCCGCACTGGTTCGGCTTTCCGATACCCCGTATGATCTGCAGCGGGACAGTTGATTCTTTTTTGGAAAAGTCCGAGAGCTCCGGGTTCTGAGGTCATGCGTTTTCGGCGGCTCGCGAAGTTTCGCTTCCCGCCCTTTCACGGGTGGAACCGCCGCTTATTGATTTACTTGCGTTCCCGTGGTCCTGCCGGATGCGTCGCGGTAGATGATCCTGTTGCCGGTTCTGGTCGCAGAGCCGGTTATTTTACCGGACGCATCACGATAAGTGGTGACATTTCCGCTGGTTGTGGCGGAACCTGTGACCCTGCCGGCGGAGTCACGGTAAGTCGTACGGTTTCCCGCAGTTGTGGAGGAACCGACGGAAGCCCCGCGGTGATCGCGGAATGTGGTGCGCCCGCCGTTTGTGGTTGCGGAGCCGACGGTTGCCCCGTGCGCATTGCGGTAACGGGTGACATTGTCTATTGTGGCAGCCCTGCCTTGGGTGACTCCGCGATTGTCACGGAAGGTCGAGTTTACCGGTTCCGCGCCGAACAGCGCAAAGGCTCCGGCAAGGAGAATCACGATGACGATCACCAGAAATACGGACGCCAGACAGCCGGAGGAACTCCGGTTATGTCTGCCGGGTTCCCATCGTGCGCCGCAGTTGGCGCAGACCATTTCCACGTTTCCGCCTCCGAGAAGACCGAGCAGGAGCCCGATCCAGCCGAACAGGATCAGCCCCAGACAGCCGCATCCCATGTCATAATCCTTGCGGACCGGCGCGATCTGAGTCGATCCGCACTGTGGACAGCGAACCTGTGTTTCTTCCATAACTGTTTCTCCTTTCCCCCCTTTCAGAGGTCAGACAGTGAATTCTGTGATTTTGGCTCCCAGATTCCGGAAATCGTCAATGAAGCCGGGATATGTGACATCGGCGCATTCCGCGTCTTTTATGACGGACTCGCCTTCCGCCGCCATCGCCGCGATTGTAAGCGCCATCGCAATGCGGTGATCCTTGTGGCTGTCGAGTTCGCCGGAACCTTTCAGTTTTGTGCCGGTAATCGCCATGCCGTCATGGAACTCCTCCACCTGCGCCCCCATTTTGCGCAGTTCCGCCGCCATGCAGAAGATGCGGTCGGTCTCTTTGAGCCGCGCCTGCGGAACGTTTCTGAGGTAACTGGTTCCTTCGGCGCAGGCTCCGGCGACAGCCAGAACCGGAAGCGCGTCGGGCGTTGCATTGAGGTCGATATCGAACGCTTTCAGTTTTTTGGGTCCCTTGATTGCGGTAATATTGTCTTTCGTCTCAATTTTGACGCCCATGTCGCGCATGTAGTCGAAAATCATTTTATCGCCCTGCGCATCGGTGAAGTCGAGATTCGGGATCTGGACGTCGCCGCCGGTGAGAGCCGCCGCGACAAGCGGGAAAGACGCCGTCGAGAAGTCAACCGGAATTCTTACGGAAAATGGACTGTACTGCTGGGAACCGGAAATCCTGATTGTGGAAAGATCTTTTTCCGCCTCGTAACGGATTCCCTGGCGGTCCAGCCATTCCAGCGTGATCATGACATAGGGCTGCTCGTTCAACCCTTCCACATGAATGACCGTGTCATTTTCCAGAAGCGGCGCCGCAAAAAGCAGGGAAGACAGATACTGCGACGTCTTGCCTTCGATCGTGACTTCCGCGCCGTTGATCGGCCCTGTGACGGATAAGGGGCATTTCCCGTTGGTGGATTCCACTTTTGCGCCCATCGCCTGAAGCGCCGCAAGCAGAGATGCCATCGTACGCGTGCGGAGCGATTCGTCGCCGTCGAAGGAGATCGGGAAATCGGCTCTTGCCGCTATGGAGGTGAACAGGCGCAGCCCTGTCCCGGAGTTTCCCATGTCGATGACGCCCGCGGGCTGGAGCAGCTTTCCGCCTGTCCCGGAAATACGCCAGATCGTATCATCGCCGCGTTTGATCCACGCGCCGAGGGTCGAGGCTGCCTGAAGACAGGAAACCGTATCCTCGGAAACCAGAGGCGCCTTGATTGTCGAGGTGCCTTTGGCAAGAGACGCCAGCACGATTGCGCGGATGGTATGGGATTTGGAACCGGGGATTTCAACCTGTCCCGATATTTTCGATCTGCTTACAGCAATTTCCATAGTTCAAAACCTTTCAAGTTATAAAAATCATCGTGCGGCAATATACGTCATGAATGCCTGAATGTCAATCCTTTTTCAGCGGTTTGTCGCGGGGAGGCAGGACAATGTGAAAAATCTGGACCGTAAAGAATTTCAGGCGTTCCTTTCTGAAAAGTTTTCCCGGAGTCCCGCGGCAGGTTTGAAATACGCGGGCGATGGATTCATTGGACAGAACACGGGAATACTGCCCCAGAACTGCATGGAAATCCATGATGCCGTTTGCGTTGCAGAGGGCGGCGACACGTTCGAGGGAATCGGCGTCCGTCATGAAAATGATCCTCGTATCCCGCGGCAGCCATGCGAGTTCTTCCGGCAGCCAGAAAACATCCGTGACGATTGTTTTGATTTCCTGCCTGTCCAGCGCATCGAAAAGTTCCTGCGAGAAATTTTTCTTGTAGGAAAGCACTCCGTAACCGATTGCATTGGCGACCACGGAAGTGAAGATCAGCGCGCAGATTCCGTATTTCGCAATGCGGGTGAGCCTGTCCGATGAGAGCAGGGCGACTGTCAGCACGCAGACGACCGGTATGATATTCATGAAATGCCGTCCGCCCCAGAACATTCCGATCAGTTCTTCATTCAGCATCGCCGGGGGGATCAGGACTCCGGCGGCGGCAACCCATGCGAGGAAACGGACTTTCCGGTCGTTGTTCCGGAACAGGAACGGAATGGAAAAGATGCAGGCGGCAATGACCGGCAGATGATCCAGAAGAGATTGGAAGATGAATACCCCTTTGGTATCTCCGAACAGATTGTGGAAGCTGCTGAACAGGCATAATCCTGCAATCAGGGGATACGATATGGCTTCCGCACAGCTCGCCGTCTTCCGCCATGAACAGAAAATGCCGCCTGCGGCAAGCAGAATCGCAGGAACACTGTTCAGAATGGGAACGGGCATGCAGAGCAATGTCAGATACATGAGGTAATCTCGCAGTTTTGCCGTGAAAAACGGATTGCTCCTGACGGCTCCTATGGCGGAGTAAACGACGGAGTGCATCCCGAACACCGAACCGGAATCCTGCCAGTTGAAGATCATCAGCGGCAGAATCACCGCCCATGCGCCCGCACTGAACACGATCAGGCGTTTCCATGAAAAACGGGTGACGGCGATCCCCAGGAAAATTCCGAATGCAAGGATGAACCCTTCTTCGCGAAACAGTGAGGAGACGCCGATAAGGAGCCCCCCGCAGAACAGCGGAACAGGCTCCGCCGGGGAATCCATTGCCTTCAGGACGGTCCAGATTCCCGCCGTTGCAAAAAATGCCGCAGTTGTGGTCTCCAGAAAAACGCCGGAGTAAAAAAGAAACGGCGTGCCGAAAGCACATAACAGCATGACAAGAGAAGCTTTCCGGTCATTCAGTCCCAGAGTCTTCGCAATCAGCCCCGCAAAGAGAATGCTGAGCACCCCCGCAATCACCGGAAGCAGGACCAGCCCCGGACGTCCTGCCGCCTTGTAGAGAAAAGAACAGGTCCAGGGGAAGAACGCCGAGTATGCCGAACGCCATTGTCCGTCTTTTTCCTGCACGAAGTAAGGTTTCGGATAGGCGCGCAGTCCCTGTCCGGGAACCTGTTCAAGTCCGATGAAAGGGTCCGGCAGGTATTTCTGCGAGGTTTCCGCATAGGCTCTGACAGCGGCAATGCGGTTGCCCTCGTCACTGATCCAGATTGAATCGTGCGGCAGAAGCGTGACGAACAGAAACAGATAGAGGATTGCGATTCCGGCGAATGTAAAAGCGAACGTTTTTTTCTGTATGAGTTCCAGCAGTTGTGCCATGTGTTTCCCTTTTGTTCAATCTTTCCGTGATCTTTGATCTTTACCGGAAGATAGTTTTGAATCTCCGGAAATCAAGTGAAGATGAAAATTTTTCCTGAGATCTGCCGTCAGGCATTGACAAGAGAGGTTTATTTGTGTATATTCCCCCCTGAATCATCAAAGGTGAAACGGAGAAGCATGAAAAGTCTGCGCGCGTTTGAAATCGTGGAGTATATCGAAAAACATAAGTTCTGTTCTCTTGCGGAGCTTATGGAGAAGTTTCATGTCTCGCAGGCTACAATTCACCGTGATGTCTCGGCGCTTGTCAAGGACGGCAGAATCCGCAAGGTTCACGGCGGAGTCGCTTCGCTTTCCTCCGCACAGGCGCTTCAGGCGCCGGGCAAGGATATCATGCCGTCCCATTACCGGGAGCGCATGAATATCGACATGCCCGCCAAAGAGGCGATCGCACGGAAGGCATTGCGCGAGATCAATGACGGCGACATTATTTTTCTGGACTCCTCCACAACCGTGTATTATCTGGCGCATATGCTTCAGAAATCTTCGTTCGCGAATCTGACGCTCATAACGAACTCCGTTCTGATCATACAGGAGTTCACGAACTTTCCCGCAAATTATTTCCTTGTCGCGCTCGGCGGCAACTTCGATCTTCAGCTCAACGCGTTTCTCGGGCAGGCAGCCATGCGTGAACTGGAGCATCTGCAGATCGACAAATCGTTTATTTCCGGTGTCGGGATCACGGAGTCCGGCGTGTTTTCACGGCATGAGAACCATACCTTTTTCCTTCACCGGATGCTGGAGCTGTCCAGAACGAACTATCTGCTGCTGAACGGTTCCAAGTTCGGAAAGGGGGGGCTCTACTCCATTGCCCCGCTGGAGATGTTCGACAAGGTGATTTCGGAACAGAGGCTTCCCGATTACGCCGAGGCGGTCTGCATCCGTAAGCGTGACCGCTGAATTTCACGACAGTGAATTCTGCGGCTTCTGCGGCAATACCTTTGAATTGTTTATCGTGCAGCATTGGGGAACCGCAAACGGATTGTTTGTGGTTCTCTGTTCTTTAACATACTAAATCTGAAAAGGAAGGAAATCCCGGAAAAGAACAAAAAAATAAAAAAAATATCGTATTTTGTTTGAAATCTTTTTATTCCTGCATTAGATTATTGTGATAACGCATTATAATTCAACAAATTCTGATAGGGTTGTGCAATATGTTTCAAAGAATATGGACCCCGGAAATGATTAAGGAGTATATCATTTCCAGCAACGGGAAAGAACCGTTGAATTCCCATTACTACTCGACGAATCATCCCAGCATTTATGCCGCCGCAGAACGAATTTTCGGTTCCTGGGGAAATGCGATCAACGCTGCCGGGCTGGACTACAATGCGATCCGTAAATATAAGATCTGGACCCGTATGCGGATTGTGCAGACGATCCGCAAGAAAAGCAAAGCGGGGGAACAGCTTTCCAGCCAGTATATACAGAATAATTGCAAGTCGCTGTATATGGCGGCGGTCCATCATTTCAAGTCGTGGGGACAAGCAATCAAGGCGTCCGGTCTGGATTATAATAAAATCCGTATGCGCCGCAGTATGACGGAGGAGCAGATCCGCGCAGAGATCATTCGTCTTTACAAGAGCGGCGAAGATATGGCATACTCCAATATCCGCAAGAATCATCAGTATCTGCTTGCCTACGGCATGAAGAAGCTCGGCGGCGGAAGCTGGGCGGAAGCGCGCCGCGCATGTGGAATCATGGAGAACTTCCGTCTTCCGAAAGAGAAACGCCGTCCTTCCAAGATCAGGATGAAAAAATGCTGGCAGCCCGGCTTGTTCTGAGTAAGGGTTAATCTCCGGAGTTGTCTGCGGATTTTGATGTTTTTTTTCTGTTTTTCTGCCTGAAAGTATTTGATTTTCCGGCAGGGCAGGTTATTTTACAGTAATATTTTTGAAAATACCCCATGAGGGAGTAGTTAGCGTGCCTCTTGCACGCGGCAAGTCAACATACCGGCCCGTTCAGGTCTGGCTTGCCTTAAATAATGAGACTCATGTATGACCGGATATCGGTTGTACAGAGTCTTCTGCATTTTAAGACCCGTACGCCGTCCGGCGGAAACGGGTCTTTTCTTTTGTCCAGATCAGGAGGCAGGATGAAACAAGTGTTTATGGAGTCGCCGGAGGAAGCCTTGAGGCGGCTGGGAACGGACGGAACGAACGGGCTGACCCCGGAGCAGGTCGCGGAGAGCAGGCGTCTTTACGGAAGCAATGCGCTTACCGGAAAGAAGCCGGATTCTCTGCTGAAGCGGATCTGGAATGCATCCTGTGAACCGATGCTGATCATGCTGATTCTGGCCGCAGTGATTGCATCGGGTGTCAATATTGCCCGCGCCTGTTCCGGCGGCGAGGCGAATTTTCTGGAATGCCTGGGGATTTTTGCGGCGATCTTTCTTTCCGTGGTGATCACGGTCGTGATGGAAGGCAGGAGCGCGAAGGCATTTGAGGCCCTGAATAAAATCAATGAAGATACGAAGGTGAAGGTGGTTCGCGGCGGCGAGCTTCAACTTGTGCCGCAGCGTGAAATCGTCGTCGGTGACATTCTGAGCGTGGAGACCGGTGACAAACTTCCGGCGGACGGACGTCTGCTCTCCTCTGTGGAGCTTCATGCGGACGAATCCTCCCTGACCGGGGAGAGTGTGCCTGTCGGCAAGGATGCGGGAGTCGTATTCAAGTGTGACGATATTCCGCTGGCGGAGCGGCGCAACATGCTTTATTCCGGCACGTTCATCACCGGAGGACACGGCAGGATGCTTGTCTCAGCCGTCGGCGACCAGACGGAATTCGGGCAGATTGCGGGTGAACTTGCTTCCGTGGTGAAAAGCGATACGCCGCTCCAGCAGAAAATGGCGAAACTCGGCAAACGGATTACGCTTCTCGGTTCCCTTGCCGCCGCGCTTGTCTTTTTGATTCAGGTAGTGACATTTGCGGCGAACGGGACCGCTTCCCTGGATACGGTTTCTGAGGCGTTCATCACCAGCATTGTACTGATTGTCGCCGCCGTGCCGGAAGGGCTCCCGACCATTGTTGCGGTATCGCTGGCGATTACGATCATCAAAATGTCGAAGCAGAATACGCTGGTCAAAAAGATGATCGCCTGCGAAACGATCGGCTGCATCAACGTGATCTGTTCGGACAAGACCGGCACCCTGACTGAAAACCGGATGACTGTGACAGACATTTATTCCGGCGGTGCATTTTTTCCGCCTGAAAAACTGAAAAATGATTTTCTGGCGGAGAACTTCTGCGTCAATTCCACGGCGGAAGTTTATTTCAGTGAGACCGGTGCCCCCCGTTTCATCGGCAATCCGACGGAGTGCGCCCTGCTGGCAGCGGCTCATAAAAGCGGGGTGGAGTATCAGGCGTGCCGTTCCGCAGCGGAACTTCTGTATGTTTTCCCGTTTTCTTCCGAAACAAAAAATATGACGTCCGTTCTGAAAGAGGAAAGGGGAGTCCGTATCTATACGAAAGGCAGTCCTGAAAAAATTCTTTCCCTGTGTTCTGTGTCCGGAACGGAGAAAGAAACGGCGGAAGCGGCGATCCGTGAGTTTCAGAGCAGGGCGGGGCGGGTTCTGGCGTTTGCGCACCGCGATATGCCGGAACTTGATAATTACGCATGCCGCCGGGATGAAATTGAGCGGGAAATGGCATTTGACGGTTTTGCCGTGATTTCGGACCCGTTGCGCTCCGATGTGCCGGAAGCGGTGGCGCGATGCAGAAATGCCGGTATTGATCTGAAGATCCTGACCGGCGACAATATTGTGACTGCTTCCGCAATCGCGTCCGAATTGAAACTGCTGGATGATTCCCACATTGCGGCGGAGGCGGGCGATCTGGAAAAGATGAGCGACCGTGAGTTTGCCGCCGCATTATCGGGAATCCGGGTGATTGCGCGCAGTACCCCGCTGGTCAAAATGCGCGTCGTCAACACCCTGAAATCTCAGGGAAATGTCGTTGCTGTGACAGGCGACGGAATCAACGATGCGCCTGCGATCAAAAATGCGGATGTCGGTGTGGCGATGGGCATTACGGGGACGGAGGTATCAAAGGAAGCCAGTGACATTGTACTGCTGGACGATTCGTTTTCGACGATTGTCCGGGCGGTCCAGTGGGGACGCGGGATCTATGAGAACTTCCAGCGTTTCATCCAGTTTCAACTGACGGTCAATCTTTCTTCGGTGGCGGTTGTTCTTGCCTCAATCCTGCTGGGTTTCAAGACGCCGTTTACCGCGCTCCAGCTGCTCTGGGTGAACATCATCATGGACGGACCGCCGGCATTGACTCTCGGCCTGGAGCCGATCCGCGATGACCTGATGAAGCGGCGTCCTGTCGCGCGGGCTTCGAGCATCGTCTCGAAAGACATGCTCTGGAATATTGCCTTGAACGGTATTTTCATTGCTCTGGTATTTCTCGCGCAGGAACGCTGGAATTTTCTCGGCGCCGCGCCGGAACAGAAAAGTACGGTTCTGTTTACATTGTTCGTTGTATTCCAGCTTTTCAATGCGTTCAACAGCCGTGAACTTTCCGATACCAGCATTTTCCTGAATCTGAGCAAAAATCATCTGATGCTCGGTGTTTTTGCCCTGACTTTCGGATTGCAGGTTGTCATTACGCAGTGGGGCGGAGCATTTTTCAATACACAGCCACTTCCGCTGTCTGTATGGGGCGGAATCCTTGCCACAGGCTTTTCCGTGATCCTCTTTACCGAATTCATCAAAGCAATACGCCGAATCGCGGGATAGAGAATTCATAAATCAGAAGTTGAGTTTCCCGTCACTCCGGACTGTGAACAGCCAGCAGTTTCAGAACCTGTTCCGTTTCAGGCGTGACGGGGGCAAAGGCGGAATTTTTAACGAAAGGAATCCAGAGGATCGTTCCTGAACTGTTCCTGACAACGGGCAGGGAACGCTTTTGTTCCATCGGGACGCCTGCATCGGAAAACAGCTTTTTCAGGGACACCGGATTCTGTTTCCCGAACGGCACCATGCGGTCGCCTGTTTTCCATGTCGAAACCGTCAACCTGCCATTCAGTTTCGAGGCGTCAAAGAATGCGGCGCTTTTATCGGTTGTGAACAGCATTTCCTCCGGTGTGATGAATTCCGCCGTCAATACCGTTGTGCCGTATTCCAGGCGATGCTCTTGCCGATAGTCCCAGAGGACATCCGGCAGGAACTGCGCCGGGAGTCTTTTCTCGCAGGCTACTTTTCCTGATTTGAGCGTGAGACGATAATCTTTCTGTCCGCTGAGCGGAATGATGCGGCGGCGTCCGGAATCGGGCAGGGCGAGTGTTGCGGAAAGCCGTTCGATCAGATTGGAATCCGGGATGATGTCGCTTCCGGTTGCCTCCGTGAGAAAACGCCGGAGGACGCGCGGCAGGAGTGCCGCCGGAAGTGCCCGCCAGTCTGTTGCGGAGGAATCTGTGCGGAGATTTCTGTATGCCCTGTCGGCGGATTCCTCCAGAAATGCCGAGTCCTCGGCAAGGGTGCGGATGGATTGAAGGATTCCCGCTTCGGCAAATGGAAATTCTTTCCGGATTTCCGGCAGGAGCTTGTTCCGGATCAGATTGCGCTTATAGACGGAGGTGTCATTGGTGGAATCGTGCCGCCACTCCATGACATTCTGTTCCCGCAGAAACTGCTCCAGATCCTGCTTGGCGTAATCCAGAAACGGGCGGATGAAGGTGATGCGCCCGATTTTCTGAATGAAACGCATGGAACTGAGTCCTGTGGAGTTGGAGCCGCGGAAAAGACGCAGGAATACATTTTCGATCCGGTCTCCGGAATGGTGCCCGAGAGCGACCAGCGAGTGTTCCGGATTGAAGACGATTTTGCGCCAGTATTCCAGACGCACGCGCCGCGCCGCTTCTTCGTCGCCTTCTCCCCTCTGTCTGTTGTGGGGAACATCAATGCGGAACAAGGCGCATGGAATGTTTCTTTGCATGCAGAGTCTTTTGCAGAATGCCGCGTCCGCAATGGATGCGCGCCCCCGGAATCCATGTTCAAAATGAACCGCTTCCAACGCGAACCCTGCCGCTTCCTTGTGCAAGTCCAGGAACAGAAGCAGGGCAAGGGAGTCCGCGCCGCCGCTGAGCGAGCAGAAGATTTTCTTCCCTTTGAGGGCGGAGGCGATTTCAGGAGGAAAAGAGAGTTTCATGGGCGGATACGAAAAAGCCGGGTTTTGAAACCCGGCCGAGTGGTTGGTGGCGATCAGGCGTTCGCCGCGTCTTCGATCGCTTTGATCAAAGTGGCTTTGTCCTGAACTCCGTTGAACTGTTTTACGACCGTGCCGTCTTTCAGAATGAAGATTGCCGGAATGTTGCGGACTCCGAATTTCACGGTCTGCTGCTGAACGTCATCCACATTTGCCTTGAGGATAAGCGCCTTGTCTCCGATCTCCGCCGCGACCTGATCCAGAATCGGGGAGAGCATTTTGCAGGGACCGCACCATTCCGCCCAGAAATCGAGCAGGCAGACGCCTCTGGATGTTGCTTCGTCGAAATTTTCCGCAGTGACATGTATTACTTCAGCCATAATTCTTCTCCTTCATTATTTACTGGTTGAGTTTTACCCCATATAACTAAGCTTAAATCCCGGATTTGTCAAGTCCCCAAACACAGGATTTGCAAAAAACTCAGCATTCGAGATAAGAACAGGTACCTTGGAACAGACAGCGGGAACAGCGCTGCGGTTCCCTTGACGGCGGAAAATCTTTCAGGGAACTTGACGAAGACGGGAGAACGGCGAGCATTTCCCCGGCGGAATCGTGAATCTGTTCTTCATCCGCAGGGGAGGGCGCGTAACTGTCCTCCATGACTTTCCCCGCACATTGCATGAAAGAGCGGCATTCCACGACGGCGGTATTGTAGCGCCCTGAAACATAACTTGCGAAAAGGGAGTCTGCAAGGTTTCCATGCGTATCCGCATAAGAAACTTTCGGGCGGTCCTTCTCCTGTGGATAGAGATTGAATTCCAGTGAAAGAATGCCGCCCCGGTCGAATGCATAGATGCGCGGGCGCAGGTAAACCGGAAGCGAACCGCAGTGCATCAGGATGAAATCCGGCGGGACACGCCATGACAGCACATCCGTTTCGAGAATTCTCTCAAGCATTGCGGAGTCGGGGAAAAAGGTGAAAAACTCTTTGTAAAACCTTTTGCATTCCTCCGGGATCTCTTTGATGGAGGAGAAACGTCCCGTCCGGTAATAGAGATCGAACAGGGCAAGCTTTTTGGGATCGTTGAGATACTCCCGGCTTTCCAGAAAAATATCCGCAAGAAAGATGCGGTGCGACAAATGCAGTTTCAGAGCATGGATCAACTCGCCTCTGCGCTTGTGTTTCGGCACATTCTTCAATTGAAGCAAAGTTTCCGCGAGGGAATCCGCAAGCATTTCCGCGAGCCACGCGGGAAAGGTCCGGAGATATTTTTCCGTGAATGCCTTGCGCGCGATCTGCGAGGCGCCTGCGTCCCATCCGCCCTGCGCGATATAATATCGGATGAGATACGCGCGCCGGCAGGCATGGAAAAGGCGGTGCTTGCCTGCCGACCACGAAAACGTATCCTGTGAAATGTCCTTGAGCCACAGGGAGGACTGAAGGACACTTTTACGGAAATCCTGCATCAGAAATCGGACGGCAGGTAGTAGAGTCTGCCCTTCTGCGGATGGAAGGTATTGGTGGACTCTCCCCGCAGAGAGATGCTGACCGGCTGTGCTTTCGAGCTCATCAGGTCGAAGAATCTTGCGAAAGAGAAGCTTTCCTCATACCGGATGACTGCGTAAGTCCCCTCGATTCCGGCAAGCTTGACGGCTTCCGCGACGGCATCTTTGAAATAGCCGAGCTTGTCTACGAGTCCGAGCTTCAAAGCCTGCTGCCCGTCAAACACTCTGCCGTCGCCGATGATCGAGGTTTTGATCTTCTCCGCCGGAATATTGCGTGATTTTGCGACGATGTTCACGAAGACGTCGTAAGTATTGTTGACCAGCTTCTGAATGATCTCGACCTCCTGCGGTGTGCGCGCGCGCCCGCCGTTGAGCATGTCCTTCATCCTGCCGGAAGTATAGACTTCCGACTGGAGCCCGATCTTTTCAAAGAGCTTCTGATAATTGTAGGTCGAGATGATGACGCCGATGCTGCCGGTCAGTGTCAGTTTGTTGGCGATGATCGGGCGGCATCCCGCCGCGATGTAATAGCCTCCGCTTGCCGCAATGGAGTTCATCATTGCAACGACCGGTTTCTTCGCGCGGACATTCAGAACTTCTTCATAGATTTCATCGGATGCCGTCACTTCCCCGCCGGGCGTGTTCAGATTCATGATGACCGCTTTCACAGTGAAATCGTTTGCCGCCTTGCGGAGCTGGGCGCGGATATATCCGGAAACGGCGCTGTCATAATAAGAACTGCCCTCATCCGAAACAATGACCCCGTTGACATTGATCACGACGATTTTATTGGGACAACTGACGCTGTTGGAGCCTTCCACATAGATTTCCTTGAAATTTCTGCCGCTGGCATAACGGAATGTCGCCGGAGAATCTCCGGTGTCCAATTCACTCAATTTGTTTGCCCCGATTATAATGAGCCCGATCAGCAGGAGCAGCATGAAACCGCCTGCGGCAAGAACTGCCAATGCAGCCAGCGAACCGATCAGGCAGCCTTTGTTTGCACAGCCTGACTGTTTTTCCTCGGGGGACCGGGGAGTCTGTTCATCATTCATTATTATGAAATCCTTTCAATAGTTTTTTATGAGTTCAGGGGAACGGACCGTCTTGCGGAGTTCCAGCGCCGTGTTCTTGTCATAATATGCGCAGACCTGTGTCATGCAGCTTGCCGAAGCGGCGGAAAGCCCGAGCAGGAACGCTTCCATCGGGTCGGTGCCGTTCACGATTTCGGAGAGCGTGATCGAGGAACAGGTATCGCCTGCGCCGATCGTATTTTCCACTTTGCCGATCTTCGGCGGGGCAAGCTGATACAACTCTCTGCCGTTGAAGAAATAGCCGTTGTCCGGACCAGCCGTGACGGCGATCATCTTCACCGGATAACGCTCCATGCAGCAGCCGATGGCGGAAAAGATGTCCGCTTTGCCGGAAAGTTTGAAGATTTCCTCAAGATTGACTTTCAACAGGGATACGCCCGCCTGAAGGGATTGTTCCACATTCATGAAAGAGTCCAGCAGGACGAATTTTCCCGCATGGGAGGCTTCCCCGATCAGCGAGGTGTAAAAATCCTGCGAAACTCCCGGCGGATAAGTCCCGCAGACCGCGAGAGCGTCGGCTTCCGGGAGCGCCTTTACTGCCATCTGGAAAAGCCGGCGGACCGTTTCCTCCGGAATTGTTTCGGACGGCTCGATCAGCTCCGTGACGGAATGCGGATTTTGGCTGATCACTGTGGTGCAGACTCTTGTCTTAGCCTCGGATACTGCGGTGAAGTGGCGGATTTGCTCCTGATCCAGCACATCGGTCAGGAGTTTGCCGGTGATGCCGCCCGCGAACTGCAGGACGAGCGCATCGGCTTTTCCCCAGGTTTTTGCCGCCCTGGCGAAATTGATTCCCTTGCCGGACGCGGTGCATTCCGCTTTTGCCGCCCGGTTGACTTCTCCCCATTGCAGGGCTGGGAATATCAATGTTTTCTGCCATGCCGGATTGAGTCCGGAAACGAGTATTTTCTTCATAGTTTTCCGATTTCCTTTCTCTGTTTTTTTCTGAAACTTATCATAAAAGGACTCTTTTGTCAAATGACAGGCGGCAGAAAAGACGAAAAGGACCGGAAAGACCATTAGGATTTGAGTCATGTCCTGCTTGGAAAATATGCGTGAAGATTTGTTGCGTTGTTGTTTATTTTTCTGTAGCTCTGTGTCCGATTTGACTTGATAGAGAATTTATGATATATTATTTCCGTAAACAGATATGAGGTGCCTTTATGGCGTTTCTTAAGAAATATTATTTGTATTTCATTATTATTGCCGTTATTGTTGTCGATGTCTTTTTCTGCGTCAATTATGCTCGAGGCTTTTTTCAGGATATGAATATTCCCCAATGGCACATCTTATTGTTGCTGTTGCTTTTTTGCTCTGTCATTTATGAGGTGGTTCGCTGGTTTCGCAATGTCGGGAGAACTTTTCTTCCTATATTGCTTCCCGCTCTGTTTCTTGTTTTTTTTCTGACTTTCGGAACTCTTTCCTGTCCTCCTGAACCGAGCCGAAGAATAGCTTGTGCCAGTAATATGAAGCAAATTGCTTTGGCGCTGGCAATGTATGCAGGAGACAATAACGGAGAATATCCGCCGGAATTGCGATTGATATATGACCAGAATTACTTGACTGATCGAAAAGTCTATTTCTGTGGAATGGATCAGTCATGGGATGCGCATATGTCGAAAGCAGGCTGGTGCGGGTCAAGCTATCTTTACCAAAATCCGGGAAAAACAGACAAGACGAAAAAGAGTTTGCTTCTGGAAGAAAAAATGGGAAATCATCTGGATCAGTACAGGAACCGGGTATATTCTGATGGTTCTTTGGAAGGTCCTTTGCAGAGACAGTTCTTCAATCGTTCACCGGCAGGACATAAAAAAAACTAGAGATGTTTTTCCATGTTTTTTCTGGTTGTTCTCCGACAGAAGGAGATGAAATCTTCTGCAAATTTCAGGTTTTCATTCGGCATATAAATAAAATTGATGGAACGCCGGATGGGACCTTCCATGAAACGGGCTTTTGACAGCGTTCCCGCCGCCAGCTCGTCCTGAATCGCCAATTCCGACATGACGCTGATTCCGAATCCACTCCTGACAAGCTGTTTGATTGCGTCGAATCCCGATATTTCCAGAATGCAGCGGCGTCTGGGCGGCGGCAGGTTGTGTTCCTGACGGAAACAGTCGAAATGCCACCGTGTCCCCGACCCCGTTTCACGCAGAATCAGGCGTTTCCCTTTTTCAAGATAATCCGCAAGGCTTAATTCCTTTTCCGCGAATCCGGGAGCGCCGACCGCGACAAGTTCATCTTCCAGGAGCGGTTCATAGAAGAAGCATTTCTTGTCGAACGGGCCCTCCACCAGAGCCATGTCCAGCCGGTGCTTTTTGAGCATGTCGGCAATTTCATTGGTATTTGCGATATGAAGGTCAAGATTCACTTCCGGATGTTTCCGCATATACTGCGCAAGCAGCTTCGGCAGGACATACCCGCCCGCCGTCATGGTGGCGCCGAGCCGATACTGACGGATTTCCGAGGCGGCATTGTGAATCTTGCGTATCAGCTGTTCCGCCTCGTTCAGGAGCTTTTCACTTTCCTGCAGCAGCGTGCGCCCGGCGGGAGTCAGATGAACCTGCCGTCCGTCACGTTCAAAAAGAGTATGTCCCAGTTCCCGTTCCAGCTGTGCGATCTGCTGGGTCACGTTCGGCTGGGTCATTCCGAGCGCCGCCGCGGCTTCCGTGAAGTTGTTCAGGACCGCCGCCATGCGGAAAATATTCAGTTTGCGGTCTATCATAATGATGAATAATGTAAACGATAAATTTTAATTATCAAATCATAATATGCAATAATTTTTATTTTTGATATCCAACAGTATATTATCTCCCATTCTCTAGTGAAAAACATCAGAACAACAGGAAAGGAACTTGGAGAATGGATGAGAGTGCAGTCAAACAGGAGCCGGTGAACATGCCTGCCGGAACGGGTGCCGATGCAAAAGAATGGACGCGCCGCATTGTCTTTCTGACGGTTGCGGCGGCTTTTTTCGTGGTTCCGTGGGCGTGTCCGGTTCTGCGCAACTATGCTCCGGGCGTTGCCGTGATCGCCGGAGTGATTTTTGCCGTGACTTACGGGAATCCTTTTGCGTCCGTGACCGGTAAACTGACCTCCACTCTGCTCGGCGCTTCGATCGTCGGCATGGGATTCGGAATGAATCTTGTGGATGTGCTCCGTGCAGGGGCGAACGGGATGATCTATACGGCGATCGGCATTACGCTTGGAATTGCGCTGGGGGTCTGGCTGGGGAAGCGTCTCGGACTCGCCCGCGATACGATGTATCTGGTGAGTGTCGGAACTTCGATCTGCGGCGGCAGTGCGATTGCGGCGGCGGCTCCGGTTCTGAAAGCCAAAGCGCATGATGTCGCGATTGCTTCGGCGACGGTCTTTACCCTGAACGCGATTGCGCTTCTGATTTTTCCGCCGATCGGACACGCTCTCGGTATGAGTGAAGTTCAGTTCGGCTTCTGGTCCGCCCTCGGCATTCATGACACCAGCTCGGTCGTCGGCGCCTCAATGCAGTACGGACCGACGGCGCTTGAGGTCGGAACCACTGTGAAACTCGCCCGTGCGCTCTGGATTGTCCCCGTGACGCTTTTTCTGTCCTGCTTTGTCGCGAACGCGACGGAAGGCGAAAAGCGGAAAATCAAGCTCAAAATTCCGTGGTTCATTCCCGGATTCATCGCGGCGGCGGCTCTTGTGACATGGATTCCGGTCACGGCTCCCGCGGGAGGCTTTCTGAAAGAGGTCTCGAAATATATGATGATTGTGACTCTGTTCCTGATCGGTGCGAACCTGAGTCGTGAAAAGCTGAAAGAACTCGGACTCAAACCTGTGGTGCATGGTGTGGTTCTCTGGATTGTCCTTGCAACTCTCTGGGGAGCGGCGATCCATCTCGGCTGGGTTCATTGTGTAAAATGAGGTTTCAAGTTATAAGTTTCAAGTTATGAGTTTCAAGTCTCGGCTTCTTACTTGTAACCTGAAACTTATAGCTACTTCGCAAAAATCAGTTCAGCGCAACAAGAAACAGACCTGTCAGGATCAACGCCAGTCCCGCAATTTTCTGAAATGTCGCACGTTCCTTCAGAATCAGAATTCCCAGCAGCAGGCCGATCGGCAGGCTCAGTTGACGGAACGCCTGTATGTAACTCACATTTGTGACATATCCCATTGCGACCAGAACCAGCAGGTAGGCCAGTCCGGCGAAAAATCCCGCAAGATACGGCTGTGATTGAAGAAACAGTTTTCCTGAAAGGTGTTTTCTCTCCTCCGTTTTCAGAAACGAAACAAGAGAAAGCGAGGAGAAAACGACAAATTCCCGAATGCATGAGTATGCTCCCGCACTGCAGATGCGGCTTGCCTCCGGCGCAAAATTGATCATGCCGTGAATTCCGAAACTGTCAATCACCGTATATCCGGTCGTTGCCGCCGCGGCGAGAAGAATCCCGAACATACCTCTGCCTCTGTATGCGGAAAGAGAAAAATGGCGCAGAGAGGGAAGCGGCATCAGAATGCAGCCGGTGAAAATGATTGCCATTCCCGCCGATACAGTCAGCGTCAAAGGTTTTCCGAATCCGAAAATATTGGTGATCAGTGCCGTGAGCAACACCGGCAGAGCGCGCGCCATCGGATATGCCTGTGAAATATCCGCATAACGGTAAGCGTAGGAAAATCCGATGTCGCCGAGCATTCCGCACAGTCCGCCTCCGAGGATGCAGAGCCACAGGGAAAACGGCAGTCTCCACGGAATGACTCCGGAAAAAAGAAAAAACGGAAACATCGTCAGGAAAATCGCAAGCGAGAATACAATAAAGAAGATGAACTCAGGATTCTGCCTCTTGCTGATGAAATGCCAGAGCGCGTGAAGCAGAACCGAACTCAAAATAAGAAGGAATGCCGTCAGACTCATTTGATACGCCCTGCACAGTTCAGAATACATTCGGGATTATTGCTGGTTACGCTGTCCACACCGTTTTCCAACTGTTTCAGAAACTCATCCTCATGATCTACGGTCCATGCGTCCACCTGCGTGCCGACAGAGTGAAAACCGCGCACGATTTCCGGCGTGACACGGTCGCGCCAGAGTCCGACGGAATCGAACATGCGGTAGTCTTCATAATTGAAATCGGGCAGCCCGCAATCGGGATTTCCGTGAATCAGAATCTCCGGATGTCTTATTTTCATTTCTTTCAGCAGTTCCAGATGAAAGCTGACGAGCGTGAAGCGTCCGCCCATGTTGCGGCGCAGCAGTTCCGCGACAGCCGCCTCGGCAAACTCAATGGAATCGACTTTCAATTCAACCAGATGGAACAGCGCCGGATTTTTTTCATTCGCCAGTTCCAGCACCTCCCCGAATGCGGGAATCGGAGTCCCGGCAAAACGCTCCGACTTCCAGCCTCCGAAGTCATACTTCCGCAGTTCGCCGAACGTCATGGAGGCAATTTCCCCCCTCCCGTTCGAGGTCTCGTCAATCGACGCATTATGGCATACGACAATTTTCCGGTCCGCCGTCCAGTGCAGGTCATATTCTATCCGGTGGCACCCGATCCTGATTGCCGCCTCGAAAGACGGCAAAGTATTCTGCGGATATTTTTCCGGGAATCCGCGATGCCCGCAAATCTGAATCTTGTTCATTTTTTCCTTTCTGTGAATGATTCTTTTCGCGCATACTATGCCTCGATGAGCTCGAAAGACAATCATAATTACAAGTAAAACGATCATTATTTCTGAAAAAAACAGTATTTATGATCGTTTCCGGTAATAGTGCGCATTGATTTTGAGCGTTTTCATGCTATTCTGTATCCTCAGGAGACGGATTGCCATGAAAAAAGAACGCATTCAACAGATATTGAATGATTTGCAGTGCCTGCGGGTTCTTTCTACTGTCCAGGCGGCAGAACGTTACAACGCAAGCAGAGCCACGATCCGGCGCAGCTTCAATGAACTTGCCGCATCCGGGCTTGCGCTCCGGACTCATGGGGGTATCCGCTTTCTTGAGCAGGAAGTGCCGTCCGTTCCCTATGGACTCCGCGAGGAATGGAATATCAAGGAAAAAAAGGCAATCGCGCAGGAAGCGGTCAAATATATCCGTGACAGCCATTCCGTCATGATTTACGGCGGTTCGACGACGGGGCATCTCGGTTTTTACCTGACGCAGGGGCGCATCATTACAAATCTTCCAGATCTGTGCCGTATTCTGCGGATGCGTTTTCCCACCGGCGACGGACCGCAGGTCATCCTGACCGGTGGCGAGTTCGACTTCCGGACGGGCAATCTGGAGGGTCCCGCGCTTCGCCGCTCCCTCGAAAATTATGAGTGCGATGTGGGAGTCGCCTCCGCCTACGGAGTGGATGAAACCGGACTGATTGACATCTCCGACGAATGTTCGGAGCAGATCGCCCTTATGCTTGGAAAGTCCTCGCTGCGGATCATACTTGCGGATCATTCCAAGTTCAAACGGAAAGGGTTCTGCCGTTCCCTGCCGTGGAACAGGATTCATATTCTCATCACAACCTTTGATCCGGAAAATCATGCCGTCATCAGGTCGGCACAGTCGCAAGGCGTGAAAGTGGTGTTCGTTTCTGTACCGGACAGGAATCACTCCCCTCGCTGAAGATACTTCCACCCCCGGAATAGCGGTTCCCCTTGCGATGCAGAGCATCGCGGTATCAGGCAGTTGTCTTGAATGAAAAAACGGTACAGATGCGGCGCACCTGTACCGGGCATTCTGAAATTCCGCTATTTTATCTTTATGCTCTTTTATAAGAGCGATATCCGTAGATTGCCACCACTATGAGGCAGATCAGCGGAAGGACGAAGGAGAGATTGACTGCCGGCATCCCGAAAAGAGTTCCCTTGTCGATGATTGCCGCCTGAAGCGGAGGCAGCACCGAACCGCCGAGGATTGCCATGATCAGCCCCGCCGCGCCGAACTTCGCATCGTCTCCGAGCCCCTCCAGCGCGATACCGTAAATGGTCGGAAACATCAGGGACATGCAGGCGGAAATTCCGACGAGACAGTACATTCCGAGGTTGTTTTCAAAGAAGATCGTTCCCAGAGTGAGAACGCTTCCCGCAATCGCGAGCAGCATCAGGAGACGCCCCGGATTCAGGTAGCGCAGCAGGAAAGTGCAGATGAAGCGGCTGAAACAGAAGATGATCATAGCGATGATGTTGTATCTCTGCGAAAGGACTTCCGCCGTCTTTTCGTCCATGCCCTGCGACATGAACAGATGGGTTCCATACTGGATGATGAAGGTCCAGCACATGATCTGGACGCCGATATAGAAAAACTGCGCGATCACTCCCTCGCGGTAACGCGGAATGGAGAAAATGCGCCTGAGCGTCGGAAAGAAGTTGATGTCGTGCGTCTGATCGTGGTTTGCCGGCATCTTTGTGAACTTGATCAGGAAGAACAGGGCGATGATGACGAGCCCGATGATCAGATACGGCTGGATCAGAACCGAGAGGTCCGAATCCCTGACCGCCGCGAATTCGGCATCTGTGAGCTCTGCGCGCCGGGCGGTGTCGAGAGGATTCATCTTCGCCTGAATGAAATGCATCGCCACATACATGCCGATCAGTGAACCCATCGGATTGAAGGATTGCGCGAGATTCAGCCGCCGGGTCGCGGTCTCCTCGGTTCCCATGGAAAGAATGTAGGGATTGGAGCTTGTCTCAAGGAAAGAGAGTCCGCAGGTCAGGATGAAATACGCAATGAGGAACGGATAGTAGCTGCCCGTCATTTTTGCCGGGAAGAAGAGCAGCGCCCCGACGGCATAGAGCGCCAGTCCGAGCAGGATTCCGGCTTTGTAGGAATATTTGCGGATGAACATCGCCGCCGGAAACGCCATCGCAAAGTAGCCGCCGTAGAATGCGACCTGAACCAGAGCGCCGTCCGTCACGCTCATCCGGAAGATTTTGGAAAACGCCTTGACCATCGGGTTGGTGATATCGTTGGCGAATCCCCAGAATGCGAAGCACGAGGTGATCAGAATGAATGGAATGACATAGCTGATTCCGTCTTTGTGCAAAAGTGATTGTCCGTTGTTTTTCATCATGAGTCTACCCTTTCCTCTGAACAGGATCACCGGTTTTCCCCGCAACGGCGGATTCTGCCGTGCATTTCTTTTCGGAAACCGTTGATGCCGTTTTTCTCTGTTGTTCCATCAGGATCGGGGACAGATTGTTTTGTCCCGGAATCCCCCCTGCATGATACTGTTGTCCAAATTGGAGATTTTTCAATCTCGCAAAATCGGAAAAACCGTATTTTCTTTTTGATTTCAGTGATTTCTGAACCGCCGCGGCGGTTCTCCGGTAAGCTGCTTGAACTTTCTGGAAAAATATTCCGGTGTGGCGAATCCGCAGATTTCGCCGATCTCCGCGGCAGTCAGATTGCTGTTTTCCAGCAGCTCCAGGGCATTTTGCAGGCGCACGTGATTCAGATACTGCGCGGGAACGATCCCCAGCTCTTTTTTGACGAGGCGCGTCAGAGTCGTCCGGTGGCATTGAAGCCGTTCCGCAATGTTCATGAGATTCAACTCTCTGTTGCCGGCCTCTTCGGCGACGATCTGTTTGAACCGGGTGACGAGATGTGTTTCCTTCGATTTCTCTTTTTGCATATCCGCCGGAGAGCCGGCAAGCGAAAGAATCCGGTAGACGAGAGCTCCTCCGAGATAACGTGCGGCATCGGTCAGCCCCTCCAGGCTTTCATACGCCCGGCGGAACATTTCTTCGGGCGGCGGCCCTGCGTGAAACGGTTCCCTCGGATATTGAAACATGCCGAGGACTCCGGCTGCGTCAATTCCGTCGAACGTCATCCAGAAGTAGTCGAAAGAGCTGCTTATCCCATAGATTTTATGCGCTTCAAAAGGATAATAATAAACCGCCTGTTCTGCTTCAAGCGTGTATTTCCGGTTTCCTATGACGAATGCCGCATTTCCGCTTCTGCACCAGAAGATTCCGCAGTGCGGACGGTAAATTCCGTCATTGTTTTCCTCCCATCCTGCGGAAGCGTGGTATCTTCCGACTCCTTTCAATGAAAGGGGCATTGGTGGAATCCTGTCTGCCGGAATTAGGCGGTGACGTGCAAAGTTCATATCCTCTCCATACAATATTTATTTTTCCGTTTATTTGATAGAATACATCATAAAGACAAGTTTTGCAACCTTTGTTCAATTGACAAAAACGTTTTTTTCATTATAATAAATAACAGAAAACAGTATAGGAGGTTTTATGCAGATGCATTTCAGAAAAAACGGAAGTAAGAAAATCTCAAGGATGAAAACACGGACTTTCCCTTTGATCAAACTCCTGATGAGGAAAAGTTATGAAAGCGGTATTTCATTCTGCCGGCAGCAAGACAGGGCAGGATGTTGCCAGTCCCCTGATCTTCTTTCTTCTTTTTTTCATTCCATTATTGAATTGTTCCAATGTTTCTCCGTTCCTTCTTACTTCCATGTTCCTTGTTCTTCTGTTCTTACTTCCAGGGTGAAAACAAAGATTTTCACCCTGATCGAGCTCCTCATCGTGATTTCGATCATCGCGATTCTCGCGGCAATGCTGCTGCCGGCATTGAATAAGGCACGGGAAAAAGCACATGCCATCGCATGCGTTAACGCGGTGAAACAATTCGGTTACTGGGGAGGACTCTATGCCGACAGCTATGGTGGTTATCTTCTTCCCTATTCTCTAAGAGATTTTCCCCGAACTCATCCTCTTTTTTGGCATGAGTTACTTACGTCCAATATCGGCATTATGCCCAGGGATGGCGTGTATGGATCAAATCGTTTTCTTGATGGGGCAATTTGGGATTGCGACAACAAAAATCTTTCTGACATTGCAACTTTGTCAAAATATTCTCCCACGAAATATTTTATCTGTCCATCGCATCGCCCTGTTGCCGGTCGGAACTTCAACACAGGAACCGGCTACAATGCTTATAATAACTTTCCTATATTCATAAGTTATGGCTATAATGCTGGATTCTGCTCCGATGCGACCAGGGCAGATTATGGATTTGATGAAGCAAAGATGTATCAAGATTTTGGACTCTTTGAATTAAAACACGGATTAACCAAAATTGGTCAGATTCGAAATACCGGACCATCAAAAATTCCGGTTATGGGGGATGCATATAAAGCAGTTGAACGAGGCGGTGTTCCATCCGGTGGCAGGGCTTTTCTGTTACGGAATAACCGTATGTTGTCTGCTGGTCCATACAGGGCTCATTCTGGAGGTTCCAACTATCTTTGGCTGGATGGGCATGTAGAGACCAACAATGAACTCACTTTAAATTTAGTTCCCTGGTATTACAGAAAATAGCTAAAGATTCATTACATTTTCATCGTTTTTTTTTGATTCGTTGCCGTACAGAGAAGTATCATGCTTGTGTAGTTTGATGGAGAGATTGTGAAATTTTCAAAAAGGGGATTTACATGAGATCTTTATCAAAATCCTCTGGCTGATTGGGCGAATCCAATAAAAAGATCTACAAATGGAAAAATCAATTCAGCGGGAAAACAAACTGAAACAAAGATTCTATGATGAAGAAAGGTGGCAAAATGAAGAAGTCAGGTATTATTTTTATTCTTATTCTATCTCTGAATGTTTATCTTTTCGCAGAAAATCCTCAGCCTTTTTTTAGATCTTATAAAGGCAATCCTCTAATGGAGGGGGAGCTTTATCAGGGGAATAGCGATGCATTATGGGCGATACCGCTGACCAAGGCAAAAGCTATGATTCCAAAAAGCAGATTCAATGCTGAATCATTGACAATTACTGCATGGCTTGCTCCTGCGAATACTGGAGATTACAGGCAAATTGTTTTTAAAGGCGATCGCGGCAGTCAGCCCCCTCGTGTCGATTTCAAATTTGGTCTCTTCGGACTCGTTCCTGAGTTTGGATATATGAATGCTCGAGGAGAATGGCGCGGTCTTCTTCGCAACCATAATGATCTTGTAATGCCGGACGGCAAACGTCGTGCGTTGAAAGACTGTCCCCAAGCGTCTCCTTATCATTGGAATTTTTGCGCCGTGACTTTTGATCGCGGAATGATTCGGCTTTATCTCAATGGCAAAGTCGTAGCCGAGGGAAGAACGGGAGAAAGGCAACTTGTGATTGCAAATACCCCTTTATTGATTGGATATGGGCAAAACTCTCTCGGTTCTTCCAATATGTTTCTCAACGGACTGCTGAAAGATATTCAATTGTATGACAAAGCTCTTGATTTCAATCAGATAGAATTGATCCGAAAACAGCAGAGTCCCCATTATTCCACTCAGGGGGTGCGTATTCGATTGTTAAAAGATGTATATGCCGATGAATACGATCCGAAATATGA
Source organism: Lentisphaeria bacterium (assembly GCA_003526375.1). Taxonomy (GTDB): domain Bacteria; phylum Verrucomicrobiota; class Lentisphaeria; order Victivallales; family UBA1829; genus UBA11452. Next base: position 121,914 of record DPDG01000060.1, read on the forward strand.
AAAGAAGTTGTCTCTGACGGCAAAATATGAAGCATTTCTGCCTGAATGTAACTTGCCGGAAAAAGGATCTGAATATTATGTAGCCGATTTTGAGGGCATGCCACGTCTGTTCCGGGATGGTAATCTTGAGTCGGGTATGTGCATGATGCCGGAATGTGCCGCAAGTAATCTGGGGGTATTCAACTCTGTCCGGGATTTTGCCGCAGCCGGAGTTGATTATGTCAGTGAGATTTTTTGGCCATGGTTGTCTTGGGGAGAAAATTGTTCTCAATGGTGGCTTGCTCCCGGTAAATATGATTTTCCGAAAATTGAGGCAAGGCTGCAGAAGATCATAGAAGCAAATCCCAATGCTAAAATTTTAGTACGTTGCAAGATGAACGTTCCTCAATGGTGGTTGAAACAATATCCGGGAGAGCTGGGAACAAGTGCGGAAGGTAAAAACTCGGTTCAGCCGAGTTTAGCCTCAGATCGTTGGCTTGTTGATTGTTCCCAGATGCTTTATGATGTGACCAGACATTTGGAAAACAGTCGTTACGCAAGAAATATTGCTGGTTATGTGATTGCTGGTGGTGAAACGTCAGAATGGTTTTGGTGGGGCTGGTCCGAAGGTAAATTTGACTATTCGCAAGTTGCCGTAAATGCTTTTCGGCAGTGGTTAAGCCGAAAATATTCCACTGATAAAAAACTTCAGGAAGCTTGGAATGATCCCAAGGTAACTTTGAAAACGGCAAAGATACCTTCGGTGGCTGAACGAAGAGAAACAGGAAAGGACAAGGTTTTTACTCCAACTGCAATCCGCGGAAAAATAGTTGATTATCGCCGTTTCATGAGTGATACGACTGTGAACAGCCTCATATATGGGGTAAAGCGGGTTAGGGAAGCTCTTTCAAACCGCAAATTAATCGGAACATTTTACGGTTATTCCATGTATATGGATCAGGAGTCCTTGGCTAATCTTGGATTTCAAAATCTTAAAGAGGTTCTAGAATGCCAAGACGTTGACTTTATTTGTGCTCCGATGACTTATGTAGCACGCCGGGGTGGTGAAGCGGGAAATTTCATTTGTGAATATTCTGCCAGTTTGCGAATGCACGGCAAATTATACTGGGACGAAGCGGATATGCGGACTCATCTCTGCAATACTCCGGTTAACTGTAAAACGACGACTCCAGATGAAACATCTGAAGTGAATTGGCGCACCTTTGGCAATTCTCTTGTTCAAGCAACCAATATCTGGTGGTTTCTTATTGCGGGTAATGCCGTGTTTCATTCTGAACGCATCATGAATGAAATCAGCCAGATGAGTGCAATTGAAAGAGAAGTGCTTGCCGTTCCCCGCAAGCGGACTGCACAGGTGGCAGTTATTTGCGATGAACAGAGTATGGAATATGCTCCCGGATCACCGTTTCTTGACCAATATGTCAGCAGAACAATGGAAATCATGCCGAAGATCGGCACTCCTTTTGACACATATTTGCTAAGTGATCTGGAATCTGCAAATATGCCGGATTACAAGCTGTATATCTTTTTGAATGCCTACTATATAACAAAAAAACAGAGAACAATGATTCATCGGAAACTGGCGAAAAACTATGCGGCGGCATTATGGATATTTGCCCCCGGGTATCTTTCGGAAGAAGGGGATTCAACTCAATCTATGAAATGTCTTACCGGCTTATCTTTTATGGCAGATTTCTCTACACCTTATCTTTCCTTTATTGCGAATCGTCCGTCGATCAGGACGGCTTGGGGAACCAGCTATTACAGTTACAAGCCAGTCTCTCCGGAAAAAATACGTCAAATCTGCCGGGAACAAAAGATTCATCTTTATTTAGACAGTGAAGATATTTTTCGGGGAAATAATGATTTTGTGATGATTCATGCTGCAAAACAGGGAATCAAGACGTTGACTTTCCCGCAGAATATCATATTGAAAGATCTGAAAAACGGAAATTTTTCACAAAAGAGTTCCTGTTTCCGTTTTTTTCTGCGGCATGGAGAAACTGCTTTATTTCAGGTATTACATCAATGAATAACAATGACGAAGGAGCAGAAATGAAAAACATGTGGTTATATTGGGATGTATTCCGCCGGATTCGGGAAATGGGGCGAAGCGGAGTGTGCGGGGAACTCTGTTCTCTGCGGTTTACATGGCAGAGGCCGGGGCGATCGGCGTCGGCGGAGGAGGAATTCCTGTACGGCAGTCTGGTTCAGTATCTTTGTCTCGCGGAGGATCTGGCTGGCAGCAATCTGAAAAAACTTTATATCGTAAAAGCTGCCGGGCGGAACAATCTTTTTGCCCTGGCGGAATTTGAAAACAGGATTGTCGCGGAGTTTGAAATGAATGAAACACTGCCGGATTCCATGCCGGATACCTTTTTCATCAAAGCCAATTTCACGGACGGGCATCTGACCAACCAGCCGATTGCGGGGCATTTCAACGGGGAGGGCTCCGTTTTTGCCGACGAATCGGGGCTTCACAGATTTACGGTGGACTCCTGCGAACCGGAAATTGCCGGCGGGACCTTGGAGAATATCAGGGCTGTCTGCCGTCTGAAAGGGGCGCCGGAAATGAACGGATATGAGCGAATGGCGGAAGCCGTCAGAAAGGCTGTGGGACAATGAAGAAGCAAATCGGAATTCTGATTGCGGGAACCGCAAATCCGCATATCCCCGGATACTGTCGCGGTTTTGCAAACGACCCCGGACATCCGTGGAGGATCATTGCCGTTGCGGAAGACGATCCGGCGCGCATGGGCAATATCAGGGAAATCCTGAAAAACAAAGAGGTAAAGTATTACTCCGACTGGCGGAGAATGCTGGACGCCCATCCCGAAGCCGACGCCGTTCAGATCGGAAGCGACAACAAGTATCATTTCGGAATGTTCAAAGAGGCGATGGCGCGCGGACTTCACATTTACAGCACGAAGGTTCCGACGATGGACGCCGAGGAGGGGGCGGAGCTCCTGAAATTGAGCGCGGATTATCCGAAGACGATTCAGGTCGAGCTGGAACTTCATTTCAACCCGCAGTTCCGGTATGCGAGGGAGCTGGTCCGGTCGGGACGCCTCGGCAGAATCCAGTCGGTCTACCTGACGAATATCTCGCAGAGCCCGTGCAACTATTTCCCGAACTGGGGCGACCCCGAATTGTCCTACGGCAGAATCGTGCCGATCCGTCCCGGCGCGGATTATTTCCGGGGCGGCGCTCTGACCGATCATCCGCACCCGTTCGACCTGATCCGCTGGATTACAGGACTGGAATTCCGGGAAGTGTATGGAATGTCGGCACGGAACCAGCGCGGGCACCTGAAGGTGGAGGATCATGCGGCAATCACGGGGAAACTCGACGGCGGAGTTCCTTTTTTCATCAATCCCTCTTACTCGAATCTGGAGGAACGAGTCCCCGCGCGGCGTCTGCTGTGGCCGAAGTCTCTGGAGTGCAACCTGAAAATCACGGGCGACAAAGGGTATTACGCGGCGGATTACTTCGACAAACCGCTTTATGTCGTGGGAAAGAACTATGCCTCGCCGGATCGCCTGATTGTTGACATGGCGCCTCGCCCGAAGCTGAATCCGGATGACTCCCTTGCCGGCAGTTTTGCCGCCTGTGTGCGCGGGGAGCGGAGCGTGCCGGAATCTTCTCTTGAGGATGGCTTGAATGCCGTCAAAGTGATGAACGCCGCCTATGATTCCATTTATGGAGACTGTGTTGTAAGGCTGTGACGGCGGAAAGGAGAGTGGACACCGGGAAGCCGGCTCACTCTTTCCGGCGGTTTTCCGTGACGATCAGTTTGAAATCGTGATTTTCCAGACTCAACTGTTCCAGCAGGGTGGTTTTGCCGAGAAGACGTTTCCGGAAGGGGAGGCGGCATCCGGAGGGACCGATGATGATATGCCCGACGCGGTGTTCCCGGGCAAATTGCAGAATGGTTTTCACGATGTCGTCGCTCTGATAGGTGAATACCGTCGCCCCGACCTGACGCGCCAGCTCAAGAGTGTTGTTCAAATGGCGCTGAGTCGCGGCGTCGATCTGCGTTGCGCTTTCTCTGGATGTCTGGACGTAGAGAACATACCAGTTCCGGTTGAGGCGTCCGGCGAGCCGGGAGCCGTAGCGCAGGAGGGCGTCTGTATTCGGACTGCGTGAACTCATGCAGACCATGACCTGATCGGGGCTTACATTGTCGTCCAGTTCCTCATTTTCGACACGTTCGCGGTAACGGGTGTCAAGTTGCGCAGCGAGCTCCCGGAGCGTCAACTCCCGGAGCTGCTGGAGATTGCTGTCCCTGAAGAAGTTGGCGAGAGCGTTCTCGATGCGTTCCTCCGGATAGACGCGTCCCGTCCGGATTCTCTGCTGGAGATCGTCCACGGAAACATCCACGTTGACGACTTCATCCGCTCCCGTGACAACCCAGTCGGGTATCCGCTCCTTCACCTTGATGCCCGTCGCCTGCTCGACGATTTCGTAAAGGCTTTCCAGATGCTGAATGTTCAGTGTGGAGATCACATGAATTCCGGCATCAAGAATTTCCTCCACATCCTGCCAGCGTTTCCGGTTCTTGGAGCCGGGCACGTTGGTATGGGCAAGTTCATCAACCAGAACCACCTGGGGGCGGCGGGCAAGAATTGCCGGAACATCCATTTCGGTGACGGCGATGTTCCTGTGCATGGTCATGCGGCGCGGAATGACTTCAAGGTCTTCCAGGCACGCCGCTGTCTCCGCGCGCCCATGCGTTTCGAGAAGTCCCACGACAACATCGACATGTTCGGTGTGCTTGAGCCGGATTGCCTCTTTGAGCATCTGCGTGGTTTTACCTACCCCTGCGCAGTAGCCGAGATAAATTTTCAGCTTGCCGCGCCGGGCATTGCGGATCATTTTCAGAAAATTGTCTGCATTGCGTGCCGTATCCATGATGCGATTTCCTTCTTTCCGGGCATTCACAGCCATTTGACGTGAGGCTTTTCATCGCCGTTTTCCGTCTGTTCTCCGGCAACGGAGGGAAGCGTGAACAGGAACGAACTTCCGGCTCCCTCCTGACTTTCCACGCTGATCCCGCCGTTCATGGAGGTTATGATCTCTTTTACGATCGACAAACCGAGCCCGACCCCTGTTTTCGGGTCCTGTTCGGGTGCGCGGTAGAACTGCTCGAACAGGTGACTTTGGACTTCCGGCGACATTCCTCTGCCTGTATCGCTGACCGAGAACAGAACCGTATCGTTCCTGTTTTCCGCCCGGAGCGTAATCGTTCCGCCCGGAGGAGTGAAACGGATTGCATTGCTGATCAGATTGTCGAAAACATATCTGATTCTCATTTTTTCCACCGGAATATCCGGCAGGTCGGGGGCGACTTCCGTAACCAGCCTGATATTCTTTTCCAGACATTCCGCATTGAAGCGCTCCGCAGCTTCCGCGACAAGGGCGGATGGGGAGTGCCTGACAAGTTTGACTTTCTGCCTCCCCGATGCGCGGTTGAGGTCGAGAAGATCGCTGACGATATTCGCCAGACGGTCGCTGTCGTCGCACATTGCCATAACAAGGTCCAGTTGGTCGGGATTGAGTTTTCCGATTTTTTCCTCCAGCAGAAGATAGATCGACATCTGAAGCGAAGTCAGAGGTGTTTTGAGCTGATGCGACACCGTGGAGATGACACTCCGTTTGAGCTCCTGCTGTTCATGCGCCATCGTGACATCTTTCATGATGACGCCGATTCCTGAAATTTTTTCCGGCGGAGCGTCCATCGGGATCGGGATCGCGGTCGGCTGGAAGAAATATTCCTTGTTGTCGATGAAATACTGAATGATGCCGTCGTTTTCAGAGCATGTGCTGACTTGTCCGGTATGGAGCACCTTTTCATAAATCTCATCAAGCCACGGCAGATTCAGATGATCGACTTTGACGCCGGGATGAAGCTTGAAACAGCGGTCGGCGCTCTGCGTGGCGATCTCGACCCGCCCGCGCACGGCGTCGAATACCGCAATCGGCGTGGGCAGCTCACGGAAAACATCGCGGGTTGTCCGTTCGGAGCGTTCCAGCTTGATTCTGTCATTGCGCCTTGCTTCACGCAGAGCGGTTGCCATCGTGTTGAAGGAACGGGAAAGCTGCCCGATTTCATCATTGGATCTGGAGTCCAGCACGATGTCAAGATTGCCGTTGCTGATTTCCGTCGTGAGCTGAATCAGTTTGCGGATCGGATTGAGAATCCAGTTTTTCAGCAGAACAGTCAGAATGATTGCAAACAGACAGCATCCCGCAAGGATCATCAGGACGCGCCGGTGAAGATACTCCGCTTCGATCCGCGCGCTGTCTTTCGCCTGGCTCATGTTCTGCTGGTTGAGCGCCAGAATTTCACCGGAGAGGGCTTTGATTTCCAGAAAAAGCGGATATGCCTGATGCCGGTAGATTTCACGCCGCCGCTGTTCCGGCTGTTTTTTATCGGTGATTTCAGGAAGCAGCGCAATATAGCGGGGAAGCAGTTTTTCGATCTTTTCCGCCCGCTCCTTTTCTCCCTGCACTGTGACGTTTCTGAGTTCCGCCGCCCAGCTTTTCTTCATCAGTTCGATGTTTTCCGTGATGACCGGAGCGACATCGCTGTCCCAGTTGGTGAATGTGTACAGGAGCGCACTGTCAACACGTTCCAGCGCATTGTTCATCTGCTGGCAGAGCAGGACACTCTGATAGTTTTCCCGCAGTATGACGTCGATAGCCCTGCCGAGCTTTCCCACCTGTTGAATCATGACTCCGCCGACCGCCCCGATCAGAAGGAGCAGTATCCCGAAACTGATCAGAAATTTTTTCTTGATATCCAGCATAATCCGCCTTTCCGTTGCAATGATGAAAAAGATACAGCAAAATACGTGCCAACCATGAAACCGAGTTGAAATACCATATTTGCCATAACCGGTTTCTTGCAGTTTGCAATGTCGTGTTTTCGCTGTTTCCTTGCAATCTGCAATCGCATGGCATACCATTTCCGGAGGCTGTGCCTGATTTACCTGTTATCTTCTTTCCAGCGGCGGTATGCGTCAATATCGGATTTGAAACCGGCGAGAAGGAGCCCGAATACGGCGGTATCGTCGATATAGCCGACGAGCGGGATAAAATCAGGAATGACATCGACCGGGGCGATCAGGTAGACCAGGGCGAAGACAACGGCGGCGATGAATTTCCACGGCACCCCCTTGTAACGCCCCGCCTTGTAGTCCCGGAGCAGGAACCACAGCAGTTTGAATTCCTCGAAGAATCCTTTCAGGTTCCTTGCTTTCTCTTTTGCCTTTTTTTCATCGGCGAGAACCTTGTCCAGATCTTCGGGTGTCATGCTCCCGACCCCGTGTTCATAGGCGGCATGAATACGGCTTCTGTCCTGCTCATTGAGTTCGGGGTCCGGCATGAACTGCTCCCGTTTTTATCTTGAAAATACGATTGTCCGGCGTCCGGATGTAATGATGCGGTGCTCCAGATGGGCGCGGACGGCACGCGTGAGAACCCGGCGTTCGATGTCTTTGCCGATACGTTTCAGGTCGTCCGGTTCCGCTTCATGCGTGATGCGTTCCACATCCTGCTCGATGATGGGACCTTCGTCAAGGGCCGGAGTCGCATAGTGGGCGGTTGCCCCGATCATTTTCACGCCGCGCTCCCATGCCCGCTGGTAGGGATTGCCGCCCTGAAACGCGGGGAGGAAAGCATGGTGGATGTTGATGATGCGTCCCGGAAACTCGTTGATGAACTCATCGGAAAGAATCTGCATGTAACGTGCGAGAACGACGAGGTCGATGTGGTGCTTGTGAAGCAGTTCGATGACCTGCTGCTCCTGTTCGCGCTTGTGATCTTTCCTGATCGGGAAACAGTAGAACGGGACGCGGAACTTGTCCGCAACATCCTCCAGATCGGGATGGTTGCTGATGATCAGAGGGATTTCACAGGCGAGATCTCCTTCATCCTGCGCGTGCATCAGCAGATCGTAGAGGCAGTGCGAAGTCTTGGAAACCATGATAGCCATGCGCTGGGGCTCGTCGGAGTAGTGAAGCGAATATTCCAGGTTCAGAGTTTTCGCGTATTCTTCGAAAGAGCCTGCAAGCTGTTTGCGTGTCACCGGCATGTCGGTAATATCCAGACAGACCCGCATGAAATAGAGGTTTTCGCAATTGTCCGTATACTGCTGGCAGTGCAGAATATTGAACCCCTGCTGATAGAAAAAAGTGGAAATGCCGGAAAGAAGCCCTTTCCGGTCGTTTGACCTGATAAGAAATACAGCCTTTTTCATTCTGATTCACCCGTTGTTGATTCTCTGCAAAGCCTTTAATATAGCACCGGTTCGGCAGCAGGGCAAACCGGAAACCTGTGTTTCTCTCAAATCAATGCAGGCTCTGCCCGCCGTCCACATAGAGTATTTCGCCTGTGATGGAGTCGTTCTGCGCAAGAAAGAGACATGCCGAACAGAGATCCTCCAGTGCGACGGGTCTGCCGAGAGGAACAGTTTTCAGCGTTTTTTCCATTTTCGACAGCGGCAGCTCCACCGGAGGCAGGACGGGCCCCGGAGCAATGCCGTTGACGCGGATTCCCGGAGCCAGTTGAAGAGCAGCGGCCTCCGTTGCGGCGGCGAGCGCTTTTTTCGATACCGCATAACTGAAGGACGTTGCGTCCGGATGCTGGATGCCCTGATCCAGCATGTTGATGATGAGCCGGGGACCGGAGCCGGTCTCAGCAAAGAGCTTCATCAGTTCGACGGGTGCCGTATAGTTGATCCGGAACTGTCTGTCCGCCTCGGTGCCGGATTCCTCAAGGAGAGTGCGGCGGACAAACACGGAGGCATTGTTGATCAGGATGTTTGCGGAACGCAGGGCGGGAGCCAGTTCCGCGGCGGAACCGGGTTCGGAAAGGTCGCAGCGGACCACGGAATGCCCGGCCCCGGAGCCGCCGAACCCGGCAATGAGCTGTTCCGCCTCCCGCACGGACCGGTTGCAGTGTATAATCAGTTTTGCGCCGTTCTGTGCGAAAGCGCGTGCGATGGCGGCACCGACTCTGACGGCGCCGCCGGTGATGAATATTCTGGAATCTTGAATTTTCATTGCCGGTTTCCTTTCTGATGATACGGGGCAGGGGACTGCTTTTGAAATTTCAGGGGGCGTCCGGCTGCCGCCAGGGATATAAAAATGGTTCATTTTTCCGGAAAATCAAGCCGTTTTACAGGAATATGCGCAGTTATTGTGTATAAAAACAGGAATTGCTATTGGAAAAGTCGGATTTTATGCTGTAAGTTACCATTCAGGAGATGAGAGTATAAAAAAAGGCAGGAAAGTTATGCAGAATACTCCAAAAGGACTCAGGCTTCAGATCGGTATCTTCGGAAGACGGAATGCCGGAAAATCTTCACTTCTCAACGCTCTCGCCCGTCAGGATGTCGCCATTGTTTCGGAAACGCCCGGAACGACGGCTGATCCCGTGGAAAAGGCGATGGAGATGCTCCCGCTGGGGCCTGTTCTCCTGATTGATACCGCAGGGCTGGATGATGACGCCGCTCTGATCGGCGGGCTGCGGGTCGAAAAAAGCAGAAAAATTTTTGAGCGTGCGGATATTGCCCTGATCGTTTCCGATGCGTCATGGGGGGCGTTTGAAGAAAAACTGCTTTCGGATTTTGCGGAACGCGGAACCGCAGTGATTGCCGTATTCAATAAAACCGATGTGGCTTTCCCCCCGCAGAATGTGCTGGACAGTCTCAGGGAGCGCTCCGTTTCTTTTGTGATGGTTTCCGCAGGAAAAGGCGAGGGGCTCGGCGAACTGCGCGAAATGATCCTCCGCAAAGCTCCGGAGGATTTTTTGTCTTCGGATAAAATGCTCGGCGATCTGGTGCCGGCTGGTTCGGCGGTGATGCTGATTACTCCGATTGACATCGAGGCGCCGAAAGGACGCATGATTCTGCCGCAGGTCCAGGCGATCCGCGATACGCTCGACCATGACTGTTATTGTCTGGTCGTCAAGGAAAATTCTCTTGCGGACGCTCTGGCGAACATGAAGACGCCTCCGGCGCTGGCTGTAACCGACTCGCAGGCGTTCGGAACGGTGTCCCCGATTGTGCCTGAGACGATTCCGCTGACTTCTTTTTCGATTCTGCTGGCGCGCCAGAAAGGCGATCTTGCCGCCTGTGCCGCGGGCGCCGCCGCGATAGGGAACTTAAAGCCGTCTTCCCGTGTCTTAATCGCAGAGGCCTGTTCCCATCACCCGATCGGCGAGGATATCGGAACGGTCAAGCTCCCGAACTGGCTGCGCAGACGCTGTTCGCCCGATCTTGTGATCGAGCATGTGCAGGGGCACGACTTCCCGAAGGACCTTTCCGGATATGATCTGGTGATCCACTGCGGCGCATGTACTTTCAACCGGCGCGAGGTCCTTTCGAGGATATTGCAGTGCAGCGAACAGGGGGTTCCGTTTACCAATTACGGCGTGGCGATCGCATTCTGCTTCGGCATTCTGGAGCGGGCTCTGAAACCGTTCCCGGAAGCGCTTGCCGCCTATGAAAGGACGATTCATCCGGTAAAATGAGAAGCTCCATCCTATTTGAACTCAAGGGCAATCTGCATGTCGGCGGATTCCGTCCTTTCATGTGGAAAATTGCCTCCGAAGCCGGGCTTTCCGGCTGGATTGCGAATTCCGAGCAGGGGGTGCTTCTGCGTCTTGAGGGAGAGGAGGAGCAGATCAGCGAATTCATCAGGAAAATCCCGTCCGCTGTCCCGAATGCGTTCTATATGAAAGAGATCCGGCTTGTCCGGCGCGAACCGAGCGGTCCGCTCGACCTGCGCAATATCGGGTTCCGCGTGACCGGCGAAGACAACAAGGTGCCTCTGATCAATCCGGATAAAGCGCCTTGCCCGAAATGCGTAGCGGAGGCGGAGACCCCTGCTTCACGCCGTTTCACCTATCCGTTTTCAAGCTGTTTCATCTGCGGTCCCACTTATTCCTTTGCGCTCCGCACTCCTTTTGTCCGCAAGAACACAAGCATGACGGCGTTTCCTATGTGTTCCGACTGCAAAAACGAGAAAAACGATACGCATGACATCCACCATTATGCCTCCGAGACTCTGGCGTGCCCGAAGTGCGGGCCGCAGGTTTTCCTGCTTGACATGTATGGCGAACTGATTGACGATGCAATCCCGATGTGCCGGGCGCAGGAGGGGCTGCACAAGGGGGAAATTCTTGCGGTCCAGTCCATTTACGGCGGCTTTCTGCTGTGCGCGGACGCTTTCAACGCGGATACGGTCATGCGTCTCCGGCGGAAAAAGAAACTGCCGGACCGCCCCCTGAGTCTTCTTGCAAGGAATATTGAAGTGGTGAAACGCTATTTTGAATGTTCCCCGGAAGAAGAAAGACTCCTGGCTTCCCCGATCGCGCCGGTCGTGATCCTGAAACGGCGCGCGGATGTCGGAGACCTCAAACCGCTGCCTGCTCTTATTTCTCCCGATACGGATACTCTTGGAGTCGGGCTCCCGCCGTCTCTGCTGGAAAAACTGTTGTTCGATCATGATGCGAATCCCTGCGGACTGCCCGGTTTCGACTTTCTCGTTACGTGCGGCGACAACCGTCCGGGAAAGGCGGAGTGTCTGGATATTGATGAGATTTTCAACCGTCTGATGGCGTTTACGGACAAGTTCCTGTGTCATGACCTCAAGACCGGACATGCCTGTCCCGCTTCGATCTGCACCGTCCACAACGGGCGTACCCGCATCTGGCGGCGTTCCCGCGGATATGTTCCGCAGGGAATCCCTTTCAACGGCACGCTCCCGCGCAATGTCGGTGCATTCGGGACCGATGTGTCCGCCGCCATCGCTTTCGGCACGTGCGGCGAGATCATGCCGTCGCAGGGAATCGGAACGCTGGAGTCCCGCGAGGCGGCATCCATTCTATCCGAGGTGCTGGAACGCTTCATGTATCTCACGGACCGTGTGCCGGATCTGATCGTCTGCGATATGGACAAGGAGTCGTTCAGCGCCCGCGAGGCGGCGGCGTTTGCCGAAAAGCATTCGCTTCCGCTGGTGACGGTGCAGGCGCATCATGCACATGCGCTGACCTGTATGGCGGAACATGGGCTGCGGCATGCGCTTGCACTCGTATTCAACGGCGGCGGATACGGCCCCGACGGTACGGAATGGGGGGCGGAGTGCCTTGAATCGCGTCTGGACGGCTTCTGCCGTTTTGCCTCTTTCAGCGGACGTTACCGGCTTGAAACGAAAGATGCGCAGCTGCGTCCGGCGAAGCTGTTTCTGGAACGCCTGATTGAGATCGGCCGCGAGCCTTCCACGGCTTTGCTGGAGCGTCTGCGCGTGGACCGCAGCGAATATGAACTTTGGAAAAAGAATTATCTGGACGGCAGGCACAATTGTATATTTTCCCATGCGGCGGTGCGTCTGTATGACGCGGTTTGCGCAGGAATCGGCATCGCGCCGGATTTCTGCACTTATGATATGCGCTGTCTCCTGATCCTGAATAAGTATGCCGCGCGCTGTCCGGCCTCTCCGGAGGAAATACCGGAGCGGATCCGGAACCTTTTCGCTTTCGATGTGCGTGAGGAGGAACGCTATTCCGTGATCGACTGGAGTCGGACTTTCCTGAATCTGGCGGAAATCGAGCCGCCGCGGGAAGACGAGTTTCCGCTCTATGCGAAGGCGTTTTACGCTGCTCTGGCGGATGCCGGGCTTGCGATGGTATCCTATGCTTCGCGCTTTTCCCTTGAGCGTGCGGTAGTGCTTTCCGGGACGCTTTTCATGGACGAGATTCTCAGCGACGCAACGGAACGGCTGCTGACGGAGCACGGATATACGGTTTATCAGCATGAGAAGACGCCTGCCGATGAATCCGGTATCTGCACCGGGCAGGCGTATGCCGCCGGAATGACATGACCGGCTTTATTTCCAGAATGCGCCGACCCGTTCTTTTGCATTATCCGCCAGATTGCGGTAGAAGAAATAAATGTCGTTCATATGGTAGATTCCTTTTCCCATAAGCTCGGAATCATACGTTCCTTTTTTCGCAGGCACAACGATCAGAGCGCCGGTTTCGGGATTGACGACAGCGCTGCAAAAATTTTTATCTTCTGAAATAATGCGGTTTTTCCCGTCGAAGAAAACGGCGCCTTTGTTCATGGCGGCATCCGCTTTGACATCATCCGTACGCCAGTTCAGCGGATTGATGCAATAGGAATCCGGTCCCGTGAAGATCGATTTGACCGCATCCGGAGATTCCGAATTATAGTTGATGATCACACCGGTGTCATTGGCGCCGCGTGCAAGGCGCAGGTGAGGGTGGTCGGGGAATGTTTTCGGCATTTTCGGATAGCCGATCAGGTAGGCGGCGACGAGCTTGCTGCGGAGCTTCGGGTCCTTGAATTCGCTTTTCATGAGTTCAAGCAGAACCATGGCTCCCTGGCTGTGCCCGAACAGGATAAAGGGGCGTCCCTTGTTGTAATGTTCCATATAATAACGGAACGCCCGGCGGATATCTTCGATTCCGGTCTTCGTATAGACCTGCTTTTCCGGCTTTTCCGCCGCCTCCGCGATCACTCTGAAATATTCGCCCTGACGGTAATAGGGGGCATAGATCATGCCGACTTCCGAAAAAACACCTGTCTGCTGCGCCGCAATATTCTTTGCCTTTTCCTGAACCGATGGATTGCTCCAGTCCATATAGGGATGATCCTTGTGCGCAACGATTGTCGGATAAACATAAAAAACATCGACTTCCCGCGGCGGCGTATCCGCATCCGGCAGGACGATCCAGTTGAATGGCTTGGAATAGTCTACGGCGATGCTGACATTGCGCAGTTCCTCCGCAGAGGGGGCGGTGCCTGCACAACCGCCGAGAAACAGTATGGACAGGCAGAACAGCGCCGCGGGGAGAAGCCGGAGAAAACGATGTTTCCTTGCGGGGAATCTCATCTTACATTCTCCATGCTTTTACCATCGCCCCGGCGATCATTCTGTATCCGTCCTCCGTCGGATGCGTGCCGTCGCGGGTGATCAGGAGCCCGGTGTGCCCCGGATGTTTCGCCCATTCCTCCCGGAACATGGCGTCCAGCGGAACGAAACGCACTTTCGCTTCATTTGCAGCCTGCCGCGCCGCAAGACAGTATTGCGCGAGAATGTCTCCCTGTTCCTCGAATGTCGCTCCTTCGAATGCCGCGAGAGGAGTCGCGATTGAAATTTTCCGGATTCCCGCGAGACGCGCCAGATGCGTCATCCAGACCAGATTGCAGCGGTAAGCTTCCGGCGAGACCATCGGCTCGTCCGCCCAGCGTCCGCGTCCGACCGCGGCGTCATTGGCGCCCAGCAGGATTGATACCGCATCCGGTTTCCGGTCAAGGACGTCCGCCTGGAAACGGGTCAGAGCCCACGGGGTTTTATCGCCGCCGCGTCCGGCGTTGACGACCTGATTTGCCGTCAGTTTCTCCTGCAGGAACGAGACATATCCGGGATTTGCCGCCGTAAGGCTGTCACCGAAACATACGATGGTTTCTCCGGGTTCCAGAAATCTGCTTTCAAGATCGAGCATTCTATCCTCCTGTATTTAATGGAACGCAATTTGAATTTTCGATGAAAAAATACTATACTATCACATCCGGGGATATTTCAAGGAGGAGTCGGAAAATATGGATAAAAAATCATCGTTCCCACCCAGCGTGGAGACCGGCGCGGAAGTTCTTCTGCTGGGTTCGATGCCGGGGGAGGAATCCCTGCGCCGGCAGCAGTATTATGCATACCGTTATAATGCGTTCTGGAAGATCATGGGAGTTCTCTTTGCCTTCGACCCTGAACTTCCATATGAGGAACGTCTTGCCGCTTTGAGGCGGAACAGGGTCGCCTTATGGGATACCCTGAAATATTGCAGGCGGGAAGGGAGTCTGGATACCGGAATCAGGGAGCCTGTCCCGAACGACATTCCCGGACTTCTGAAACAATATCCGACGATCCGCCATATTTTCTGCAACGGCACCGCCGCCTTCCGTTTTCTGAAAACCTGTCTGCCGGAAGTTTTTCATGGCACGGTCCCTGTGACGCGCCTCCCGTCGACAAGCCCTGCCGCCGCCGTCTACTCTTTTGAGCAGAAGCTGGAAGCCTATCGTGCCATTCAGAAAGTCCTTTCCGGAAATTGAGTCTACAGGGTTCTTCTGGCATGAAATCCATGCAGGAATGCGTTTTTGAGTCTGTCATCTCTGTTTCCGCATTTGCTTTTTCCGGAGAATGCGCTAGTTTATCATGGAAAACGGTTTCACGCAGTAAACAGAAGCCGCATAATCAGGGGGAATGGTGTCATGTTCTGCAAAACTACAGCTTATTTTTCGTGGTCTGCCGGGATCTCCGGTATTCTTCTTTTTTCCGGCACGTTATTTTTGATCGCCGCGGAGAATGCGGATGCGCCTCCCCGGAAGGCGAGTGTTTTCAAGCTTGTTCACAAGCATGCGCATGAACGCACTTATGCGGGCGAGGTGTCGTATGCAAAAACGGCAGATATTTCTTTTGAAAGCAAGGGACGGCTGACTTATGTCGCGCCGCTGGGGAAATATGTCCAGTGCGAAGTGCTCAATATGGACGGCGACATTGCATGGAAAGGGGATCTTCTGGCGCGTCAGGATACGGATATCCCGCAGAGTGATGTCAAAATCGCCAAAGTCCTTCTGGAACGGGCGGACGCCGTTCTGAAAGACAAGGCGGACAATTATATGCGCGACAGTGCGCTTTCCCGGAAAAATGTCGTAAGCCGGCGTCAGTATGATGAAACGACCATGCTCTACACCACGGCTCTGAACGACAAGGAGAAAGCTTCTCTCGATCTGGTCCGTGCGCAGCAGGTGCTGGATGCCTGTTTCATCTGGACTCCGTTCAATGCCGTGGTGACGGAAGTTTACCGTTCGGAAGGGGGATCGGTCGATGTCGGGGATCCCGTCCTGAAAATCAGTATGATCGACCCCGTCAAGATCACGATTACCCTGCCGCAGGAGGCGTTGGCTCAATTTTCCGGCGCGACCCGCATTCTTGTCTATCCGCCGGGAGCGAAAGAGCCGGTGATCGCATGGAGTGAAGGCCCCGACCTCTCCGTGGGCAAGGTGGTCTGTTACGCGGACAACCCCCTGATCGAGCCCGATGTGGTCGGGCCGGACGGAAAAAGAATTGCGGTTGTCGATGCCCTGAGCGGCATCCGGATCATCCCGGAAAAACTGAAGATTGCGCCTGTCTGGGTTGTGGAGGAGGCGGTCAAAAAAGATCGGGACGGATATTTTGTTTGGAGAATCCGTGACCTGAAAGAGAGGTATCCTGAGAATGCGATTCCGGAGATCATGCATCTGGAAAAGGTGCGTGTGGTTCCGCAGGGGCTTATCATGCAGTATGGAAATAATTTCCTCCGCGGACTGAAAACGGATGCCGGATTGAGACGGACCGATATTCTGGTCGGGGATGTTCCTGCGGGAGTCAATCCCGGCGACAGGGTCGTGTATCATCGCAAGAGACACCGTTTCCAGATCGGGGAAAAAGTGACTGCGGTTTTTTCCGGCGGTTATGATGATCATGTCTTTCTGGTGCCGGACCGTGTTCTTGCAAAGAACGGAACAGACTCCGGTTATCATGTATTTCTCCGCGACGGAGACCGCGCACGTGCGGTTCCTGTTGCGAAGCTCGGAAAAACGGAGGGAAAAATCCGGATTTATTCCACGGAACTGAAGGCGGGCGCGGAATTGCTCATGCCGTCCGCCGGTGAAAAGATCGGCAACGGAGACCGCATCGCCGTCGGACATTGAACTGGATGCGTTTTCGCTTCCCCGTCAGAGATCCATAATGGAGCGTTTCTCGCGGTGGACGTAGATGGAATGCACGATTCCGAGATAGACCAGCATGGCTACCAGAAAAGTCCCTCCGTAACTGATCAGCGGCAGCGGCAGCCCCGTAACCGGAGTCAGGCGGATGCTCATTCCGATATTGATGACGGAATGGAAGAAGATTACGGTTGCGACTCCGACGCACAGATAGCGCCCGAAATCATCCGCCGCAAGCAGTGCGGTGCGCAGGACGGAAAACAGCAGGAGCATGAACATCAGCACGACGAACAGCGAGCCGATGAATCCGGTCTCCTCCGCAATGACGGGAAAGATGAAGTCGGAATTGGAAACCGTCTGCGGCAGGTATCCCATAGGGTTTTGCGTGCTTTGCATGAAGCCCTTGCCCGTGAATCCCCCGCTTCCGATCGCCATTTCCGCCTGTAACTGGTTCCAGCCTCGGTTCTGCGGATCGCGTTCGGGATCGAGAAAGACCATGATACGGTCCCGCTGATAGTCTTTGAGTGAGAAATATGCCGCAGGCAGGATGATAAGAGCGATTGCCCCCAGAATGATCAGGTAACGCCATTTGAGGCGTGCCGCGAATGCCGTGAATCCGACCACAGGAATCAGAATGAGCGCCGTTCCGAGGTCAGGCTGCATTTTTATGAGAATGAACGGCAGTGCAACGACGGCGAGAAGCAGCAGCATCCAGAGAAAATGGTTGACGTCCACTCCTTTCATGGACAGAATCCATGCACATGCGAGGACGACCGCGAGTTTTGCGATTTCCGCCGGCTGGAAGTTGACCGGCCCGAACTCAATCCAGCTTCGCGCTCCGAAGTATTTCACTCCGTAAACCAGAACATAGACCAGCAGCAGGATACTGACCGGATACAGAACCGCGGAGGCGGGCCCGAACCAGCGGTAATCAATGAATGAGAGCGCGATCCAGAATGCCAAACCGATTCCCATGTAAATCAGATGGCGTTTCCAGAAAGTCGCCGCGGCAAATCCTCCGACCTGCTGCCCGATCCCGTAAATGAAAACGGCGCCGATCGTCAGCAGAATCAGCATGGGAATGATCTGCAACAGATCGATGTGATGAAAGAAATCAGCGCAAAATGCCTGAAACCTGCCGGGAGCGGCATTTTTATCCTGTTTCAGATCGTAATTTTTCGGAACTGAATGTTTCATGGCGCCGCCTCCGCAGAGGATATGAATAGGTAAGGACGAAAAACGCAGAGCCGCCGAATGACGGCTCCGCGCTGAAAGGACATGTTATCTTTTGAATGTCTGCTCGCGTTTCGGGCCGACTGAAATAATGCCGATTCTGGCATCCAGCAGTTCCGCCACGCGGTTGAGATACTTTTGCGCATTCTCCGGAAGTTCGTCCCAGGAACGTGCGGCGCTTGTGGACTGTTTCCAGCCGGGCAGCGTTTCGTAGACGGGCTCAATGCGCTTCATGAGCTCTGTATCTGCCGGAGAATGTTCCGTGAGTTCACCGTCGATTTTATAGGCGGTGCAGATTTTGATTTCGTCCAGATCATCCAGAACGTCCAGCTTCGTGACGGCAAGATAATCCACGCCGTTGATCATGCAACTGTGGCGCGAACCTACGATATCGAGCCAGCCGCAGCGGCGGGGACGTCCGGTCGTCGCTCCGAATTCTCCGCCTTTTGTGCGGAGATGTTCCCCCAGCTCATCATTCAGTTCCGTGGGGAAGGGACCTTCTCCGACACGGGTCGTATAGGCTTTCAGAACACCCCAGACCAGGTCAATCGCTCTCGGCGGAACTCCTGCGCCGGGGCAGGCGGCTCCGCTGATCGTGTTGCTGCTCGTGACGTAAGGATAGGTTCCGTGGTCGATGTCGAGGAACATCGCCTGTGCGCCTTCAAAGAGAATATTGCGTTTGGCTTTGATTGCCGCATTGACTTCCACAACGGAATCTTTGATGTAGGGCTTCAGATATTCACATGCCGCCCAGACTTTTTCGAATGCGGAATCCGCATCAATGGCAACGGCACCGTGGGGGACGTAGAGTTTGTTGTAGTTTGCGGCTTCCTCGCGGAAATGCTTCTCGAAGCGTGCCTTGTCGAGAATTTCACATGCCCGCAGGCCTGTGCGTGCCATCTTCGCCATGTAAGAGGGTCCGATGCCCTTTTTCGTGGTTCCGATCCTCTTGGACGGGTCCGCGGTGTTTTCATTGAACGCATCCAGTTCCTTGTGCCAGGGCATGATGAGCTGGCAGCGTGCGGAGAGCTGAATATGGGAAAGATCGACGCCGCGTGCCGCAAGCCCCTGCATCTCCTCCATCAGTCCGACGGGATCGACTACGACGCCATTTGCGATAACGCAGTCTGTGCCTTTATAAAGAATTCCGGAAGGAACCAGGTGAAGCACAAATTTTTCCGTCCCGTTTTCGACTGTGTGTCCCGCATTGTTTCCACCTTGAAAACGGACAACCATATCCACAGATTTTGTAAGGACATCAATGATTTTGCCCTTGCCTTCGTCGCCCCATTGTAAACCAACAAGAATGCTAACAGACATTTTTCTAATTCCAGATTTTTGCAGTTTAGTGTTAAAAAAACGAAACATCGGTCACTATATAACAATCCCGCACTTTTTCAATCCCGGATTGCAGAAAAATCATGGAAAGAAAATCACAGGGTGCCTGCAGGGGAAAATGGAGATATTCCGATGCAGCGGAATACACCGGTCGTGCCGTGTATGAAATCTCCCCTGCCGGAGAGGAAAGAACATGGGACTCCGCGCCCTCAAATTCCGTGGCAGGTGAGAGTCACCTGCACCCCGG
>DPDG01000038.1 GCA_003526375.1 Lentisphaeria bacterium
TCATAATCTCCGTATGAGATATAGCAGTCGTTTCCGAGACCGATGAAATCATCTTCGTTACCGCGAATTTCTTTTTTCCCATAGAGCCGGAATCCGTAAATCTTTGCGTATGCAGCCATTTGCCTTCTCCTTTTTTCATTTTGATTTTGAGTTTCAGGACAGCTTGTTCTTCGCAAGACAGCCGCGAGGCGTCCGGGATTCCGGGCGCCGGTCAAGCGGCACAAGAACAAGCGATAGCCGGCAAGGTTGGAGAATTTCGTCAGGAACGTCCTTTTATGTTGTAAATCGGAGCAATCATATCGTCCACGGATACGGTCGGAATGATTCGTTCCAGAATTTCATCTTTGGGCTTGTATGCGTTCGCTGTTTCATCGACGCAGTAGTCCAGAGAGGTCGTAAAAATCCCCCGTTCAGCCATTTCCACTTTGGCCGTTTCAAGGTCAAGCTGTTGCTTGGCTTCGGCGCGGGAAAGGAGGCGTCCGGCTCCATGCGGCGCGGAGAAATTCCAGTCGGCATTGCCTTTCCCGGTGCAGATGGCAATCCCGTCCCGCATGTTGAATGGAATCAGGAGCTTTTTGCCCGCCACCGCTTTGACTGCCCCCTTTCGGATGGTCATATCATCGAAGTCGAGGTAATTGTGCATTGTCCCAATGGTTTCAAGCGGTTTTTTCCGTGATTCGGCAAGCAGGTAATCGGCAATGATCCGGAGGATCAAGCGGTGATTGCATTCCGAAAAACGCCGGCAGGCGGCCAATGCGTAGAGATAATGTCCGTAGTATGGCGATCCCGGATCAAGATATTTGATATCCTTTTCGCAATGATCGGAACAATATTCCACTGCATGATGCTGGTATATCTGCGCGACGGTCAGCCCAGATTGCGTGAGCCGCTGTGAATCGTGAGCCAGTATAACCCTTTCGAGTCCTTGCCGAGCTCAATAAAATGGTTTCCGGAGCCGACCGATTTTAATTGTTTGAGGATCGGTCGCTTCATTTGATGGCGGGGGCCACCGTCCAGTCGGAGCATTTTTTCCATTTCTTCGAAAATTCGCAGATCATCCCTGGAAAGCAGAGCTTTTTCTTGCGCGGATAATCCCTGTTCTACATATGTGCCCGTGTTGATTCCGATGCGGGAGCGGATGAAAGCATCCAGATTTCGCAGACGGTCTTCTTTTTCGATGACGGGATCAAGCGGCAGACAGATCGAGGTGATGTTGCAGCCGATATCGACGCCGATCAGATTCGGGCAAAGCCGGGGATTGCTTCGGTTCAACGTCTGCGTGAATCCGATCACGCAATTTGCTCCCGAATGGCAGTCCGGCATGACAACCACATGGGTCCCTTCCGAAATCCCGGCGGACATCGTTTTGTAGAGTTGGGACCATGAGTTTTTATCAATGAAGTCGGTCATGATCCGGGCGGTTCCATATTTTCCTGTGATTTCCAGCATCGTATTACTCCTGATTCAGCTTGTTTTTTGATTTCAGAATGGATTCTTGCCGGAAGACTCCATTTCATTTGCCACTCGTCTGTTCCGTTCGTTTTTTGATCTCATTCAAAACACGTTCTCCTGTCTTTGATTTGATTGTAACGCGGGAGCTTCTGTTCTTCCGCAGGGAAGACCGCGCGGCAGACGGAAATCCGTCAGCCGAGAAAGCGGCGCAAGAACAGATGGTCTGTTGGGGCATTGATCTTTGATCAATTCAAAGTTCCGTTGAGATTTCTTGCCGTCGCGAAATTCGTTGTTTTCATTTTGATCCTTACTGTTATGGATTTTGAACACGGATTCTTTTGCAAAGAAGCCACGAGGCTGGTGAAATTTCATCAGCCGGAAAAGTGGCGCAAGAAACCAGTGCATGATTTTCGCATTGGAGAAAAAACAGGAGCCGCCAGGATTTTTTCATCCTGACGGCTTCAGGAGCCTGTCTACAACATGGTAGACTCGGCAATGTTTATATTTGAGATGGTTACGGATTGTTCAGCGCTGCATAACATTTTTCCCGGAGCTCTTGGAGAAAATGTGTCATGCTGACGATTTTTGACGGATATGCGGATGCCGCGATTTCGCGCAGCAGATTCCGGAGATGGCCGTTTGCGGCGGTATTTTTTTCCAGGAAGGAAACCGCCTGTGCCGCATAAGCCTTGTATTCCTGGAGCTGATCGACACATTCGGCATAATCGGACTGACTCGTCGGATCGAGAAATTCCATTTTCATAAATTTCGCCGTACTGAGAAAGCGTTCCCGCCCTTCCGGGACGCTTTTGAACGGATAAATCCGAAGCTCCCGATTTTCTTCCGTTCGGAAAACAGGCCGAAAACCACTCTGAATCAGTTCATATATGCGGTCATAGTCTTTCGAGAAGATATAGCTCTGATTCATGATTGTGTTTTTTCTATCAGTCATGTTTATTTACTTTCTGGTAATTGAGAACTTCGATCAGTTTTTCGAGAACCCGGTCTTCCATGGGAATTTCCAGAATACAGCTTGTACTGGGGTTCTTGGTGGTCACGGGCGCAAGGGAAATTCGCCCATTGCTGACGTAGATCTCCAGACCGACTTGTTTCATCGTTCGATTCCGGCCATATGCAAAACATTTCTGCTTATCCGTATATTCGATTGTTGTAATCATGATCTGTTTTCTCCAATTAGGGCTTGCTGAACAAGAGATAAAACGTTAAATATAAAAGCCTTAACTGTACATTTATGATATGTTGCTGTATGTTATTCCTATGAAAATGCAGAAAAACCTTGCAGGAGAAAATCGGAATGTACCGAAAATCGCGTCACGATGATGAATTACCGGAAATCGCCCTGTATTTTGAAGGACGTTTGAATCCCGAAAATCGATGGGTAAAAATGGCCGAACGTTTGCCGTGGCAAGAACTCGAAGCCGATTATGCCAGACATTTCAAAAGTTGTGGTCGCGGAGAGGTTGCGTTGAATGTTCGAGTGGCAATGGGCGCATTGCTCATCAAAGAAATCCTTGGCTTGAGTGATCGTGCAGTGGTTGATGCCGTGAGCGAAAATCCGTATCTGCAATACTTTCTCGGGTTCAAAAGCTTCGAGACGAAACCACCTTTCAATGCCTCCTTGATGACGCATTTTCGGAAGCGTCTTCCTGCGGAAGTGATTAATCGCTTCAATGAGAAAATCATTGAGTTGTCTCGAAAAGACTCTTTACCAGATGATGATCCTCCGCCGGAAAGCGGCGGGAAACCGGACTCTGCCCCACAGGAGCCGAAACCGGAAAATGCCGGAACCATTCTGATGGATACGACTTGCGCCCCGGCGGACATCAAGTATCCGACTGATTTGAATTTGGTCAATGATGCTCGTGAAGTTACCGAACGTCTCATTGATCAATTGCGGCAACAGCAGGCCAATCCTTCGCCGCGTCCGCGCACCAAGCCGCAAATCTGTCGCCGAAGGTATCTTGAAATCATCAAGCAGCCGAAGTGCGGCGTTGCCAGACGGAGGAGCGCATTGCGTTTTCTGCTGAACGCTGTCCGCCGAAATTTAGAGTTTATTAATGTGCTTCAGCAGCAAACAGATTCAGACGTTGGAGCCGCAACTGAACAAATCCGGGTGATTCGCATGGTTCACGATCAGCAACGGGAAATGCTGGATCGGAAATCGCATCGGATTGATCGCCGGATCGTCAGTTTGCATCAACCACATGTGCGTCCGATTGTACGCGGAAAAGCTGGTCGGGAAACTGAATTCGGCGCGAAACTGACCGCCAGTCAGGAAAACGGATACACTCGAATTGAACGGCTTTCCTGGGAGGCCTACAACGAAGCGTCCGATTTACAGAGCATCTGTGAACGATACAAAGAGCGCAATGGTCATTATCCCGAAGCGGTTCTGGCGGACAAGCTGTTTCGTAACCGGGAGAATTTGCGGTATTGTGCAGAACATGGCATTCGATTGTCCGGCCCAAAACTTGGGCGGCCGACGAAAGTGATTGATCCTGAACTTTTGAAGCAACAGTTGGCTGATAATTCCGTCCGTAATGCGATTGAAGGAAAGTTTGGGCAATGCAAGCGGCGTCTTGGGCTCGGTCGAGTGATGGCAAGGCGGAAAGATTCTTCTGAAACGGTAATCGCAATTACGATTTTGACCGTCAATCTGATTCGTTGGGAACAAGAGCTAACAAGGATTTTGTTTTTCGTTTTCCCGGCAATTTGCGAGATAGACAATTTTGATGGAAATAACGAAGTTTATCGGATGGCGGCATAGCCGCCTCCGGTTCAGCAGGCCCTAATTAAAATATTATAATTCATGTGAAAAAACCTGTTTGATTGTCAGGGATGAATTTCACTAAAAACGCGGAAGAAATTTGCTTTTCTTCCAGTATGGTCTATATTATAAAATATGCTGTTGAGTTAGTGTTTTCTAG
>DPDG01000027.1 GCA_003526375.1 Lentisphaeria bacterium
CACAAATTCTGGTGAAGAGGCTTCAGTGTTTTCTGCGACAATTCTGCCGTCGGCAAGGTCTTTGAGATCGGATCTGCCTGTCCAGCGCAATGTCTTCATACCCTCTCCCGTAGCATGGAGCGAAAGAATGCCGTTGCCGGAACTGACGACATCATTTTCAGGTCCGACCGGGACAATTCCCGCTTCACGTGCCAGATTGCGCAGCAGTGCCGGATTGAATCCGCCGGGCAGTGCAAGGTAGACGGCAGTCCAGCCGGGATGTTTCTTCATGACTGCCGCCGGAATTTCCGTACCGTAATAATAAGCCAGCACCTTCGTATCCTGATCCGGGCTGATGTCGAAGAACGGCCCGTAACCCTCGCTGAGAATAAACGGGTTGTTGCCGAAAAGCGAACCGGGTGGAAGTGCAGGATCATAGCGGTGCAGCATCATTTTCGATTCATTGACCCGGATATTCAATCCTGTCAGGCGCTTCAGATTGGCACTGAACCCGCCGGGCGCAATACGCCCCGCATCCGTCGTGAAGATCAGGATATTGTTGTTTTTCTGAAGGTTCCGTTCAATATAGGAAATCTCCTTCTCCGTAATGGATGAGGCGGAAAGAAACAGATGAAAGCGATAGGATGGACGTCGGGGATTGGTCAGGTCGGAAAGCAGATAGCTGTCATAGCTCATCCCGGTAAGATTCAGTGTGAACTTCGGGAAAAAGGTATGTTGAAGACGGTAGATGAAACCACCCCGGGCGCTGAGACAGTCGTCCATGCGTTCATCCGCAAAAACCGCAATCTGCCCGTGATCTCCCTCCTGCGGCGTTTCCGCAACTTCCTTTGCAGCCGCAGCAAGACACGCCGCCGAATTCATGAAAGCCGGATGGCTCCACGCATTGCCGCTGAGCGCAAACATCCATGCACCCTGCCCGACAGACAATGCCGCCGCCAGATCCCGAGTCTGAACAGCCGCATATTCCTGAAATCCGTCGGTCGCCCCGATGCCGTTCTTGTCCAGTCCCTTGATGCGGATGTAACTGTATTCGGTTCTGTAATCCTGTTCCTGCAAATGATATTTTCCATGCAGCCCGATTGATGCGGAAGAACCGTTGCCGCCGGAACCTCCGGCACGGCGGGAAACCCCGTAGGGATTACAGCTTACCACACCGTCAAGATGAGGCGAGCGGTAACAGGCGGCTGCCGCGCTTTTCCCCATGACGTTCCCGTGAATGTCGTTATAATAGGCTGTTACCAGCGCCGGACGCCCGATCCCAGCCTTGAAGCTTCGGGCGAAATGCTCCAGCATACGGACTGTCGAAAGGTTCCAGAAACGATTTACATCAATCACCCTGCGGTCGGCGGAACGGTTCGGATCAAGAAAAAGATAAGGTTTCTCCCGTTCGCTTTCAGGAGGCACTTCAATGGAATCGAAGGTCAATTCCGGATCGCCCCATGCCTTGCGCAGAGCATCCGCGTCATTGCCGTAACGTTCTCTCAGATAACTGCGCAGAGCGTTGCGGAAGTTTTCGGAACGATCCCAGTTTCTGCGGTTGCCCTGCGGGAAGAACTGCCCGTCCTGCCCCCCGGAAAGGTGAATGCCGGCAACGATTTTCCCCGCAGGATCGTTTGCAAGAAAATGCCCCAGGCTGTAAAGCGCTTTTCCAACTTCCCGCAGATAATCCGGGGAGGTATAGGAAACGGCAAGCGTCCCTTTCCATTGTCCGGGAATGACGCTGCCGTTGCGGTCAAGCCATGCCGCCTGCGGATACTTTTCAAAGAACCATGCACCGGGATCGCATAATACATAAAGCAGAACTCTAGCGTCGGGAGCCTGGCGGTGAAGCGCCCGGAGCTGTTCCGCCAGAATGTGAAAGCGGTACTGGCCGAAACCGGTCCACAAAGGTTTCATGCGTCTGTCCGGAACACAGAGGTTGGCGGTAAGCCACTGCAAAGTAATTCCCGCCTCTCCGAAATCGCGGAAGCCGGCTTTCGCAGGATCCGGTTCAAGCGGATTTGCAGTGAATCCGAAGAGCGGGACTGTCTTGCCGTCAAGCAGCAGACGCGGGAAACGGCTCCGCGCATCCACTTTCGGAATTACCGGTTTCATGGCAGCCAGTTGCGCCCCGGAGACCTGCGCCGATAACAGAGGTTTGCGGCGTTCCGGCCTGATTTCAGGTCCGATCTGGGGAAGCGCGGCAGGGTTGACCTGCAAGGTAAGCCGCTCCCACTCCGCCGCGCCGGACGGCCCGCCCATTGCAAGGCGGACACTGCCGCTCAGTCCCTTTTGATCCGGAGTCCGGAAAATGGTGCGGACGTACCGCCGTTTCCCGTCAATAATCACCGGATTGATGTTGCGGACCGGCTCTACCCGTGTCCTGCCCCCCGGAACGGTAATTTCCATCCACAGAAACAGCGTTGTCCCGAAACCGCCTTTGTGCGGTGTATAGAATCCGCTCAGAAGGTATTCCGTATCCGGCTGCAATGCAATCTTCTGCCGGGATGCCGCCAGCAGGACACCGCGGTTCGAAGCCTTTCTCATCAGAAGCTTCCGGCCGGCGATCTTTATTTCGCCGATACCGGACGCAACGGTTTTTCCGAGAAGCCGTCCATAATGCCCGTCTGTCCCCCGGTCGCCGTTGACAGGCATAATTCCCGACTTCTGTTCCAAAAGCCACGCAGACGCATCTTCAAAAGAACCTCCCGGCAGCAGATTGCCGGAAAACGGGGCAACTGTGACGGCTGTCCGCAAGACCGGAGGAAACGCAATGTCCAGTTCTCCGTTTTTTGCAGCCGCGACACATTCCGCATACTGATAACTGCTTGTCACCCAGTAATTCTTTCCCGCCTCAAGCGGAAAGTTTTTCGGAGTCAGCGTCAGACGCACCGGACGATCCGGCGATTCCACTGTGAAATTATAATATTCCGGCGTATCGCGGACTATTGAAATCTCCGCGCCCGCAAGCGCTGCAAAAAACACTCCGGTAAACAGAAACAGAATCGGCTTCATAATTCCTCTCAGTCGCGTTTGAAATGTTTGCGGAAATTGACACCGGCGGCAGTGCTTCCGATGATATACCTGGCATTCCTGACATTTGAAACATGCCCGTCCACCCAGAGAATATTGGAACTCCGCTCATGAATATCGCTCAGGTCGCTTTGAAATCCGCTGGTCTCCGGAGGACGCATCAGATGAGTTGAAACTGTCTCCCCCAGCAGCAGCTTGATGGAAGGATTGCGTATCTGATTGACCTTGGCGGGAATCTTGTTCCCGACTCCCATCACGGACATTGAAGAACCGATGTATGAGACATTGTATCCGTAGGAAGAACGGCGATAGCGGGACATGGTGTCTTTCAGAGTGGTAATCAACTCATTCGCCAGTTTTCTGTGAGCGGCGGAGTAAGAGTTCAATGCGGTGTTGCAGAGAAAAATCTTGTTGTCTGCGATATATTTCGCCTGATAGAGTGCGCCGCCCCAGTTCCAGATTCCGCTGTCAATATTCTGGCTCCAGCCATAATGCGAAGACATCTCTCCCGGAATATATTGATCGTTGTAATCCCCCAGATAAGAAGCGAACACCATGCCGAACTGCCTGATATTGCTTAAACAGCTTGTCTGCCTGGCTTTCTCGCGCGCTTTGCTCAGAACAGGCAGAAGCATCGCCGCAAGAATCGCGATGATCGCAATTACGATCAATAACTCTATCAATGTGAAACCTCGTCTGCCACTGCAATATTTCATGGCGCTTCCTCCTTGTAATTTGTTTGATGACTGGATTGGCGGATAACCAATTCAGAATGAAGTTTTATCTCTTTCGAACCGGCGCCCGGCGCCCGGATCTGTTCCAGCAGTAATTGAGCGCAGGTCGTTCCGAGCAGATTCAGAGGCGGGCGGATCGTCGTCAGCATCGGCTTCTGAAACAGGTAAAGACGGCTCTCCTCCATATTGTCATAACCTGTTACGGCGATTTCACGTCCGGGTTCGTATTTGAAATGGCGCAGGGCGGCGCACGCTCCGCGTGCCATCAGGTCATTGCTCATGATCCACGCATCATACTGTTTCAGTTTCTCCCAATGCTTCAAAACGGCAAGGTATGTGCCGAGGGTCGGTTCCGCCCGGACCTCTTCTTTCGGCAGGAGCAGCACATCCGAATCCTGAATTGCAAGGTTGAGCTCAGAAGCGCATTTCCGGCATTGTTCATGGCGTGAATTATTGCTGTTTCCCATGCCGATGATCACAAAACGCCTCCGCCCCGTTTCCTTCAGATGGCGCAGCAGCTCCCGGTATGCGTTGCGGTTGTCGATCCGGACGGAAGTGACCGGCATCGGATTGCAGATGTCGGAAGGCATCTGATAAGTCACCACGGGAAACTTCCCCGACGCCAGTTCCTTGAGCGTCAATGTCCCGACCGTGTTGGAAGAAAGAACGAAGCCGTCCATCCGGCAGGAATAGAACGTATGCAGGATCTCCTTGTCGATCGTTTCCGGATCATGGTCCGAAACGGGAAGAACCGACAAAGTATAATTATTGTTCTTCAACTCCTGCGCCAGAAATGAAACGAACTGACTGAACGTCGGAGAATTGATCATGGATTCCAGATCTTCGGAAATCAATCCGACGGTATAAGTCTTGCCGGAAGCCAGCGCCTGAGCAGAGAACTTGGGGCGGAACTGATACTCGTCGCACAGCGCCATGATCCGCTGCCGGGTCGAAGCCTTGACCTTGCCGCTGTAACGCGGATCAAGCGCCCGTGACACCGTTGCCGTAGAAAATCCGGTCTGTTTCGATATTTCCTTGATTGAAAGCATTCTCAATGTTTCCTTATAATGTAAGCGCATACATTATTATAATCGAAACCTTGAAGTTTGTCAATGCCCTTTCCAAAATATTCTCGTTTTTTTTACGAACCGACAGAAAAACCTGCGTCTTTTCCTGAGTTCAGGATTTTCGTTTGGCTGTGGACGCCTTCCTCTCCCGCAGGATATACTTTTCCTCAATCAATGGAGCGAGAGGAAAACGGTTCAAGCAACCGGAAGCACAGGAAAACTCCTGCCCGACGCAAATCAGGACAGAAGTTTTCCATAGTGAAGAATCAGGAAATCAGGGTATTTCTTCCAGCGTGATTCCGTCGAACCACACAGTCCCGGTGCATTGATACATCACCGGCTTGATATAAGTCTGTTCCGGTTTTGTTCCCGGAGCGGAAGTAAACTCAAAACTCTGCTTGAGCCACGGAAGCGTTCCCACCAGCTTATTCTGCGGAAACCAGTAATTCTTTGTATTCCAGATATTCACGCAGACTCCTCCGCGGGAGTCAAGCGGCACCACATTCTCAAGTCTGGCGAAATAAGAAATCCTGTATTTCGTATCCGGCTTGATCTTCAGAGGAACCTGTGTCACGGCGGCAAATACAAATTTATCCTTCGTATTCGTATTGCTGACTTTCAGGCTCTGCGGACCGAACAGGAAAGTTGATCGATCCAGAGCGACGCCGACACCCTGCGGCAAGGAGGGAGGCAGGACCCATGATCCGATCATACGTCCCTTTCTCTCGGCATTGAAGTCGCTTGTATTAAGGATATTTGCATTCTTCTCCGGCTCCGGGACGAGGGTTCCGAAGTTCTCCAGTTCATGAAATCTCAGGCGCAGGAACGGCGACCACGTATAATACTGCTGTCCGTTGCCCAGCACACGGTTCCGCGTGAAGTTCGCAACGAACCCTTTCGGATTCAGCGGTTCCCCGAAACTCTTGAGCGGAATGCGGATCACGGCCTTCCAGCCGGAGGGAATCGTCTCTGTTTTTATCTGAGCTCCGCTGTTCCAGCTGAGATCACCCTGCGTATTGCTGCCCAGCGCAATGCAGTATTGATCCGTCAGGGCGCCTGTGGAATTGACCATGATCTGGTAAAAGCCCTTGCGTTCACCGCCCGGATCAAGGAAAATTTCCACATTGTTGTCTTTCCAGATATCCGGATCATCCGTTTTTCTTTCCGGTGCGACCGTTTTTGCCGTTTCCGGTTCTTCGCAGTCGAAAATCAGGTTGAGAAATTCAGAATCGGACGAAACCTTTACGGAGGTCTTCAGCAGTTCCGGATTTTTCCCCTGGAACGGCTGTAAATAAAGTGTCGCAGGCAGTCCGGCGCGGAATGAACCGAGCGTATTGTTGCGTTCCAGATATTTTGCGGAAGCGGCAATCACCGGATCAAGAAACTCTTTCCTGATGTATTTCACGCGCTTGAGTGCACCCGGTTCGTTTGCGGCAAGCTTTTCCGCCTCGTCGAACTGCGAAATCATCTGTGCGATATGCTGTTTCGTATATACTTTCATCCAGAGCTCGTTTTCCGACGGCGGAGCTCCTTTCGGGCCGAGTACAGTCTCAACGGTCCGCCCGCCGATCTGATGCACCCATTTGTTTTCGATCTCGTCAAAGATTTTTCCCATGACCGGAGCGGCTTTGCCGAACATCAGCGCATGATGCTCTTTCAGAATCGCATCGGCATCGGCATTGTTATCCCACGCTACTTTGCTGAACAAATAGTAGGTCAGATAGTTGTAAATCAGTTTATCGGTTTCCGATTCCATGAATGCGCCGTAAATATTGTCTTTGTGCGACTGATAATACTTCGCAACCGAACGCGGAGACGTGGACGGAATCCCCGGCATATTCAGGTTGCCGAACTTGCCCGCATAATTCCAGAGCCATGTTTTTCCGTTGATCTTCCTGTTCCAGGCAAGAATACGTTCATTGTCGCCTTTGAGCAGTTGAGGCTGCGCGACGGACCACGGTCCCTTTGCCGCCACCATCACAAGCACATTGTCGGGAATATCGGTTTCAGGAACCAGATGATAAGGATAATATGCCATCTGCGAAACGTATCCCCTGCCGAGTTCCTTTTTGATTCTGCCGGCGACTTCCGCGGTTTTTCTCCACATGAAATTGCTGGTGGACTGCAAGGTGGCAAGCTCTTTGCTGCATGCTTCACACCGGCAGTTCTGCCAGGCGTCCTGCGGCATCATGCCGAATACCACGCCCGGCAGATGTTCGGACGGACTCCATTCCTTGCCGGGAACACCGCGTGAAGCGGGAGGCTGATTGCGGATGATCGCAAGGGCATCCTCCGCAATCACATCCGTCAATTTGCCGGAATAACAGAGCTGAGGCGAAAACATCATGGACGGATCACAGTAGCGCCGCCCGTCCGAACGCAGGGCAAAGTATTCGGGATGGCTTTTGCCGAAACGGACATCAAGTCTCAATGCGCGCAGCCCGTGGCAGTTCGGAACATACTTCGTCTGAAGCCGCAGCATCTTGCTGTAAATGTTCTTCTGAGGGCTGATCGTCGAGCTGAAAGGATCCGCTTTCGTTTTTTCATCCTCCCACTGCCCGGAGTAAACGGAAACATTCCGCGCCTCAAAATCCGGGCGGTCGAAAATATCGATCTCCGGAATTTCCATTGCCTTGTTTTCCGGCATATAAATGCCGAGTTCATTCGGAAAATAAAAACGGACGCCGCCGAACCGTTCGAGAAAATCATACACTCCGAACAGGGTGGCGTGTTCATTCAGCGTTCCCCAGACGCCACCCCATTTGTCATTGCTCCTCAGATCGGCTTTCGCATCATCGCGCCCGAGAATATAAACATCTTTGCCCGCAGTCTTGATGATGAATGCGTCACGACAGAGCTTCCGCTCGTCGATCCCCGCCTTTTTCGACCATTTGTTGATCCCGAGAATCAATGATGTCTTTGCCGGATCGGGTGAATTGACGATCGGCACTCCGGCATTGAGACGCCGGTTCAGATAAGTCTGCAAGGCATCGGCGGCATATTTCGTCGTGAGAAACGCATCCGGCGCAACCACGATCTCAACATCGGGAGCTCCGGGGCGCAATGTCTGCAACACCTTTTTCCCGATGACAATGTTTCTTGCAGGACGTTCAGAACCGTAGAACGGTTTCTCATTCCGCGCCCCGTCCTGATACGCGGCGGACAGGATACCGGTCGCCGTCATCAGGATTCCCAACAAATAATTTTTTTTCATATTCATACCTTTCCTTATAAATCAGGGAGTTGTGGAATAAACGTATTTCACGCCGCTTCCGAAAAGTTCTTTGAGCTGCATTGCCGAGACATGCATATCCATAAAAAGCGCATTTGCGGCATTGGAATGGCGGGTCGCAACATAGAGGTCATCCGAGGATGAACTTGTATTCAGCGGATAGCGGTTTCCCGTAAGATCGGCAGGGTTGGTCCTGAAACAGTCCGTGACGTAAATCCACTTTGAAGGCGTCTTCATCTTTTCCGGCCGCAGCATCGGTTGAGACAAATCTCTCCAATTGGAATAATAACTGGCAAAATAACTGAACACATGATGCTGATTTCTCCTGTATCCTTTATCATCAGACGGGCACTGCATCAGGTTTCCCGGATCGCTTCCCCAACCACCAGTATAATACTTATATTTCATATCAGCATAAGTGATCATTGCATAAATATAAGGATTGCACCAGGGATATGTAGCTCCGTCATAAGGCAGATTTCCCGATGTGGTACCCGGCAGAAATCCCTTGTAATCCGTCATGTACATGGCAACGGCGGTTCCCTGCTGTTTAAGACGGTTCACGCAATCCGCCGCACGCGCCTTGTCTCTTGCCTTGCCCAACGCCGGCAGAAGCATTCCCGCAAGAATCGCGATGATCGCAATCACGACGAGAAGTTCGATCAAGGTGAATTTTCCACTTTCTCTCTTCATAATTTTCCTCCTCATGAAAATAATTTCTATTGTCATATTGTCTCTCCGAAAATAAGATTCGGCAGGAACAACCTGCTCTGACGAGGCTCGGAACTGTTTCCGGCAATCTCGTGCAGAAGCAGGTTCATTGCCGTGATTCCCATTTTGACCGTGTCAATTTTCAGGGTCGTGATTTCCGGTTTCTGCAATACCGTGACACTCAGACCGTCTGTTGCCGCGACTCCGACGTCTCCCGGGACGGCAATTCCATCCTGAATCAGGCTTTGCGTCATCTCGCGCGCAAGAGCATCGCCGGATGTAATCACAGCCAGCTTTCCCGGTTTGAGCTCCTCACGGAATTGAAGCAATTTCCGGTAAGTCTCCCGGAAAGGAACGATCCCGCACTCCGGCAGAATCCGGTAATCTTCTTTCCTGAGCGCATAATTTCCGATCGCTTCTCTGAATACCGCTTCCTTGGTACGCTGGGCAAAATTATTCATGCCGGAAACGGCAAAGATAAAACGGTTGTACTGCATCCGGAGCAGGGTTTCCACCAGTTTCAGGATACTGTCCCTGTAATTCGGAGAAACAGAGAATATCGGCAGTTCCGTGGTGCGGTTGATCATAACCGCCGGTTTTCCGGTTTTCGCCAGAATCTCCCTGACGGCGGAATCGGGAACGCGTTCGTCAATCAGGAAACCGGCGACCTGTTCATCCATTTCCAGTGCGGATTCCACCAGTTCCTGTTCCAGATTGGTCTGGAGATTGCAGAGGTGCGTGGAAAGATAGCTCCAGACCAGATTGACTCTCGCCAGCGACGCCGCCTGCTGGATTCCGCTGATGATCTCGTTGAAATAATGGTCCGAAAGAGAAACGTAATTGGAGCGCAGGAGACAGCCCACGCACAGATTCTTCTTTCCCCTGCCGTCTTTCCTTTCCGCAGCAAAATAACCGCGTCCGGGCAGTTTCTCCAGATAGCCCGATGCGGTAAGTTCCTTCAATGCCCGCACGGCAGTCACGGGGCTGACGTGGAATTCTCTGCGGATCACGGCAATGGAGGGCGCCTTGTCTCCGGGCAGAATCTCGCCCGATTCGATTTTCCGGCGGATTTCCTTGATAATCTGTTCGTAAAGCAGTTCGTCTTTCATGATTTCTCCATTGGCTCTTTTTTAATTATAATAGAATATCTGAAAATGTCAATAGGGCAAATATAGGTTTTTATAAAAAAAATTCTGTTTTTATTGACACAAACCGTATTTTATACTGAAAAACAAGAAAAATCCATAGAACAATCCGCAATAGATATAGAATAGATACAGTAAATCAAACAGCCCGCCGCAAGCAGCTTGATAACGAAAAGCGGGACCAATAGCAAAAGCCGAAATTGTATGGTGCAGGTCGCTGTCCTGCCGTGATCCGACAGTTATCGGCTGGTCGCCGGAGACAAAATCTCCCGACGGAAACAGCACACTCACGGATTCTTCAGATCACAGTGGGTTCTGCTGAATGGAACGCAGGATTTCACGGTCGTCGAAATGGTGTCTGACGCCGTTGATCTCCTGATAATTCTCATGCCCCTTTCCGGCAATCAGGATAATGTCGTCCCTGCGGGAAATCGCGGCGGCTTTCAGAATCGCACTCCGCCGGTCCGGGTCAGCGAAATATTCCGCTCCGGATCTGATGCCGGGAAGAATCTCCGCAATAATGGCACGGGGATCTTCCGTGCGGGGATTGTCACTGGTCACAATGGAAATATCGGAAAGCTCTGAAACGACCGATGCCATTCGCGGGCGTTTGGTGCGGTCGCGGTCGCCGCCGCAGCCGAAAACGGTAATGACCCGTCCTTTGCAGAATGCCCGGATCGCCGTCAACACGCGGAACAGAGCATCGTCGGTATGAGCGTAATCGACAAACGCCCGCGCGCCGTTGGGAAGGCCGAACGGCTCAAGACGCCCCGGCGGCGCGATGTCCGGCGCGGAAAGCGTCTCCGCAATCAGTTCCGCTGGAACACCGCAGGCATAAGCCGCAAGAGCGGCGAGGGACATATTGCAGACGTTATGTTCACCGATCAATACGGATTTGATCCTGATCTCCCTCCCTGCTGTACGAAGGGAAAATTCCGTACCCGAACCTGAAAGGCTGACTGAATGAATATAGCCGTCGGCATCGGGATTTTTCCGTGAAAGCGTCAGGACTCTTTTCCCCGGAAGCTCGGACACGAGGCGGCTTCCCCATTCGTCGTCAATATTGACGACCGCCGGGGCGCCGGGACGCAGCATCTCGCTGAAAAGCAGTTTTTTCGCCTGATAATACGCCTCCATTGTATGATGGTAATCCAGATGATCGCCCGTCAGATTGGTGAAGATCGCGCCGGCGAACCGGACATTGCCGGTCCGGTGCTGGTGAAGCCCGTGACTGGACGCCTCGATCACGGCACAGCGGCAGCCGTTCCGAAGCATTCGCGCGAAAAGCTCCTGAATGCTGTAAGAGTCCGGTGTTGTCCGCGCGGCTTCTTCCGGCGGAGCTTTGCCGCCGTCGTCATACTCCACCGTGGAAATCAGCCCGCAGGCAAGACCGTGAGCCATCAGAATCCGTTTCAGCATAAACGCAATCGATGTCTTCCCGTTGGTGCCCGTGACAGCGAAAATATCCAGATGATCCGCCGGATTGTCGAAGAATTCGGCACAGAGGACTCCCCATGCATGGTAGGAGTCGGAAACATAAATGACGGAAATCCATTCCGGGACCGAGACCTCATCCGAGGCGAAAATGACGGATGCACCATTTCTGACGGCGTCGGAAATGAAACAGTGTCCGTCACTTTTTGCGCCTTTGATCGCACAGAAAATGAAATCTTTTCCGACTCGACGGGAGTCGTTGGCGACTCCGCGGATCACCTGTTCCGGTTCATGAATGACGGACTTCCTTACCAGCGGCCCCAAAGCATTCAGGTATGCCGAAAGATTTTTTCCCATACCTTCAATCCTCCGGCTCAATCACTTCCAGACCTGTGCGGCGGGAGGCTTTCAGGAATACAAGATCGCCTTTCCCCACCATCTGCCGTATGGGCGCCACCGCCTCCTCCGTGACGGGAAACGGCAGGATATTCTTTCTGGAAACCAGGTTCATCACCGCAACCGCTTTCGACATATGGGTGCCCACCGCCGCAATCCGGGCTTCGGGAAACTTCTGTCTTGCATAATAAAGCACCTTGAGGTGTTCCTTGAGCGCGCTTTTTCCGATCTCCCCCATG
This sequence comes from Lentisphaeria bacterium, assembly GCA_003526375.1. GTDB lineage: Bacteria > Verrucomicrobiota > Lentisphaeria > Victivallales > UBA1829 > UBA11452. The sequence continues at coordinate 11,971 of DPDG01000027.1, forward strand.
TCGCCGAGCACCAGCAGAAGCCTGCCTTCATCGGCAAATTCGCTCAGCCATTCCAAAGACGCCCGCATACTGTCCGGATTCGCATTGTAAGCGTCATTCAGCCACGTCGCTCCGCCGTGTTCCGCCAGGCGCATCCGCATTCCGGGCAGACGGGTCTGCCGGATTCCCCCGGCAATCTGTGCGAGCGGAATTCCGAATGCAACGGCAACCGCCGCCGCCCCCGCCGCATTGCACGCCTGATGCCTGCCGGAAAGACTCCAGTTGACCAGCGCCCGCTCTCCGTTTTCATGATTGATCAGTTCAAAGGAACTTCCGTTGATATTGCCGCCTTTGTAGACAACCTGAACCGTTGACTTTTCCGAATAGCCGAACGTCAGAATCCTCCCCGCTTTCGATGCGGCGGAACGCAGAATTCCGTTTCCGGGCGACTCCTGCGGAATCACCGCCGTTCCGTCTTTGGAAAGCGCCAGCAGAATATGCGATTTTTCCGTCGCCACGCCGTCAAGATTTTTCAGATACTCCAAGTGACAGCTTCCGATGGAAACAACCAGCGATACGTCCGGTTCCGCGATTCCGGCAATGGGTTCGATTTCCCCGAAGTGATTGGTTCCCATTTCAAGAATGCAGACCTTATGTTCCGGCGTGAGGCGCATCATGTTCTGCGGAACCCCGATCTGATTGTTCGTATTGCCCTGCGTCGCAAGGACGTGTTCCGCGCCGTAAACCTGCGCGAAAATCGCGTACAGAGTCTCTTTCGTGCTGGTTTTGCCGCAGGAACCGGTCAGCGCAATGACTTTCAGGTTCTTGAAACGGCGACGGTAAAGATGAGCCAGTTCCTGATAGGCGCGCAGAGGAGAGTTGACCAGTATGGCGGGAACCCCCGGCGGAAGTTTGGCAAGCTTTGCCTTTTCGATGCAGAGAAGAACCGCGCCGTTGGCGATTGCCTGCCGGAGATAATCGTGCCCGTCGAAATTCTCGCCGGAAAGAGCGATGAAAAGACCATTCTTCGTCTTTTCTCTGGAGTCCGTCGAAACGGAATCAACGGAAATATGAAAATCCGATACATTGACGAACTCGCCTTCACAGGCATTCAAAATCTCTGCAAACGAAAACAAAGGCATCAGACACTTCCCCGCCGGCTGAACTGTTACTTGTTCTTATTTCTGATCAGATCGCTGAAATAGGCAATGGTCCACGTCAGCCCTTCGTCAACCGTAATCTCCGGCTTCCATTTGAGAACCTTTCTTGCAAGTGAAATATCCGGCTTGCGCTTGACCGGATCATCCTGCGGAAGCTCTTTGAAAATCAATTTGGATTTACTGCCGGTCAGCTCAAGCACCTTTTCCGCAAGCTGGCGAACCGTAAACTCCTGCGGATTGCCGAGGTTGACGGGACCGGAAAAAGATTTCGGCGTATTCATGACACGGATCAGCGCCTCCACCAGATCGGATACATAGCAGAAACTGCGCGTCTGCGAACCGTCGCCATAGATCGTGATATCCTTCTTCGTCAGAGCCTGCATAATGAAATTGCTCACGACGCGTCCGTCATTCGGATGCATACGCGGACCATAGGTGTTGAAAATACGCACGACTTTGATGTCCAGCCCGTATTGACGGTGGTAGTCGAAAAACAGAGTTTCAGCACACCGCTTGCCTTCGTCATAACAGCTCCTTACGCCGATGGGATTCACATTGCCCCAGTAGGTTTCCTTCTGCGGATGCACCTTCGGATCGCCGTAAACCTCGGACGTGGACGCCTGGAGAATCGGAATCCTGAGGCGGCGCGCCAGTTCCAGCATGTTCATGGCGCCGAGCACATTGGTCCGGGCAGTCTGAACAGGGTCATGCTGGTAGTGAACGGGCGACGCCGGACACGCCAGATTGAAAATCGCATTGACTTCAAGGCTGATCGGAGTCGTGATATCATGACGGATGAGTTCAAATGACGGATTGACGAGTAAATGACGGATATTGTTTTTCGAACCTGTAAAGAAATTATCCAGGCAAATGACATCCATGCCTTCGGCAAGCAGCCGCTCACAAAGGTGCGATCCGATGAAACCGCCGCCGCCCGTAACCAGAACTGTCCTCTTATTCATTTGATCCGCTCCGCATTAAATCTCAATGATCTCAATGACCCTGTTCCCGAAAAACACGATTTTCCTGGAAACGCCGGCATCGGTCCAGTAAGTCCAGGTATCAACGGATTCCACAGGCGTTCTCATGGCGGGCGGAGGTCCGAACGCAAGGAGCACTTCATTGCGCGTCATCCCCTTTTCCACAATGCCGCGTCTGAGTTTCTCATAAATGACCGGACGGATTCCCGCGGCGAGCGTCTCGGCATTGTCGAAAACAAAAAGACGCTTGATGAACATCTCAATCGGAATGATATTCTTGTTCCTGTCATAGACAATCTTGAAAACCTTGCCGTCGCTGACCCTTTTGAAATTGATCTCATTCTCATTGGCATTGATGAAAGTGATCTCCGTCCCGAACGGGAGAATGGTCCCTTTCTGGACATTGGCGCTGGAAATTTCGGATTTCTCATTCGCCCAGAGATTGTACGAAGTATAGACCGGAGTGTATTCCGGAAGCTGAAGCACCTCCTCAGGAATGACGGTCCGCGCACAGCCTGCAAAAAATATCAGGGAGAACAGAGAGAAAATCAGTGTCGTTATCTTACTCATTGGCTTCCTTTCGGGTCGTTGTTGAAACATAAGTATGGAAATATGCACTTTCTTTTGCAGAAAGACAAGTCCGGAAGACTAAATTTTCCGGGTAAATTCACTTGATATTCCCGTTTTTCATGAAAAGGTTGACCCCTTTGAGAAGCTCCAGCGCTCTTTCCAACTGAACATCCTTCACGCCGCCGCCGTTTTTCATGTGAACTTCGCCCGGCGCAACATTCAACTGCATCGCAAGAACCGCCTCCGAAGCCGGCGTCATGGGAACGATGATGTCGGGAGTGATTCCTCTGCCGTGAATGACACGGCGGCTCGGAGTGTAGTATTTGGCGGTCGTCAGGCGCATCGCCCCTTTGTCCGGCAGCGGAATAACCGTCTGGACCGAACCCTTTCCGAAAGTTTTCGTACCGAGAAGAACCGCGCGGTTGTGATCCTGAAGGCACCCGGAAAAGATTTCCGCGGCACTTGCGGAATTTCCGTTGACCAGCAGGACCAGAGGGATATCCAGATATTTCTTCGCATCAACGGCATGAAATTCCTGTTTCGCACGCGCGGACTGCCCTTCCGTGTAAACCACAAGCTCGCCTTTTTTCAGGAACCGGCTGCATACTTCGATTGCCGAATTCAGAAGTCCTCCCGGATTGTTCCGCAGGTCGATGACGATTCCCCTGACCTTCTTTTTCGCAAACTCTTCCAGCGCCTTGTCAAGATCGGCGGCAGTCGGATTGGAGAAATTCGTAATCCGGAGGTAGCCGAACTCTCCGTCAATGATTCTGACGCCGCGGAGCGATGGAATCTTAATGAATTCACGGGTCAATGTAAACTCTTGATAAGCATCGGTTTTCCGGCGGTAAACCTTGACCGCCACTTTGGTTCCCGGTGCGCCTTTCAGCATTGAGACACACTCCTGAAACGTCATTTTCGTCACCGGTTTTCCAGCGACTTCCGTCAGAACGTCTCCTGGGAGAAGCCCTGCTTTCTGAGCCGGTGCCCCGTCCACGACGAAAACCACCTGAACCGCGTTCCCGCGCCGGGAAAGCGTCAGTCCGATTCCGGCAAAACGCCCGGCAGTATCCTCCCGAATCGCTTTGAATCGCTCCGGAGCCTCATACATGCTGAATTCATCCAGTTCCTGAAGCATTCCCCGCAACGCCGCTTTCAGAAGCTTGCTGTCGGAGACTTTCTCCTTATCCACATAGTTTTCCCTCACGATCGCCAGAGCGCGCAGGAAAAAAGCGATATCCTTATAAAGATAAGGATCGTTCTCCGCAGCATCCTTAATGGATGGAGCAGGAAGCACAGGCGGTACAGGCCCGGCAGATTGCTTCTCGCCGGCGAAGACGGAGCCCGGTATGGAGCAAAGCAGGAATAGCAGAAAAATAAACTGTCTCATGATTTCACCTTGATTGTATCATAATGAGATAATCTATCTTTCCTGCCCGCAGTTTCAAGTCTCCGCCGCTGTTTCTGCTCTGAAATCCGGAGAAATCACATCAGCGGAGACAGTTCTTCCATATAAAAGGTAAAATCCGCAGAGTCCATGCGGGAAATACGGTCAAAGTTTCCCGCATGGATGATTCCTCTATTTTTTCAGGAAAACCTTGCGGTTGGTCCGTGCAGACTTTTCCTCCGCAAGCACAATGCGGATGGAGTCGCGCGTGCTTTCGACGGACGCAGTCACAGGACGTCTGTTTTTCAGGATACATTCACTGAAATAAGCAATTTCATTGAAATACCCATTGGTTCCGGTGCAGTCGATCTCTTTGTCTTTTTTATCCTCCATGTGGACGATCACTTTCGGAGCGGCGATTTCCATCGTGGCTTTCTCAAAAACCGCAACCGTTGTACATCCCCATTTGGAGCGGCACCAGCTTCCCTCGGAATTGACGATCGGGCCGTTATCAAAATAATAGGTCGTCATGAGATCGTCAAAACCTCCGCTGACACGCGTCACGCCGCTGGTGAGGACTGCGTCGGGAACTCCGATCATGTAATTGATGAAATCGGTGTCATGCAGGTGAAGGTCAAGAATCGCACCGCCGCTGCACTTGACGTCACGGTACCATCCCTGTGAGGGAGCACCGCCGCAGCGGGTCATGGAAAGACGCAGAAGCCTGCCGTATTTTCCGGAGTCATACGCCTGCTTGACCGTATTGAATGTCTTTTCAAAGCGGAGACATTGGGCAATCATCAGGAATTTTTTCGTCTTTTCCGACACTTCGATCATCTGATCCGCAAGCTTGACATCCCGTGCCATCGGTTTTTCACACAACACATGATAACCGTCCTTCATTGCACGGATCGCATATTCCGCATGGAGATGGCAGGGCAGGCAGATATCAAGGAAATCGAACTTCTCGTTTTTGATCAGGTCTTCGTAGGAAAGATACTGACGCACGTTGGAAAGATCGGCGTCGCCGCTGTTTCCGAGATTGATGTCGGCGGAAAGTTTTTCAAATTTCTTTTTGTCGATATCGCAGATTGCAACCAGCTCGCAATTCTTCTGTTTCTTGTACTGCGTGGCATGGAAATGCCCCATTCCGCCGAATCCGATCAGAGCGGCTTTCAGTTTTTTCGCCATGATTCTGCTCCTCAGCCGAGTTTTTCAAGTAAAAATTTCTGTGCCAGCCGGATGTCACCCGCCGGATCATCGCCGCATTCACGCTCAATGGTCAGGAATCCGTCATAACCGATCTTCTTCAGTGCGGCGAGATAACCGTCCCAGGGGACCTGCCCCTGCCCGAGCGGAACCTCTTTGTATCTTGCGGGTTCGACTCCGAGGTCGCGCTTTGTCCCATCGGGATTGACCATGCCGTATGCCGCCGCGGCGGAACCGGGAAACAGATTGATGCCGTCTTTTGCATGAGTATGCACGATATATCTGCCGAGCACTTCGACCGCATGTACGGGATCGACGCAGGAAACCATGCGGAGGTTTGCCGGATCAAGATTGACTCCGAGTCCTTTGGAGTTGACCTCCTCAATGAATGTTTTCAGCGTCTCCGGTTTTTCCGGCCCGGTTTCGATTGCGAATGTGACATCCCTGTCTGCGGCATAGTTCGCGGCATGGCGGATGGATTCGAGCATCAGCGGATAAACCGGATCGTTTCTGTCTTCGGGAACCACCCCGATATGAGTTGTAATGACATGTGTCTCAAGACGTCCTGCAAGATCCACGACACGGCAGAGGAATTCTGCGCGCTTCATGTTCTCCCCCTGCGTCTGGAACGCATGCCCGCCGATGTCTCCGCAGATTGCGGAAATCGTCAGCCCGTCCATTTTACAACGCGCCTTGATTTCCTCGATCTTTTCATCGGGACAGGCAAGAAATTCCATATTCACGCCGATCTGGACACCTTGAAGACCCATCTGCCGGTACGCATCGAACGTTTCCAGCAGGGGCAGTCTCAACGAACTCGCAAGAGCTCCGATCTTCATACTGATACTCCTTGTTAATTTCGGTTTTGATGAAGAAATCAATTTGCTTGCATATTATAATCTTACACGGAAATTTCATTTTTGAATGGATAAAAACCGCATTCCGCATGTCAAAAAGAGAGATTTCAAGGAAAAGAGCGTCCGGCTCTTATTCCTGCCACTTGTAGGAGTCCAGTTTACCCTGGATACGGCGTTCGAGAATCCATGAGATCGGAGTCAGGACGGTGGAAAGCGTCTCAAACGGCAGAGTGCCTTTCAGGAGTTCCGCACGGACACGGAAATCGAACTCGTTCGTATTCCAGTGATAGACACCGTTCGCATTGAGCGCAACTACGCTGCCGTCGGATTTGAGGCTTGTCGTGGCAAGTTCATCGCCGCGCAGCTTGAATTCGCCGTTGACTTCCGTAATGCTGCCCAGGTTGTTTGTGTTCCACGCCTTGCCGAGGATTTTCAGCAGCTCCCCCAGAACCGGAACTGACCAGAGGTCCGATCCTTTTATCTGCAAATCGCCGGCGCCGTCCATCTGCAGAAGATCCTCTGCATTATAGTATAATCCGGCGTTCATGGCTGCGGAAACCGATGCGTTCGTCCGCGAGGCATTGGGCATGTCGATGTGGAATTCCCGAAGCACGGAGGAGAGGAGCGCACCTTTCAGTTTGGCATCGATCTGTCCCCTTTTCGTATTGAAATCAAACTCATAGTCCATGCCGATTCTGCCGTTGCAGACAGCCGCCGAGGCGTTTTTGATGAAAAGTCTATTGTTTTCATACCGGACCCCCGTATCCACATCCGTAATCCGGATGCCGTTCCAGAAACAGGTTCCGTTATTGATCTCCGCCGTGAAGCGGGTGTTCATCTCGTTTTTATAATCGATCAGTCCGGATGCCGTGACTTTCATTCTCTGCGGGAAGTCGATGAATTCGCTCCGCCATTCAGGATAGAGGCAGCGCATGATGTCATTGCCGGACATGGTACTGTCGATCGAAAAGTTCAGGATGCCTTTCGGAGAGATGAATTCCTGCGCAAGGTCTTCCTCTTCGCCGGATGACGCCCCCCGGTAGGAAACCGTCAGGAGCGATTGTCCGTCCCTTGTCTGAAGAATCGCGCCGGGAAGGACCAGAAGTTTGTTGGAGTCGATCAGAAAGCGGGTGGCTCCATAATTGAAGTGGATATCGCGGTATTCAAAATCGGTCATGACCAGAGATCCGGTTATGAAATATGCCGGGTTTTTCCCGTAACTGATGCTGATGTCGGCATTGGTTTCCATCAGATTGCCTTTCGCGGGCCATTTGATATCGGCGGTCAGGCTCTCGATGAAGGATTTGTGCTGGGGATCAAGCATTTTGATTGTCTTGCCGGGAGAACCGCGGCATATGACGGATGCCGTGATCAGCCGGTCTTTCAGGAGGCACTTCATATTGCCGGAAATACTGAGGCTGTCGTCGATCTTCGCCTCAATATTGTTGACTGCAAGCGTATTCGGAGTGAATGCCAGTTCCGCCACGGTCTGATTGACCTCCAGCCCGTGGCAGATCACGGTAGGCAGAGTCAGCCTGATTTTCCCCTCGAATTCAGAACTTTTCCAATTATGCGAAGTAATCTCGCCGGTAAAATGCAGACGCTCCTGCCTGTTTTTGAATTTTATGCTGCCGTAAATGAACTCCGCCGCACTCTCCGAAAGGAAGTTGCGCAAGGCATGCGGCGGCGTTTTACCTTCGACAACCGCTTTGAAAGTGTTTCCGGTGATCGTATAGGTTGACCGGATCTCGTTGCCTCCCGGATCATCGCTGACGATCCTGCCGGAAATCAGGTCATCGCCGATATCGACGGTTGTGGATACGTTTTTAAGCCTCACTCCATTGAAAGTCATCACCGGAATACGGAGTTCGACTGTGCCGGAGTAACTGCCGGTCAGGATGGAAAGATGATGAAGCGTGCCGTTGAACGCAATCAGCTTCGCTTCGGAAAGTCTGAGCTTGTCCGCCAGCGTTTCACGGGCTGCCTCATCGACGAACAGAAGCATTTTTTCGGGAGAACAGCTTCCGGAAAACGTGCCGCTGATACTGCTCATGCTGCTGTCATACCGTCCCTGCGACAAAATGTATTCCCCGTCGCCCAGCTCCAGCCGCAGGTCCTGAAACTGGAGAATTCCGTTTTCCAGGAGAAGTTTTTCATGAATCGCCCCGATCTTCAGGTAGCCATACTGGACATCGGGGAAAAAAAGCGAAGCCTCCGCGCGCGTTTTATTGAAGTCTTTCGCATCAAGGGAGAGGAACGCATTGATTTTCGGAACTCCTTCAAAATTGCGCTCGCTGAGTTTATCAAGGGAGCGGATGATGTATTTTCGCATGGAAAGCGGAATATTTTCCATCAGCCGGCGGTACCAGTTGAGAGAGCGCGGCGATAACGTTTTTTCAGATTCTTTCTCCATGAGTTTGTCATGAAGCAGCTCACTTCCCCGCGCACCGGCAAGATGCAGGAGATTGTCCAGGGTGCCGGAAACGGAGAACTCGAAATTCCGGATTTTTCCTTTGGCTTTATGCAGAACGATCATGCCCGGATCGCCGCCGATGTCGGCATTCAGGGCTGTAAAGGAAAGGAGATCCGCCTCCCCCTCTTTTCCGAATTCGGGCAGCAGAGGCAGATTCAGCCGCCCGTCTCCGATCTTCACACGCATCGGCAGGAGCGCGCCCTCGAAAATGCGCCACGGAGAAACGGCAAGCTGAAGTCTTTTCGCATGAAGCGACGGATATTCATAGCTGTTTTTCCCTTTTATATCAATATTTTCGAATACGATTCCCTTCAGAATTCCCGCCTTGCAGGAAGATGCGCAAAATTCCACGCCGTATTGTTTCAGGCGGTTTGAGAGCCCGGTCATGACACAGACAGGGACGCCATAGTATTCCAGCCAGATATTAAACGCGAGAAGCAGACCCGCAAAAAGAATCACCGCCAGTGAAAAAAGCAGGTAAACAGGAAAAAAGCGTCTGATTTTTTTGCTGAAAATCCTCATAAGGTCCGTTCTGTTGATTTTTCGTGAACAGATAATGTAATCCGTTTTTTCCGTAAAATCAACGTTTCGGAAGATTTTTCAGAAGGAGTTTGCCGCGCGCGGCAAAACTGCGGACCCGGCCAGGTTCCGGAGGCTGTTCGCGGTAACGCATGGCTTCATATTCGGCAATATATTCACGGATTTCCCGCGGAGCATCCGCATAAAAACTCTGAAGCGTCTGTTCTTTCGGGCGTTTCTTATGGAACTGCGCCGCGTATTTCCGCTCGAAAGAAACAAATGCGGCGGAAAGAAGACGCACTTCCCAGTTCAGGCGTTTTCTGTGCCGTTTCCGGTTCCTCCGGCTGAAATAACGGTAAAGCAGTACGGCGGCGGAAAAAAGGAGAACCGCCAGGACGGCGGGATGCCGCAGAAGACGTGGCAGAAAACCTGAAACCGCCTCGATAACCGTCAGGACCGCATCCGCGAAATATCCTCTGCGGACATCCGCAAACGCCTGCTGGAAAGTCTGTTTCAGCAGGTCCAGAACCGAAGAAAAGGTTCCCTGTTTCCGGGTGTTCCGCGCAGACGGCAGGTCGCCGGACGGCGGAGTAGCCTCCACCAGAACCCAGCGTTTTTCATCGGCAAGGTAAACTTCTCCCCATGCATGGACATTGGAGGCGCGGGCAATATAGTACTGCGAATACGGATGGCGCTCCTCGCAGATCAGTCCCGTGACATAGCGTGCAGGCAGTCCCATGCTCCGCAGCAGAAGGACGGCGGAGGTTGCGAAAAGTTCACAGTGCCCCTTGCGTTCTTCCGTGAGAAAATGCACAACAGGATCGGTCCCATCCCCCGACGGCTGAAAATCCAGTGAATAACGGTAACGGGAAAGGCCGTCGATGACCGCCGCAAGCTTATCACGGTCTCTCCTGATCCTTTTCCCTGCCTGAATCTTCCGGGCAAACTGCTCCAGCACCGGCCTGAGCCTGCGCGGAACTTCGGTCAGCTCCTGCGCCGGCGCCTTATCCGGAACGGGCGCGGGATAAGCAGCCTGCGGGTCATAGCCTGTGACGAAGAACGTGCATCCGCCGTCATTTTTCCACAGTTTAAGCGAAAAAATGCCGTGATTGGTGATTTCCGCATCGTCGGCGACAGCATCAAGGCGGTATGTATTGCCGGGGACAGGAACAACGCCGCGGGTGACAAGTCCGTCGAAATAAAGTTCGACGCGGCGGACCGGTTCCGGCGGAAGCTCGCGCGGATCATCCGGGACTGCTTTCGGGGCATCGGGAAAATCCTGCACCGTGAACGTATTTTCGGAAAGAATCGTGGCGCGGCGGGTAGACTGGAGAGGTGTTCTGGACGCATTGGAAAGCCATTCCCCTTTCCGGTACTTCGTATAGACCCCGCCCCGGAGATAACCGGGAGGAGCTTCCGCCTTTGCCCGGATCAGCACCTTGTCCGGGTTCTTGAGCAGACTTGCCTGCATCGTGGCATTCAGATTGACCGAATTCGAAAGAATCATCATATCGCCGCCGCGCATCTGCCGGCTCATGCCGACCCGCAGAAAATAGAACTCCAGATTCCGGAAAAACGAAGCGTGAGTATAATAAAATTTCGATACGGAAAATGCAAACAGGGGAATCAGCGCAATACAGAGGAAACGGATCAGGAAACGGGTCGCGGAGGCACTCTTGTGCGCCTTTGCCGGATAGATGCTTTTTGTCGTCGTATAAAAGTAGAACGGGAGCGCCAACGCCTGAATGACGACGGTCACGGCATAGGTTGTCCGGTAATTGCGGAGCGGAACATCAAGGAAAGAGAGAATGTTGTTCGTCAGGTCCGCCGAATTGAAAATGTCGCCGCAGATCAGAATTGCCGCCAGAGCGAATGCCGCCGTAAGCCCCGTCCGGTGAGGATTCGGCGGAAAGAAACAGCTCAAAGCCGCAGAGTAAAGAAGCATCGGGACCGCAAGGCTGGAACGGAGCATCAGGTCGAACAGCCCGAATCTCGCGTCATCCACCGTGACCACCATATCCGGAACCACCGTCAGGACCAGCGCCGCCGTGACACAGTAAATAATCGGGCGGTCGCTGTAAGGCAGATAGCTTCTCTTGAAGAGGCAGATCAGCAGGATTGCCGTCGTGATCAGGATGATGTGCGGCATATCCGTTTTCATGGAGTACAGGAACGCCGGGGGCAGGATCAGCAGCGCGTTCAACAGAAACGCGCGGAAATCAATCCCCTTCTGAAACGGATCAGCCGGAGCCTGCCTCACAGTTCACCTGCCTTTCCGTTCAGAATATCATCCGCACGGATCGTCTCCACCCATGCCGGACCGCCCTTTGACGTAATGAGAAACACCCGAACCGGCGCCCCCGTATTGACAAGCGATTTATAAAGTTTTTCCGATTCGGGGTCAATGCTCAGGAGAATCAGGTAGACTGCGCCGGAGGAAGCGATTCCATTGATCTCCCCCGGTGTGATCCTGCTGAAACGACTGATTCCCGTCGTCGGTTTCAACGAAGCAAGAAGGTCCAGAAACGCTTCCTGCGTCATATGGTTGCGTCCGGTGCGGAAGTGGTGAATCTCCGAACCTGCTGCAAAAATATCCACAACAAAATCATTTTCGGAAAGAGACGTGGCAATGGATGCCGTCAGAGAAACCGCCGCCTCAAACAGAGTGTCGTCGAACCGTCCGCCGAGCGGCTTCAACTGAATCAGTTTTTTCAGCATGGAAAGAACCGGCTCCCTGCCCGCCGCCAGAGAATTATCCATGACCAGCGCCGCCCGCGACAGCTTCTCCTCCTGAAACTCCTTGACGACAAACTGTGCGTGTTTCGCGCTCGCGACCCAGTGAATCTTCCGGGGATCATCTCCGGTCCGGTATTCACGGCACCCGTAGAAATCCATGCTTTCCCCTTCCGCCGATACCGTGTTGACGCTTTCATTGTTTTTCGCCGAACCGTCCGGCAGCCTGAGCGAACGCAGTTGAGTATATGCCGGATGGCAGATGATCTGCTGAACCTGACCGGCAGTCCGGCTCAATTTGAACAACTGGAACGGAAAACCCGTTTCAATCAGCGGGCAGGGCAGCTTGTAGACGCCTCGCTTGAGTATTTTGAACCTGCGCGGGAAAGTCCCCTCCTGTTTCGGCATGAGCGTCATGCGGCTGACCGCCTGATCCATGCACTTGAAATTTCTCATGGAAAGCGAAGAATCCGCGGTAAGGTCGAAACACGGAAGAAAAGAGCGGTTGAACAGAGTATAAAATATCCGGAACTCCGAACCGCAGGAAACACGGGAGGGAACTTTGCGCGCAATCCGGATGCGCGGGAAAAAAAGAAGCCCTGTGATCAGGTTGAAGAAAATGACGCCGGACAATACGAAAAACAGAACGACGGCGGGGCTGCGCGTCAGAATCATCGAGTAGAACGATACGGCAAGATAAACTGCCCCGAACATGCGTCCCTGCGGCGTCAGGAAACGATCCAGCAGCGCATAAATCCAGAGAAACAGCATGAGGGAGGAGGAGACGTACCGTCCTTTTTTTCCGGCGGACGGCACGGAAAACCAGCGGGGTCCGTTGAGAAACCCTTCCCAGAAACGTCTGCATCTGTCGGCAAATTTCCGCATCTTTATACCGGAATTCTGATTTTCTTTACGATCTCTTCCAGCACCATCGCCGGAGTAATGCCGGCATGTTTGCTCTCAAGCGTCATCACAAGACGATGTGCCAGAAGCGGCTGAATCAAAGCGAGAATATCGTCCGGTTTGACAAACATCCGGCTGTCGAGCCATGCCATGGACTGCGCACATCGTGAAAGCATCAGAAGCGCACGCGGGCTGGCGCCGAGCCGGATCTCGTTGCTTTCACGCGTCGCGCGGATGACCTGCATCATGTAGTCGGCAAGGGAGTCTTCGATTTCAACCATCCTGACCTCTTCCTGAATGCGCCGGATCTCATCGCAGTCCAGAACCGGCTGAAGCGCTTCAAGGGGATCGTTCCCCCGGCGGTCCTTGAGTATCTGAAGTTCGGATTCCTCATCGGGATAACCGAGCGAAAGCCGTATGGCAAAACGGTCGAGCTGCGCCTCCGGCAGTGGATAGGTTCCATAGTATTCGATCGGATTCTGCGTTGCAATCACGAGAAAAGGTTTGATGAGCTTCAGCTCCTTGCCTTCGATGGAAACCTGCCGTTCGTTCATCGCTTCGAGCAATGCAGACTGTGTGCGGGGAGACGCCCGGTTGATCTCATCCGCCAGAAGCAGATTCGTGAAAACAGGTCCCTGACGGAAAAAGAAAGTCCCTTCTTTCGGGGAATAGATGGAGGAACCCAGAATATCCGCGGGAAGCAGGTCCGGCGTAAATTGAATCCTGCTGAAATCCGCCGTTACGGAAAGCGCAAGCGCCTTTGCCAGCGTCGTCTTTCCAGTCCCCGGAACATCCTCCATCAGAACGTGCCCCTCCGCAAAAAGCGCGGCGAACAGCAGTTGCAGAACCTGTTCCTTTCCCCGTATCACACGGTTCAACTGTTTCTTTGCCTCCTGAACCTTATCGTAAAGCACTCTGTCCGGCATGAATTCCACTCCCTTTTATCAGTTGTTTTTTCCCAATATATCCCCTTTGTTTTCCGATTCAATACTGATAAAGGATTTTTATCCGCCGTTTTCAACAAAACACTTCCAATTGCAGGAAACAAGAGGAAGCTCACGGAATGAGGCTCCCTCTCCTCCAGAAACAGGATAGAAACATGTGGGTTATGATGTTTTCCCGATCCGGTAGAACATTGCGTAAAGCACCGGAACTACAATCAGCGTCAGCACGCAGGCGAAAGTCAAACCGAACATGATCGTGACCGCCATTGCCGCAAAAAACGCGTCGAAAATCAACGGCAGCATACCCAGTACCGTTGTGAACGCCGCCATCGCGACGGGGCGCATCCTGCTGACCGACGAATCCACAACCGCCGGCAACGGCTCCTTGCCGTTTTTAAGCTGAGTATTGATCTCGTCAATCAGGATGATCGCATTTTTGATGAGCATCCCGGAGAGACTCAGGAAACCGAGCAGCGCCATGAACCCGAACGGCTGTCCCGTCAACAGAAGCCCGCAGGTAACGCCGATCATCGCCAGCGGAACCGTCAGCCATACCGTAAGCGACTGTTTCACCGAGTTGAACATGAACAGCAGAATCAGCACCATGATCACGGCGAACGGCGGAAGTTTCGAGAATACGCCGTTGGATGCGTTTTCCGAATCCTCGTATTCACCGCCCCATTCCAGTTTGTAACCGGGCGGAAGCTTGATCCTTTGAATCTGCGGGCGCAGCTCGTTGAAAAGATTGCTGGCAAGCCCCTTGACCGGATCGCACTTGACCGTAATGGTCGGAATCCGGTCGCGCTGTACAATGATCGGGTCCTCCCAGATGATGTTGGTACGGTCAAACAGTTGAGTCAGAGGGATCATCTTTTTCGCGTTCGGGCTCCAGATCATGATATTGCTGAAATTCTCAATGCTCCGCAGCTTGTCATCCGCACGGGCAATGATCGGGATCAGCTCGTCGCCGTCGCGGAAAGTTCCGATGGGCAGTCCCTCGAAGTTTTCCCGGATCGCGTCGGAAGCCTCCTGTTCACTGATCCCCGCACGGCTTGCGCGGGGTTCCGAAAAGACCGGGCGGATCACTTTCATCCGGTCGCGCCAGTCGGTATAAATCGCCCGCGCGTTCGGATTTTTCCGCATGATATCCATTGCCTGATCCGCGAGACTGCGCAGGACATTGGGATCATTCCCGCTGAAACGCGCCTGAATCGCACCGTTTGCGCCGGGACCGAGACGGAATTTGTAAGGAATCACGCTCACATCGGAAAAATGAATTTTGCTGTATTCATGAATCCGTTCGATCAGACCGTCGATTTCACGCCAGTCCTTCACGCTTACGAGAAGCTGCCCGAATCCGGTATCGGGTTCTTCGGGAGCATAAGTCAGGATGAAACGCAGCGCGCCGCCTCCGATGAAGCGGCTGATATCCGTCACCTCCGGCAGCGTTTTCACATAATTCTCGATTTCCGCCGTTTTGTCGTTGGTCGAAGCGATATTCACTCCGTACGGAAGCCGGATGTCAATCAGGAACTGGGGACGCGTCGAAGCGGGAAAGAAATTCTTGTCCACATACCTGAAGCCCCAGATGCTCAGAACAAGAATCACCGCCATGAGGATGACCGTCCCGGTTTTATGGGCAAGCGCGAACATCAGCATGTTTCGATAAGCACGGAATACCGGTTTGTCATAAGGATCGGCGGTCTTTCCGTCCGCTCCCGCCTTGTCCTTCCTGAAAGAATGATAACAGAGAAGCGGCGTGATCGTGATGGCTGTGATCCAGCTCAAAGTCAGGGAAATCAGCAGGACATAAAACAGGGAGCCGCAGAATTCCCCGGTGCTGTCTTCGGAGAGCCCGATTGCGCCGAACGCAGTGACCGCGATTGCCGTTGCCCCCAAAAGCGGCCACATGGTCTGCCCGACGACTTCGCGCGCAGCCTTGATTTTGTCTTCTCCCTGCCGGATGCGGATCATCATGCCTTCCGTAATGACGATTGCATTGTCCACCAGCATTCCGAGCGCAATGATCAGAGCTCCGAGCGAAACCCGCTGAAGCGCAATCTGAAAATAATTCATGACGAACAGTGTCCCGCAGATCGTCAGGAAAAGGACAAACCCGATCAGCAGCCCGCTTTTCAGCCCCATGAAAACCAGAAGGACCACGATCACGATCACCACGGCTTCGACAAGATTCTCAACAAAGCCTTTGACCGCTTCGGATACGGTATCCGACTGCATGGAAACCGTATGGAGTTTCATTTCCGCGGGAAACATCGGTTCCAGTTCCCTGAGTTTTTCCTGAATGGACTCGCCCATGGTTACGACATTGCCGCCGCTGACTGTGGAAATACCGATGCCGACAGCCGGCTCGCCATTGAAAAAAAGCATTTCCGAGGGCGGCTCCTTCTTCGTCAAGGTCACGGTTGCGATGTCTCCGAGCGTAATCAGACGATCCGTGCTGCGCGTGATCACAATATTCCGGATCGCCTCGGGAGTAATGTTCCCCGCGTCCATTTTGATCGGCAGCCATTCTCCGCCGATGCCGACCCAGCCCTCGTTCGTGACGAGATTGCGTTCCTTCAGGATCTTGTAAATATCCTCCGGCGCAATTCCGAGCGTTCCCATCTTTTCCCTGTGAAGCGTCACATACAACGCCTCAGGAAGCACCCCGAACAACTCGATTTTCTTGACGTCCTGCGCAAAGAGAAGCTGTTTCTGGAGATATTTCGCAAACTCATGCAACTGAACATTCGTCGCTCCCTTTCCGGTCAGGGCGTAAAATGCACCGTAGACATCGCCGTAATCATCAATGACCCGCGGCATGGATGCGCCGGGAGGGAGAGAAGTATAGGAATCGGCAATCTTATTGCGAAGCTCATCCCAGACCTGCGGAAGTGAATCCTTGTTGTATTTGTCCAGCATCTCCGCACGCACGATGGAAAGCCCGTAGGAAGATTTGGATTGAATCTCCTTGAGCTGCCCCATCTGCTGGACTGCCTCCTCGATCTGCGAAGTCACCTCCTGCGCAGTTTCGCGCGGCGACGCTCCCGGATATGAGGTAACGATCTGCGCTTCCTTGATCGTGAATTCAGGATCTTCAAGGCGCGGCAGCTTATAATAGGCAATGATGCCTGCAATCATCACCATGACCGTGAACGTCCAGGTGAGAAGCGGCTTCCGGATCGACCATTCTGCAATGTTCATTCTGATACCCCCTGCTTTCAGGATTACTGTCCGATGGATTTCCTGCTGCCGACTTCGGGCAGTTCCCTGACCTTGGCGCCGTCATGGAGCACCATCACGCCGGACGCCGCGATTACATCTCCGGTTTTCAACTGTTCCGCGGTGATGCTGACACTCGAACCGTATGCGGTTCCCAGCGCAACCTGAACAGGACGCACGATATTGTCTTTGCCGATCAGCCAGACATAACTTTTGTCATCTTTCGTGAAAATGGCGCAGAAGGGGACATCGAACATCGCAGCATTGCGTTCCGTTTCGGTCTTATGCTGGAGATCAGGCACATAGACCGCCATCGTCATGCCCGGAAACAGGCGGATGCCCTTCGGTTTGCTGATGCGGAACGTAACGCGGAAAGTCTGAGTTACCGGGTCCGCCTCCGTGGAGGTTTCTTTCAGCGAAAGTTTGAATTTCTTTCCCGGAAGTGCGGGAATCATTCCGTAAAAACCGCCGTTTTCATCCGCAATCCTGTTCACCTCATTGATGTCATTGGAAATACTGGCGGAAAAATCCTTTTCCGGGACATCAATCGAAACCTGAAGCGCACTCAGGTTCTGAAGCCGGATCAGGGTGTCTTTCGCTTTGACATGCTGATAATTATCCGCATAAGTATTGGATGTAATCCCGCTGAACGGAGCATAAATTTCGGAATTCTGCAAGTCGTCTTTGGCATTGCGGACTGCCGCTTCGCTCATATCCAGATCGCGCTTTTTCTTTTCATATTCGGTCGCGGCAACGACATTTTTGCTGTAAAGCAGTTTGTAGCGTTCGTAATCCTTGAGCGCCTCTTTATACTTTGCCTCGGCGGAATCCAGCGTCGCCTGAAAAGCAACCGGGTCAAGTTTCGCAAGAAGATCGCCTTTCTGGAACACTTTTCCGGGACCGGCGTTGAATTTGATCAACTGTCCGTCCACGCGAAAAGAAAGATTGACCTGTTCTTCCGGCTGGATAATACCGGGAAACATGCGGTAGCGACCGTTGCTGTTTTTTTCCAGTGTGTAAAAACGGACAGACAGTATTTTGGTTTCAGACCCGGAAACATGTTCCGTTTTTCCGCATCCCGCAAAAAGTCCCGTCAGAAGAACTGTGCCCGTCAACAGTATGATTTTTTGAAAACTCATTTTCTTATCCCCCCTCAAGAATTAAGTTCTGCATCTGTATAAAACAATACCTGCCGGAAAGAGAAAGTCAAGAAAAAAAAGAAAAAAACTTTTTACGGGAAAAGCAGCAGCCTGAACAATCTGGAAATTGCGGGGCAGACATATCGTTGTTCCATAATGAAGGAACCCAATCCGCCCGGTTCATGACATCCCGTGACGGGCTATTTTTCCTCAGTCATGAATTCCACGATCTGCGCAGGATCATCCAATCCGTGGGGATGATGCCCCCAGGAGGGACGTTTTACGATCTGGATCGAACCGCCGTGTTTCCGGAAGCGTTCGGCAAAAAGCTCACAGTTATCAGCCGGCGGCACAACGAGATCATCCGCACCGTAAATCAGCAGAACCGGAATCTTCGCCAGTTTTTCCGTCAGGTTTACCGGAAGGCGCGGATCCAGTTCCACATCCTTGTCCGAAAGCAGATGATACGGTTCCCGAACCAGGTCGAACCGAGGAAAATTCCTGAAGCTGCACAGAGGCGCATCAACATAAATGCGGTCGATCATCCGGGGATTCGAAGCCGCATAACGCAGAGAATAGAGTCCGCCGAGACTGAGTCCGATCAGCCGTGCCCGTTCCGCGAGCCCCAGAGAATACAGGAAATCATGATAACGCCGGAACACTCTGAGAGCTTCGTCGCAGGCATAACCCGGCACTTTGATATGGACATGGTGAAAACCGCGCGCAAGCAAATCCGGCACACCGATCCGTTTCACAAAGGCGGACGGCCATTCCATGCACCAGGTCCACGGCATTCCGGGCGCCTTTTTTTCCGGTTCGACAAGCCATGCTTCATACCCTTCAAAATCGAAAATATGACGTTTGAACCCGAACCAATCATCCACAGAGGTGTTTGCAAAAGACAGTATCGAACTCATGATTCATCCTTTCAAAAAATATTTTCACGACAGAGAGAAAATATCATTTTTCCGTATAAAATCAAGATTCCCCCTGATGAAAATCACAAAATATCACACCATGCCAGAACATCCATAGAAGTTGCTTGCACCCCGGCGGGTCCAGGAACAATCGGAATCGACTTCATTTCCGTTGAAGACAAATTCATCAGTCGGATGTCCCGCAGTATTTCCGGTGCCGTGCGGCACAGTTTCTTCCCGGAAACATTTCGTTAAAATACCCAGTGGAACTGAGACCACATACGCTCTATTCCATTTTCATCCTTCCTGTTGACGGAATAGAGTTCCCTGCCGGATACGGATTTCACATGCCCGTCAAGAAATGAAATATTCATCTTCTGGCTGTTGTTTTTCGGATGATTTCCGCCATGCCAGAAATAATATCTCCGATTGGATGGAATGGAATCGGCAAGCGCGAAGTTGGAATCCTGTTTCCAAGGAGCAATGGAGTACATCATTGAGGAAATTGAGCCCCCCAGCTTATGAATACCTCCCTCGTAGGTGGCGGCAACCGCTGAAGGAAACTTCACACATTCCGCTTTTTGCAGATACAGCTTGGAGGAATGCGCCGCATAACTTTCATAGATACCGGCAGGTTCATGGATTCCCAGAAAGAAATTTGCCATATAGCTTCTTGATTTATAAGCTGCGGGACTTCCGCTGTAAAGCACTTCCGCCTCTTTTGATGAAGCACAGCGGAAAAGTGTTTTCGTGTTCAGTTTGTAAGAATCATACGGTTCTTTGAATCCCAGATACGGCATGATTTTCGCATCCCAGCATGTAAGCTGTTCATCTTTATCGGCAGGCCATGTGGGATAAAACGAATCGGCATCTCCGGTATAAACGGCAATGGCTTTTATAATGGAAGATACATTATTCATACATGCAATCCCCCTCGCCGCATCTCTCGCCCTGCTCAGGACGGGGAGCAGAAATCCCGCCAGAATCGCAATGACAGAAACCACAACGAGGAGCTCAATCAGAGAAAATAATGTCTTTTTCATAAATATCCTTTCATTTGAAATATTCTTCTTGAAACGGGATGCTGAATGACGGTATGCCATATAAAACAGCAACAGCGGCAGGTATCCCTCCCGCAGCGATGATGTCAAACGTTCCCGCCGCAGGAATATTTCTGCTGAAACTTATCATACCTTTTTTTTTCATAAGACACCTTTCCTTTTTATTTTTCCGCAACCTCAAAGATCTGAAGTTCCCCGCCCGGCAGTGAAATCTCAAATATCCCGTTCTGTCCGGAAAATGCCGTTTCCGGAGCAATCCACGACTTCAGCCGATGAATTGTTCTGTCCTCGAAACGCAGAGTAAAAGCCAAAAGTTCCTTCGTATTGTTATAAACGGTAAAAAAGGACTTGCCGAAACGTTCCACCAGGATTCCCTGGTGATCGGCACGGACATTGGTCACCGGTTCCCAGCCGGCTTCAGAAAGTTTTTTGCATAATGGAATGTATTTGCGGAAAAGATGACGGTCCTGTTCATAAAGCCCCGGGCTACGGAAGTAATTCTTTCCCGTCACCCGGTCAGAAAAAAAGCCTGGAAAAATGCCGAAAGCGACGGCATAACGCATATACTGCTGTACCTCCTCGCGCGACAGTTCTTTTTCAGCTGTTTTCTGAAAAATCGTATAAGGCTTTCCTTTCGTCATGGCGCGAATGAAAAACAGCCCCTCCGGCGGCATCGGCTTCCAGTTTGCCTGTTTCCAGTAAAATTCTCCGACAAAAACATCAAAACAGCGGGAAAGCATAAAATTTCTGACATTGTTCGCCGCCGTCATTTTCCCCGCATCATGGATCGCCCCGGACGACATTCCGGCATATTCCGTATGACAAAGCAGAAAACTTGCGGCGACCCTGCCGGTGAGGCAGTCATAGACCAGCGGATACTTTGCCGCAGCCATGTTGGAACGGCTGAAATCCAGCGGATCACGCATATATCCCCCCATGGAATCATAGAATTCTCCGGCAAGAATACTGCCGTCTTCACGCTGGTACGACTTAAGTTTTTCCCGCGGGAAATCCACATTGTAAAGTTTGTCTTCCGATTGGACTCCCGGAAGGGAACTGATCGCCCAGTGACATCCGTTGTTCCAATGTTCTTTGGAAAATGACAGATGGAACCTGCCGTCCGCGTCTTTCATTCCGGACGCGAAAAGGGCTTTTGCCTGCGGATGCCCGCTGTCCGCAAGCCTTTTCGTATATGCCAGCGCACTTTCATATGTTCTGGGAAAATCCGCTTTCAAAGGAAGCCAGAACGTTCCCGGTTCATGATAACGGAAAGAGGCGATATTTTTCCGATTTCCGTATTCCACCTCTTTCCTGAGGCGCGGCATGGCGCGGAGATCAGGCGACATCCGGTCATAATCCCATTTACCGTCATAAATAATCTCACGGTAGCGTATCCCGAAATCATCAATGCCGGCAATTCTGCTTGGTTCGGCAAAAGGCAGACACAATCCCTGATCCCTGCTTCTTACCTCAAAATCTCCGGGGAAAAGTTGATAATATTTATCAAGCGCAGCTCGAAACCCCCAGTCATGCCGGAACTCATAAACACAAAAGCGGACCTCCGCTTCCGGGTGTTCAGGAATCAGGCCTACTTCAAAGTGTATGGAAAAACGCTCCTCGTCCGTATCATATTCAATCCGTGAAAATGCCGGATGCGAAAGATCCATGGCCAGAGCAACGGTAGTCCTGCCGTTCGTAATCCCCGCAAGAGGATAGCGGGAAAACCCGACTCCTTTCTGACTGGTGGGCGTTCCTCCGAAAAGAAATGAATGAACTTTGCCGGGAACAGCCCGCTCCCGTAGATAGGGTCCCCCTAAAAAACAGGCATTTTCTCTGGCAAAAGGAAGAAAAGCGGTCAGGCGGAGTCCGCGATCCTCTTTCCCAAGGCTTTTCAGTTTCAGGGTATAAAAATCAGCGTTGTCCCGCGTCTCCTTCTCAACAGAAAACATAATCCGGTCCGCAACTGTTTCGTGCCGGATGGAAATAAAGCGCTCCCTGACACAGTCATAAAGCTGAAAGAACGGGGTATGCGCGGCAAACGCCCCGGAAGTGAACAACAGACTGAATACAATATAAAACAGTTTCATAAAACAATTCTCCCTCTTCAATAGATTTCCACTTCGCGAACCCAAAACAGATTCGGGCGTGATTTATTTCCCTTTCCGGCAGGCATCTGCACACGGATAGCTTCGGCTCTGCTGTTTTCCGGCAGAAGAATATTGCTCCATTCCTCTTTTTCCGGAATCGTTTTCCTTGCCAGCAGGCGCCATTCCCCTCCCTGTTTCCCGAAAATCTCAATTTCACGTGGCGGCTTCTCCCACCAGACGGAGACCAGGTTTACGGGTTCCGCCTTTTGGAAAATAAAATCGGCAAACTGCGCCTTGCCGCGCATTTCCGCCGATGCCCATGCGGCATAACTGTAGTAGATCTGCCGCGCGGTCTGCCCGTCTGTCAGCGGATAAATCTTATATTTCGGATAAAGACTGGAAACCTCGACCCGGGTACCGGAAGCAGATGCCAGATTCCCCGGGCGCAATACCGGAAAAACCTTTCCTCTGCTCGGCATGGAATCACCTCTTTCCATATCGGGAGCCGTCTGGAAACAAATCCGGAGCCTGCCGTATTTCTGCGGCCGGATCAGGTTCAAGGGCAATTTGTAACGGATCTCTGTCCCTCCCCGTGTAACTTCCGGTTCGATCAAAGAAAGTTTTTCCCAGGACCATTTTCCGGAATTTCCGCCGGTATAGCGGAAAAGTTTTTTCCCGTCCATCATGAAATCCGCTTCCACCGGGCCGTATCCGCCTGCGGGGATGGAATCAATCCATATCCTCAAATCATTTTTCACCGGGGCGGCAGTCCGGCAGACCAGTTGCAATTCATTGTCTTTGACCTCCGCACTTCCGGAAATCAGGTCACCGCAGCCGGCATCAATGATATCTCCCTCCGGATCGTCAAAAAAGACTTTCGTATTACTGACCTGTTTCAGAATCGTAGTTTCCGGGCGATTCCAGCTATATGCATCTTTGCGGGCGCCGGAAACGAGCAGCGCTCCATTGGATTCATCCGGCAGGTAACGCTTCGTCCCGGCGCGGGCGCACCGGACGCCGATCAGCGTTTCCGGCAGAATGGAAAGTATATCGTCCCCGATATAAAAACTGCGGATTCCCGGCGCAGACAGGATACTTTGCGCCTTCCCCGTTTTTTCCCATTTTCCCGCCGTATATTTTTCGATGATTCCATTTGACTTCAAACGGTAATCCGCCCCCATCCGCGCATGGATTTCGCCCGTTTTCACCGAGTTGTCACAATCCAGAAAGATTTCCGTCTCTTTAACCGCATCGACATCCCGGACAAAAATAACATATCCTTTCGCCCGCCTGTAAACAGCCAGTTCGGACGGTGCATTCTGCCCGTCTCCAATCACGATAAAATCCTGATCGAGTGCTGTACCAGCCGACGAGACTATCCCCGCACAGCACAGCGCCAGCCAAAAAAGTCCTCTGTTTTTCCTCTGCATCCTGTTTTTCTCCATATCATTGACATTGTTAATGTTGAATTTCACAGACAAACCGCTACAAATGAGCCGTCGATATTTATCCGGAAAAACTTGCCTGCCGCCCGCATGGGAACTTGCAACCGGTCTGCTTCATGAAAATTTTCACTTACAAGCAACATCTTTCGCACCGCCATACATATGCCTCGCAACAGGAAACGGTATTCCCAGGTAAAACATGGCAAACATAATAACGATGAATAATTCTATCAGTATGAATCTTGAACCGACCCGAACTATTTTCTCTCTGCCATCCGTCTCCATATTAAACCGTCTATCCCATCCTTCTGACCAGAAATTCCCCGCTCACCAAATGCCGTCCGTGCTCCGCTTTTCCCCGGCAAAGTTTTTCCAGAAGTTCCGTCGCCTTGCGTCCCACATTCTCACGGGAATCGGAAATGAAATTCATAATCCGGTCAGTATCGCGGTTCAGAAGATCATTCTCACCGAATGAGACCAGCGGGACTCCGGGCAGTCTTTCCCGAAACACTGGCAAAAGCACAGGCAGGAAAGTAACGCTGCAAACCACTCCCTCAAGATCCGGATGTTCCGAAATGATCCTGTCCGCCACGGCAGAAGAAAATTTAGCCCTGTCAATGCGATAGACAATATTCTCTGGGCAGTCTGGATTCACCCGGCGCATCAAATCAGAAAAAAACTTCTGCCGCTCATTGAAAATATTTTCCCTTGTGTTCAACTGCATGTCACAGAATATGATCTTCCTTCGCCCTGTCGCAGAGAATACGTTGACCACACTTTCAAGAACCCGTTCATAATCAAAAAAAACGGACGGGATGCCATCCAGTTCACGGTTGACTGTAACCTGAGGCACGCCCAATTTATGCAGCTCTGCGATGGTTGGAAAATATTTCTCCCAGGGACGTTCCCAGATAATTCCGCTGATCTTGAGGTTGCGGTACCAGCTGAACAGCTTCTTCGCAGACGGTTCCTGCCGATGGATCTCCAATGACGAATGATGCAGATAACTGTAATCTGCAACACCTGCAATCAGAGACCTGTCAAACAGGTCCTCGTTTTCAATTCTGCCAAGAAAACCCGGCACTATCAGCAATACTTTCAAATGAACCGTTTCCTGATGCCAGTCCTCTTTGGGAATCACAAAGGTTCCAATTCCGTGCACCTTGTGCAGCATTCCGGAATCCACAAGTTTCTGCAATGCTTTCCGGACTGTGGTCCTTCCCAATTTGTAGCGAGACATCAGCTCCATCTCCGTCGGAATGGGTTTCCCCTCAGGCAGTTCGCCTGAAAGGATCTGCTTCCGCAGCTCTTTTTCCAGTTCTCCGAAATAAGATGTATGCATATCCTGTTTCCCGAATGTTGTTTGCGGTTGTTTGCTTTATATATTATAACGATTTTCCGGTCTTTGTCAAGGGGGATGTCGAAAAAAAATAACTTTTCCGGAATTTTTCTGTAAAAAAAACAGTCTTCCTTATTTGCTGCTGTTCCTCGCAGAAAGGAATACAGTTACGCAGTCAAAGTGTCTTTGCAGGGCTTGACAAATTCTAAAACGACTTTATGTTAAGTAGCATGGGGAAATCTTCCGCGGACGTATTTCATTCGGAAAATACACGTCCCGGAAGTCAATATCAAAACAGGGGGTGTTAGTATGCAGACAGCCGTCAGAAAAACCATCAAACCGGAAAAACCCGTTCCCGCCGTCAGAAAAGCAGCGTCTCCCGTCCTGGACGACAGCCTCAAACTTGTTGCCGCATGGGATAAAACAGCAGTCAGGGAACTCGCAATGAAAGACCCTCGCGTCCGGAAAATGCTGGAATCGATCGGAATTGATACCTGCTGCGGCGGAGGCATGAAGCTGAAAGCCGCAGCGGAAGCAGCCTGCGTCAAACAGGAGAAAATCGCGGACGCCGTCCGTCGCGCGTTTGCAGGAGCGGAAATCCCTGAAGAAAACGAGTCGGTCTGGATCAAGCGTTCCGACAGGGAGCTGATTCTGCATATCGTAAAAGTCTATCATAAATACCTCCACGAAAATATGCCGCAGTTCGAAATCTGGTTCAACCGTGTCATCAAGGCACATGGCGCCCATGCGAAGGAGCTGAAACAGGTTTTCGGGTTCTATAAATCATTTATGGCGGACATGATCCCCCACCTCAGGAAAGAGGAAGAGGTCATATTTCCGGCAATTCTGTCCGGAGGGACAACCGCAATGGAACTGCGCCGTCTGATCCGTGAGCTTGAGGCGGAACACACCAATGTCGGCAATCTGCTCAAGGAGATCGGCACGATCACATTCAATTACCGGATTCCCGTTTACGCCTGCCCCACCATGCAGATGCTTTACAACGGGCTCAGGGAAATGGATGTGCAGACCCATGAACATATTTATCTCGAAAACAATATTCTGTTTCCGAGAGCAATCATCTGATTCCATCCCGAAGGAAATCTCCAATGGCAACATCGAAAAACTGGAAAACATCTCTTTACTTCATGCTGATGCTGGCAGGCTTGTTTCTGCCGCTTTACCTGAACGGACAGCTGGCTTTACTGGAAAAGGAAGCCGCGCCGCATACGGAAAGACAGAAAGCGGACACTGCAAAAGAAAAGCAGGAGGAAAAGGATGACATCGCCGACGTATCGCCGGAGGAGATTATCAGTAAACTGGATTCCGACGCACAGAAAACAAAAAGCTGGTTTTCACGGGAACGTGACAATCTGCTGAACTTCCTGATCGGAAGCGCCGTCTCGATTCTGGCGGGAGTGTTCCTGACATGGCTCTTCCGCCGCCTGACTCAGAATCGAATCGACAGGCAGAAAAACCTCTGGCGGTGGGAGATCCTCAACGTGCTGACCACACCGGTGATTCTGCTGGCTGTTCTCACGTCCTGCTTCCTGTTTTTCTTTCCGGTTCTGAAAAGCCTGCCGCGGAATCTGCATGACATGGATATGCGTTTTTTCTATGCGGCGGTCACTCTGATCATCGCCTGGGGAGTTTTCGGGCTGGTTTCCGTGATGGACCGGAAAATCCGGCAGTTTGCGGAGCGGAACGACAACACGCTCGACAACCTGACGGTCAGCATGATCGGGAACACACTGAAAATAGCGATTGCGATTACGACCGTCCTGTTCATCGGGCAGAACATTTTTCATCTGGATATCACGGCTCTGCTGGCGGGCGCAGGCGTCATCGGACTGGCGATCGCTCTGGCGGCGAAGGATACCGTCTCCAACTTTTTCGGAACGATTGTCATTATCGCAGACTGCCCGTTCCGGCTCGGCGACCGAATCAAAGCAGGCGATGTGAACGGCATTGTCACGCACGTCGGAATGCGCAGCAGCAAAATCACGACCGCGGACGAATCGGTTTATACGATCCCGAACAGCATGCTCACCAATACGACGGTCTGCAACGTCAACCGCAGCGGACGCATCAAACATGTAATGGATATCGGACTGACCTATGACACTGCGCCGGAACAGATGGAGCAGGCGATGAAGATTCTCCATGAAATCACGGATAACTTTCATGGTCCCGACGCAGCAGGCTATGCGCCTCATATTTTCTTCTCGCAGTTTGCCGCCTCCTCCATGAATATTCACGTCATCATGTGGTTCAAGACAAACTCCTTTATCGAGGAGGAAGCTTTACTCAATGAACTCAACATGACAATCCTCAAACGCTTCAATGAAGCGGGTTTGAGCATGGCATACCCGACGCAGACCATTTATCTGGAAAATGTTCCGCCGAAAAGTTCCTGACCGGGCTTTCAAAATGCTTTTTCCGCCGCCACCAGAGCTTTGATTTCCTCATCGGAAGGCGACTTCTGCGGATAGTTTTTCAGACATTCCGCGACTTTCTGAAATTCCGGATTGCTGATGATGCGGTATTCCTGGCGGGCAAGATTCAACTCCGCCTGATTCAAAGCCAGACGTGCCTGCATATATTTCTCAAAAGAGGTATTCCCAGCTTCATATTCCTCTTTCAGCTGTCGGCTTACTTCCCTCCGGAATTTTTCTTCCATGACTGCCTCCGCAGGTCCTGCGGAAACAGATGTTCCATTCATTTGGAGATGTGCCAGTCTCAGACGTGCCTGATCATATGCAAAGCGCGCATTGAGGAATTTGCAGGGATGGTCCACGCCTGCCTTGCATTGATTTTCAAGCTCGGCTGCCTGCAGTCCCAGAAGCTTGACCCGCTCCTGGCGCAATTTCATATATACATTGGAAGACACCATATCGGAACAATCTGTCTGCCGAGGTCTTTTCTCCACAGAAACAGCGGAACAGGAAGTCAATATCGCGACAGCTGCTCCCAGCAGAATCATTCCTGACCATTTTTCAAAACTCATGAAAACCTCCATTTCCTGTGATATTATTCCATCCAGCGATGTCCACAGTCCTTGCAGACGTAACAGATGCCGATTGAAATAAAGGTGAAAAGTTGAACAATAAGAAAAATGAGCGCCCCCGTTTTCCCGCTGAACCGGATTTTATGTGAACCACATTGCGGACAATGAGGAATATACAGCCGGAATGACTTCATATGACCATGATCCGTATGATCCATTCCGGCAGGCCTTTCTATGCTTCTTTTTCGATAAGCGGACGGAGTTTGACTCCGGCTTCCTTGAGAATCCGTTTGGAAGTGTCGTC
This sequence comes from Lentisphaeria bacterium, assembly GCA_003526375.1. GTDB lineage: Bacteria > Verrucomicrobiota > Lentisphaeria > Victivallales > UBA1829 > UBA11452. The sequence continues at coordinate 40,206 of DPDG01000027.1, forward strand.
GATGGAATAACGTTCCTTGTAAACGACCTCTTTGATTCCCGCGTTGATGATCATTTTTGCGCAGAGCAGACACGGGCTGAATGTGGTGTAAAGAGTCGCGTCCTTGACCGATATGCCGTGATATGCCGCCTGAACGATGGCGTTTTCCTCGCCGTGACAGCAGAGGCATTCTCCGAGATTCGTGCCGGACGGAGCATCGGACGCACAGCGGGGGCATCCGCCGTCACAGCAGTTTTTGATTCCGCGCGGAGTTCCGTTATAACCGGTGGAAATGATCCGGCAGTCCTTCACGATCACCGCCGCCACCTGACGACGGGAGCAATTGCTGCGGAGAGCCACAACCTGGGCAATCTGCATGAAATAACTGTCCCAGTCCGGACGTTTCAACTTTCTGGTTTTTCCTGCCATAGTGTAAAGACTCCTTGTCTGTTTGATATTGAAAGAAAGTATCACGGGAAGAAAAAAAATCAAGTTTCAGGACCGGATTTATGTTTCCTGTTCGCCTGATACTGAAAATAATTTTTCCATTTCCTTGCAAAAAAACTGGAAAAAAAGAGAAAAATGGAGTCTATTATATAGCAAAATAATTCAGAAAGCAAAGAGAAACGCCTATGTCGAAAAGCGAAAACATACTGGTGCTTGATTTCGGTTCCCAGTATAGTCAGTTGATCGCGCGCAGGATCCGTGAATGCCATGTTTACAGCCGGATCGTTCCTTTCAGAATCAGCGCGGATGAAATCAGGAAAGAGGCGCCGGCGGGAATTATCCTGAGCGGCGGGCCCGCAAGTGTTTACCAGGACGGAGCTCCGAAATGCGATCCCGCGATTTTCAAGCTTGGCATTCCGGTTCTCGGCATCTGCTACGGAATGCAGTTGACGGTGCAGACTCTCGGCGGGGAGGTCGCGCGCGGCAAGGCACGTGAATACGGAAAAGCCGAGATTGAGGTCTGTGAAGATTCCGTCTTGTTTGAAGGTTTCCCCGCAAAGGGGCAGGTCTGGATGTCCCACGGAGACAAAGTCACGGAAATTCCGGACGGTTTTTCCCGGTTCGCCTGTACGGACAATACGGAATTTGCCGGAATCCAGAACCCGGAAAAGAAAATTTACGGGATTCAGTTTCACCCTGAAGTCGTGCATACGCCGAAGGGACAGATTATCATTACAAACTTCTGCCGCAAGATCTGCGGCTGTTCCGGCAGTTGGAACATGGAATCGTTCATCGAGTCCGCCATCCGTGAAATCCGCGACAAAGTCAAAGGAGAAAAAGTGATCCTCGGGCTCAGCGGCGGTGTGGACTCCTCCGTTGCCGCGGCTCTGATTCATAAAGCAATCGGGGACCAGCTTACCTGCATCTTCGTAAACAACGGGGGGCTTCGCAAAGGCGAGCCGGAACGGGTCAAAGCATTGTTCGGCGGTTCTTTCAAAATGCCGTTGAAATATGTTGACGCCGAGGCGCGGTTTCTTGAAAAACTCAAAGGGGCAAGTGAACCCGAACAGAAACGCAAGATCATCGGGCATGAATTCATTGAGGTGTTCGATGAGGCGGCGTCCGAAATTTCCGATGTGAAATTTCTTGCGCAGGGAACCACCTATCCCGATGTGATCGAAAGCGTTTCGATCGACGGCAATCCGAGCGCGGTCATCAAAAGCCATCATAACGTCGGCGGGCTTCCCGCCACGATGAACCTGAAATTGCTGGAACCGTTGAGTCGTCTGTTCAAAGACGAAGTCCGTGAAGTAGGGCGCAAGCTCGGACTGCCCGAAGAAATGGTCATGCGCCAGCCGTTCCCCGGCCCCGGTCTTGCTGTGCGTATGCTCGGAGAGGTCAACAAGAAAGATCTGGACACGCTCCGTGACGCCGACGAAATCATTGTTGACGAAATGAAAAAAGCGGGGCTTTACTATAAAACATGGCAGACTTTCGGGGTCTTCATTCCCGTGAAAACGGTCGGAGTCATGGGCGACGAGCGCACTTATGACAATGTAATTGCACTGCGCGCCGTGGAAAGTCAGGACGGCATGACGGCGGACTGGGTTCAGCTCCCCTATGACCTGCTCGGCAGGATATCGAGCCGTATCATCAACGAGGTCAACGGCGTAAACCGCGTGGTGTATGACATCACGTCCAAGCCGCCGGGAACCATTGAGTGGGAATAAAATCCGGCATGGAAATTTTAGGTGGAATGGCAAAAGGCATCTCTTTGAAGGTGCCCGGCGGAGCGTTGGTGAGGCCGACCGCCGTCAGGGCGCGCAGAGCGTTGTTCGACAGCCTGGGAGACCTCGGAGGCGGAAGTGTATGCGATCTTTTCGCCGGCAGCGGAGCTGTCGGGTTCGAATTTGCGAGCCGAGGCGCGGAATCCGTATTGTTTGTGGAAAAGTCGCCGCAGTCACTTTCCGCGCTCAAATCGAATCTCAGGAAAATCGAACCGCTCTGTTCTTCCTGCCGTTTTACCGTATTCAGCGGGACACTGCCGGAGTGTGCCGTCCGGTTCTCATCGCTTCCCGCGCCGGATTTTATTTTTGCGGACCCGCCGTATGCGGAATCGTCGGAACTGCTGGACGGTCTTCTGCACGAAAAATCATTCACCGCATGGGCGGAACGTTCCCTGATGATTTGGGAACTTCCGGAAGCGAATTTCCAGTTGAAGGTCTTCCCGCCGGAATGGAAAGTTCAAACCATCAAACAATTCGGAGGGACCCGTTTTCTTTATATCGTGAGGACGTGATTTTTCCGGAAAAGAGCTGTTTTTGCAGGAAAAATGAAAAAAAATGCAGGAAAATCTGCCTGTAACAGCAAATTTTTATTTGACAAGATGATTTGTGAATGTAGTGTAAGCAAACCATACTTTATAAAAAACTGGTGTTTCATTTGTAATAACATTTTTGACAGGAGAGAAAAGGGACATGGGTATTTTGAACAGAGTCATCAACATCCTGATTTTGCTTGCTGCGATCGCAGCCGTTGTGTTTTCGTATATGCTGTTCAGCAAACGCAATGAATTGACGGACGGATGGCAGAAGATGGCGGCTGCGATCAATGCAACCGCGGCAACATTGGATGACAAAAGCACTTCGGGAACGAAAGCAGCTCAGGAACTCGCAGCCGACAAGCTCAGACATACCCAGTATGCGAATCTGGATCAGGTACTGCCGAAACTGAAAGACAATGCCGCCAGGATCGTAAGACAGCGCAACGATCTCGCCCAGTCTCTCCAGAGAACGGCAAATACGCTGGAAATCACCGGTGTAAACGCAAAAGATTTCCAGAATGTCACCTCTTATGAAAATAAGGACAAGGATTTCAGTTCCAAAATATCGGCGTTCAAACGCAACAGGGATGACGTCTTTGCAAATTACGTCAGAACCGGAAGCCTTGTCGGCGCCTCCATCTCCGCCAATGAACTGAAAAATTCTTCACAGGCAAATGCCGCCGCCCAGAAAGTCAATACAAGAATCAATGACATCAAAGGCCGCAGAGACCGTTTTGCATCTCATATTGCGACAGTCAGCAGAACCCTCGGAGTCAAGAGCCCGAATCTGAACGGCGCCAGTTATGCCAATGAACTGAATACTTCCCTTGCTGAAATCCGCAAGTATAAGTCGGCAGCCGACACCACACGGAATGCACTTGCCGCGGAAAAAAGAAAAACCGCATCTCTGAACAATCAGATCGCGGCTCACCGCAAAACGATTTCCAATCACCTTGCAGACATCAAAACAAAGCAGAAAAGAATCGACGAACTGCTCCGCGTCATCTCCGATGACGGGAAATCCCGGATTCCCGCAAAGCTTCTGACCAATAAGGATCCGGAATGCTATGGGTACGTCAAAGGCAAAATCGAGTATATCGACAAAGATTTCGGCTTCATCACCATCAATATCGGCAAGAAATATGAGTTCGTCCAGAAATATGGAATCAAAGACAACAAGGTTGCGTTTCCGCTTCCTGCCGGCAAGATCATGACGATTGCGCGCGGTTTGAACAGCGATAAACCTGAATTCATCGGCAAGCTGATTGTAACGAAAGTAGATGACCACAATGCGATCTGCAATCTTGTCAGCGGCGAGCTTGCAGATCTGAGAGTGGGAGACGATGTTTATTTTGCGGATGAAGATATTGCTGCCGCAACAGGAAAAACGACAGCTCCGGCTGCCGCTAAATAAGGAGGCGGATCATGTATTCATCGAAACTTTTCACTGTCTGCTCAATTCTCACTTTTCTTCTTCTTGTAGGCGTATTGGTACTGCAGGCACTTGAAATGAAATGCTATGAAATGTTTTGAGTTGCCCTGAATCAAGTTGAATCGAAAACCGTCCGCTGGAAAGTTGTGACGGTTTTTTTGTATATGGAGGTTTTTTATGAAATTTTTAATTACGGCGCTGTTCCTGCTGGCTGCGGGAGTTTTTCTGAACGGCTGTACCGATTATGAGCGGGCGGGAGTCAATCCCCGTCCTTTCAATGAGCCGAGAGGGTGGGAAGTCAATCCTTACGGTCCCGGCATGTTCCAGAACTGATCAGGCACCGGAAAGGAGCCGGAAATGAAATTCTGCCTCTGTTTTCTGCTTCTGTTCTCCATTTTTTCCGCTTTCCCTGACGAGGCGGCAGAATATACGGGTGTGATACGGAATGCGGCAGTAAGCGATTCCGCGCAAAAGGGACGTATCGAACTGTATGTCTTCGTGAATGAAGAAAAGGTCTATCCGCGGACAACGGTAAAAGGAACGCGCAATTTCCGGATCGGAGATACGTTCCGTTTCCTTTACCGCAGCGGGGATCAGGTGCGTGTGATTCTCTGCCGGAAGTCTTTTTTCAGGACAACAATCCTTCTTGATGCAGGCACCGCATCGCATGATGCCCTGGGCGAATTATTCAACAAGACCATGAAAACCAAAACTGCGGAAGTGGAGCTCGGCCTCGCAGTGCCTGAGGGGAAATACAGGGTAACGCTGAAACGTTCTTTTTTTGCGGCGGAAGATGCCGTTGCATGCGGCGGCACGGTCAGGGGCGAGGATTTCAAACGGCGCATGGCGGATCTGCTGATCCGGCTTCAGGAATCCCCTGCAAAGGAGCGGGCGCATCTGCTGAAGCAGCAGTCATTCAGGGAACTAGCCCGTTATGCCGCGGACTCGCTTGAAAAACTGGACCACCGGATCACTGTCCGGCAGAACGGCAGGGAGCTTTTCGACTCGTGGAAACTGGGATACCGCAAAACCGGACGGGATGTAACGTGGGAAAATGTCTCTTTTGAAATCGACTGGCGGGCGGGCGACCGGATCGATGTCCATTTCCTGGATGCGGACCTGCTTGACGACGACGTGGTATTCAAGCGTTTTACGAACACCCCGTTTTCAATCCAGATGCTGAAAGGCTGTATTTACGGAGGCATTCTCTCAAACTCGGGAGTGATCTTTTCCGCGGAATATCTGGGGATTTCGCCTGCGGCATCCGGCTGTTCCGAATGAACTGCCCCGATGCATGGCATGACACAGCCAAACCGGTTCAGGGATGCGGGAAACGGGATTTCACGACAGTTTATTGGCAGCTGCCTGCTGCAAAAGTTCTTTTTTATAATGGAGAGGCGAACTTCCGGTCATCCGTTTGAAAAAATCGGAAAAATGGAACTGGGAGGAAAAACCCATGATCGCGGCAATCTCGCCGATGTTCTTATCCGAATAGCGCAAATACCGTTTTGCGCTTTCCACCCGGAGCTGATTCAGAAAGTCTTTTGCCGTAAGCCCCGTCATCCGCCTGATCAATACGGAAAAATGATTTCTCGAATAATGACATGCCTCCGCAGCCTCTGTCACAGAAAAGGGACAGCGCTCCTGTTTTTCAAGGATGTCATAAATTCTGGCAAGCGGTCCGGAGTAGCGCTGAGAATGCTGAAACAGAGTGGCGACAACCCCCGTCAGATAATATTCCATCAGAATCTGATAGCGATCCTGCGGAAGGATGATCGTGCCTTCCGGAACTCCGAAAAAACGGGAGGGAAAGGTGGTTTCAAAAATGGTCTTTGTCGCGTCAATGACTCCACGGGTGAAATCATTCGCCGCAACGTGGAGGAAAGGCGGGAAAACCGGCTGTTCCATATAAAATTTATAGCAGAGAGAAAGATACTTCTCCGAATATTTGAGAGCATGCGGGGTTCCCGGCGCCACAAACAACAGATCATTCTCCTGGACGGGGCAACTGCCGTTCTCCGTAATGAGTTCGCATTTTCCCGACAGCGTGAAATTCGCCTGAAAGAAATCGTGGACATGCATTTTTATCCTGATGGAAGGATTTCCTTCGGCGTATCCCCAGTAACACAGCCTGATTTTTCCCTGATTTTTTTCGGCATCCATGATTATTCCAATTCCTTCTGTTGTAAAATAAGGCTGTTTTTGAGAAAAACAACAAGAAATTTTCCGTTGCGGGAAAAAATAAATGAAATTCTGCAATACACCAATGAACCTGCCCCTTTCAGACCACACCCCGCAGTTTTACTTCACCGCATATTGCGGTGGATGACTGACAGAAGCAACACTCTCGCGTTCAATCAGGGTGTAAGGCAGATTCTGATCCGCCGCCGGCAGTTTCCGGATCAGCCTCTCCAACGTGTCAAATGCCGTATGTGCCAGAAGAGCCCAGTTCTGGCTGAGGGTGGTTTCCGGCGGATACAGTGTACGGGAAAGCTCATCATGCTCCATGCCGATCACGGAGATATCATCCGGGACACGCAGTCCCTGCTGTCGCAGTTCAAAAAAGATTTCCGCCGCCGCACCTTCTCCGGGACACAGAATCGCCGTTGCCCCCTGCTTTTGCAGTCCGGTAAAGGAAACCGATCCGGGACCGTCGTATTCGATGACCGCCGGAGTAATGCCTGGCGCATTGCGGTTCATCCAGGAGAGGTAGCATTGCTGCCGCTCACGGGTATCGGTTGCATCCGCCGGAGTCCGTCTGTCCGTATGGAGAAAAATGATATTGCGGTGCCCGCGATGTTTCAGATAATCAAGGGCAAGCGTAATTCCCTGCATGTTATCGGAAGAAATCCGCAGAACACCGTCATTGCGGTATCCGGCGGAATTAATGCAGACCAGCGGCAGCGCCTGTTCCTTTCCCCACTGTTTTTCGAGCCCGGTCCGGTAAAGCACGGCAATGCCGCCGTCAAAGAGATGCATTCCGATTCTCTGGACATCACATTCGGAAACAATCTCCACAGCGTATCTGCGCTGATACGCTTCTTTCCGCAGGGCAGCAAGAATCAGACCGAGATAACCGCTGAAATTCGCATGATCGGGAATAATCAGCGCAATGCATCCGGTAAACAGGGTATAATGCATACGCCGCGCAGTACTGATGACCAGACTGCGGACTTTCGGTTTAATATAAGGGTAGTTATTCAATACCCGCGAAACCGTTGCCGGAGAAACCCCGGCCGCAGCAGCGATTTTACGTATGGTGGCGGACACATCCCTCCTCCTTCCTGAAATGAAAGCCGTATCTTTTATCATACAGCCGAAATTCCTTTTTTCAACTCTTTCCTGTTTCAATTTGTTTCAGAAAAATACCTTGCGCACCTCTTGTTTTTATTTGAATTTCAGATATAATAAAAGATAAAGAAACAAGAAACCATCAACAGATTACAGGGAGGATACAGCAATATGTTTTTTTGTATGAGAAAAAACGGAAAACAGAAATTCGCGGAGATGAAACAGAAAGCAACACCGAGGGCTGCACGGGGAATTGCATGGAATTTCACATTGATAGAGTTATTGATCGTTATAGCGATCATCGCAATTCTTGCTGCCCTGCTGCTGCCTGCATTGAACAAGGCTCGGGATAAAGGTAAAACGATTTCATGTGTCAATAACCTGAAACAGCTCGGAAACATCATGGCGTTTTATCAGGCGGATTACAATGATTACTTTCCCGCAACTTATGATCCCTTTGCCAAAAAAACGTGGTTTCAGCTTCTTCAAAACAGCGGAGCGCTGGGAACGAATTACGCACAAAGCCGTTGGAGCGTAGTCGTCAAAGGATACGGCAACTCGCTGCTCTGCCCGAAACTGGACCTGAACCTGACACTGGATTACTACAACTACGGCATGAATGCCCATACTTTTCCCATTCAGAATCTTCTTCCGTCCTCGGAACAGGGTGATGTCTCCCGGTATTACCGCAAACTTACAACGCTCAGACAACCCTCCTTGCGCGGTGTGATCGGAGAACCGAAGCCGGATTCGCAGGGATACGCGATCCGCACTACGACAGTCAATCCTTACAGGCATGACAGACAAAGCAATTTCCTCTATGCGGATACCCATGTAAGCGCGGTCCACGGCACCGTGCTCGCCACCAAAACCAACATAGAGTCTCCGTGGGGACCGAGCAACGGATTCAGGGAGTAAAAATCATGAAAAAACGAAACCTTCTGATTGCAGGAACCGCTTTTCTTCTGAGCATATCTGACCTGTCCGGTGCAAATGAGTTTTTCGCCTGCCGTGTTGCGAAGGTGAAGAATCCGCCGCAAATTGACGGCATACTGGATGAGACTGAATGGAAACAGGCGGCAAGACTGCCCGCATTCAGCAACTCAACCGGAATCCTGTCACAAAAACGGCAGGACGTGATGCTCTGCTATGATTCCGGATATCTTTATGTGGGACTCCGCGCCGATATCGACTGGGAACCGGGGATTGTTCCGGTGAAATTCGATGACCTGAATATCTGGACCGTCGACAGTTTCGATATTGCTTTGATCCCTGTTCCGGAAAAGGCGAACGACATTGTCCGCTTCATCGTGGAACGCGGCGGCGGACGTGCCGACATGCGTGCGAAAGGACAGGTCAAACAGCCTGCGGGAGACTGGAATCCCGAATGGAAAAGTGCGGTCCGCCTGATCGCCCATTCCTATATGAGCGCCTATACATGGGAGGCGGAAATTGCGATCCCGTGGAAAAGCCTCGGCATCTCCGCGCCCCGGAAAGGCGACAGAATTCCGGCACAGTTTATCCGCTGTATCGGCAATATCCGCCGCGATGCCGCAGGAAATCCGGACCGTGTCGTTACATGGTCGCCGGTACCGAAAGGGAGGGACTGGATCAACCCGGGTGATTTCGGCTGTCTGCTGTTCGCCGGGGAAAAACCTGTGTTCCGTGCCGATCCGGACAGTGCGTTCGGAGTGAAAGGACGCTGTACCGCTCCTGTCCAGGCATCGCTTGAGGGGCGCGTATGGGAAATCGGACATTCCGGCAGTCCCATGCGCATCGCAAAAGCACAGAAGACCGATGGTATGAAGCTCAACTGGCCGGGCGGAATCGAGGTCCGCCGCGACACCCCCTCCATGATGTACTGGCGCCTGAGCGATGCGGACGGTTTGATCGCCGGCGGCAAATACATCACTACTCTGCGCCCTTTATTCAAGGTCGAAACAGCAATCAATTATTATCGGGAATCCGTGGTGATCCTGGGCGACCTCCGTGATCTCGCAGTCGGCAAAGGGTTCCGTGTGGAAGCGGAACTCCGCGGCAAGGACGGCAGAGTGCTTGAGCGGACCGGAAAGAAACTGGATGCCGGAGCAAAATATTTCGAATTAAACTGCTCCGTAAGGAAACTTGTCCCAGGCACGGAAGGAACAGTTGCGGTCCGTCTTCTTGATGAAAAAGGCAGAGTTCAATATGATTTTTCAGGCAGGCGGAAACTGCTGAAACGTCCTGCATGGATAACGGCGGATTCACTCGGCAGAGTATCGGTTCCGCCACCGGGCTGGGAAACTCCGGTTGTCAAACAGGCACCCGGACATATCGAAGTGAAAACGGGACCCAATGCCTACTGTTTCGGGATATCGTCACCGCTTCCGGAAGCTGTCGAATTGCGAAACCGGCTCTTTTCCCGTGGCAGTTTTACACTGGAAGCTGTCACGGACCGCGGATACCAGAGCTTGAAATCCGCAGCACTGCCGGAGATACTCTCACAGAATGCACGCGGCGTGACATTCCTGTGGCAGGGTGTCTCGGACGATCTTGAAGTCAAGGCGGAAATCCGCGTCGAATTCGACGGAATGGCATGGTACCGGACACAGGTCATCCCCCGCAGGAAGGAGATGAAGCTGAAACGCCTTGCCGTAGTTATGCCGCTGGCGGCGGAACAGGTGCGCTACATGCGCGGAAACAATGCAATGAATGTCCGTGAACTTGTCTTCAATTCAGCGCTTGTCGGAAAAGCAAAAACGGACCGTGTCCTGCCGAAACCCGACATGCAGTTTGCGATCAGTTTTTCGGCAAACGGCTGGACCTTCGGGAACATGTTCCATAATTTCTACTGGATCGGTGGAGAGGACCGGGGCATCTTTTTTGTCCTGCCGTCCTGCCGTAACATGGCGGTACGGGAAAAATATGCGGACATCATTGATGACGGCGATAATTTTACCGCAAAGTTCTTTCTGGCAGACCATCCGCTGGAACTCAAAGCCCCTCTGGATTATGAGTTCGGTTTTTTCCTGACTCCGACAAAAGAAGTTACAGACCGTGCAAGACTCCGCCGTGTCGGCGCCGGTTTTTCCGGCGGTGTTGACTCCATACATGCCGATGTGGGAATCAAACCTCAGGAAAAGTATTTTACCGGAAATGCGCGCGGACGTTTTTTCCATGACTCCGAACTGCGTCCGTTCGGCAGAAACGATGTGGCGACTCTGATTCTTCCCTGCTGGAAACTGCGCACGATTCAGAGCGGCAACCCGCTGCCCGGCAGGGAGGAACGGGAATATATCGACCGCTGGATCGCCAATACAGGGAAAAAACTGGATGCCTCGCCCATGCTTTGGTATGATGCGTTTTTCACAGTCTTCGGATTGCCCCATATCACCGGCTTTCTGAATGATTTCGAGGCATGGCCGATTACCCGCCTGCCTGTGGAACAGCACGGCACTTACGTATGTCCCACACCCGCATGGCAGAATTTCTATCTTTACGGGGCACAGGAACGCATGAAGCAGAAAATAACTTCGTTCTACATGGACCTGACGTTCCTGAAACCGTGTTCCAACCGGTTCCACGGCTGCGGATACCGTGATGCCGACGGTAATGTTTCCGGCGTGATACCGCTGCTTGCGGCACGTGAAATGTTTCTGCGCTACCAGACAATGGTCAAGAAGAACAATCCGCAGGGACTGCTGGTGCTTCATGGATATGCCGCCACTCCTCTGGCTCTCTGGGTGGATGTGCTGACCGCCGGCGAAGAATGGCTGACCGCCCCGGATTATAAGACTCTGACACCGGAATATTTTCAGTCCATGCTGGCTTCTACCGACCAGATCGGCAGTGTGGCAAACTTCTTCCCTGGCGGTATCCTGATGCATTATATACAGGCGCAGAAAAGCAGCACGACACTGGAAGAAATGTGCGGGTTGAGCTTCCTTCACGGAGAATCCATGTGGAACGGCACCGAAGCGATGATGCCCGGTCTGCGTATGGTATGGGATACATTGGACCGTTTCGGCGTGGATCAGGCTGTCTGGACTCCCTATTGGCGCAATCCGCTTTCCGGCGGACCGGAGGGTGTCCTAGTGTCCTCATGGAAACGTGGAACGCGCCTGCTGCTGGTACTGTTCAATCCCGCGCAAACAGAAAGGCAAATTCGTTTCGATGCATTGAAAAACAGGCGGATCACAGATTGCCTGAACAACGGGAACAGAGTTGGAGAACAGATTACCGTCCCGAAGCGCGGATTCAGACTTCTGCTTTGTGAATAAAAAACCACAGGTATTGTCTGTTTCCCGGTTTGCCGGAGAAAGGCGATTTTCACCCTCAGCGGCAATACCTGTCCGAAAGGAAAAACGAGGAAGGCTCCGGTTTCTTCTTGACAAGACGCAATAGCAGAGTATGTTATAAAGAGAATCAAACCCGGGGGGGGATATGATGAAACCATTCTTTATTTGTACGGTTTTTCTGTTTTTTCTTGTATTTGCGGCAGGCTGTTATTCCTATACGCCGCCATCGCCGGTTCTGCTCGGCGCGAAATATACGTCCGCCAATCGTGCGGCAACCGATCAGATCCTGCGGGAAACAAAAAAACTTTCCCTCATGGATGCAAAACATATCGCACAGCTCAACAATCAGAACTATCTTGCCGCTTATCATGCGGTCAATGCCGCAAGAATGCGTTACTATCAGGCGCTCGGCGCCTATGCGCCGGAAATTCATCTCGGCAGTACCGTCGGACAGGATATGCAATGGAACAGCAGCAGGGTCAATCCGCCCATGACGAATGCCGCCGGACGCGACATCTCTTTCAAAGTCAACAGCTCCGTGACGGCGTCATGGCTGCTGTTCGACGGTTTTGCCCGTTATCTGAATGTAAAAGCCATGCAGAGCGAAGTCAGGAAGCAGACCGCAATGCAGTACAAGGTGCTCTGCATGCTCCGCCGCGCTGTGGCATATGCCTATTACGATATCCAGATGGCGCAGGAAGTCGAACGGATCCAGAGGGAAAATATCGAGTTCCAGAACCGGTTTTATCAAATGGTCAAACCTGAATGGGAACAGGGCAAACGCCCGGAGGACGAAGTGCTGAACTTCAGTATTCTGAGCGGTCTGGCGCAGACGGGATTGATCGCGGCACAGTATCAGGGAAATGTCGCCAACTATTCGCTTGCCCGGCTGATGGGATACTCCGAGGGAGAACTGCCTTCGGAGGTGGAAGTGCATCCTTTCGAAGACAATATCCGCCAGATGTATTACAGCGTGGAAATGTGCCTGGACATTGCCCTTGCGAACAGTCCTGAAATGCACATCATGCAGCAGCTTCTCAAAATTGCCGAATACAATAAATACCGGAGTTACAGCGCCTATTTTCCGGTTGTCTATGCGGAGGCGGGATACGGCAGCACACAGATGCGGACACAATACAAGGCATTCAAGGATTCCCATTCCTCTTTCAGCAACAACTCGCTTTCCTACGGAGTCCACGCCGACTGGCTGGTGTTCGACGGCTTCGCCCGTTACAACGCCATGCGTGAAATGCAGACCATGTTTGCAGTCGCCCAGTTCAATATGGCGGAGACTTATCTCCAGATCATCAATGAGATCCGTTCCGCTTATGCAAATTATGAGAACAATCTCAAACAGGTCAGAATCTACCGCAATCTGCTGAAAAAGGCGAAGAAACAGCGCGACCTCGTTGCGGAACGCTATAAGAAATACCATGCGTCCGTTGACCGCATCGACAAGGTTCAGGCTTATTATATTGACATCCAGCTCCAGAATGCGGCGGTGATCACCGACTTCAATAAATCGGTCGCCCAACTGGAGGCTGTCATGTGCATTGATATCTATGCCAGAGAACGGGAATAACCGGAAAGCTACCTGATCAATACTGCCGCGGCGCGTGCCTCCATCCCCTCAAGCCGTCCGATAAACCCCATCCCTTCATTCGTTTTCGCCTTGATCGAAACCCGTTCCTCCGGCAGAGACAATGCGGAGGAAAGAGATTCTTTCATTGCCGGAATATGAGGCGCCAGTTTCGGTTTCTGCGCAATGAGCGTCAGGTCGATATTGGAAATCCGCCACGCGGAAAATGCCGGATGCGCAAGAGTTTCCCGCAGTAATTCCATGCTGTCCGCACCCTGATACCTCGGGTCCGTGTCAGGGAAAAAATGACCGATATCGCCGAGAGCCAGCGCACCGATCAACGCATCGATCAGCGCATGGACGGCAACATCCGCGTCACTGTGCCCGAGGAGTCCCCTTTCATACGGAATTTTCACCCCGCAGAGAATCAGCGGACGCCCTTCCGTAAAGCGGTGCACGTCGCAGCCCTGACCGATCCGGATATCTGAAATCATAGCATTCCCCTTTAAATGACGGTATTCATCAGATAGTTCATGATAAGAAAAGAAAACACCGCGATTCCGCCGGCAAGCAGAGCGCCGAGCCATGTCTTGATGATGAATCCGATCAGGCACATCGCGGCGGTATAGGCACACGTCAGAATCGAAAGAATCAGCCCTGTCACCATCGACAGGTGCAGCATCGCGAAATAAAAGTGCGACCAGAAAGAATGGAACTCGACATTCGGGCGGAATCCGCCGCCGTCCAGATAAATGAACATGGCGGCGAGTGCGGCAATCGCGATCGTGACGATTGCGGGAAACATGAACAATGAAAACAGAAGTCTCATTTTTCCCGTTTCCCTCTCAATCTGTTGAAATACATACGGAATTCAGGCGGAAAAAGTCTGAACCCCGTATCAGAAAATCCTATGCTTCCGGTGTATAGTTCGGAGCATCCTTGAGCATCAGAATGTCGTGCGGATGCGCCTCGCGGAGAGCGGCTCCGCTGACACGGATGAATTTCGAGGTTTCGCGCAGGGTCGGAAGATCACGCGCACCGCAATAGCCGAGAGAATAGCGGAGCCCGCCCGCAAACTGGTGAATGACCTCCCAGAGCGGACCTCTGTAAGGCACCATGCCCTCCACCCCCTGAGGCACCAGTTTCTTGGAATCGTCCACATCGGACTGCCCGTAACGTTCACGGCTGCCTTTGGAGGTCTTCATCGCCTCAAGGCTGCCCATGCCGCGATAGACAACGAAACGTCTTCCGTGGTGAATGATTTTTTCGCCGGGGCTTTCCAGTGTTCCCGCGAGAACCGATCCCATCATGACGGACGATGCGCCAATCGCCAGAGCTTTCGCAACATCGCCGGACTGCTTGATTCCGCCGTCCGCAATGATCGGCACTCTGCCTCCGACCGCCTTGACCGCCTGATAAACAGCCGTCACCTGCGGAGTGCCGACACCGGCGACAACACGCGTCGTGCAGATGGAACCGGGTCCGATACCGACCTTGATCGCATCCGCTCCCGCCTCGACCAGAGCCTCCGCCGCCGCGGCAGTTGCAATATTCCCGGCGACAATGTCGAGTTCGGGATATTCTTTCTTGAACAGCCTGATCGTCTCAATCACGCCCTTGCTGTGCCCATGCGCCGTATCAATGACCAGAGCATCCACATCGGCTTCCGCAAGTGCTGCGGCACGTTCATAATCATAGGGGCTGATCGCCGCGGCAACCCGGAGTCTGTGCTCGGAATCACGGTTGTAGGCGGGTTCTTCCTTTTCAATCAGGGTGCTGACATCCTGAAAACTGTAAAGTCCCCTGAGATTGCCTTCCTTGTCGACGATCGGGAGTTTGCCGACTTTGTTTTTGCGCATGATGTCGAACGCTTCCTCCAGCTGTGTGCCGGTGGGGGCAGTTACCAGTTGCGTCGTCATGACGTCCTTCAGCTTCTGGGAATAATCCGTCAGGAATTTGATATCGCGGGAAGTCAGGATGCCGACCAGCTTACCGTCGGAGTTGACGATCGGAAAACCGGAGAAGGAATACTGTTTCTCGGTTTTTTCCTTGAGCATTTCGCCAAGCGTCGCATTCTCATCGAAAACAACCGGTTTGCGGATCAGCCCGTTCAGATACTGCTTGACTTTACGGACCTCGTCCGCCTGAAGCGCAGGAGTCAGATTCTTGTGAATCACGCCGATGCCGCCGAGCTTTGCCATGGCAATCGCCATTTCGCTTTCCGTCACCGTATCCATGGCGGCGCTGATGAAAGGGACATTGAGCTTGATGTTTTTGGAGAAATAGGTGGAGATATCCGCCTGATCCGGCAGAAAGTCCGCATATTGAGTCAGCAGTGAGATGTCGTCAAAGGTAAGACCTTCGAATTCGAACTTGGACATGAATTGATCCAGATAAAGATTGCCCATTTTACTTCTCCATAATTGAGTGTGGGCCGCGGGTGCGGCAAATTTTTCATTTGCCATTGTAATGTATCATAAAATGCTTTTTTTTCAAATTCAGAAGGGAAAAAACTTTGTAAAAATACAATGCGGCACTAAATTAGACCGTTTATTTTTTAACAGTCGGAAAGAACCTGATATGACCAGACTATATGCGTTTTTGAAGAAAAGCCCTTTGGAAAACAACCGGAAAATCCTGATCGCGGCTCTCTGTCTGCTTGTGATTGCCGGCATGGTGCCACGAATTTACGGATTGATCCGTCTGCCTCATGAGTTTTTTCATAACGACGGCAATGAGTACCGGGACATTTCGGAACAGCTTTACAAGGGCAACGGCTTTTCCGTTACCTCCTACCGCTGGTACGAGGCGGTGCCTCCCGACCGCACAAGTGATCTGCATACGGATTTCAGCCGCCCTCCGCTTCTGCCTCTCCTGGGAGCAGGGCTTTATTTCCTGCCGTTTGACTGGACCGTATCCGCGAAAGTCACAACCGTTCTTCTGAGCGTAATCTGCATCCTGATGACTTTCCTGCTCGGAAAGGAAATTTTCTCCAGCAGCACCGTCGGTTTTCTTGCCGCCGCAATCTACACATTCTACCCATATTCCATTTATCACTCTTTATGCTGGTCCTCGGAAAATCTCTTTCTGGTTTTCCTCTGCGCCTCCTACCTTTTCCTGTGCCGGTGCATCCGCCGCTCCTTTGCATGGAAATACGCCGCACTGTGCGGCGCCATGCTGGCGCTCGCTGTCCTCACCCGTCCGCAGGGAATCATGCTTTTTCTGCTTTTCGGGCTTTGCGGAGGAATTTACTTTCTCCGGCGGAAGGAAGCACGCATATCCGTTTTCAGAAGCGCGGCGGCATTCGGGCTTGCCGGACTGCTTGTATTTCTGCCGTGGATGATCCGCAACCAGCGCGCCGCCGGAATACCCTCGCCGCTCTCTTTTTACGGGCCGTATTCCTTTTCCCAGGCTTCGAGCGATGTCTCTTACATGACTTACCGTTATGTGGATACACCCGAATATAAAGAGCGGACAGACCTTGCATGGAACACATTTCATGACGAAAAGGTGAAACTGCTGGGAGAAAAGAAAATCTATTCTCTTGTCGATGCCAATCCGTATTGGAAGAAATGGGCATGGGAATACATCCGCGAGAATCCGGGTAAAATGGCTTTTATCGTGTGGAACAGAGTCCGGCACTGTTTCAGGGCGGCTCCGAATGCGGCGGCAGTTTCAAATACAATCGTAATCTGCTTCAGAATATACTTCGTCTGCTTTCTTGCACTTTTCCTCTGCGGAATATGGTTTGCAAGAAAAAACATATGTGCCATGCTCCTGTTGCTGTCTCCTGCAAGTGCCGTGGTTCTTGCAGTTCCTTTTCTGATGATCCTGCGTTACCGTTACCCGTTCTTCGCTCCGTTCGCGTCCATTTTTGCGGCTTACGGACTCTGCCGGCTGGTTCAATGTTTTGCAGAACGGAAAAGAAGAGCATTGCAGACATCTTTGGAAAACAGCCAGACACCGTAGACCAGCAGAAGCAGGGAAAGCCCCCACAGCAGTTCGCCGCTCCCGATGAAAAACAGGGAAAAAGCGGCAATCCAGCAGCAGACAGGAACTGAAATCTTTCTGCGTATCGCCAGAAGTGTGGCTGCGAGGCAGATTCCCAGCGCGGCCATGCAGATCAGGAACCATGCGTCCATGTGCGCGGCATTCGACATGCTGTGGTAAAGCCGTGTCGAAATGAACACGTGAAAATATGGATTATAAGCAAGAATCATCAGCAACAGCAATCCCGCCGCCCCCGCCAAAGTCCGCCTGTTCCATGTGACATTCCAGAACTCGCCGCAGCCGATCGCCGCGGCAAGCCCGAAAAGAGCCGGCAGGATGAAACGGATCGGACTTGCGGCAAAACAGACATAGCCACTGAAAAAGAGAGTCAGGGGAAGGGTCCACAGGATAAACAGAATACGTAATTTTCTCTCTTTCATGAAAATCATTGCCGCAATACCGAATGAAAAAAGCAGCAGATTGCATTTGACGAAATAGGTCATCCCCCCGCTCAAAAGAGTTTTCAGTTGAAATCCCTGGCTCGCGGTATCATGCAGGGCATACGGCCAGATGAATGGAGAGGAAAAGTCGCGCAGATTGACCAGGAACTGAATCAGGAACACAATCAGAAACGCCGCAAGGCAGAACACGGCATCCCGGAAAAGGATAAGACGTTTTTCCTGAAAAACATCCTTGTTGCTCTCCCAGAAAAGGAATGCAATCAGCGGGGCAAAAAAGATATTGTTGATCCGGATCAGGCACGCAAAGGCGAAAACAGCGGAAAGAAACATCATCCGCCATGTTCCCCGGGCGCGGAAAATTCCCAGCAGAATACATAGCAGGATAAAGAAATTCGAAGCAGGATCACTCATTGCATTGCAACCGCTCCCTATCAATGTGTAATAGGTTTTGTAGGAGAGAAACAGGGCAGGCAAGTCAATCCAGATAGAGAAGAGACTGAGCGGAAAATTCTCATAGGGGAAAATAACGAAAGGAATCAGGGAAAGCCCGCAGAGAATATAAAACGTGCGACGCAGGGAAGCGGAAAAATGATACAGGATGATCCCGAGCATGACTGTGCAAAGCGGCATAATCACATATCCGTTGCATGCGGAGAGCAGTTCGCCGGCCTTCTGCATCCCCGCTTCGGAAATTCCCGTCAGGGAAAGAACCGGCGAAATCAGCAGCGGATAGCCGACCGTATAATTCCATGCCTCCGTTGTCCCGTGGAACAATTCACAGGCAATCCTGAAATAAGCTCTTTCATCCGTCAGCCGAATCTGGACACTGTTTCCGAGATAGAGCCACGCTGCGAGAAAAAACTGTTTCAGAAATACAATCAGGTACATGGTAAGAACAAACCCCCCGGCACTGCTTCGCCCGCCATGCGCAAATGGTTTCCTGAGAATCCGGCTGCCGAAAACAAAAGTCAGCAGCAACCCCAGAAGCGAAGACACCGCAACAGGCAGATGGCGTTCCTGCGTAAACGTAAAAACTTCTGTTTTACCGTCGATGACAAGCAGATCGGGCGACGCCCAGACCTCCTTTCCGTCTTCCATCCGAATCCGGTAGAAATTCAAAACGTATTCCGCGGGAAACCAGTGCCCGTTGTTGAATTCCCGCGGGAGATAAGGTACACGTTTCCATTCCAGTACCCGATAGGAAGCGGGCTTCTCTGTCATGCCAAGCTGTCCGGCGTCAGGAGAAGCGCCGTCAAAACAGGGTGTTTCATCCAGCAGGTAAACATTCCGGTTGCGGAACGTCTCATAAAGCGGCCCCAGGAACAGCGGAGCAAGAAAAAGAAGAGAGGCGAGAATCAGGAACAGTGTCCATTCCTTCCGAGTGCGTTCATTTCCGTCCGGCATTGAAAACCTCCTTGCCTGTCAATATTATATTCTGCGGAAACGCGCCGCGAACGAAGCATCGCAGTCGGCGTCCCACGGCATGATCTGCTGCATTCCGTGATTGAGCTCACCGGTCAGCGGATTCGGAAACGGTTCCAGTCTGAACTCGGGATGAGTCTCAAGAAACGCATTGACGACATCCGCGTTTTCCCGCCGGAACATGGAACAGGTCGCATAGACCAGAACCCCGCCGTGCCTGACCGCTTTCGACGCATGATCGAGAATCTCTTTTTGAGTCGCCGGCAGTTCCTCCAGCCACTCCGGCTGTGCAATCCAGCGCGCATCGGGATTCCGTCTCCAGCGTCCGGAGGAACTGCACGGGGCATCGACCAGAACTCCGTTATAAAGATCACGCTTGCCCCGATCCGGTTCTTTTCCGTTCCATTCCGCGGTACGGATGTTCGGAAAGGCGGCGCGGGCGGCGCGCTTCTTCAAGTCAAGAAGCTTGTATTCACGGATATCCGTTGCGGTCACGACGCCTTTGCGTTCCATGAGAGAGGCAAGCTGAAGCGCCTTTCCCCCGCCGCCGGAACAGGCATCCCACCAGATTTCACCGGGAGAAGGCATACACGCCAGCCCGATGCACTGCGAAGAAATATCCTGCAATTCAAAAAGCCCTTTCCGAAACGCCTCAATCGTATACAGATTCACATGGGCGTCCGCAATGGACAGCGCATTGGCAATACGGGCATGGGGCACCGCACGGAGCCCCTGTTTCGCAAGAGAGGCGGTCAGCCCGGAAATATCTTTTGTCTGTGCCCTGATCCACATCGGAGGGCGTGTCTGAAGTATCTCATAAAAACGCCCGTCGAACGGCGCCGCCAGTTCGGGCAATGCCCATTCCGGGACGGAGTCCGTGATTTCCGGCACATATTCCGCCCCCGCGAGCGAAGCAAATGCCTTGAACCGTTCCAGAGGTTCTTCGATCTCTGACAGGGCATCGAAATCGTTTTCGGAAATGGAAACATGTTCGAGCCAGCAGCGGCAGACCTCATGGGTGAATCCCTCCAGAACCGATGCCCCCAGCATGTAAAGCGACAACGTATGCCCGGACGCGCGGATACTCCGATGTTCATGAAATGCGGCGCGAAGAAAACCGAACTGGCGGAATACGGAAAACACAACCTGGCTGATCAGCCGCCGGTCGCGGGAACCGAGCCGTTTGTCGTTTCTGAAATAACTGCTGACGAACTTATCCGCCGGAGTGGATTTTCCCAGCACCGCGTCAAGCGTCTGCGCAAGAACCGTCATACAGGTATTCGCCTGTGTCCTGATCCGGGAAAAATTCATTTCCGGCGTTTTTTTCCTACCAATACTTTGATACATTGCATCCTCTGTATTTTTTCAATGAAGATCATTAATATACAGCGGAATGTGCAAAAAAAAAATTAAAAAATATATTTTCAGTGCCCCGTATTCCCTCCGGAGAAGGATATTTCCGTCACATCGCGGGACCGGTGAAAAGCAGAACTCCGAGGAACAGGAGAATGATTTCAGCGGTATACCCGAATACATCCACAGCCTGACGGTTAATACCGGAAATCGAATCAAGGCAGAGCTGTTTTGCAAGCCACGCAATCCCGCCGGTAAAAATAAAACCGATCAGAGTTGCGGGGATATGGAAAATCCCCGCAATCAGCATGACGCCCAATCCGGCATACCAGCCGTATTTCTGCATTTTTTCATCCGGCAAAGCATAATAATGATCCCCGACAGTGCCGCCCGGTTCATTCATGCCGCAGAGGTGCATACGGACAAGATATCCTCCGGTCAGCACGACAATGAACCAGAAAGAACAGTAAACCGAGCCGAGCGCGCCGAACATCACCATCCGCAGAACGTAAATCGTCAGCATTCCGATCATTGAAACCGGAGGGCGCGGCTCCGTCATGGACTGCGGCCTGGCAAAAAGCGCTTCCTCCTGGGAAGCTCCGGCGCGCCGCAGTTGAAAATAAGTCGCCAGCGAGGAAAGCCCCGTCCATCCGGTCGCGAGCTCAATTGCCGGCGGGGCAAAAACCGCGGCGGCAATCGCCCCCGCCACATGCCCGAACACCGCAGTGATTCCCCACAGCGGCAGGTAAAGGCAAATCCCCATGACTGCACCGACCAGCGGCATCATGATCCTTGCAAGAGCAGGTTTCCCGTCGATCAGCCCGAACCGCCCGTCCTCGTTGTCATCAATGAACGCAGGCAGTTTCCAGCGGATGAAAAGATTCCACGTTTCGGAAAACTGTGCAAGGTATGCGCCGATGTCAAACATGTCCCGGAAGCTCCTTCTTCAATACGATCCTCTCGTGCGCCGCGCGAATCGCCTCATGGGTCGCCTCCGCCAGTTCCTTGCGGCTCCTGCCCTCCGCCGAAATCTTCGGAAGAATATAAACATCGGCGTCGATGTATGGAATTCCGACCAGGTGCCAGAGATGCGGAAGAAGCTCCATGTCTCCGAACCAGCACGGCGTATCGGCGCCCTCCGGAACCCGGTAAACCGTCAGAATCGGCTGGATGTCGAAACCGCCGGACGCTGCCAGCTCAAACGGTGAGGATTTGAACGGCAGAATCGTGCTGCCGTCGGTGCTCGTCCCCTCGGGATAGATGATCAGGGGCACCTTGTGTTCCAGAGTCTCGCGGAACTCCTCCAGAGTCTTCTGCGATTTGATGCGTGAGGAGCGGTCCACCCAGATCGGATGGATGAAAGAAGTATACCAGCCGAGAACCGGCCAGGACCGGATCTCCTTTTTCGGAGCAAAACGCAGCCCGAAGACAGCCGCATGGACAAAAACGTCCACATATCCCATATGGTTGGAAACGACGAGCCCGCCGTCATATCCGTCAATATCGCCCGTCACATGAAGCCGGATGTTGAAAATACGCAGAAGACCGCTTCCCCAGTATTTCGTCATTTTCGCCATTCCGGCGATCGCCGCCCACTTGTCGCGCCGCAAAGTGACGGGAACCGAAATGACGCCGAGGTAGATCAGCCACGGCAGAAGAAGCGCCAGACGGAAGATTCTTCTGAAAAAGACTTTCATAAGTCACCCCACGCTTGCAACGTTGAAGTGCTTGATGTAACGCTCCGGCAATCCGCTGACATCCAGCAGAATCAGGAAATCAATCGTCCCGAATTCATGATCGAAAACAGGCTCCCCGCAAATCTTCGCGCCGAGGCGGAGATATCCCTTGAACAGCGGCGGAATCAGCCCGCGCAGCAGTTTTCGGTCATTGAGGATTGCATCAATCTCCTCCTGCGGCGGACGCGGCATCACACATTTGGGAAGCCCTTCCGCAAAAATCTGATCGGAAATCTTCCCCATTGTTTTAAGATGCTCGTAAATCGCCCAGCCGGAAGCGGGATTGGTATCTTCAAGACTCACGCAGCCGAACATGTAGCGAAGGCGGGAACGGTAGACGATTTCCGCAATTCCCCCCCAGAGCAGAGCGACCACGGTCCCGTCGCGGTGTTCCGGCGACACGCAGGAACGCCCGACTTCGATTGTATTTTCGGCAATTTTATCCAGCCCCGTGATCCTGAACTCCTGTTCGGAGTAAAATCCCAGCGCCTTGGATGCGACAGCGCCGAGATGGATGCGATAGGTGCCGACGACTTTATGCTGTGTCTTCTCCTCCACAACGAGATGCAGACAGTAGTCATCAAATTCATCCCGGTCGATACCGTCTCTGGATGCGGCTTCAAGTCCTTTTCCCTGTTCCAGATTGAAGACTTCATATCTCAATTTGAAGGCGGCCTGCATTTCTTCAGGCGTATCCGCAAACTTGATTCTGTATTGATCCTTCTCTGCCAGAACCGGCGGATTGCAAAGTTTATCACGTAACTCTGAAACGTCCATGCCCAACCCCGTTATTTACATATTTCTCTCGTGCAGGATACCCCGGACATTTCGTCCGGGCTGCCTGTCTCGTCATGTCTAATCCACAACGGGTAATCTAACTCACTATTGCTTTCTTTCAAAATTTTTTTGAGCAAAACAGACGTTTTTTTCACAAAATAAGGAAAGAGATCCATTTCTTCCCCATCTCAAGGCAGGGGAATCACGTTCTTTTTCAGATATACGTTCCACGGCTGGTGTTTGTCCGTATAATTGATATCGCTCAAAAGCAGGAAAGGAACAGTCCGCACATTGCCCCCCACCATCAGGGTATTTACCGAAGTGTTCCCATGCCGTGCCGTAATTCTCGTCGGGCCGCTGGCATTGGTATAAATGGCGGTGTAATGTCCCAGACTGTCACCGTTGTTCATTTCGCCGTTGATGTCGGCGGCAAACAGATGTCCCGTCGGGAGAGGAATATGCTGGAATTTGAGAGGCCACGGTTTTCCGGTCCATGTATCCGCCTGCCCCAGAAGAAAATTCATGCCGTAGGAAATACGGTCGGAAAAAAAGGCAACGCATTTCCCGACATGGTCATCGGAGGGACACGCAAAGACACTTTTCTTCCATCTTGCAGGAACATTCTCCTGAAGCACGGGCGCAATGTAAAGAGCAAGGTTACGGCTCCATGTCTGGGGGTCCGCACCGCCTCCGCAGATCGGGAAATACTCTTTCCAGTCATTGAAGTAATTCTGCAACGCCAGTCCCTGCTGTTTCAGATTGTTCAGACATGCAACCCCCTTTGCCTTGTCTCTTGCCTTGTTCAGCGCAGGCAGAAGCATCCCCGCGAGAATCGCGATGATCGCAATCACGATGAGGAGCTCTATGAGGGTAAAAATTTTCATTTTTACCCTCGAAGGAAGAACTGATGAACAAGGAACATGGAAGGAAAAAGGAATGGGAAAACAGTTGAACAATCGAACATCAGAACAATTCAACAATTGAATGAAGAAAGAAGAAACGGGGTTGGATCGGGCACGAATTGACTGTGCTCTCCGCTGCCGAAATGAAATACCGTTTTTACAAGTTTTCCTTATATTTCTCATTCTGATTGTCCTTTCCAAAGTTGAAATTCCGTATCCCGCTTATGGTTCATCTGGGGGTAAAAGTCAGTTTCATTTCATTGACGCCCGGCAGGGCATTGATCCGGATCGTGACACTGCCGTCCTTGACCGTACCGATGCTGACATAATATTTTCCCGAAGCGGAAAGTGCATATTCACGGGAGGGATCGCCCTGAAATACCTTGAATTCAGGATTTTCAAGCGTCTTGCTGAACCAGCCGTATTTCGTTTCATTCGCGATTTTATATGCCTGCCCACCGATCAGCAATTCCCTGCCTTCCATCAGTTTCACCGGAAAAGAAACAAAGAAACCTGTCTCCAGAATCTTCTTCATATCGGCTGTTTTCCAGCCGCAGGTGATTTCAATGGTATTGAACGGAGTGACGGACAGCTCCATTGCGGCATCCGCTTTTTCCGTTTCGGAAACGGGAACCGACGCCTTGAACTTCCAAACTCCATTTTCTGTCGGCAAAGCCTCAATATTGCAGGATTTGTGCGACATGGTAAACCATTTTCCCGGATGTTTCGTCGCGAAATGCAGATACCAGTTCGTAAACAATCCCTGTTTATTGGTAAGCGTCATGATGCCCGATGGCCAGATGTTCAGTTTCGAGTCCCCGAATTCCACGGATGTTTTTGTTGTTTTGAGTTCCGCCCCGCACATCCAGATTCCGGTGAGGAGCAGAGCCGCGGTAAACAGTGTCTTTTTCATAATTGAGTTCCTTTCCTGATTATTGTTCAAGTATGCATTGTGCAAATTTATCGGGACGGAGTCCGCCGGCGAGCCCCTGTTTCAGGAAAAGCCAGTAATCCGCTCCGGAACCGGTGTCATCATCCATCACGACGCAGTTGAAACCGAAAATCATATCGGGTTTCAATGCCCCGTCAACCGCCGCAAGCGGCATTTTGACCTGATACAATGTCTGTTTCCGCGCTTCATCGCGCACAACTTTATATTCAGACTGTTTCTCCAGTGCGCTTTTGAACGGTCCTCGATGCACTGCAAGCGCCGGCCCCTTCTCAAGCAGACTGACTGTAAGAAGCGAATCATCCGGATCAAGATCATTGACATTGCGGATAAAATTCATCTGCGGATCGATTCCGAGCTGGATGCAGTCTCCGCGCCAGATTCCGGAGATCGGAAACTTCTGAAAATGTTTATCGTCCGTGACATCGGCGGCAAAGTAAAGATACTTTCCGTCATGCGCCAGATAAAACTTCGCGCTCAAATCCTCCGGCCCGTCATAAGTCGTGTGGTCAACGGGATGAATATGGTCTCTGCCGGCGACCGCAACCGGTTTGACCTGTTTCCATGTATCAAGGGAGCCGTCGATCCTGATCCCGCTGATTCTCGGAACCCGGATCAGTTCCGGCGTGGTGAACTCGCAGGAATACGGCTGGTAATCTCCCTTGAAGTGGACTGCCATTTGAATCGTTTTTCCGGGAGGCGGCAGAGGCACGTTCACAATTTCCGTCCGTCCCCTGGGAAGCGTGAATGCCGTCCGTCCCTTTTTCCCGTCGCAGTCAAACTCCACGACGCCGGAATTGTCATTGACAAGAGAAGTCGCCCTCATATAGATTTTGAGTCTGTCTTTCGCCGCCGGGCGGAAGAAAAGCTCGGCGGGGATCTTTTCCTCGATCTTCAATTTCCGGAACGCCGTATGGAGCTTAGAGTAGTTGTCCTCCCCCTTTACGGTACGCCACACATAATACGGATGCTCGGAAAGCACAAGTTTGATCTTCCCGTTCCCGACCACAGGCTTGACCGGATTCCCCATGACATCGGTCACAGTGAACTGATCCGCTTCAAACATTACGGTGGGGCTGAAATCCGGCTTGAGGCTCCAGAGCGCACCGACGGCACGCCCGTCATATTTGCCGTAAACGGCAACTCCCATATTTTCGCTGAACGGAATTTCGGCGCATTCCCTGACATTGTCAACGACACGCCCGACAATGTTCAATGCGGCGACGGCGGGAAGCGGCATATGCCGCCACCAGATGCCCATGTGGTAACGCTTGCCCTCCAGCCCCGTACTATCGGTCGTGAACCAGTGAAGCGATTTCATTCCGACAAGTTTTGCTTTCAGATAGGAACGCGCCAGACGGTTCACCTGTTCCTGCAAATAGACAGGATTCGTCACTTCATTGAAGTCGATGAAATATCCGTATTCCGCAATATAGACGTCGGAACCTTTTCCGTATTGCGCCAGGACAGCTTTCGCGTCTTTATAACGCTTCGCAAGATCCTGCTCCGTTCCTGTCGCAGGCTGTCCCGGCCCGATCCAGCGGGGCTGCGGGTAACAGTCGATTCCGAAACAGTTGATGTCTTTTCCGTTCTTCTTGAAGAACTCCCTGGAATAGGCATAAGCGTAACGGGCGTCCACGTCGCTGGGGCGGACCGCGGAAATACGGGCGTCGGGAACCTCTTTCCTGATCTCCTCCGCCGCGATTGCCATCTGTTTCGTGACGATATCGAACGATTCGCCAAGCACGAATGGACCGACCATATTTTTGTTGTCAAGACTCTTGTAATAAGTATTGAGCCCCAGAAGCGCGTCAAGTTCGCCGCCGAGTTCATAGATATCCACCACATCTTTGTATTGTTTCATGAAGCTGCGCATGAACATTCTCCAGTTTTCGAGCTTGTCTTCCGGCGACAGAAGACGCGGGTAATCCATGCCGTATTTCGCCGCGGCCTTCTCCACTTCGGGCGTAAGAACCCAGCGGGGAACACCCGATGTCACAAGAATCTGGACTTTGAACCCCTGTTTCTTGTATTCACGGAATTTGTCAAAACCGAAGAAATCGTATTTCCCTTTTACCTCCTCCATCATATACCATGCAAGATATTTCTGAAGCCACCTCACGCCGATCCGTTTCATCGCTTCGATATGATTCTGCCCGCCGCAAAGTCCGAGGAAAGGTTCCGCTTCTTTGATCGCAGGCTCCGGAGGACGCGTAATGACAAATGTATTATGATGCACCGGCGCTCCCTTCATGGAAACCGATACCATGAACCAGCCGCTCCGGTCTCCGGGAAAACGGAAGGAATATCCGTATTTCCCGCCGGAATCGAATTCCGGTTCAAGTTTGCGCTCCATGACGACTGTTCCCTGATAATCAATCACTTTGACATGCAGGGGACCCTCTGTCTCTTTTTCCGTGAATTTCGTCAGGCTGATGTCGATATCAACCGGCTTTCCGATCTCGTACACATTGCCGTCAGCTTCCGGAAGCCCGATATGAGCGATATAATCGGTCGTCGGCGCCCAGTCCAGCGGCCTGTCACCTGCATTGAGCATAAAACGGTCGAACCATGCGGGCTGTTTTTCAATCCCGTAATAGGGCGAATAACGTGAAACCCCGTCCGCCGTGAACGTAAAGGAATAACGTTTCCAGTCCGTCGTAAGGCGGATCGGGGAATCGGCGCGGTTTTTCAACGCGACGGGCCAGGAGCTGTCCTGCTTGTTGACCGTAATATAAGCGCGCGTATCCGGTTCGCTTCCCTTCGCCCAGAACGAGAATGTATAAGTTCCTGCCGGGAGTTTCACATCATGGATGCCGATTCCGCAGAATTCCAGCAGTTTGATGCTGCTGCGGCTCTGATACCCCGTTGTACTGTCGAGTTTCCATTTCGGAGCTTCGGCGGTTGAATTTGAATAAGAACCGTTCGTCATATTCGACGGGTCGATTTCAACATCGACGTCACCTTTCAGCAGATTCGCGGTCTGGGCGGAACAGACGCCCGCACAGAAGAACAGAATAGGCAGAATCAATCTTTTCATCGGCAGCTCCAGGTTATTTCAGTTCAATATTTCCGATTTCACGAAGCCACTGCTTCGTCCACGGAACAGTTTCAAGCCCCACATCCGCACAGCAGTTGGAACACAGCACCAGACCGTCCGACTTGCCGGAAAGCATCCATTCCTCATACTGTTTCGCCTGTTTTTTCATGACGGACAGTTCCATCGGCCGGTTGTTCCCGTAATCATACATATAACAACCGTTAAGATGGCGCTTGCCTGGAGTCATTTCAATCAGGCGGTCAAAATTCTCCTGCATTTTCACGAGATCCTCGCTCTTCCATGTCCAGAACGTAATCACATCACAGAGATCAAGATATTCTTTCACCGGCAGCTCCAGATTCGTCGCATAAACCACGACCCACAGGTCAAGCGGACGTTTCGCTTCGGTCTTCAGTCTCCGCCGTATCTCCGCCAGCGCCTCCGGCGGAAATGCGTCGCGCCGTTCCCGGCTCACGAAAAAGTCATCCAGAACACCGCCGGTAACGTTGCTGAACAGATCCGCCTGCCGGAGAACTTCATCAATATCGCCTTTGCCATTGTTGTTCTCAACCGTTCCGCAGGCGCCGACAATTGACCATACGACCTCTTTCAGCGGCTCCATCGCAATCGATTCCTGATCGAACGGCGGGCGCGGATGGCTGCACATCACCACGCGGCAGCAACGGTCGATTCCAAAACAGGCGCACCCTTCCATCGCCGTCATGCGGGAAGGCGGAACTTTATGCACCGCATGGGAATCGGGGCTTTGCCCCCAGAGCCAGAATTTTTCTCGAAGTTTTGCCATATTATTTCTCCGTTTGAAATTGCATCTTTCATTTCTTCTATTATTATATGAAAAAACGGAAAATTAAAAATGGCATGGATTTGAAAAAATATGTCAAATATCACCAAAAGCAATCATTATATTGTAGATTTGGAACCTCCTGATGTAAAAATTTTGCAATACAACTACTTTCACGGAGTGACCTGCTGGAACCATAACCACCTCAGTTCGCCGTTCTGGTATCTCTGGCATAACGATGAAGCCGGGGCATATGTGATCTATGAAAAGCGGAAAATCGAACTGAAGCCGGATATGACGCTTCTGATGCCTCCGAACACGATTTTTTCAACCCGCAGCAGTTCCATGCCTTTCAATCAGTTCTACATCCATTTCACCGTCAGGGACTCTTTCCGGCAGATGCGGCGGGAACCGGTTGTCATTTCCGCAAAGTCTCTGTTCGGCCCCGAGGCAGGAAACTTTTTCAGCGAAATTCAACTCTGCCACAAGAACCGTTTTCTGCTTTCCGCAAAACTTTACGATATTGTTTTCCGGAGTCTTTTCCTGATTCCCCCCGAATGTTTCCTGTCCCGTGAAGAAGAGGCGATGGACCCGCGCATCGAACGCGCAATCCAATATATTAATTATTCCCTTGCCAAATCACCATGCAATCAGGAAATCAGCTCAGCCGTCAGGATGTCCGAAAATAATTTCATACGGGTGTTCAAAAAAGAAATGGGGGTCTCCCCGCAGCAGTATCTGCAGATGCGCCGGATTGAATGGAGCAGGAATCTCCTGATCAACTCATCTCTTTCCATCGAAGAAATCGCCGACAGCACCGGATTTGCCGACCGTTATCATTTCTCGAAAGCGTTCAAGCAGATTACCCGCTTCTCTCCCGCCGCTTACCGGAAACAGATCCTGCGGCCTGCGGCGTCCGCAGATACCGGCGCATCCTCCTGAACTCCCGGATTTCTTCTGTTTGCCTGTATTCCCGGTTACACCCCGCTGTGATGCAGATATTTTCCACGGGTTTCCGGAATGAAGAAAGAGGCGAGAAAAGAAGTCGCTGCAGGAATCATCAGAAGCAGAAACAGCGTCAGATACGCCTGTTTTGAATAAATGACCGCGCCATTCACCTGCTGTCCGCCGAAAGAGTCCAGCAGAATACCCACCAGAATTGAAAATACCGCAACCGCCAGATAATTGATCATGTTGATGAAACCTGTCGCCTGCGTCATGGTATCCGGGGAGTTCACCTCCTGTTCCGACATGGAAAAAATGACGGAAAAGCCGGATGCCACGGCATACAGCAGGTAACATACTGCGAAAACAGTTCCATTGAACTCAAAATAAATGGCAAGCGTCATAAGAATCGTATTCAGCAGACAGAGTGCCGTGGAAAAGAGGATCAGCGGCTTGCGGCGGTTCCGCATCAGCCGGGAAATCATACTCGAGGTAAACAGCACTGCCATGCAGACACAGGTCAGCGAAAAGATACAGGCGGCGGCTTTGGAGGAACTCATTCCCGTAAAGTCCTCCAGGAATTTCTTCCCGAATACGGTCTGGATAATGAAATAAATGGCGAAATTAACCGTGGCGCAATAAAGAATCACCCAGGAATATGGATTCCTGACCACTTTCAGAAAGGGAGCGAAAGAAAGTTTCCCGCCGGAGATTTCAGACGCGGGGACATTGCGTTTCCCAAGAAGAAAGAAACAATACAGAATGATGGAAAGAATCCCCGAACCGAGCAGAACACTGCGCCATGAGAAATACTCGATCAGACGCTCAAAAGGAAGCGTCCCGAACAGCCCGCCGCCGTATCCGACAAAGTAAACGGCACCCATGATGACCGCATAATTCTTATGCCCGAAAATATGATCCGTCTCTTTGACAAGACTTAAATACATTGTGCTGGCTCCGAGTCCGGCAAGCATACGGCAGAAATACAATCCGCAGAGATTGTCCAGCAAAGGAAAAATGAACGTGCCGGCGCAGAAAAGAATTCCTCCGGCAGTAACAACGCGCGCGCCGCCGTATTTGTCCGCAAGCATGCCGACAACCAGTTGCGAAAGCGCGTAAATATAGACAAAAGAAGCCCCGATTCCCGCAATCTGAAATGCATTCAGCCCCAGATCAGCCTGAAGCTGACTGAAGATCGTGCCGGGTACGGCGGTGCGCTGGAAATAAGAGGAGGCGTAAAGAAGTAACATCGGGATAAAGAGGAGCATGGCTCCCCTGTTTTTCAGGATACTGCGGATCAGGTAAGGCATTTTCAGCTTTCTTTCACATGGTATCTGGTTTTCATAAGTTCGATCAAAGCGCGTGCGGGCGGCGGAACGGAACGTGACGCATCCAACTGGAATCCGATGTCGATCTCGATCCCGGTATGAAAATCACCGATGACAATGCCTTCCTTCGAGAAATTGTCCAACACATATTCAGGAATAATTCCATACCCCATATTTTTTTGTACATATGTAATAATCGTTTCCGAGTACCGCGTTTGCAGGAACAGCGGGGAACGTACCGGATAAGGCAGGGCTCTCAGGCAGTTTCTCAGGATGGATTCATCCGTATAAGTAATATAAGGCTGTTTTTCAAGCAGTTCCGGCGTGATTTTCTTTTCCTTCGCAAGCGGCGATTTGCGGGAATAAATCAGCACCATACGACTTTTGAACAAACGCGTAAAAGCAATTTTTTCAGAACGGTGCGGAGTCACGCCGACCACGATATCAAGCTTGCCTGTCAGCAGATCCTCTGTAGATTCACTCCAGTCCTTCTCAAACATCACGGGCTGAATCGCTGGATATTTCCGGATCAGGTCCGCGATCAAATCCGGCATGATTGTCCGTGACGTGTGCGGACCGCATCCGATGGTGAGCTTTCCTGAAACACGATGCAGAAATGAGCTCATCTCGGACGGCAGGTCATTGATTCTCGTTACAATATTTTTTGCATGCTCATACAAAAAGTCGCCTTCCCGCGTCAGAACCAGATGGTTTGCCCGCCGGATGAACAATTCGCATCCCAGTTCCTCCTCCAGCAGCCGGATCTGTTTGCTGACAGCCGGCTGTGTAATGAAAAGAGCTTTGGAGGCCTGTGTAACGCTTCCGCTTTCCACAACTCTCCGGAAATACTCCAGTTGAATGAAGTTCATGACATTCTCCCTCCTGTCTTTTCATAATATAGCAGACATTCCAGAATAATGAAAATGAATATTTTTTATTCAGAATATAACTTTAAGTTATAGTATAAGAAAACTTGCAGGTGGATCAATGAACTGCCCTGTCACAGGCAACAGGGGAGATCGGAGAACCAATTCAATGACGAAAGCCTCAAACAGTATGATACAGGTTCGCCAAACCTGTTGCGAACCAACTTACACAGTTGGGCCGCGATAAGGGCAAAGCCTTTGACTCAAGAAGAATGCGCACACATCCTTTCGTCTCAAAGCCAACCCGAAGGTCGGAGCATTGCCCCCAATGGAATAAAAATCTGTTTTTTTTGCAAAATCAAATTGTAATGTAATTTTGATGCGATAATTTAGTATCATTCAGATTTTTGCATACTGCCGGAGCGGCAAAGGTTTCTTCCGGTTGGCTGGATGAAAAGTCGGAGAGAGGGAGACACCGGAAACCGTATGGGCGGTTCCCGCGGATGTGTCCCGGGTTTTAGTAATGTCCGCCATGGCTATCAGCAAAAAGGCGGACCAGTTGAAAACGGAGGATTCCAGATTATGAAGAGTGTGTACGTCGGCAACCTGCCGTATGCCACCACCGAAGCAGAACTCAAAGAATTGTTTGAACAGCACGGAAAAGTATTTGGCGCAAAAATCAAAACGGATCGTGACACGGGAAGACCGCTCGGATATGGTTTTGTTCTGCTGGATGATGAGGAAGCTCCGAATGTGATGCAGGCAATGAATGGCTACAATTATGAAGGGCGCAGCCTGAAAGTCAATGAATCAAGAGAGCGGGAACAGACAGACAGACCGCAGAGAAGGTTTGATCGTGGCGGAAACGGGGAACGCTCTTTCCGACCGCGCCGCGATTTCAATAATGACGAGCGACCCCCACGCAGATTTGAATATGACGGAAACGGGGAACAACCCCGGAGAAGATTTGATCGTGGCGGAAACGGGGAACGCTCTTTCCAACCGCGCCGCGATTTCAATAATGACGAGCGACCCCCACGCAGATTTGAATATGACGGAAACGGGGAACGACCCCGGAGAAGATTTGACCGTGATGGAAACGGAGAACGCTCTTTCCAACCGCGCCGCGATTTCAATAATGACGAGCGACCCCCGCGCAGATTTGATCGTGACGGAAACGGGGAACGCTCTTTTCGTCCGCGAGGGGAATTTAACAATGATTTTGACGGAAATATGACGGAGCGTCACCATAATTATGACGATAAACGTTCCCATAATAAGTTCCGTCGCGATTTTGAACGGGATGACCGTCCGCAAAGACGCCGTTTCAACAATTCCAGAAATAATTTCCGGGACCGTGACAACGATTCTTATTAATTGATTCCACCTGCGACAGCCACATAGGTGGATCGCGGCAGAGCTGAAAGTTCTGCACGGAATTCTTTTCTTATTGAAATCCCGGACTGCGGTATTGATATAAATCAAACCGCAGTTTTTTCTTATCGTGAAAACAAAAAAACGGATTCCATTTTACCGGAATCCGTTTTTGAAAGAAACTGATCTACAGTCAAACCTTTGTAACCGCAACCTCAGACTTGTCCGTTTTCACCGTCTTGACCGGTTTATGCCAATAGGCGATGATCAGGTTGGTGATGAAGACGGAAGAATAAGTTCCGACCAGCAGACCGAACAGCATGACACTTACGAAATCACGGATTCCGGAACCGCCGAAAACCAGCTGCATCACAAGTACCATCAGAATCGTGGATGTCGTCAGAATCGTTCTGCCGAGTGTCTGATTGATGCTCAGGTTGATGATATCCCAATAGGATCTGTCCTTCACCAGTGTCAGGTTTTCACGGACACGGTCAAAGGTGACAATCGTATCATTGATTGAAATACCGACAATCGTCAGCGCCGCAGCCACAACATTCAGTGTGATCTGACCGCCGCACATGAGATAGAGCCCTACGCCGATGATCACGTCATGAACCAGAACCACCGTTCCCGCAATCGAGTAGGAGAACTGGAAGCGGAAAGTCAGGTAGATGATCATCACGGCAAAAGAGAGGATCAGCGAAATCAGAGCGGACTTCATGAAAGTCTGCCCGATCAGAGCACCAAGAGTGGACTGCGTTTCTCCCTTGAATGCCGCCGCCGGAAACTCCTTGTTCAGTGCATTTGTCACTTTTTCCATGACAACGGCACCGGCTTCGGCGGTTTTTTCCGTTGTCCCGCCTTCGGTGTCACGGATGATGATTTCAAGCTTTTTCTGAGCATCAACGGCACTTCCGGTCTTATAAGTGACCTTGTTTTCAAATCCCTGACTCTTCAGGAACGTCGAAATTTTTTCCGCCGGTACCGCTTCCTTGAAGCTCAGCTCAACCTGTGTGCCTCCGGTAAAGTCAATGCCGAGACATTCTTTTCCGCGAATTCCGACAAAAATGAAAGTCGCAAGAATCAGGATGGCGGAACATGCCAGAGCATACTTCCGGAGCCCGAGGAAGTCAACATGCGTCCCTCGCCCGACAAACGAATGCATTTTCAAGGATTTGACACTCATGAAGCGGGTCATCAAGTCAAAGAGCAGACGCGTCAGGAACACAGCGGTAAAGAGAGTTGTAAACACACCGATCGCCAGCGTGATTGCAAAACCTTTGATCGCACCGGTTCCCTGCCAGAGCAGAATCACGGCAACAACCAGGGTTGTGATATTCGAGTCGAAGATCGCGGAATACGCACGGTCGAAGCCCAGATCAATCGCATTCAACACAGTTTTCTTCGATTCAATTTCCTCACGGATACGTTCATAAATCAGAACGTTCGCATCGACAGCCATACCGATTGTCAGAATAATGCCAGCAATCCCCGGCAGAGTCAATGTCACGTCAAACGCGGCAAGGGCTCCGAGGATCAGTATGGCATTGACCAGCAGGGAAATATTCGCAATGATGCCGCTCCTCATATAATAGACAGCCATGAAGATCATGACCAGCACCATACCGGCGATACCGCTGTAAAGTCCGTCGCGGACCGTTGCCTCGCCAATCGTCGGGTCAATATCGGACTGCGCCTGAATCGTCATGGAGAACGGAACGCTTCCGCTGACCAGCGCATTGGATACGTTTTCCGCATCTTCACGGGAGAAGTTTCCGGTAATGGAAGCATTGCCGCCGGTGATTGCAACCTTGATCTGCGGCGCGGAATAAAGCTGCCCGTCAAGCACAATCGCAAGCAGGCGCCCCACATTGTCGCCCGTGACTTTGCCGAACTGCGCGGCTCCGGCAGGTTTGAATTTAAGAATGATTTCACGCTGTCCGAACTGGTCCATTGTCGGATATGCCTCATCAATCTCCTTGCCGTCCATCTGCGCCTCACGTTCCACCAGATACGGTTTCTTGATTACTTTACCGTCCTTGGTTTCAACGCTTTCCAGAATCTCATAGCCTTCGGGAGCATCATAATTCTTTTTGTCCGCCAGATATTTGGCAACTTCCTGGTCATTGTTCAAATGAACGAGACGGAACTGAAGCTTTGCACTCAGCTTGATCAGTTTTTCCAAAGTTGCCTTTTCTTCCTTGGTCACTACGGGAACGCGCATGGAAATATATCTGCCGCCTGCGGGAGAGATATCCGCTTCATAAATATTTTTCGCCGTCAGACGTTTTCTCAAAGTTTCAATGGCGATATCACGGTATTCATTGAATTTCTTCTCGATTTTTTCCTTGTCGTTCGGGTCAGGCACAAGCTCAAGGATAAATTCGGCGCCTCCGTTGAGGTCAATACCGCGGCGGATCGATCCTGCGGAATTCTTGCGGATCAGGGAAATCACGTCACGGGACCCCGTCACCTTCTGTGATTTCACAATGGAAGGCTTGACGTATTTATCCAGGGAAACACCTTTTTCTGCGGCGGCATCCTCCAGCGCAGTGGAATCATACATGGAAAGGTCTTTCGCCTTCTTTGCCTTTGCCGCGGCAATCAGCTCGACCACTTCCTTGTCCTGCGGATCGGAAAGCAGCTCCTTGAAAGTATCATAGAAATCACGCTCCTGAAGCGGATACATGGAGAAGATGAACACCCCCAGTACCAGCAGAGCGAAAACAGATCTCAGAATCACCGGTTTTTTGTTCATTTCTGCTCTTCCTTGCCGACAACCGTACTGACTGCGGTCTTCACAACATTGATTTTCACGTTATCGGCAATCTTGACCACGAACTGATCATCCTTCACTGAGACGATCTCACCGAAAATGCCGCCGACCATCAGAACCTGATCCCCGGCTTTGATCGAATCAATCATTTCGGCACGGCGCTTCTGTTCTTTTTTCTGCCCGCGCCACATCAGATAGATGATCACGGCAAAAACAACAATCATAGGGAGCATCCCGCCGAGCGATCCTAAAAACGACTGAGGCTGACCGGCGGCTTTTCCTGCGGCATCTCCGGCTGCTGCCGGAACCGATGCTGCCTGCTGTGCGAGTGTGGCGATGAAATTCTGCATTGATATTTCTCCAATTTTAGTTTAATTTTTCGCTATAAAACAACAAGAATCCTTAATTTAACCCATAATATTGCAAGCGCAAGTCTTTATTGCGATTTTTGACTCAAAAAATATCTGTCCCGCCACAAAAAAAGCAGTCCCCGGATAATTCGGGAGACTGCTTTTCCTGATGATTCCGGTCCAATGATTCAGCGATCGACACGGGCGCCGCCGCCCTTGACCAGTTTCTCGACTTCTTCAAGACGTGCCATTGAAGTGTCGCCGGGCGTCGTCATGGCAAGTGCGCCGTGCGCCGCGCCATATTCCACGGCAAGAGCCGGATCACCTTTGATCATGAGGCCGTAGATCAAGCCGGAAGCAAAACTGTCACCGCCGCCGACACGGTCGAAAATCTCCAGACCGTCGCGCTGCGCCGCCTTGTAGAACTGTCCGCCCTGCCACACAATCGCGCTCCAGTCGTTGACCGTCGCGGTCTTAACCTGCCGCAGAGTCGTCGCCACAGCCTGAAAATTCGGATATGCCTTGACGACTTTCTCAATCATCTTCTTGAAACTGTCCGTATTCAGTTTGCTGAGGTTCGCATCCGTTCCCTCCACCTCAAATCCGAGGCAGGCGGTAAAATCCTCCTCATTGCCGATCATCACATCGACATATTTCGCAATCTCCTTGTTCACTTCCTGCGCGCGCTCTTTTCCGCCGATCGCCTTCCAGAGAGACGGACGGTAGTTCAGGTCATAGCTTGTGACCGTTCCATATTTCTTGGCTGCCTTGAGCGCCTCGATCACGACTTCGGGAGTCGTATCGGAAAGAGCCGCGAAAATTCCGCCTGTATGGAACCATCTGGCTCCGAGCTTGCCGAAAATATAATCAAAATCAAGGTCGCCTTTTTTCAGCTGGGAGACGGCGGTGTTGCCTCTGTCGGAACAACCGACCGCACCGCGGATGCCGAACCCGCGTTCCGTGAAATTGAGTCCGTTTCTGACCGTGCGCCCGATTCCGTCATAGGGAACCCACTTGATGAGAGAAGTATCCACGCCTCCCTGCATGATGAAATCCTCGACAAGACGCCCGACCGGATTGTCCGCAAATGCCGTAATCACACCCGCACGCTGGCGGAAACATCTGCGGAGGCCGCGCGCCACATTATATTCGCCGCCGCCTTCCCATGCGGTAAAAGACCTTGCGGTATGGATTCTTCCCGGACCGGGATCGAGTCTGAGCATTACCTCTCCGAGAGAGAGAATGTCGTACTTGCACTGATCGGCTGCTTTGATTTCCATTTTCTCGTTCCTTAAAAGTTATGTTTGAAAAATCTGCACTCTACAATATAAACGTTTTTTTCCATTTTGCAAAACCGGAATCTCATTTCATCAGGGCGGGATCTTCGAGACCGAGCTCGTGAAACGCATCCCGCCGCAGTCCGCAACTGTCACAACGCCCGCATGCGCGACCATCCGCGCCGGGGTTGTAGCAACTGTGCGTCATGGAATAATCCACGCCGAGGGAAAGTCCCAGCTTTATGATCCCGCTCTTGCGCAGATGCTGGAGCGGGGCACGGATATTGTATTCCCATTCTTCGTCCACCGCTTTCGTGCCGAGCCGCGCACATTTGCGGAATGCTTCAATGAACTCGGGACGGCAGTCGGGATAACCTGAATAGTCCAGAGAGTTGACGCCGATGAAAATGTCACGGGCATTCAGTCCCTCCGCCAGCGCCGTGGCAAAGGAAAGAAAAATCAGATTCCGTGCGGGGACATAAGTAATGGGAACCGAATGCGAGTGCGGATTGTAGTCCGGCACCTCCAGTTTATCCGAAGTCAGAGCGGACGCGCCCCACATCCGCAGATCGAAACTGATCAGGTGGAAACGTTCCACGCCGATCTTTTCCGCACTGCGCCTCGCGCAATCCAGTTCGACTTTATGCCGCTGCCCATAGTCAAACGTCAGCGCATGAACTTCAAATCCCTCATGTTTCGCCACGGCAAGACAGGTTACGGAATCCAGTCCTCCGCTCAGCAACACCACCGCCTTTTTCTTTGCATCCATAAATGACTCCATTCTGTTTCCGAACCGATAATATAACCCGTTTTCCCGTTTCTCCAAATCGTATTCCACTGTCATCCGGAATAAAAAAGTCCAAGAACTTCGGAATAAGACAAATAAAACCTTTATGAAAAAACAGGAATGAAGATAGAGCAAACCCATTTTTTTGTCTTTCAGCCCTTTTCTGATCCTCCAGTTCCTCCTCTGACGATGTTTTGTCAATTGCATCACAGCACTTTTTTTCATATAAAAAATCCTTTTTCTCCATTTTCCCTCTTGACAATATGGAAAAATTATTTATAATTAAAAATAAGCAATGGCGCACGTGCGCTTTTATAAAAATATTCGGAGTGGAAATGACTGTTGCCGAACAAATCGCATTGAAAGCGGGAGTATGCCGCCAGACCGTGTCCGCAGTATTGAACGGGAGAAAGAACAAGGTTCGCCCGGAAAAATATGAGCTGATCCTGAAACTGGCTGCCGAATTCAACTACCAGCCGGATCTGAATGCCAGGGCGCTTTCCGGAAGATCCGTGAAAACCATCGGGCTGATTCAACCGTCCTTCTCCTCCCTGCTGACTCTTCCCCTGGTGGGAGCAATCACCGCAGAGATCAGCAAACGCGGTTACAAGACCTATATCCTTTCCCCGCGAAATGCCGAGGAGGAACAAAGCGCCATCCGGGAATTCATCGCCCGGAAGGTAGACGGGCTTATGATCGGCTCTGTGTTCAATCCCGACAACTCCGGGAACTATCCTCTGCCTACGGTTGTATTCAGCACGCCTCTGGGAAAGACCGACCTGACCGTTGATTTCGGTTATGGAATCCGCCTTGCCATGAATCATCTTTACAAAGTTCACGGGCACCGCAGATTCGCATTTCTCTCCGACTGGGTACAGGGGAATCAGGCAAAATACAATGCTTACCTTAAATTCCTGCAGGAAAAAGAACTCCCGGCTCCGGCGCCTGTTGAGACGAAACTGTGCAAAGATCCCCGGAAGCAGGTTCTTTCTCTGATTGAAAAGGAGGGAGTAACCGCATTCATCGGAACCTGCGACATCCTGCCGGGGGAACTGATGAATTTTCTGAATACCACACAATACCGCTGTCCCGGGAAAATCGCAGTTACCGGATATGACGGGACTTTTCTGTGCTATGCCTCGCCGATTCAGCTTTCCGCCGTGGTGCATCCGGTCTGCGAGATTGCCAGGCGCAGTGTCGCGCTTCTTTTCGACAAGATCGGCAAAAGCGTGTCTGATCTCACGCCGGAACCTCTGCTGATCTCCCCCACCTTTTTCAAGGGGCAGAGCTGCGGATGCAAAGGGGTCCAACAGACTCTCAACCAGTATCACCTGCAAATCGACAACATGAGGAATCTGCCGGAATATGCAAGCCATTTTGAACAATAACAATAATAAAACCAAAACAAAGAAAGGAAAGATTCTTATGAGAAGAATACGGAATGGTGTTACATATTTCACACTGATCGAGTTACTGATCGTTATAGCGATCATCGCGATTCTCGCGGCGATGTTGCTTCCTGCGTTAAACAAGGCAAAATCGGCAGCACAGAAATCCGCCTGTATGGCGAATCTGAAACAACTGGGGCTGGCGTGTCACACCTATGCTGGCGATTACAACGGGCATATACCCGTCGCTCTCTATTACAATGGAGGTTCGGACATCATCAGTTGGGACGATCTGCTCGGCTGGCTTCGGTATGACGGCAGGAAATTGAGCCGTGACGATATCCGGCATGATCACTGTCCCTACCGGGGCGGCGGCAACAAAATATACAATTGCGCGGGAAATCCCTCACAGGATATGCCGGGAGAAGCAAATACCCGTGGTTATGCAATGAACAACGGCGTTTATGCTTTAAGCAGGAGGATTTACGGATTCCCGAAAAACGGGAGTGAATGGTCGCATGGTGTTTCCGGCACAGACTGGTCCGTTCAGCTTCATACAGTAAGAAAATCCGCCGGAACCATCATGCTTGCTCCTGTCCACAGAACAAAAACGCAAGCTCAGCTAAAAATTGGATCCCAGGGAGCACCTTCGGTCCAGCGTCCGGCAGGTTCAGGCAATGCAATGCTGGTATCCGCAACGGGAACCGATTCCAAAGCACACAACGGTTATTTCAGTTTCGCCATACTGGACGGACATGTGGAATCTCTGAAACTCCGTGACACAATCAAAGGCGGCAACAGCCTAAGTGTATATCCCCGCGGCATGTGGGCGCGTGAAGACCAATAAACGAGGAGTTATTCTTATATGAAAACAGCAATTTTCTCTCTTTCCCTCCTGATCGCCGCAAATCTTTCAGGAGCGGACCTCGATCTGGTGAAAAACTTCAAACCGTCACCCGATTCAGGAAAAATCGTCTACTCGAACTCTTTCGACGATCCGGCAGAACTGAAAAAGAAATATCCGGTCGGTTATCAGGTTATTCGCGGTGCCGGGCGAAACGGAACAGGAGCGCTGGTTTTCGAACGAAAAGGAAAAGACCAACCCTACCGTCTGGCGACATTTCCGGTGCCGAACCCGGAAAAAGGCGTCAGCTATTCTGCGGTTGTCTACATCCGTGGCGAAAATCTGAAACGGATCAAAGGCACCTCCCAGCAGTTGGGTGGACTCTGTATCGAATACACAAAAAACGGGAAATGGCTCTCCGGCACCTATTATGTATTGAACATGGCGGATCAGGAATGGCGACGTCATGAACTTTCCGTTACTCATGTACCGGACGTGGATATGAAAATCACTCTTTACCTGCGTCCCGAGTGGGAAGGAAAACTGTTTTTCGATGATCTGGCGTTCATCCGCAAAGGGGAAATGCATTCGATCTTCCTGACACAGCCGTCACAACTGATGTTCCGCAATGCGGAAAACGATTTTACGCTGTGCGCGGATGCTCCATCCGATACCGTGATGCATGTCGAAATCGCCAATGCCGGAAAAAAGCAGGAAATGCTGCTTTCCGGCAAGAACGGCATGTTCCGCGGAAAAACCGGAAAGCTGGAACCGGGGCAAGTCGTGCTCAAGGCGCGTGCGGCAAGCATGAAAAAACAAATCATATATCATGAAGAAACCTTCCGCCTGACCTGCCGCACGGGAGAAAAAACGCCCTCTTATGCCGTAACTGTGGACGAACACGGACGCATGATCGTGGATGGCAGGCCTTTCATGCCGCTCGGTGTTTTCGGACTGCCGGACGACAAATCCCTGGCGGAAATCAAAGCAGCCGGATGCAACATCATGCAGACTTACGCCAGCATCAACCTCTTTGAAGGCAGGAAAACCGGAGACCGCATCAAAGACATCCGCGCAGGGCTCGACCGGATTCACAGGCACGGGCTGAAACATATCTTCACATTCAAGGATCAGATGCCCAACAACAAATTCGCCGTAACGCAAATGGGGAAAATCAAGGGACTGCATGAAGTGACAAGTGCCATTGCCGAAGGCATTAAAGACCACCCCGCACTGGTGGCATGGATGGTTTCCGATGAGGCTCATCGCCCGGAGGTCCCTGATGTCGTCAGAACACGCGAAGCTGTCGCCGCGGGAGACCCGTGGCACCCGACCATGAGTCTCACTTACCGTCTTGAGGACCTGCCTTACTATGCGATAAGCGGAGATATCCTCGGGCTGGACCTGTATCCGATCACCACGAACCAACCGAGAATTACGCTGCGCAAACTTGTGGAGGTTATTGAGGCGGGAAAACGGAGCGGGCTGCCGATCTGGGGAATTCCGCAGATCTTCAACTGGACCACATTCAAAGACAAAGAAACTTTCCTGCGCTCACGCTCACTGACCAGAGGTGAAATCATGGCGCCGACGCTTCTTTATGCAATATCCGGAGCTAAAGGGTTCCTCTTTTACAGTTACTGGGACCTGATGGACTATCAGAAGAAACGGGATCCGGCAAGAGCCGCACGGGAATGGAAAGATGTGGTTTCCGTAATTCAGGCGCTGAAAAAGCTGGAACCCTTCCTTATGAGCACGCAAAAAGCGCCGGAAATCAGTGTGGAGCCGAAAAACAGCGGAAGCGTTTATGCAAAGGCTTTTACAGCGGAAGACGGACGCATGTGCGTCGTGATTGCCGGCATTGATGATGAAGCGGAAGCCGTCATCACCGTTCCCAAAGGAAAAATGCTGAAATCCGAATATGGGTTCACCGAATATCTCGGAAACGGGAAACACCTGTTCCGCACTTCGAAATTGAATGGAGATGTTCTCTATTGAAGAACAACATCATAAGGAAGATGAAAATGAAACATGGTATTATCATCGCCGGAAGCGGACGCGGACTTTACTTCGCTGACCTGCTTGCCAGGACTCCGGGGCTGAAAGAATCCTGCTCCGTCAAAGCCGTCGTGGACATCCGGAAGGAAAATCATGACGCGCTCAGGACACGCCTGAATGAATCCGGACTGACGGAGACAAAGATTCTCACGACTCTGCCGGAGGCTTTGGAGGCACTGCCCTGCAAAGAAGCACAATCGGTATTGATCGTCACGCCGAATACAACCCATGCGGAACTGGCGGAACAGTCTCTGCGTGCCGGACGTCACCTTCTGCTCGAAAAACCGATTGCCGCGGACTGGGCTGATGCCGCACGCATTCAACGGGCTGCCGCGAAGTTCCCCGACCGGATCATTCAGCTCGGTTTCACACTGCGTTACTCAACATTCTACCGGAAAGTGGTTTCCA
The DNA here is from genome assembly GCA_003526375.1 of Lentisphaeria bacterium. GTDB lineage: Bacteria > Verrucomicrobiota > Lentisphaeria > Victivallales > UBA1829 > UBA11452. Next base: position 83,370 of record DPDG01000027.1, read on the forward strand.
TTGTGGAATCGGGAATGCTGGGCAGAGTCGTAATGATACGAGCCAACGAAAGGCTCTCTTTCACGCACAGCAGCGCATATCGCCGGGGCTGGAGGCGGCATACTGCGGCGACCGGCGGGCTCATGAATGAAAAATGCTGTCATGACCTGGATCTCCTGAACTGGATACTGAAGAAACAGGCTGCCCCACGCGAAGTCTATTCCGTCGGCGGCAATGAACTTTTCCCGCCTCATCCGGAAGCTCCCCTCAAATGTACGGACTGCACGGATCATGCATGTGTATTCAGGAATCATCCGGAAAGAATCGACAGCCTGCGCTATGGGCTCGCCGTCGATAAGGAATACTACGGGAACTGTATTTACCATACGGATGCGGACGTCATGACCAATCAGTCCGTCACGGTCCGTTATGACGACAATTCCCAAGCGGTTTTCACGATCATTCTTTATGCCGGCACGGATGAACAGCGCGATTTTATGATTCACGGAACGAACGGACTCCTGTCCGGCGATCTCAAATACGGCAGAATCGAACTGAAACTGTTCCGGGAAAATACACACGAAATTTTCGAACTTCCCGGCGGAATGCATGGAGACGGCGATATCGGGATTTTAAGCGATTTTTTTGCCTGCATCGAAAACGGCAGACAGCCTGACGCAACTGTGGAAGACGGAATCCTCGCATCGAAAATCGCATTTGCGGCAAACCTCAGTGTCAGGGAAGAGAGAGTGGTCAGGCTTGATGAATTCAAGGTTCAAGCCTGATTCCTCTGCATCGATTCCGACTCATGCACTCTCCGCATTTGCGGCAAACCGCCGGTTGCCGTAAATGCGGAGACAAATCCTCCGGGATTTATTTTACTGTACCGGGAGTATTTTCCGGCTTTGCCGGAACAGGCGGAGAAACCGCTTTCTTTTCATCCGTTTTCTGCTCTTCGATCTTTTTCTTCAGCTCATTGACAATATTCTCATTGTCGCTGCTCATACGTTCCATGTCACGCAGGAATTTCAAACGTTCCGCAGCGAACTTCTCTTTTTCAAGAGCCAGTTCCGCCTCTTTCATTTTCAGAAGCGCCGAGTTCTTCTCCCGCTCGGCGGAAAGCCGCGACTGATGCTCCTGCTGAACCTTTTCAAAGTTCTGTTTCACCGAATTGATATTTTTTTCAAAGGTCTCCTGCTGTTCTTTCAGTTGTTTTTCAAGAAGCGCAATATTATCGCGGAACCCTTTCGTTCCGGCAACCAGTTCGATTGACTGGCGATGAAGCATCTGAAGCTGCTGATTCGTGTCGACCGCCTCCTGTTTCAATTCCGTATTGGCACGGGAAAACAGCATGACCTGCTTATAGGAAAAATAGGCGCCTGTCAGCAGCAGCACCATGACAAACGCCGTAGCCCCCATCCAGACTTTCGTGCGGCTGTTCTGAGCGCGGTTCAGGCGTTCCAGCTCCTCCATGCGGAGAGCCATATTCTGGAACGTCTCCCCGATGACTTTCCCCAGTTCCTCGGACTGCCGCTGTGCGATCAGCTGAAACTCATTTTCCTTTTTTGCCGCGGGGTCCTGCGCCACAGGCGGGGAAGAATGCGAAACCTTCTCTCCATCTTTTTGCGGAACGGAAGAAGACGGAGCCGCTTCCGGCAGTTCGGGTTCCGCACGGACAGGGTGCCGTTTCGCCAGCTCGGCTTCGATATCCACCGAGGACATGCCGGAATTGCGAAGTCCGGAAATCTCTTTCAATACCGCAAGGGAAGAATCCGTATAGACGCGGCGCTTTCCCTGAACGGTAAAATCAATGTACATGGAGTATTTGGAGAGCCAGTCATTGATCGTTGTCCTCGGCACCCCGAGAAGCTCGGCAAGCTCGATGACGGAATATTTCTTTTCAGTTCCCATTGTCAACTCCTTTCCAGTATGCGATTGATCTCTTCAATATCGTTTTGAATTTGTTTTTTCAGTTCTTCCGGATTTGCGAACCGTCTTTCCGGACGGAGGAAGGAAACCAGCTCCGCCTGAAGATATTTTCCGTAAAGGCTTCCGCGAAATCCGTCCAGCAGATGCAGTTCCAGCCGCCGGTCGATTCTGCCGTATTCCGCGCGGAAAGTCGGGGAGACCCCGAGATTCATCGCCGCAGGATACCGCATCCCGTCCACATGCGCAAAACCGGCGTAAACACCGTTCGGTGGAAGAATCCCCGCCATCATGTGAAGATTCGCGGTCGGTGAATCCAGCTTCCGCGTCGCGTTGTGATACCCCTCCTCCACAGTCCCGAACAGAGAATAGTTCCGCCCCAGCATGAACGCCGCGAGATCAAGATTCCCCTCCGCCAAAGCTTTCCGGATTGCCGTACTGCTGATGATCATGCCTTCCGGAGTCCGCAGTTCATCAACGGGAACAAACGCAAATCCCTTTTCCCTCGCTTTTCTTTCCAGAAAAACGGAATCCCCGCTCGCCCCTGCCCCGAACCGCCATTTCTGCCCGACACAAAGCCCCTTGACTTCAACGCCCCCTGAGAAAAGGCAGGACTCAATGAACTCGTCCGGAGCCTGTGCCGCAAACTCTTTGGTAAAATGGATTGAAATTACCGCCTCCGCACCGCATTGTCCCAACATCCGGATTTTTTCTTCCGCCGGCAATAGAAGCTGAGGCGCGGAACGCGAATTCACCAGTTCCCGCGGATGCGGATAAAAAGTCATGGCAACCGGAACGGCATGATACATCTTCGCCACATTCAGAAGTTCCGTCAAAAGCTTCCGATGCCCCAGATGCACTCCGTCAAAAACACCGACCGCCACTGCAACAGAAGAAATTCCGTAATTGGAAAGTTCCTCAATCGAACTCACTTCCAGAACTTTGCCGCCCGCCATTGTTTTTCATTCACTCCGTCATTTTTCTTATATAAAATAAGGTAATATAATAAAAATGACGGATTTTGCAAGCGTCAAAAATCCGTCATTTTCATAATATATTTACAATAAGTAAATTATGAATGTCAATTTTTCATTTTTCTGCCGATCTGATGATAATAGGCATCATGGTATCTCTGGAGCTTCTCCCGTTTTTCCCCCTCTCTCTTCTCCAGGTAAGTGCCGCCGAGACAGAAACAGGCAAATCCGCCGGATGCCGCCGCCCATGCCGCCGCATCGGTCATGTCGAAATCTCCTTTTTCCCTGCCTTCCGCAAACTGCCTGACAAGAGAGGAAACAAAACCGCCGGCGAAATTGTCGCCGCATCCCGTGGTATCGCCGCGAAGTGACGGGTCAGCGGCAAGATCCTCGTCCACAAGCGCCGAAACAGGGTAAGGAGTCAAAGGAGTCTTCCTGAAAACGCGTCCGTCAGACCACACATAAAAATCTTTGGCACCATGAGTTATGACAAATGACGAAACACCCGAAGAACTCAGGAAACCGGAAATTTCCGTCAGATCGCTCTTCCCGGACAGGCGAACCGCCTCCTCCCAGTCAACGATCAGCAGGTCAATATATTTGTAGGATTCCGTTCCATCCCCCATCGGCCATGGTTTATCGGGGTTGCGCATCTCATTGATGAAATCGAAAACCGTCGAGACGACATTGATCTTCCCCGCTTCATGAGAGCGCTTCAGCAATACGGAAAGCTTCTCATGGAACGAGGGTACCAGAGCCGTCGCGCCGAACCAGATGATATCCGCCTCATAAAAGGCATCCGGCAACTGTTCCGGCGTATAAGTGTAACATGCTCCGATCGTATTGATGAAAGTGCGCTCTCCTTTTCCATCGTGCGCGCGCGGGTCGGAAAGCACATCCGTACTGGGGGAGGCTCCCGGCAGAGTCACATAATTGGAGGCGTCCAAAGGAGTCTTTGCAATAATGGAACGGAGAAAATCCGCAGTTCCGTCATTTCCCGTCGCTCCGTAAAACTTGAAAGTGACGGGCAGATCGGAAAGTATCTGGGACGCATTGATCGCACCGACAATCGCCGGCCCTCCGAGATTCTCGGCATGGGGAGCGCGCCCGCCGGTCAACGCCCGTTTCAGTTCCGGATAACTTTTCCCGGTGAATGCCTCCAGAGCATCGGCAAACACCAGTTTTCCCGGAGCAAGTCCGCCGTCCCCGTCTTTTTTTGAGGCACATGCGGTAAATGCGGGGGCTGTAAAATCAATGTCGGCATAGAGGATGTCGGCAAGGGAGCAGCCGGCAACGGAAACTGTCGTTTTTTTCATGAATCACCTGATTGTTTATGGTTTTCGGAGGTGTCCGGAAACACCGGCACGCTCCCTGGTTTTATTTGTAAAAGAGAAGCATATCCGGCGGTCAAGGAACTTTTCTCCATAATCCATGTCTCTGTACCTGCCGCCGCCCCGAATCTCCTGTTTATCCGGATAAGATACATCGGTTGTAGAATTTTGTAAAGTAATATTTCATATAAAAGAGAGGGAGGATTTGAGTTTTCAGTAAAAAAATCGAAAAAAATACCGGATTCGGATTGCGAAACCGGCAAATAGAGATTAAAGTCATTCTCCCCGGAGAAGACTTCCGTCTCCGGAAGAACAAATTATGGAGGAATTTTTTATGAGTGACGAAAAAAATATTTTTGATGAAAATAAAAATGGCGGAGCTCCCGAAGTAATCCATGCGGAAAGCGTGGAGAATGCCGGGCAGAATTCCGGTGAAGGCATTGCAGAGGCAATCGTGCCGGCGATTTCTCCGCCGGGCGTGATCGTGTTTCCGTTTGCATTGACACCGCTCGTTCTGGACAATGCGGAAATGATCTCGCTGGTCGAAAAGGCGGTAACGGGCGAAGATCGCCTGATCGCGATTTTCCCGGAAATGCCGGACCCCAACACCCCCGCCGCGGATATTCAGGGCATGGGACTGAAAGTCAAGGACATGGAACTGGACGGAAAGAAAGTCTCCACGGTCGGCGTTCTATGCCGTATCGTCAAAGTCCTGAAATTTCCGGACGGCACCGTGCGTATGCTCCTGCGCGGGCTCAATCGCGTGGAGTTCGTGGAACGCCTTTTCCTGAACAGCATCAAGCTTGCGAAAGTGCGCCGGCTCACCCTTGAACCGGACAACAGCATCGAAACAGTCGCAATGGTGAGAAATGCGGTCAAACAGTTTCAGGAGATCGTTTCTTTCTCTCCGAATTTCCCGGAGGAGCTCAAGATCGCGATCATCAACCTGACCGACAACGTCAGGATCGCCGATCTGATCGCCGATACGATCAATATCAGTTATCCTGAAAAACTCGCAGTGCTGACCTTCCCGACACTTCAGGAACGGCTGCATCTGCTGACGATTCTGCTCAACCGCGAGGTGGAGGTTCTGCGTCTCGGCTCCGAGATTCAGTCCCAGGTCCACAATGCCATGAGCAAATCCCAGCGCGAGTTCTTCCTGCGCGAACAGCTCAAGACAATCAAGGAGGAGCTGGGCGAAGGCACGAAAAATCCGGACATCGTCGCAATTCAGGAACGGATCGGCAAACTCAACCTGCCGGAAAATGTCCTTGAGATCGTCAAAAAAGAGACCGAGCGCCTGGAGATGATCCCGCAGGCGGCGGCGGAATACAACATTGCCTATACGTATATCGACTGGCTCCTTTCCGTGCCGTGGAACAATTTCACGGAGGACCGTCTCGACGTTGCCGAAGCGGGAAAAATCCTGGACCGCGACCATTACGGCTTGAAAGACGTGAAGGAAAGAATCCTGGAATTTCTTTCCGTGCTTCAGCTCAAGAAAGACCGGAAAGCCCCGATCATCTGTTTCGTCGGGCCTCCGGGCGTAGGCAAGACCTCTCTGGGCAAGTCAATCGCGGAAGCCATGGGCAGGAAATTCGTCAGAATGTCCCTCGGCGGCGTGCGCGACGAAGCGGAAATCCGCGGACACCGCAGAACCTATATCGGGGCTCTGCCGGGACGCATCATCCAGGGAATGAAAAAGGCAGGGAGTTCCAACCCGGTTTTCATGCTGGATGAGCTCGACAAACTCGGAAACGACTTCCGGGGCGATCCGGCTTCGGCGCTTCTCGAAGTGCTTGACCCGCAGCAGAACAACGCATTCAATGACCATTATCTCGAAGTCGATTACGATTTGAGTTCGGTCATGTTCATCGCCACGGCGAATATCATGGATACGATTCCGGGACCGCTGCTCGACCGCATGGAAATCGTGCGCCTGCCGGGTTACACGGCAATGGAAAAACGCCAGATTGCAAAACAGTTCCTGATTCCGCGCCAGATCGAGGAAAACGGGCTGACGGACAAGCATCTGGACTTCACGATGGAAGCGGTCGATGAAATCATTAATTATTATACGCGCGAAGCCGGAGTCCGGACTCTGGAACGGACCATCGGCGCGGTCTGCCGCAAACTCGCAAGAGAGATCGTGGAAGGCAAGCACGGCAACGGTGAAACGATCGTCGTGACGGAGCAGGAGGTCCGCCGTCTGCTCGGCGTGCGCAAGTTCTCGATGGACGAAGCCATGCGCAAGCCCGAAGTCGGAGTCGCCACCGGAATGGCATGGACCAGTGTAGGCGGGACGATTCTGCAGGTCGAAGCGGCAGCGATGCCGGGAAAAGGCGACCTGAAACTGACCGGTTCGCTGGGCGACGTCATGAAGGAAAGCGCTCTCGCCGCGTTTTCGCTCGTGAAAGGAAAAAGCGGAGAACTGGGCATTGACCCGGTGCTCTTCACCAATCACGACTTCCATATTCACGTGCCGGACGGCGCAACGCCGAAAGACGGTCCGTCCGCCGGCGTCACGCTGACCACGGCGCTGGTCTCGCTTCTGACGAACACTCCGGTACGCCCGGATATTGCCATGACGGGTGAAATCACCCTGCGCGGCAAAGTGACGGCAATCGGCGGCGTCAAGGAGAAGACGATCGGCGCAATGCGTTCAGGCATCCGGAACATCATTCTTCCGCTGGACAATAAAAAGGATGTGGACGATATTCCGGAGGAGGTCCGGGAAAAAGTCACGTTCCATTTCGTTTCCACGGTGCGCGAAGTGCTGGATCTCGTGCTGGAAAAGAAAACGGCATCCGCCCGAAAAACGGGAAAAAGAACCGTGAAGAAAAAAGCACAATAAAACGTATGCAGGGGAACCCTTTCAAAACAGGCTCCCCTGCTTTTTCATTTTACAGGACTATTTAAAAAGAGGTAAAAAAATGCTGCTTCGCTTATCTGTCATCGCCATGATGTCACTGCTGAGTGCGGGACTCTCCGCAGCGCAGGCAACGGCAAAGGATCTGACCGCGGAACAATTCATGTCGATTGTCCGGAATCCCCCGGGACGCGATTCATGGGCGAAAATGGAAGGATATGCGATGCACAAACGCGAAGGCGCACGTCCGGTCAAGGCGCAGATCCGCATGGGAACCCTTTTCACGCCGGAACGCACTATTGCCCAGATCACATTCAATAAAAATGAAGTCTACAACATCGGGCAGACCTACGGGGAAAATCCGCAGTCCACCATGGAAAGCGGCGGATTTGCCCCCGGCAAGGCGCAGATCGGAATTTACGGGATCAATCCGGAAGACCTCACCATGAACTTCATTTACTGGAAACTTAAAGTCGAAAATCCCGCCGGTTCAGTCCGCGGGCAGGCTTGCCGCGTCTTCACGCTGATCGCCCCGAACGGCAAAGATGCAGTCATGGTCTATATCAGCACCGATTACTTTTTCCCGCTGCGCGCTGCATGGTACAAGGTCGCCCCGGACGGCAGGAGCCTTGAAAAGAAGCCGTTCCGCATTCTGGAGGTTTCCGGTTTCCGCAAGGAAAAAGATTTCTGGCTGGTCAGCAGACTGAATCTCACCGGCGGAGATGGAAACTGGAACACGGTCATCCGTTTTGACGAAACTTCCGCCGGACTGTCGAAAAACGGCATTCCGGAAGACGTTTTCAATGTTTCCGGCTAAAAAATATGAAGTCCTTGCAAGAAAAGGGACAAAAGACTTTGACATAATCGGAAAAAACTATATATTTCCATGAATAGGAATTGATATTTTTTACCGGATAAATCATGATATTTTATAAAAGGCGGAGTTAGAATGCGGTTTCAGTGTCCATTTTGCCGAGGAATTGTATCGGTTGACAATACAGATATGGGGACGGATGTACAGTGCGGTCATTGCGGAGAACGTGTCACCGTCCCGACCTCGAGAGTCGCAACAGGAGCCGTAATCGGTGATTTCATCATTCTGCGGGAACTCGGACGCGGCGGAATGGGAATCGTTTATCTGGCGCACCAGATCTCCCTGGACCGTCCCGCCGGACTTAAAATCCTTGCGGAAAACTACGCGAACAACGCCGAATTCGTCGTCGGGTTCATCAAAGAGGCACGCTCCGCAGCCAAGCTGAATCATCCCAATATCGTTCAAGCCTATGCCGTCGGCGAAGATGAAGGCATTTTCTATTTCGCAATGGAATATATCGACGGCGAAACCATGAAAAATGTGCTCAAACGGGAGCATGTCATACCGATTGACCAGGCGATTTCCATCATTCAGCAGATCAGCGAGGCGCTGGATTACGCATGGAAGGAACAGAAACTGATCCACCGCGACATCAAACCGGACAACATCATGCTCACGTCAAGCGGACGGGCAAAACTGGCGGACCTCGGCCTTGCCAAAGTCGCAGGTGAAATCGACGACAGCGAAGACGATGAGGTCATGGGAACGCCGCAGTATATCAGCCCCGAACACCTGACGGGGGCTCCCATGGACAGCCGGAGCGATATTTACAGTCTCGGCGCCACATTTTATCATTTCATCACCGGCCGTTTCCCGTATGAAGGCGCAACCGCCTCGGAAATCGCCCAGCAGCATCTTTTCGGCACTCTGATTCCGCCGAACGAGGTCAATCCGGATATTCCGGAAACCCTTTCGCGCATTGTCATGAAAATGATGGCGAAAGACCCTGCTCTCCGCTATCAGGACGCCGCGGAACTTGCCGATGACCTGCGTCTTGTGCGCCGGGGGCAGAACCCGGTTTCCGCTACGGAGACCGGCGCACTGCGCGTCATAAACTCCAACATGAATCTCCAGGGACAGGAATTTGCTCCGGCAGCGGAAGGGGAAGCCGAGAAGAAAACTCCTTTCAAGATGCCGCAGTTGAAGTTGAAATCCCAGAATGCGGCTCCCGCACCACAGCCAGCCCAGCAGTTCACGCAGACGGAAACCATCGCGGAAAACAAGAGTTTCACAGAAACCGCCAATGAAGTTGCGGCTCCCAAACTGCCGCCGAAGCCGGTCTCCTTGAAAATGCCGGAAAAACCGAAACCCGCGGAGCCTCCCAAGCCCGCTGCGCCCCCTGCGGAAAACGAGGCGGCGGAAAAGCTTAAAAAAGCACAGGAAATGGCAAAGAAGGCGGCGGCGAAAAACAAAGGGAAAAAGAAAAACGGCAAGGGCAAACCCGGCGAAGGAGAAAAGAAAAACGGCGCGGCCGTCATTATTCTTCTCGCAGTCGTACTTCTCGGCGCAGGCGGATTTTTCGGATACCAGTACCGGAAACAGATTACAGGGCTCTTTTATTCCGCTTATGATAAGACCGTCGGGAAAATATCCGGGAACAGCGATCAAAGCCCCTACATGGCGGACATTACGCAGACCCTGACTCTCATCGGGCGAGACTCCTCCGATACGGAAGGAATTATCCGGAAGGCGGAGGAATTTCTTGCCAAACACCCGGTCGCGGAAACCGACGAGGAAAAGGCGAAACTCGCCGAACTTCTGCAGATTTATATCCCTCTTGACGAATCACGCTTTGCTGCGGCACGCGATTCCGCCCATCAGAGTTATACGGACAAAGTCGCGGAAAAGGAACGTGCTCTTGCGGAGGCGGCGGAAGCAGAAAGAAAAAGAAAAGCCGAAGAAGCCGAACGTCAGCGCAAAGCCGCCGAGGAAAGGCGTCTCGCGGAGCAGAAACGGCAGCAGATACAGAAGGAAATCACCTCCTTCAAAAATAAATATGCATGGTTGAGGCTCGTGACACAGCGCAGTATCATAGAGTTCGGAAGAAAGAACGATGAAGCCGGAATGCTCAGAATATTTGAGAACAATGCAAAGGAAATCCAGTTGACAAAAGAGAAAAATGCAGAGATACGCAAGATGGCGAACAGTTTTGTCTGGTGGTCCAATCAACTCCGCAATTATATGCGCGGCGCATTCGAGATCAAGGATGCGCTTGAAAACGGCAATCCCGCAATCGTCGGCATTCCTGTTGAAATCAGGTTCAACCTCTGTAAAGTGAAATCCGTCAGCAACGGCGTGCTCACCGGGGAAACTACAGGCGGAAAGGAAATCGCAATTCCGGTCAAGGAAATGAATACCGGTTCGCGTCCATTCATGAATTTCGTGAAAAAAGTCGGAGAGAAACTCAATAAACCGGCATCCGTTCCGTTTTATTTCCTCTGGATCAAAGAATATAATGTGGCTCATGTCGTCGCCAACGAGGAGAACAACACCGTAAGAAACCTGGTGTCCTCCATCTTCAACACCTATCTTTCCAATGCGTTGAGACAGAAAAACATAGACAAGGAAGAACTTGAAAACGAATTCGGCAGGCTGCCGGAATACAAAAAGCTGGCGCCGAAAAAAAGAAAATAACGCCGCCGAAAGACGGATCATAGAATCTTAATACAGGGGGTATGGCTATGAATCCATTATTTGCCGCCGCGGGAATCACGGTAACGGGTCCGCTGATGACTGGAAAAATTCTTGAAAGCACACTTGCCGGATCATGGTTCGATGCAAACCCCAGGGTTCTGCACCGGCAGATTGCCGAATGGGTGAAACGTGCCGACGCCGGCAAGTCCGGCAAAAAAACAATCGCATTGATACAGCCCCATGCAGGGTATGCCTATTCCGGTCCGACCGCCGCCTATGGCGCCAAAGCGGTCATGGGCGGCAGATACAGCCGTGTCATCATTCTGGGCCCGGCGCATCGCGTTTATATGGAAAACCGCATCTGCATTCCTTCTGAAGCCGACGGCATGAGCACTCCGCTCGGAACCCTTGCATTTGACAGGGAAGCGCTCGAAAAACTCCGTTCCCTGCCGTTCATTGCAACCGGCGACAAAATTCTGGCGCAGGAGCACAGTGTTCAGATTCAGCTTCCGTTTCTCCAATATGCGCTTGGAAACGACTTCAAACTTGTGCCCGTGGTTGTCGGGCAGCTTGATGACGCACATGCGTCAAAAGTCGCGGACGCCCTGAAAAAGATCACGGACAGCTCGACGCTGGTCGTCGTCAGTTCCGATTTCACGCATTACGGCAGGAACTTCGATTATGTCCCTTTCCGCACCGACATCGAAGCAAATCTGAAAAAACTGGATCTCGGGGCATTCGATAAAATCAAAACGAAAAATCCATCTGAGTTTGCCTCCTACCTTCGCACTACAGGTGCAACGATCTGCGGAGAAGCTCCGATCCGCATTCTGCTGAATATGCTTCCCGGAAACGCCGGCGTCGAACTGCTCCATTATACGACATCCTCCGCGGAAAGCGGGGATTTTTCCCATTGCGTCAGCTATATTTCCGGCGCAGTCTGCGGGCAATGGGACTCCCTGCCGGGAAACGGGGCAGAGGATTTTCTCTCCGCCCAGGATAAAAAAACACTCCTTTCCATGGCGCGGCGATCCATTGAATATGTATTTGAACACCGGAAAGCTCCCCGCAGCGATATCTTCAAGGCGGAGGCAACGGACAACATGAAAAAGATCGCCGGATGTTTCGTCACGCTCAATCTGGGAAATGACCTGCGCGGCTGCATCGGTGAAATCGAGCCTGTCCGCCCGTTATACCAGGCGGTGACGGCGCGTGCCGTCGATTCGGCATTCCGCGATCCGCGTTTCCCGCAACTGTCGCCGGCGGAACTGAAACGCGTCACAATTGAAATTTCCGCCCTGACTCCCGCGAAGCCGGTAACATCTTATCAGGACATCGTCATCGGGAAACACGGCATGACAATCACGAAGGACGGACGTTCCGCCGTATTCCTGCCTCAAGTCGCACCGGAGCAGGGGTGGGATCTCGCAACGACATTGACTTACCTTTCACGCAAAGCCGGGCTCGCCTCCGATGCCTGGAAGTCGCCCGATGCGAAATTCACCGTATTTGAAGCAATCGTTTTCCATGAACGCAAATAACAGGAAACAATCCCGGTTTCCGGGATAACATTCAGAAGGAGAGACCATGAGCATCCAATGGACATTAGTTTTTCTCTGCACATGTGCGGCGGCTTTCGCTGCGGAGGAACAGGCGAAGCCGGAAATACCGACGATTCCCGCACCGGTCACAAAGCTGGCTTTATTTAAAAACGGCATAGGCGCCGTGGTCCGCAAAGCAAATCCGACGCCGACGCCTTTTCTCGTCAAAGACTCCATGACCCCGATCCACGGAACGTTGTGGTTCATGCCGTCTGACGGATTAAGCGTAAGGACAGTGAAACAGAGGGTCCGGGAGCCGAATACACAGCCGTTTCAGAACCTGACCGCCTCTTACGAGGGGCGCGCCGTTCAATTGACACTCAGCGGCAATTCCGAAACTCCATCGGAGATCATCGGAAAAGTCATCCGCCCGGTGAAAGAGACACCGCAAAAACAACGGGACGCCGGTTATAACAGCTTCCAGCCTTCCACGGAACGCTTCCTGACATTAAGCCTGAACAGCGGGGAGATTATTTCCATAGACACTTCCCGGATCATCAGTATCCGCGCCCTGAAAATCAATCAGACGCTCGAAATGGAGAAGGAGGCGCTCCTGATTACGCCGAAAGTAAAAAGCGCGGGACCGCTTGCAATCTGCTACCTGACGAAAGGAGCGGCATGGGCGCCATCCTACCGGCTGGAACTCGGCAAAGACTCCGCGATGCGTCTCAGCATGTCAACCGTCATTATGAATGAACTGGAGGATTTGAAAGATGTGGAAATGAACCTGATTTCAGGATATCCGAACATCAAGTTTGAAAATGCGGCCAGCCCCATGGCGTCCGGTATGACAATGGCGGAGTTTTTCCGGCAGCTCACAGGCAGCGGCGGTATGGCAAGTCCGGTTCTGGCACAGAGAATCATGTCCAACAAGGCTTTCGCCTCTGATGCCGCAATGGGCGCTGCCGTTACCGGGGCAACTCTTCCGCCAAGCGGAGAATCCGAAGATATTCACTACCGGAACATTGGCAAAATCAGCCTGAAAAAGGGAGAACGCCTCTATCTGCCGCTGGAGTCCGCTGAGTCAACCTATGAACGGATTGTGGAATGGACGATCAATGACCGGCGCGACAACTGGGGACGCCCGGTCAACTTCGGCAGTATGGAAAAATACAACGGAGAACTATGGGACGCCGTCAGTTTCAGAAATCCTTTCAAATCACCGATCACCACGGCGCCGATTGAAATTACCGACGGGGGAAAATTCCTCGGACAGACGACTGTCGAATGGGTCAATCCCGGACAGAAGAACATCCTCAGAATCACCAAGGCAATGACGGTTACGGGACAGGTAACGGAAAATGAAATCGCAAAAACTTCTCTCAAGGAGGAAAAAGCATCTTCTTCTCCCGCAAAATCCGCAACCCGTGAAACTGTCCGGATCGGGGGCGACAATTACTGGAAACAGGAGATCGAAGGTGTTCTTGCGTTGAAAAATTACAGGAAAACGAATGCCAAAGCCGTGATTAAACTGCAATTTTCCGGCGATCTGGTCTCTGCCGAAGGCAACCCGTCGAAACAGCTTGTGCCGCAGGGCTACAACTCCGTCAATCCGCGTAACGAATTGACATGGGAAACAGTTGTGAAAGCGGATCGGGAACTGAAAATCCACTACCGGTATTCTGTTCTTGTCAGATACTAAACATTGTGGGGGGATTCTTATGCCTATACAAAGGGTGGTAGAATCCCCGTTTTCCATTTGTCAACCCCCGGAAAGGATTTTTTCTCAAAAAAAGTATCTGAAAGTTTCCGTTTTTACAATTGATATTTCCCTGTTCCGTGCAATATTTCCATATCTATGTTCAAACAAATTTCAATCTTAAAAACATAAGGGACTATGCGATGACTGCGGAGCAGGGAAAGTACGACATATCCAGCGAGATATGGTCAAAGAAGTATCGTTATCACGGCGGCGGGGATCTTCCGAAAGACAATACACCGGATGATACGTTCAAACGGGTGGCACATGCAATAGCTGCAAATGAAGCCGATCCCGCGAAATGGGAAAAAGAATTCTACGGCATCATGTCCGGATTCAAGTTCCTCCCCGGCGGACGCATCATCGCAAACGCGGGTACGAAGCGCACTGAAGTTACGATGTTCAACTGCTTCGTAATGAACAAGATCAATGACTCCATCGACGGTATTTTCGAAACAGTCAAGGAGTCCGCCCTCACCCAGAAACAGGGCGGCGGCGTCGGCTTCGACTTTTCCACGATCCGCCCCTCCGGTTCCAATATCAAAGGCTGCGAGGCGAGCGCCTCCGGCCCTCTGAGCTTCATGCAGGTGCTCGATTCCACCTGCCGCACCATCATGAGCGCGGGACAGCGCCGCGGCGCCCAGATGGGCGTCATGCGCTGCGACCACCCGGATATCGAAAACTTCATTACGGCGAAACGCAACAATGCCGCTCTCCAGATGTTCAACCTCTCCGTCGCCATCACGAACAAGTTCATCGAAGCGGTCAAAGCCGATGCCCCGTGGGACCTTATCTTCGACGGCAAGGTTTACAAAACCGTCAAGGCGCGCGATCTGTGGGAACTCATCATGCACTCCACCTATGATTTCGCGGAACCCGGATTCATCCTGATCGACCGCATCAACAAGATGAACAACCTCTATTACTGCGAACAGATCTGCGCAACCAATCCCTGCGGCGAACAGCCGCTTCCGCCTTACGGCGCATGCCTGCTCGGTTCCATCAACCTTTCAAAATTTGCGAAGAATCCTTTCACATCTTCCGCCGAGCTTGATAAAGAGGGAATCCGGCAGACCATCACAACAGCAGTCCGCATGCTGGACAATGTGATCGACCTCAGCAACTATCCTCTGGAGCAGCAGGAAGCCGAGGCAAAATCCAAACGCCGCATGGGAATCGGCATCACCGGGCTCGCCGACCTGTTCATCCAGCTCGGCATCCGGTATGGTTCGCCGGAATCCGTCGCAATGGCTTCCGAAATCATGAAAACAATCACTTACGCCGCTTACCGCGCAAGTATTGAAAATGCCAGAGAGAAAGGCGCATTCCCGCTGCTCGACAAGGAAAAATATCTTGAAGGAGCATTCATCTCCCAGCTTCCGCAGGATATCAAGGACGGCATCCGCCAGTACGGCATCCGCAACTCGCACCTGACCTCGATCGCTCCGACAGGCACAATCAGTTTGTTCGCGGGCAACGTCTCCAGCGGGCTCGAACCTGTTTTTGCATTCAAGTATACAAGAAAAATCCGCAACGGCAAGGAGGGCGACACCACGGACGCCGAAGTCGTGGATTACGCATACAGTGAATACCGCAAGCTCCGCGGCGCCGAGTTCGATCCCAAAAAACTCCCGGCTTATTTCGTCAGTTCTGCGGAAGTGACTCCCGAGGAACACCTGAATATCCAGGCGGCGCTTCAGCAGTATGTCGACAGTTCCATTTCCAAGACGATCAACATTCCATCGGATTATCCCTATGACGCCTTCAAGGACATCTACCTGAAAGCCTATGAAAAGGGGCTCAAGGGATGCACGACTTTCCGTCCTTCCGAACACATCACCGGAATTCTGGTCCGCGATGAGGACAAAAAGAAGAAGGAGGAAAAAAAGAAAGAGACTGTGGAACACCCGATCATCGTCCGTCCCCAGCCTCCGAAGCGTCCGCTTGAACTGGAAGGCACCACCTACAAAATCCGCACGCCGCTTGCCGCCGATGCGCTCTATGTGACAATCAACGATCTGATCGAGGAAGATGGTCGCCGCCGTCCGTATGAGATCTTCATCAATACGAAAAATCTTCAGTATTTCAGCTGGATCGTCGCCATGACACGCCTTATTTCGTCCGTCTTCCGCCATGATCCCGCCCCGCGCTTCCTTGTGGAAGAGCTCAAGAGCATTTACGATCCCAACGGCGGCTACTTCAGCGAAGGCACTTACATTCCGTCCCTCGCGGCCGATATCGGGCGCATCATCGAAAAGCACCTCGAAAAGCTCGGCATCATGCCTCACCACTACGAAAAGAAGGCGGAAAAGAAAGCCGAACCTGCAAAGGAGGAGATACAGAAAGTCGCAGCCCCGACAGCAGATCAGTTCAACGGAATGCTGATCTGCCCTGTCTGCAACGAACGAAAACTCATCATGCAGGAAAACTGTGTGAAATGCCTCGCATGCGGGCACAGCAAATGCGGATGAGTTCCGGAGAGGATGACATCTGATGCTTTACCTTCTGGCAAATCTGCGCGAGTGTTTCGGGCCGCTGCGTCTGTTTGAATACGTGACCTTCCGTTCGGGAGGCGCATTGATCACATCGATGCTGCTCGTGATCTTTCTCGGGCCGTGGACCATCCGCCGCCTGAAAAAGTTCTGCGTGCCGAAATCCGCGCGTCTCGAAGGGCTCGTCGCAGAACAGTTCGTGGATCACTCCAAGGACAAAACCCCGACGATGGGTGGGTTGCTGATCATTTTTTCGATCGTGTTTTCCACAATCTTCTGGGGTGATCTGTCGAACCGGATGGTGCTTGTCTTCCTGCTGGTCCTGCTGCCTCTTACGGCACTCGGTTTTTATGACGACTACATCAAAGTCAAATATGAGCGGAGTGTCCGCGACGGCGTTTCCGGCAAAGTGAAACTGCTGATTCAGATTCTTGTGAGTTTCGTGGCTCTTTACATTATCTATAAGATGCCGGATACGATGACCACCAAGTTTCTGATTCCGTTTTTCAAGGACCCGATCTGCCTGAAGCCGGCAGGCGAAACCATCCAGTTCTGGCTTCCGCCCCAACTGCTGCCTGACCCTCTGTTCACTTTCCCCGCCTCATGGGCTTTTCTCGCGGTCGGACTGATTTTTCTGGCGAACATTCTTCTCGTCACGTTCTTCAGCAATGCGGTAAACCTCACGGACGGCAAAGACGGCCTTGCGGCGGGATGCACGATCTTCTGTGTCCTTTCTTTTGCCGCAGTCGCTTATGTGCACGGGCATACGGTATTCGCAAAGTATCTTTCGGTTCCCTATATCCCGGAACTGGGTGAAATCAGCGTATTCGCCTCGGCAATGGCGGGGGCATGCATCGGTTTTCTGTGGTACAACTGCAAACCGGCGGCTGTATTCATGGGCGATACGGGAAGTCTGCCGCTGGGCGGAAGCATCGGGTTGATCGCGGTCCTGATGGGACAGCAGTTTCTGCTGATCGTGATCGGTTTTGTTTTCCTGATGGAAGGCGTATCCGTCATGATTCAGGTTGCAAGTTTCAGGCTGACCGGCAGGCGTGTTTTTCTCTGCACTCCGATTCACCACCACTTTGAACAGAAAGGCTGGTCGGAAACGCAGATCGTCATCCGCTTCTGGATCATAGCCGGAATTTGCGCCCTGATCGGTCTTGCGACCTTGAAATTGCGCTGAAAAATGAAAGAATAATTTTTTTGAGGCATTTTTTTGCTTGCATTTTTCCAAAAAAGCGATAGTGTAAGCTTAATTATTGGAAAAACCGGTATTTTTAACTTCTAAAAGGAACAGTAAAATGAGCGAGAAAAAAGAAATCTACGCAGATGGAATCGGCCAGATTCACTTCGCAGGCGGAATGGTCCGTTATGATTTTGTCACCCTTCAGCCGAAAGAAGACGGAATGGCTCCCGAATCCCAGTCCAATATCCGCATCATCATGCCCCCGCAGGGTTTTCTTGCCGCATTCAACTCCATGCAGCAGTTGATCGACAAACTTCTCGAAGCCGGTGTGCTTCAGAAGAACGAAAACGCCAAGAAGTAAAGGCAATTCACCGGACGGAATTCCGCCGTCCGGTTTTTCCGTCTTTACGGAAGGTTCAAAATATGCCGCCGGTTGTTGCGGGCGGTATATTTTGAGTTTTCTGTAAATTACATTTTAACAAATGGAGTAACCCTATGCTGAAGACGTATTTTTCAGTGGTCATAGCACTTGGTTTCGTAACCATACTTACTGTCACAGGCTGTAAAAGCGAAGAAGATTTCCGCATCGAACGCGCCAACAATGCCAGACTGCATTTTGAAATGGCGCAATTCAAAGAGCTGGCGCAGGATACCCGCCTGACTCTCCCCGAATGTATCCGCCTGGCACATGAAAACAATCTGGATGCCAAAGTCTACAAACTGGAAGAAGCCGTTGCCCGCGAAATGAGAACGGCTGAAGTCCTGGGAATGCTTCCTGAAATCAACATCAACAACAACTTTACCGGACGCTCCAATACACCGGCGTCCAGCAGCAAAGCATACAAAGCCAGCGGCGCCACCTACGGAGCCAGCACAAGTTCAGACCGCAACATCAACGCTTTCAATATCGACTTTGCACTGAGCGTCATGGACTTCGGACTTGCATTCTTCAATTCGCAACAGGCTCATGACCGTTATCTCATGCGCCAGCAGAGATCGGAGCGCGTTTCCCAGAATCTGACTCTGGACGTCGTCCGTGTCTACTTTCAGGTCGCAGCGGCGCAGCGGGCAATCAATATCACACGCGGTCTTCTGGATACCTGCCGTGACCGCTATACCCTGATCAAACGGCTCAGCGACGCCAAAAAGATCACACCGTTCCGCGCATTTGATGAAACCAGCCGGTTCATCGAAATGGAAAGAAGGCTGACCGGTTATATTCTCGACTATCAGAACGCCTGCATCGAACTCCGCTCCCTGCTCGGATACTATCCGACAGCCAACATTACGGTGGACGATTCCGTCCTTGCCAAAGTTCCGGAGTTCAAGTTCCCGGAAATGGAAGTCATGGAGCAGATTGCCCTTATGAAAAGACCGGAACTCTATGAAATTGACATGCAGAAACACATCAATGTGGTCGAATGCAGAAAAGTGCTCCTGTCGATGTTCCCGAGCGCAAGGCTCTTTGCCGATTACAACAACAATAATAACTCATTCCTTTACAAGCAGAACTGGTGGGAACTCGGCATCCAGTCCGCATTCAATTTGCTCAAAGTTCCGCAGAAAATCGGTGAATACATGAGTTATCAGGCGCAGGTGGAGGCGGAGCAGGTCCGTTCCTACGGACAGGCCATCACGGTTATGGCACAGGTGAGAATTGCCCATGCCGACATCCTTGCCAACAAGGAAATTCTCGATACGAACATCCGTACCTTTGAAAACTACAATACCCATTTGACAAACTCGCTGAAAAATCAGCAGATCACCGGTGATCTTCCCCGCCTTGAACTGGATCATATCCGTCTGACGACTGCGGAAAGCGACATTCAGCGCATCATGTCTCTCGGCAATTACTACGTTTCCTATTACCGTCTCTTGAACGCCATCGGCATTCGGAGCATGACGGACAATGATCTGAAAGCACTGACGGAAGAACTCAACGCCGCTCAGGGAGAAGCGAAAAAGGAAATCGCCAAGGCGGAACAGAAGTAAGAAAATCCAGAGTTTTTATTTTCAGCCTGCAACAGTGATTTATACTGTGCAGGCTTTTTTTCTGACTCCAGGCGGCAATAGAAAAGAGCATAAGACTTACGGTCCTATGCTCCTGAAATGCGGAATGACCTGTTGCGGCAGACAGCCGTGCCGTCACAAAAGATTTTCAGCGGCGAATTTGACAGCATTGTCAAAAATGACTTTGCCCTCGCCCCATTCGGGAAGTCTGCCTTCCAGTTTCTGAGACTGCCAGTCGGGTGCGTTGAACGGGGAAAGAAATGCCTCCGGATGCGGCATCAGACCGAAAATCCGTCCGGTGGAATCACAGATTCCGGCAATGTCATTGATCGAACCGTTCGGATTTTCCGGGAATCCCTTTGCTTTGGAACCATTCGCAGAGACATAACGCAACGCGACGAGGTTCTCGGACTCAATACGTGCAATAACCTCCTCGTCCGCGACAAATTTGCCTTCTCCGTGGCGAACAGGCAGGCGGAAAGTTTTGATCCCTTTCGTAAAGACGCAGGGCGATTTTTCATTGGCGCCGAGTGTTACCCAGTCATCACGGAAAACACCGGAATCGTTATGCGTCAACGCCGCCTGCTGCTCGAAATACCTGCCGTCCAGAGCCGGGGCAAGTCCGAGACGTGTCAGAGTCTGAAACCCGTTGCAGATGCCGATCACGAGCTTTCCCGCCTTGACAAATGCCTTGATATCCTCGCTGAGCCGGAATTTCAGGCGGTTTGCGAAGACCGTTCCGGAACCGAGATGATCCCCGAAAGAAAATCCGCCGATAAACGCAAGGATGTGAAACTCATCCAGTTTTCTTTTCCCGTTGAGCAGATCGTTCAGATGGACCTGTTCAGCAGTCGCGCCCGCGGATTCGAATGCGGCGGCGGTCTCTTTTTCGCAGTTGAGCCCTACGCCGGTAATGATTAAAGCCCTGACTTTAGAATAATCCGTCATATTACATTTCTCCAGTTAAATAAATATTACCTGTGAAATTTACCTTTCCAAGGGTGTTTTTGCAAATGCGGAACAGAAAAAAGCACTGAAAGTCCCGATTTCATAAGAAAAATCCTTTTTTCTTTGCAACGGGTATTGACAATCAGGGGTTTTTCGCTTATAATTAATATTACAGAAATTACAGTAATAACAGAAAGAGACAATATGCATTTGTCTAAAACAAGTCTTGTATTGGATGCATTGGAAAAGAAGATCCGCGCCGGACAGTTTACACCTGGTGAAAAACTGCCGTCAATGCGTGAACTGGCAAAGTCCTTTCAAGTCAGCACGATGGTCATGCAGCAGGTCGCAATTGCGCTTGAGAAAAAGAGTCTGTTGGTGAGAAGTTCCAAATGCGGTCTCTTTATTCCGCCGGAAATGGAACAGCCGAACCGCCCTGTAATCGGCGTCCTGACGACAATTGCGCCTCAATTCATGGATTTCTATTATGAAGGACTGTTTGCCAGTGTCAACGCCGTCGGGGGAGTCGTGATACCCGTGCTTATGGGACAGGAAAACGACATCAGGAATATGCTTGCGCAAAATCCCTCAAAGGTTCTGGTCGATCTTGAGGGTGCGTGTTATGAGCTGGATCAAGTCAATACGCTGTTGAGAAATGTTCCGGTTACATTTTTCAACCGTTATGAATGGATGACGCCGCTTCCGAAATCGGCAGTGCTCATCGACCGTGTGGCACAAACCGTAGATACTCTGCGCCATTTTGAAAATCACGGGCACAAGCGTATTCTGTTTGTGGGACACTACAGGAAACCACGGCCCTATAAGCAATATGAACTTGAAACTGCCGCAAAAATTGTCGGGCTGAAATTATGGACTCCGGAATTCCAATATGTCTGTTTCGATGAGTTCGATACGAATCCGGCGCACATAGCAAAAATTTTCCGGGAAGAGCCGCCGACGGCTATTTTC
Organism: Lentisphaeria bacterium; assembly: GCA_003526375.1. Taxonomy (GTDB): domain Bacteria; phylum Verrucomicrobiota; class Lentisphaeria; order Victivallales; family UBA1829; genus UBA11452. Next base: position 104,865 of record DPDG01000027.1, read on the forward strand.
TCCAGAAGTGACATCAACCTGTTTCATTTCATGCAGAAAATCCGCGCGTTCTATCCGGAATGCGGCGATGCCGAACTGATCGGATGCTACAACACAAAAAATTCCCAGATTCCGCAGCATGAATTTTCTTCCTACGATATGCAGTGGCACCATGCCTGGGATGTTGCAATCCGCAAAAAAACTCCCGGCATAGACTGGTGTGTTCCGAAATTGATTGTACGTGAAAAAACACAATTATATTAATAGGCAAACAAGGAAAGGGTACGGCAATGAAAGACAACAGGCAAACATGGAAACACAGAAGATCAGGAAATTTTACATTGATCGAACTTCTCATTGTAATTACAATCATTGCAATCCTTGCGGCAATGCTTTTACCGGCTTTAAGCAAAGCCAGAGAAAAAGCCCGCGCAACCCAATGCCTGAACAATCTGAAACAACAGGGTATCAATTTTGTTTTTTACAACGACGATAACAACGGCTACAATATCGTCGGTCACACGGGATCACATCTCTGGTGGGTGTTTATCGAATATTATCTGAGCAAAAAGCCGGCGCCGTTGAATCTGGCACAAAGATTTGATTCCAAGGTCATGCACTGCCCGACACAGAAAGCTGACGACGGGCTCCACATGGGGCTCTCCTGGTCGGGCAGCAATTATTCCTACAATACCCATATCGGAAATCTGCGGGGATGGCCGACACGTACAAAAATAAACCAGATCAGGAATCCTTCCAGAAGGATGCAGGTGGGAGACGGTTATTTCAATCCGGCAATGGGATCATACCTGCAATATACATGGGGAGTCGGGCAAACCGGAGAAATCGGAAGCGCCTCCATTACAATAAACCGTATGATGAGAACGCACATACGCACTTCAAATTATTTATGGATGGACGGTCATGCGGAACCACGGCAGGCATTCCAGATGACAATCGAAGAAGTCAACGCCGCAGACGATCCGGCATGGGCTTACTGAAACCAAATACGAAAGGAACGATAATATGCTGCCAAAGGCTCTTACAATTTTCACTATGGGAATGTTTTTTCCGTTTTTCATGTCTGCCTCCAATCTGATTGAAAACCACTCCTTTGAAATAGATGACGGAAAAGGGGTTCCAACAAAATGGAAAGCCAATAAAGCCGAAAAAACAAACGGCGTGGAACACAAACGGGAAACGGGGGATGCCACGGATGGCAAGTATGCCGCAGTCATTAAAAATGTTTCTCCACAAAACGGTGTAAGCCAGTTCATGGCATGGATCCAGAACCTGAATCCGGCTCAACTGGATCCATACATCCCCGGCAAAGAAATGCTCCTGACTTTCGATTACAGTACAGACGCGCCGGCAACAGCAATCCGTGCCTATGTGGAGGGACGCTCCCCGGGGGGCAGGGGATTTTCCGCAATGGGCCCCACAGCCACGCGTTATGTAGGCTGGGGACGCTATTCACTCCGTTTCCGCCTGCCGCAGGAGAAGCCGAATCTGATATATGTTGTACTGCAGCTTCTGAATACAGGAACGGTAAAATTCGACAATGTCCGCCTTGATACAGCTCCACCTGAACAAATGGTTCCGGAGGCAGCAACGGCAAAACAGCCCCGCGACAAGCTGAAACTAAACGTAAGTTATGGTAATTTTCCGCCGCGCAATACCTGTTATCTGCCGGAACTTCCCCGGAAACTGAATGTTCATGCTCACATGGGGAAAGAAAAGTTCAGCGAGCTGTTCATTGCTTTGAAAAGTGATGACGGCAAACTCATCAGACAATGGAGGCTGGAGTCCCGGGGCAACAGGATTGACGGCGTCATTGACATACCACGTCTGGAGGCAGGGCTCTATCATCTGCAAAGCACCGCATTTTCTCTCGGAAACAGGATCACAGATTCGGAGACATTCCGGATCATGGATAAGACAGAGCCCAGCGGAGTGCGTTTCAGGAAAGACCACATCATGCTCCTTAACGGCGAACCATTTTTCCCGCTGGCTGTCTGCCCTCCGTACATTACCAATGAGGCTCTGGCGGCCTACCGCGATGCCGGATTTAATACCATTACACCACAGGTCAATGCCAGCGGCAGCAGAAAACTTACGGATTTTCTATATCCTCATGCGGCGAAATACGGGTTAAATGTAATTGAATGGGTTAATTTTGCGGATAATGCGAACCAACCCGTGGAAGAGCTCAGACAACGTGTCAAGGATGCGGTCCGGCATACTGCAGGAATCAGGAATTTCATTGGCTGGATGAATGACGAAGATGCATGGCGCGGAATCCCTGCGGAAAATGTTAAAAAGGTTTACGATATCTTTTACCGGTATGCACCAAACCATATTCTCTGGTGCAATCAGGCTCCCCGCGGCAGCATTGAACTGTTAACGGAATACGGACGTTACTGCGATGTGACCGGAGCTGATGTCTACCCCATCCCCGCTTCCGTAAAGCACAGTGAAATGCCGAACAAAACCATTGCCTGCATCGGGAATTATACAGATGATTTTCTGGAAAGTGTACATGACAGGAAACCTGTCTGGATGATTTTGCAGGCTTGGAGCTGGGGCGGCAAAAAAGGCACTCCCGACAAACCGCTTCCCACTTACAGAGAACTGCGTTTCATGTTTTACAACGCCATTACACACGGCGCCACCGGAATCGCATGGTTCGATAATAATACAATGGACCCCTCCAGTCCGGTTTTCAGGGATCTGGCAGCCGTTAATCTGGAATTCAAAGAAATCGAAAGCTTCCTTACCAGAGGGATCAGGGAAGACTTTGCAGCCATAGAAAGCAATCAGCCCGGAATCCGGCTGATGAGCCGCAGTTGCGATGACGGAAAAATGATGATTGTCGTAAATGAGCTGGATAAACCGCAGAAAGTCTCCATAAAGACAACAGGCGGAAACTGGTATCCGTCCCCCGGAAACCGAAGTTCCGTAACCGGTTCGGATACCTTGACTCTGGATATGAAGCCATTGGACGTCATGCTCCTTGTATCCCGTCCACTGAAATTTCACGTTCCGGAGCAGTTCCCGAAGTTGAAAATCAGCGATCCCGTTCCGCTGGCTGAATCTGTAAAGAGCGGAAATCTCAATCAGGTGAAATGGCGTGGAAATTGGGTTTGGAACTCTGAACTGACGGAAAATAAAGGATACTCAAAAACAACGGCGCAACAGAACTTTATGGTCAACGGGAAAATAAACTCCGCATGGCTCGCCGTCGCTGCGGACAACATTTATGAACTGGAAATCAACGGCAAACATATCGGAGGCAGTCCCGTATTCAAACTTGCGGTTTCCTACGACATTGCCCCGTATCTGAAACAAGGCAGAAATACGATAACCGTCAAAATCACCAACCTGGGTTCTTACGGCGGAGTCGTATTTGAAGGAGAAGTCAACGATGCAAAAGGGACTCAAGCCATCCTCTCAGGGAAAGACACATTGTTCCAGTCCGCAAGCGGAGCATTCAATATCAGGCCTTGTCTTTTCGGACCGCCCCCCGTCAAACCGTGGGGAAACATCATGGCGGTTCCGCTCAATTGACCGTTGAAAAAAAGCGGAGACGGCGGCGATAAGCCGGATTCTGTACCTCTTCCGAAGAAAAGGCGGCGACCATCTGTCTATGCGACCAGAACCCGGGATTCAAACGCCGCGAGCAACGGCTCATCCCCTATTTGGTCTTGCTCCGGGAGGGGCTTGCCTTGACGGAGGGAATTGCTTCCGCTCCCGGCGGGCTCTTACCCCGCCATTTCACCCTTGCCGGATCTGCATCCGGCGGTATGCTTTCTGCTGCGCTTTCCTTTCCGGGGCATATCGTCCCCGGCATCCCTTGATACAAGGGACTCCCCGCTCTATGGAGTCCGGACTTTCCTCCAGTCCAAAGGACCGGCGGCCGCCTGCCGCCGTCTCCGGCATCAATATACGCCCTGATACGCTAAAATCCAGCGGGAAAGGAGTTGTTTTTCGGCTTTTGTGCGTTATCTTAACATCTGTGGATGCGGTTGACCGGACTTTGGAACGGAATGCAGGGCTTTGCCCTTTCTTTTTCCAGGAATTCCGTCTGCCGCATCCGGGAACCGGGAAAGGAACAACGGCAGAATGAATGACGACAAGATTTTTGAAACGATTGATTTTTCTCTTGAGATCGAGCGCCTGAAAGACGGAAAGCTGATTGAAATTACGCCATGTATTGAAGTCACAACGGAAAAACCCGCAACGCTGATCGCCTCTTTTCTGGTGGACGGCATGGAACTGATCGAATCCGCACGCATCAGCCTCGCCAAAGGGCACAACCGGATTCCTCTGCGGGAAAAGGCAAGAATCGGAAACCCGAATCTCTGGAATGTCCATACGGACGGAAAACCGTCGCTTTATGAAATGAGCCTGATTTTCCATAAGAACGGACAGCCGCACTACCAAATTACGAAAATCGCGGGGATCCGTTTCCCGGAATTGAAAGACAGGAAAAATTTTCTGCTCAACGGAAATCCCGTCACATTCCGGCGCTGCGAGTTTGACCGGATTCCGGCGGAAAACGAGCTGGAGAAACTCTGCCGCGCCGAAGGATTCAATTTCACCATGCTGCGCGATACGCAGGAGGCGCTGGAGGAAATCCTGACCCTCTGCGACCGCCTCGGAATTGCCGCCGCAGTCGAACTGAGCGGAAACAGCAGGATAAACGCTCTGGAACTGCATCCGTCGATCTGCCTGTTCCATGCGCGGAAAGAAAGCGCCGGGCACCATGCTTACCGTAACGCGGCATCGCCGGTGCCCTTTCTCCTGACGGAAGAACTTCCTGAACTGTAACTCCTATTCCGCGCGGGAATAAAGGGTTTTCATCGCCATGGAAAAAGCTTCCATCGTAAGCTCGGCGTCATAACCGGCACGATGGGGACGCGCCTCATCGATCTCCTGCCCGAGTCCGAGCGCCTGGCGCAGAAACTGAAGGCTGTAACTGGAAAGTCCGGGATAAGCCTTGCGGATCAGGACAATGCTGTCGTACGCGCCGGATTTCCACAAGGGCAGCCCGACACGCGCCAGACTCTCCTGCAGGAAACTGAGGTCAAATCTGGCGTTGTGCGCAATGAGCTTGGAACCGCGGGCAAACTCAAGGAACTGGTATCCGGCATCCGTGAACGACGGAGCGTTGGCGACCATGTTGTCGTCAATGCCGTGAACCCGCGTCACCTGATAAGGAATCGGCATGGAGGGGTTGACCAGAGTTTCGAAGCGGGTCTGCACTCCGTCCCTGTCGACCCGCACCGCCCCGATCTCAACGATCCGGTCGCGGACGGGGCTCATTCCGGTAGTCTCGACGTCAAATACCGTAAACGGCCCCATGACATGCCATGCGGATGCCATTCTTATCTGTCCCCGTAGCCGTCCGGATGTTTCTGAAGCCAGTTCCAAACAGACTGGATAATCGCTCCGGCATTCTCGAATTCCGGCTTCCATCCGAGCTCCTTTTTAGCGAGATCAGAACAGGCGATCAGGCGCGGCGGGTCTCCCGGACGGCGCGGAACAACGTCCGCCGGAATCGGATGTCCGGTCACTTTGCGCGCCGTATCGAGAATCTCTTTCACGCTCAATCCGGCGCCGGTTCCCAGATTATAATGCCCGCTTCTCGGAGCATACAGCGCCTTTTCGTGCGCCTGCGCAAGGTCGAGAATATGAATATAGTCGCGGATGCAGGTTCCGTCCGGCGTATCGTAGTCATCGCCGAAGATCATGGCTTTCTCACGCTTGCCCTGTGCAACCTGAAGCAGAATCGGGATCAGATGGGACTCCGGATGGTGATCTTCACCGAAATTCTCGGTCGCACCGGCGGCATTGAAGTAACGGAGCGCCACATATTTCAACCCGTAAATCCTGCTGTACCATTTGAGGACTTTTTCAAAACAGAGCTTGGACTCGCCGTAAGGATTGATCGGGAGCTGTTCCGCGGTTTCACTGATCGGAATTTCCCTGGGTTCGCCGAAGGTCGCGGCGGTACTGGAAAACACAAACGCCTGAACCTTGCCTTCCACGGCGGCGTCGGCAAGATTGATCGCGTTGGCAAGGTTGTTGCGGAAATACTTTCCGGGGTCTTTCATGGATTCCCCCACCAGAGAAAACGCCGCAAAATGCATGACTGCGTCGAAACTGCCGTTCCTGAAGATTTCGATAAGCTTTTCACGGTCGGCAAGATCGCCGCGGATGAACGTCGCGCGTTTGTCAACCGCCTTCTCGTGACCGGTCACAAGAGAGTCGAATACAGTGACCTGATATCCTTTGTTAAGCATGTATTCCGTACATGCGCTTCCGATGTAGCCTGCGCCTCCGGCAATGAAAATGTTCTTCACGTTTGTCCTCCTTGTTTTTATGTCACTATAACGCTTATGGCTTCAAGATGCAATCCGGATCACATCAGAAAATACAGAAAAACCGGAACCGTCACAATACATGCGATCGTCGAAAAAAAGACCGACTGCCCGGCGAAATCGGGACACCCTCCGTATTTGCGCACAATCAGCACCGAAGTGCAGGATGCAGGCATCAGGGAAACAATCAGCGCCACATGATAGACCAGCGGCTCCAGCGGCAGCAGCTTCAGCAGAAGGACAGTGAAAAAAGGAATGATGACGAGACGGGCAATCAGCGTATAAACGGCGTCGAACCTGTGAACCAGCATCCGGATTCCCGTCTTGTACATGGATGCGCCGATCAGCAGCAGGGACAGCGGGACGGCAAGCGTACCGAGTTTCTCGAAAATATTCATACCGAAAGCCGGCACCTGAATTCCTGAAAAAACAAAAATCAAAGCCAGGACAATGGCAGCCATATTCGTGGAGCAGACATTGCGGAACACACGCTTGAAATCGCGTCCTGCGAGCACTCCGACGCCGAAAGTCCAGAATCCGATGGTCGATCCGACGCTCAGCAGCATCAGCGCCGCAACCGCTTTCGTTCCGAACAGATTGCCGAGAACCACCAGCGGCAGGAAGATGTAATTGTTCGCGATTGCCAGGTGAATGAAAGTGCCGTTCCTGCGCGGCGATTTGTCGTGAAGTCCATAAACCAGCAGATAACCGCAGAGCGCACCGAACGCCATGATCCCGAGCCCGATCAGCGGAAGTTGCCAGATCATCCCGATGTCCTTTGCCGTAAAGTTCTTCACGACGCTGGAAAAAGTCAGGAACGGCAGAAGCATGTCGATGGAGAGCCTGCCGAGCTTGCCCAGGTCTTTGTCTTCGATCATCTTGAGATAATACGCCCATGCGCCGAACCCGAAAAAGATGAAGGTCTCAAGGATCGCGAGGATCACCTTCACCACCATATCCATACTCATAATTGCAGTCACTTCCGTAAAAATTGAAGCACGTAATATACTGCATCTTTTCCGTCATTCAACAAAATACGGATTGATTTCCGGGCAAATCGTGCTAAAATTAAGAGACATGAATCCGGAAAGTGAAGGACAGCAATGAATCAGCCCATGACAGATGACGATTCCATGAATCTCAGTAAATATTTGAGTTCCGCAGGTGTATGTTCGCGGCGCGGGGCAGCGGAACTGGTCGCAGGCGGAGCCGTCGCCGTCAACGGAACCACGGCGCAGAGCCCGGGACAGCGCGTAACGCGGAAAGACCGTGTCACTCTCCACGGCAAACCGGTGGCTCCCGTCCGGGAATACGTCTATATCATGCTTCATAAACCGCGCGGTTATGTCTGTACAATGGAAGATCCCCATGCAAAGAAGAAAGCAGTCGATCTGATTCCGCTTTCAAAAGAGATCCGCATTGTTTCCGTCGGGCGTCTCGACAAGGACAGCGAGGGTCTGCTTCTCTTTTCCAACGACGGGGATTTCATCGCCCGGCTGACACATCCCCGTTATGAGGTGCGTAAAATCTATCAGGTCAGCGTCGAAGGCGAGATCGACCCCGTTGCGCTCCATCATCTGACAAATGACGGCATCCGCGACCGCGGCGATCTCCTGAAAGCGGAGCGCATTGAATGCATTGCTCCGGGAAAATATGAATTCACACTTCATGAAGGCAAGAACCGTGAAGTGCGCCGTATGCTGGAATACTGCGGCAAAGCGACACGTCGCCTGAAACGTGTCGCCGTTGGCCGGCTTGGACTCGGCAATCTCCCGCCGGGCAGATGGCGCCGCCTGACGCCGCAGGAGGTCCGCCTCGCCCTCGGAGAAAAGCCGGAAAGAATAAAATAACACTCTCCGGCTCTCTTTATGTCATTTGACTCCAATTAAAGCAAAATGGTTTCCCGGAATTAATGTATTCTGCAGATCGGACATCGTCATTGCTTTCCCGTTCCACAGATCATAATAACTGGAAACATTGGGAAGTGTATGCGCCAGTGCCAGTTTCCGGTTGTCTCTGCCGAGATTTCCGGCGACAATCAGATAACGGTACGGGCTTCCGGCGGGAAGTTCATACCAGCTGGCATAGACATTGGGAGAAGCAGATCTGACCGAAGAATCAAACCAATAACCGTGAAACTCCGCACCCGCTAATTTGATCTGGTCTTTGATGATCCACCAGCGGTCAACTGTTTTCTTTTCAATGCTGTCCGGAGTGATTCCGACATCATGCAGCAGACACGGAGTCATGGTGCGTATCGCCCATTCCGGATTGGTTAAAAAATCATTCCGCCGGGATTTGAGATGTACAAAATTTCCGGCAGCCCGTTCCGGCTGAGGCAGCAAAATCACGCTGATGCCGCGGATCATCGGACTCATTGTGGACTGCCAGGCCTCTCTGGTAACGCCTTCGCAATAGAAATAATCCGGATTTTTACCGAACCCGCCGTGAAATTCCTCCCCTGGCCAGACATGATCCGAGAAGTTATGCACGAACGGGACGATATCCGCGGCAGGAACATGATTGACCAGTGTCTTTCCGTATTTGCGGATCAGTTTGTATTCCCGCATCATGAACTCGCGTTGTCCCAGCATGGTGGACGTCCGGTATTTCTGCCCGAAAGCATCCACTCCGCCGCAACCGTGGCGGACATTCTCACAGACCTTGCTGTGCGGACAGTCGTTATACATCCCGCCCAGCAGAGGATTGATCTTGAAAAGCCGTTCCAAATTATAAAGATGGGCATCGGTAATTCCGGTCTGTCCGCAGCAGGAGTAAATGGTTTGCGGCACACCGTCCTCCTTATATCCCCAGATCGTCGTCGGAAGCGTGACCCAGTCATTGAAGAAGTAGTCATATTCCGCTTCATTGGTCCCTACATGGAACGGCATTACGTAATTGATAAGCCGATACGGAATGTGCGACTTGGTTTTCCACCCCTTGCCGGACTTCGTATCCTGCTCTCTTTTTTCTTTTGATTTCCGGGTGTAATTCAGATAGCGTTCCATCCAGCGCGGTTTATGGCTGCTCGGCGTCAACCAGCGCTGATCAGTCTGATAATCGGCAAAGGTATGGTCGCCGCCTCCACCGAACTGCAGGTTCTGCATAGTCGGAACCTGATATCCTCCGTAGTTATGGTCGCGCCAGCCTTTGATCGGAGAACGCGAGGGCGTTCCCTGGAACACCATGGTGTACCATAGCCGGGTCTTGACCTCCACCGGACGTGAAATGATCTTCGCTGTCACGGATACTTCTTCCGCATCGCGGATGAGGATGATATTTTTTTCTCCGGGGTGGTTCGCCCAGTTTGCATTGGACTTCGGATGCCATGCCAATCCCTTTTCCAGACCGCTTGTCCACAGCAGATTATTACAGACATTTTGCACAGGGTTGAACTCACGTTCAATACGGTCGTTTTTCCAGACCTCCAACCCGTCATTGTAGTTCTGCTTGAACACATAGCGGGAATATTCGGCAGGAATTTTCCAGCTCAGCGTCAAAGCGGAAAGCTGTTCCGGAATCCGGACGGGAGTCATGTCCCAGTCAACCAGATACATTCCATCAAACCAGAGCTGCCCCTTCCATGTAAAAGTAAAGCCGCGCACCGCACCTTTGCCGGAGAGTTCGATATAATCAGGATATTGTTCCCCGACCTTGAAATCCGTCCATACCACTTTCGCACCGTCGGCAGTCAGCACAGGGGGAACGATCAGCATATCGCTGCCGCGCGAAACAATCTGGACCGGGAACGGTCCGCCGTCAAAACGATATTCCCGGTCCAGCACCCGGAATGTCCGGTCATTCGCCTTGACCACCGGCGTCCACGGCAGCGGGACGGTATGGTCAACGGAAACCTTCACCTCATAAGGAGTCATATCCGGAACCCGGAAGCGGATACGGTTGACCAGACTGTCCGAGCCGTCCAACTTCGCTTCAATCCAGTAATTCCCTTCCGTCAAACCGTCCGGCAGCGGCAGAAATACGCTGAATACGTTCTGACGGGCGGTGAAAGACTGCGTGCTGTACACTTTATCCTGCTTTTCAGACAACAGCCGAACGACTCCGGGTATACCCTGCTCCTGAATCCTTTTCAAAAGTTCTGCACCCGCATTGTTGGCATCCACAGAAACCGCGATACGCCTTTCCTGCGGACGGCAGTCGAATTGAAGTTCCAACGGATAATTGACATAATAATAAGTCTCATACTGATAAAGAGCACGCCCCGAAGCATCTACGGCGGAAACAGCCAGACGCTGGCGCCCGACCGGCAGAGAAACCTGCCACGGCATATCAGCCGGTTCCCCGTTATAGTCGGTCCTGCTGCCGTTCTCCAATTCATAAAATGCCTTGAATTTTACAGCGTTTGAAGAACGTTCCGCAGCCAGATCCATCTGGCCGAGCGGCAGATTCCCCAGACTGCGGATACCGGCAAAAACCGGATCATTCCGGAACAGAATCTTCCCGAAAGATTTTGGAGAATCGTAATATCCCTCCGGTACAGCCCAGGCGAATGAACCCAGTTCGTCAAGATAACTGGAAATATAGAAATTCCCGGTCCAGTCGTCATTTCCGTTGAAACCGCCGATGTCCGCAAGCGGCAGTTCAAATTCCGCACTCCAGAAATCCCTGCCGCGAAATGCCGCCGCTTTTGCTCCGGCATTCCATGCGGGCTGCCCGTTTTTCTGGTCGAAAATTACACCGTTGGAATTGATAATGAACTGGTATTTAACTTTCCGGGCAGGCGAATACAGAAAAAATTCAAATGAGTCATCCTCCCACAAATTGCCGTCACGGACAGTATGTGCAAACCGTTTGGACGGCGCATCGCAGAAAAATGCGACATAAAGATTTTTCCCGTCATGTTTCAGGTGCGCCGCACCGTTGATTTTCTGTTTCCTGTTGATACTGACTCCGGTCATTTCACGCACAGGGACGGCGGCGGCATCTGACCACTCCGCAGGATTGATTTTCCCGTCCAGCGTCACCTCTCCGGCTGCTTTCGGCACACTGACGACCTGCTGCAAACGTTCAGAGCCGAACTTGGATGTGAAGTATTTAAGATATTCATCATTGATCTCTTTCGCACTCAATGGACGATTGTATATCCGCAGATTGTCATACGCGGTACGGTGATTCTTATCAGCCCCGTCGGATTTCTTCCCGAGACTCATCCAGCCCCATCCGGCGGGTTCCGGAAATGTCATCGCCGTATCGAATTTAAGCTCCGGATTACGCCATTCCACCGTTTTCGGCAGGACGCCATCCACATACAGCTTCATTCCGTTGCAATCCCAGACTGCATCCAGTTTGTGCCATTGGTTGTTTCCCCAGTCTTTTTCATCAATCAGCACTGCGGCGGTAAATGTTTTTTTCGTTCCCGGAGCCTTCTGATTTTCCAGATAAAAAAACAGATGATTGCTCCAGAGATACTTCTGAATATAAATTGTAAAATCCTTCTGTCCGGCTCCGAAAAATACTTCAATGAATTGATTGCCTGTCTTCCAATTCAGCGGCGCAACCCACAGCGATACCGTTCCCTGACGGGGATCCAGATTATCTTTCATATTATACTGGCATTCCTCAGTACGATCCATGGCCAGAGCATTGCCTTTGCCCGCCACTCCTTCCCACATGCGAAGCTGCAACCCGGGATTGGCGAATGTCGTACTTTTTGGATCTCCTTTTGCATAATCGGCAGTAACCGAATAACCGTCGAACGTCGCTTCGAACAGCAGAGCAGGATCACGGACAGGTTCCGAGGCAAAGACACCCGTCCATGCAATTACAACCCATAACAGGGAAACAGCATACTTTTTACCATATAGCGTCATTTTGCATTCATCTCCTTTTGGTAATTGGCGTTGATCTCCTCTGCGCTTAACGGGCGCCCGTAAATCCGCACATTGTCAAATGCCGTACGGCTGATTTTATTCTGTTCATCGCTTTTCTTGGCGATACTGATCCAGCCCCAAGCGGATGCGGGAAATTCCATCGACGCATCGAACTTTACTTCCGGCTTGCGCCATTCCACCGCTTTCGGCAGGACGCCGTCCACATACAATTTTATGCCATTGGCATCCCATACCGCGTCCAGCTTGTGCCACTTGCCTTCCGGCCAATCCTTTTCATCGACCAGTACCACAGCGGAATACGCCTTTTTCTGCCCCGGCGCCATCTGGTTCTGATAATAAAACATCAGGTGATTGCTCCAAAGATACTTTTGAACATACATGCTGAAGTCTTTTTGCCCGGCTCCGAAAAAAACTTCAATGAACTCATTGCCCGTTTTCCAGTTCAACGGCGCAACCCACATGGAAACAGTTCCCTGTTTCATGTCAAGATTATCTTTCATGTTATAAAGACAATCCACAGTCCGGTCAATCGACAGAGCGGTTCCTTTTTTTCCGACGCCTTCCATCGCGCGATTCGCCGCTTTCAGTCCGGCATTTGGAATTGTGAAACATTTGGGGTCGCCTTTCGCATAATCGGCAGTCAGCGTATCTTTCTCAAAGGTCGCTTCAAAAAGCAGCGATGGATCCCTTGAGGTCTCCGAAGCAATCGCTCCGATACCGAAAAACAGAGTAGTGGCAACGGCAAAACAAATCTTCATTTTTCGTCTCCTTGATTTATTTATATAATTTATCATCAGTGGAATATGCAATTGGAAGAATCGTCTGAAATCTTGCCGAGGCAGCATGTCCGTCCAGATAAAGGATATTGGTGTTCCAGTTATGTCTGTCGTAACCAACGGAAAGATATTGCGGAGTAAGGTCGGTCCGGATATGATAAATATTGGGAAAACGCTGGTTGCTCTCCTTCCCATAAAGCACTCCACCGATACTGTAAGGCATGACAACACCATCCGTCAGTACTCCGCACTTTGAGCTCTCTCTGAAAAGACTCAGCTTGTTGGGCTTGATCAAGCCTGCGTCTCCATCCGCATATTTACCCAATAGAGAACCGTTGACAGTATAATTGCCAAGCCATGCAACAATCCCCGCTCCCTTGTCTCCCCAGCATTCCTTTCTGGCTGGACAGTACCAGGGATACTTTTTCTGATTTTCCTTGTTTGCCGCAGTTGTCACTGCAACTCCATAGTGATGCATGGTCAACTGAATCTGGAAAGTATGGGCCTGCCCATCCAGCAGAAAGTTGGAAATCGGAAGATAATCCTGAAAATCGGAAGTATACTCGGAAAGCATCAGGCCGATACTTTTCTGCTGGCTGAGGCATTTGATTGAAATTGCGGTTTGTTTCGCTTTGTTCAAAGCCGGCAGCAGCATTCCCGCCAGAATTGCAATAATCGCTATTACAATCAAGAGCTCTATCAGTGTAAAACACCTCTTTTGATGATTCATAAATCCTTCTCCTCGCTTGTTTTATATTTCATTGTGGATTTCCCGATAATCAACGGTGCAAGGTATTTTTCACGTCTTAATTCTGAAACGGAAACTCCGTCGCAAATCAGACGGCAGGTATCACGAACAATATTCACCGCAAGCTCAAACATCGGAACTTTGACATATGTCAAAGAAGGAATTAAGCCTTGAAATGTCATGCCGGAAGCAATGGCGGCAACCTTGAGTTCCGTACCGATTTGAATTCCCAGTTCGGAACAGGCCTCATAAAGATTCATGACAAAATAAGTCTGGTTGCAAAAAATGAAGTCAGGAGTATGAAGTTTCAAGGCATTCTTCAACGCAAGATCCGGATCTTCCCTCGAACTGAGCTCAAACTGAAGTTCTTCCGGAGTTTCCAATCCATATCGCCGACAATATTGAAGGAAAAGCTGCGCTCTGTCACGAAAACTCTGTTTCTGATCCATTTCACTTTTGGGATCCCTGATATCGGTCAGGTCAAAATAAGAAACCGTCCCGATCTTTTTGCAACCGCATTCCGCCGCATGTTTTGCAAGCGTTTCCACGGCATGCCTCCGGTCATAATTAGCCTCAATCAGTCCGGGAACAGTTAAAATATCATCAGGGAATTGAAATACCGGTTTCTCCCGTGCCAATTCCAGTTGAAGCTCAAGAAGCTGCTTTCCGGCAAAAACAACGGCATCATATTTCCGAAGCTTTTTCACCTGACGCAACATACGGAGAACTTCCATATCTTTGTCCACATAAATAAAATCTGTCTGCGCTCCGTATTTTTCTCCTCCGTACAACAATCCCCGGTAGATTTCGGAGTTCAATGCCCAGCCTTCGGGATCCAGTATCTCACGGGAAATTGCGGCTTCAGGGAAAACAAAGGCTATTTTTGCAATCTTCTTTTCCTTTGCAAACTGATCATTCACAAAAATGCCGCTCGCCGGAACCGATACGACGAAACCGTCCGACTCAAGCTGCTTCAAGGCACGCTGGACCGTCAGGCTGCTCACCTTGAATTCCGCGGAAATCTTCCGCACGCTGTCGATCTTGCGTCCGGGTGTATAGTAAGCCGTCTCAATCCGCTGCTGAAGAATCTGCTTCAACTGCCGCGGCAATGCCACCGGGCTCTCTTTGTCCAGAATATCCGCCATAATTTCTCCTACTGTATCACTACAGTTATATATTATAAACATTTTTCCGGTTTTGTCAATAGGGAAATCATAAGAAAAATAATTTTTTCCGGAAATCGTCATAACGGATACTTCTGCCGGGAAGCAGAAGCTTTACAGAAAAAAGGGCGGATAAGGGTTCCGGTACTTTCCCGGAGTTTCACAGGCTTATCATGATGGGTACAGCCGACGGAAAACAGAAAGAAATGCCGGAGTTTCTTCTATTTTGTAATGACGGTATTCTCTTTCGCCAGTTCAATGACGCTTTCCGTATCTTTTTTCGGCTTGCTGCGGGTAAGCCAGCCGGAACGGTGAATCGTCAGAATCGAATAAGGACCGATCCAGGAAAGCGAGAGGAAGTTGAAAACTCCGTAGACGTAAGACCACAATGCGTCTTTTTTACTGTATTTGCTGGCATAGACAAACGCAGGCAGAGTGGACCAGATCAACGTCGCCATGATCGAAGCATAAAGAAAAGTCAGCGGAGAAACCACAAGGCAGTAAATCGTCGATGCAACGAACAGCATCGGCGTAAGCGTCCACAAGGTCTGCATGATCAGATTGATCTGCATTCCCAGAAGGTCCTCATCCGTAAAATCAATGCGCCTGAAGGCGAATTTGAACATCTCAAGATTCTCACGCACATTGCTCCGGGACCAGCGTATAAACATTTTACACAATCCTCCGTAGCACTTCGGAACCTCCGTATAAACAAAAGCGCTTTTCTGAAAAACGACATGATATCCTTCGCGCAGAATGATATTCGAGATGGCGCGATCCTCTCCGATATTGGCGGGGCGCCCCATGAATTTCTGGTTGCCCCACTCCTCCATGAACGGCATGATAACGCCCCTGCGGTAGGCGCTCAATGCCCCCGGAGTGCAGAATACGGAATGAATCATGCTCTGCGCGGAACGCAGAAACTCAAAACTGAAGACAAAGTTCACATCCAGCATTCTGGGGATAATCCCATCGGAAAAATTGAGGACGCGGATATTCCCGGCGACGCCTCCCGTTTTCGGATGGCCGATAAAAGGCGCAACGATCTTCCGGACCGTATCCGGCAGAACGATCGAATCGCTGTCGATCGTCACGACAATTTCCGCCTCCGAACTCAGAAATCCCTGGTAAAGGGCATTGCGTTTTCCGGCATTCTGCCTTAAATTGACGGCTCTGATTCTGCCATTCGATGATTTGACGGATTTGCTGATCCAGTCCCATGTATCGTCACAACTTCCGTCATTGACGGCGATAATCTCCATTTTTGACGGTGGGTAATCGCTTTTCAACAGACTGTCCAGCGTCAGAACCACTTGTTTCCCCTCATTATATGCCGGGACAATGACGGCGCAATGCGGCAGTTGATCATCCGTCACTTCATCAAACGGACGGTAATGGAAAGCAAGAATGATCTGCCATGCAAAATAAAAAAGATTTCCGGCAAGCAGAATGAAGCTGAAAATCAGGACATAAAGATCCAGCGTCTGGAGCCCGGAAACGAATGACTCGATCCATCCTGTCAATGTCAGGGAGGCAATGACGGCAAGAATCGTCAGACCGGTCAGCATTTTGACGGTGTTGTTCAGTTCGATTTTTCCGGTAATCTCCTCCGTGTCTTTTCCGGCGGATTCGATGTAGTGTTCGAGTCTGTCCGCCCACCGCTGAAGTATTTCAATCAGCTTACGGACAGAAACCAGAATAAAAAGCAGTAATAAATGTCTTTTCTTTTGACTTTTCGCCATTTTTGCACATCCGAAGTTTCCCATCATATATATAAAAGAAAATAATATAGCATGAAAGAGGCGGGAAACAAGCCGCCGTCTGTTTTTCACGGTTAAATTTTTCTGATATGATGCGCTATCGAAAACAGATATGCCTGCCGGAATTCTCCGGTAATCCCGCGCAGCATCTCATAATTACAAAAAAATTCAAATTTTATATCAAATGAGGGGTTGACAATCAGAAAAAAATCATTATAATTAATAGTATCAAATGGTATCGAGAAAGAGGTTTAAGGAAAACAGTGGACTCCGGTATATTCAAAAAAGACAAACTCTATGCAGAGCTGAAGCAGGAAATCATTTCGGGGAAATACGCTCCGGGGGCACGGCTTCCGAAAGAGTTGGAGTTCAGCCGGATGCTGGGAGTGGCAAAAGTCACTCTGCGTTCGGCACTGGAACGCCTTGAAGCGGAAAAGCTGATTGTTCGTTTGCCTCGGAAAGGAACTTTCATCCGAGAGGATCAGAAACCGAATCTGATCCTGATCGGAATCAACAGGAGAAATGCCGTGGAAATGCCGCATAACTATATCATCCCCGGAATCAGTGCGGAGGCATCTGAAATGGGGTATCGGACAGAGCAGTGCTTCGTCGAATATCTGCGGGAACTGAAACCTGAAAAGGCACTTGGAGTTCTTCGGGGCAAAAATCTGTGCGGTGTCCTTCTGGTAGTCTCAAATCTGAACGGAAATGAACCGGAGCTGGGCATCCTGAGACAGTTGAATCTTCCGGTTATCATTGTCCACGGCGATGAACAAGACAAGATTGCCGGCTTCCCCTTGTTGTTTTCCGACATCCGCAAGTCTTGGAAGGCCGGTTTGGAATATCTGGCGCAGAAAGGATACCGGAACGTAAAACTCCTGATGAAGAGAGACAGAAACCGGGGATGGACTCCGGAAGAAAGCCGCGAATTATTCCGGGAATTAGGCTTGAAAGACACCGGGCGCCTTGTCTATGAAGCGGATCTGAGCCGGGATTCCGTCCGCGGGGCAATGGATGAAATGCTTCCCGAATGCAATACGCAGACCGCGATTTACTGTTATTCCGATTTTTATGCAATGGAGGCAATGAAATATCTTCAGGAGAGAAAGATCCGGATTCCGGAAGAACTCGCGGTTATGGGATACTGTGGCTACCCCGGCGATACACTGCTGGACCCGCCGCTTTCCACCGTTGACCTGGAATATGCGGATATTGGGCGGATGGCTGTCCGCCTGCTGACATCGCCGTCCTGGCCGGAATCCCCGGAACATTCACTTCTGGCAACCCCCTACCGGGTTATAGAACGGGAATCCACATTCTGCAATCAATATCATTCAAACAACATATAGGAGGCATTATGAAAAACAAAAGGAACAAAGAATTCACCTTGATAGAACTGCTCATCGTTGTGGCAATAATAGCAATTTTAGCAGCCCTTCTTCTCCCGGCATTGAATCAGGCGCGAAAACGGGCCTATACCGCGGCCTGCATATCAAACCTGAAGCAACTCAGTATCGGCATGATGAGTTATACCAGTGATTTTCAGGATTACTTTGTACCTGCTGCATCATTTGGTCTGAAATTCGGGGAAAGGGATGACAACTGGGTTCGCAGAATGATCAGATTCGGCTATATTACCGGTAATATCCTGATTTGTCCGGGAAGAAATCACGGTCTGAACAGCAGCTACTACAGAATGCTCAGGGAGTCCCTGCGCTCCATGAACAACTCTGCCGACACACAAGATTTCAGCTCCTATGCCGCCGATAGTCCGGAATACGGCTACAATCGCTTTTTTATCGGAGAAAATCGTGCGAAATATACCGGAGGAGGAACAAATGAGCCGGCAAAAGTGCAATTCATTAAAAATCCATCCCGGAAAATATTGAATGCAGACAATCAGTCTTACAATACTGCCGCGGCATCCATTGACGGAGTCATGGCGACACTGGTTTTTTACACCTCTGTATCCACCTCTGAAACTCAAGGATACCTTTCTCCGCGTCACGGCGGTTCATGCAATACTCTTTTTGCCGCAGGAAATGTCTCCAGTCTCAAGGCGCCATACGAAGGTTTTCACGGTATGAACTATCTTCATCGCAATATTGCAAAGGGAGCAAATACATCAGGCAATATGTGGACTCGCGGGGACAAGGTTAACTGGTAAGAATGCACAAAAACAATTCAAATATAAAACATATAAGGGGAATTTATGAAATTTTTACTGTCCGGGCTGTTCATCTCGCTTGCCGTCTCTTTATCTGCTGCCAAACCTGCCTGTTATTGGGACTTTGACAACATCAATCCGAAAACAAGAGCACCCCTCAGCAACAATGGAATCCATTATTACAATGCTCTGATTATCGAGAACGGAGGAGTCAACGGTACAAACGGACTTCTCTGCAACGGTAAAAGACGCAACCAGATTGTTCTGCCTCTTGACTGCAAAGAATGGACGGCGGAATTGAAATTCAAACTTGATCGCGCGGATTCCGCGGATTCCCGATATCTCTTTGCATATGAGCATGCTGCATGGAACCTTGCCCGCTTTCTTCTCTATATTGACAGAAACGGAAGACTGACCGGAGATTTTCACAGACTGAAAATGCCGGAAAAAACAGTTGAAAAACAGTTCATATTCTCTTCGGAAAAACGTTCCTGGCAGCCGGGGAAATGGTACACTGTCCGCATTGCGTCAAAATCAGGCGGTCCCGCAAGAATCTGGCTGGATGGGGAAATGGTCGCGGGCAAAGACAACGCGCTTGCTCTTTCCGACTTGAACGACGGCAGAAATCACAAATGGTATCCGCAGGTATCATTGGGCTGCAATCCACGGAACCCGTCGAAAGTGGGATCACCGCTTTTTGGTGTTGTGGACGATTTGAAAATCTGGAAGAACTATGAAGAACCGGAAAAACCCTCCGTTTCCTCTGTCATCTCCGGAAACAACGAGGCGCAGAACTATGTTATGATCACCGAAAAGGAAAAAGAGTGGAGCACGCCTTTCCGGATTCTGGACCGGGAGACGGGTCCCGCCGGCAATTTTCACAAGGCCGAGGATAAATTTGTAAAAAACGCCTCCCGCGCGGCAATCAGACATGAAAACGGCATTCTGTATGTTTATTTTCAGTGTCCTGTTCCAAAAGATATGAAAATAACCACGGGAACCGGGGATTCCCTATGGAAAGAGTGCGTGGAATTCTTTATCCGTCCTGACATCAAATCACCGGTCTACTACCAGTATGCCGCTGGAACCAACGGCAAGTTTGAGGCAATGCGTTATTTCGCAACCGGCAGCCAGGACAAAACATTCCGGAGCAAGGCCTCCTGCAATGTCTCAAATGGCGACAGTTGCTATTGGGTTGAAATGCGGATTCCCGCATCGGAAATCGGACTGGACAAATTCAAACCGGGAATGACAGCCGCGGGTAACTTCACCCGAACAGGCGCTTCCTGCGGCGGACTTTCCACCTGGTCACCGATCGGCACAAGTTTTCATAATCCGGAACGATTCGGCAGACTGATTTTCGGTTCACGTCAGGCGTATATTTCCAACCGTCTGGCAAAGATGAAAAAGGAGCTTGCAAGCCTGAATGCAGCAGGAGCATCAATAACCACGTTGGAAAAACGTCTTGCGGAGGCAGAAAAACTCAACGGCACATCCGGCGGCACTCCGTCCGGTTTCGCCAAACTTGAAAATCAGCTGGAATATCTGCGGAAATCCATGGTTGCCGCACGCCTTTCCAGTTCCTCCTCGCTGATCTGGAAGCCGGACGTCTGGGGAAATGACATCGAAATTTCCATGGTCTCACGCCCACTGGAGAAAATCAATCTCACCTCCGCAAGGAACAGCAGGATTCTCTACGGATTTGCTGTGTCCAACCTTACTGATAAACCCTTTCTCGGACAGATCAAGCTTTTCCCCGGAGACTATCCGACAAAAACAAGTGAGAATTCCTTTTCGAACGATTCGGCGTTTCATGAATTATTCAACAGAGTCAAGATGCGGGAGGGGCTCCCTCAGACAACCTCATCCGAAACCTTTCTTTATGATGCTATGGTTCCCCTGCCGCTGAACACGCTGTTGCGAATTCCGCCGAAAAGTACCGTACCATTGTGGATGGAGCTTTCCACCGCCGACCTTCCGGCGGGAAATTATACAGGCACTCTCGTGCTGAAACCAGCCTATCGTGGGTTTGCCGTCGGAAAAGTGCCTTTCATGCTTGAGATACTGCCGGTTGATCTTGGAAAGATATTTGTCAGGAACTTCAACTACACTTATCTTGAACGCTCTTACACATTTCATGATGAGCTCCGAAAAAAGTGGAGTGTTTCGCCACTGACACGTTTTCTGGCGGAACATGGAATTAACGTTGCAAGTATTAATATAGCGTCTCCGAAGGTCAATGCAGACGGCAGCATCAAGTCCGTTAATTTTACCGGGCTTGACAGGCAGTTTGACGATTTGATCACTCTCGGTGTTCCTGCAGATGAACTTTCCGTCTGCTTTTACCTTGGATGGGAACATAGCTGGGCACGCCTGTATTATCGGGAACCGAGCATAAAAGAGCCGGGAAAATCGCGAAAAGCGGGGAAAATCTTTCCCCCCTCCTGCTCGTTCGGAACTCCGGAGTGGGATAAAGCCGCGAAAATGTTTGTGAAAGAGCTGGCATCGCACGTCATGAGAAAATATAAACTGTCTCCGGAACGGATCATCTTCTATCCTGTCGATGAACCCCACGGGAAGATAGAAGACCCGAACTCCAAAAACCACTTGGCATTCAAATTTGGAAAATTGATCAAGGAGGCCCTGCCGGAATGCCGCATTATGGTCAATCCCTTTTCCTACAAACTGGACCAAGAATACTTAGAAGTCCTGAAACGTTACTGTGACTTGTTTGACATCATCGAACTCTATCGTCCGAGACTGGCGACACCGGAAACAATCAGGATTGTCAAAGAAGCAAAACGCGAACTCTGGACTTACAACATTCTTCAGAAAGAAACAGCACCGGAAGTCTACCGCCGGATCTACTGGGAAAATTTCCGTGACGGAGTGGATGACGTCACCGCCTTCTGGCATATTGACCAGATGGCTGGAGGCGATGGATTCGACCCGTACGATTCCAACCGTTACAACCAGAGAAACAGAACCGACTACGGAACCGTCTACGCCGATTTCAATTTCGGCAAGGTGCTCACCAGCCGCCGCATGGAAGCGCATTTTCAGGGGCTTTACGACTATAAGGCGGCAAAGCTCTGCCGTCAGATGCTGAAACGGAAAGAAAATCCTGAAGCGCAAAAGAAACTGGATGAAATCGTAAGTCGCGCAATTCAGGGAGACTGTGAAACCATGGCGGCATGCAGAGTGGAGCTGCTGCATCTTGCGGAATCTCTTCAGAATAAGTAATTCGCAAATCCATATTCCGGAATGAAAAGCTCAAGACTCTGCGGGCGGCATCGTCTTGAGCTTTTCACCGTTGCCGGATTTACAATACTCGTTTTTCCTCATTTTTAAGATGCGTTGAGTTGAAATTGCCCGTATGATGAGTCATATTATGCCATGTTGCTGTAATTAAAACTGACAGGATTGCTTTATGGCTAAAAACAGGACTCTTTTTCTGACGGATTACTGCCTGACACCGCATGTCCATATTCCGAATGCGGGAATCTTGTGCGAGGAGAAAAAGATCATTGCCGTCGGAGGCGCTTCCGCATTTTCTCTGGATGAACCGGGACTGCATGTCATCGACCTTACCGATGCGTATGCCACCCCCGGCTTCATCGACAGCCATATTCACGGCGGGGGCGGCTATGATACTGCAAAAGCGCTGGAACCCGATGCGGACATCAATATTCTCTGCCGTCATCTGGCGACGCACGGTATTACCACTTTTCTGCCCACGCTCATGAGTTATCCGCGCGACAAAATGATTGCGTTGACCGCAAAACTTGCCGAACTGGTTGAAGACAGTTATGAAGGAGCCGATCCCTGCGCCATCAATCTGGAGGGTCCCTTCATCAATGTCAGAAAATGCGGTTCGCAGAATCCCGAAGCAATCTGTTCCATCGACATGGGTTATGCGCGCGAACTGATCGCCGCCGGAAACGGCAGAATCAAGCTGCTTACATTCGCGCCGGAACTGAAAGACGCAGACAAGCTGATTGAACTTCTGCTGGAAAACGGAGTGATTCCTTCCATGGGGCACAGCATGGCAAGTCCGGAAGAAGTCCTGCGGGCAATTGATGCGGGAGCGCGGCGGTGCACCCATCTCTACAACGGCCTGCCGCCGCTGCATCACAGAATCTCCTCCATCACTGACGTTGTCCTGACGCATAACGATATTGCCGTCGAGCTGATTGTCGATGGCGCGCACATTGATCCGCGCATGGTCGATATCACGGCGCGCGTCAAACCGAACGACAAGATCATCGGCATCAGCAATGCAATCGAATTCGAGAATACGGACGGGTCCCGCTACTTCAAGAAAGAAGACGGGCTTGTCTATACCCGGAGCGGCGTCATCGCCGGAACGACCATGACACTGGAAACCGGCTGGGCGCATCTCAAGAATTATTCCAATATGCCGGGCAATCTTGCCGCAGCCTGCTTCACCAGCAACCCTGCGCAGGACCTCGGACTCATCACACGCGGCGAGATCCGCCCCGGGAAACGCGCCGACATCACCTTTTTCGACCTTGAGACAAACAATGTCTGCATGACAGTCTCAAACGGATCAATCGTATATAAAGCACCAGGAAAATTATGAAAAACACCTCTCATCTCCCGTATATCCTGCTCGACTCAGGCAATTGCAGAAAACTGGAACAGGCAGGCGCATACCGGATTGTGCGTCCCGCACTCAATGCTTTCTGGAAGCCGACGCTTCCCGAAAGCGAATGGAGCAGGATCGACGCCGAATTCAAACGCGACTCCGGCGGCGGAGGCACCTGGACCTGGAAAAACGGGCGTCAGCCGAAAGACTGGACCGTTTCCTGGGGGGGAATCAACCTCTATATCAAACCGACGCAGTTCGGGCACCTCGGATTTTTCGCGGAACAGGCAACCAACTGGAACTGGCTCCGTTCGTGCCTGAAACAGATGCCTCCTCACGCCAAAACGCTGAATCTGTTCGCTTATTCCGGCGGCGCAACGCTCGCCATGTCGTCTTCCGGCGCGGATACCTGCCATCTGGACGCCTCCAACGGGATCATCGAATGGGCGAAGAAGAATCAGGCGCTTGCGGAAAATCCGGGCAGAATCCGCTGGATCTGCGATGATGCAATGAAATTTGTCGGGCGTGAACAGCGGCGCGGCAATCAATACAACGGAATCGTGCTTGACCCCCCAAGTTTCGGGCGAGGCGCGCAGGGACAGGTCTGGAAAATTGAGGAAGGCATTGAAAACATGCTCCAGAACTGCAAGCAGATTCTGGATACGGGAAAGCCGTACTTCATCCTTTTGAGCTGTCATTCACAGGGGTTTTCTCCCGTTTCGCTCGGACGGTGTCTCGGTGAAGTGTTCCGCGAAGATGTCAGCCTGGTCGAAACCGGTGAAATGACTATTCCGGAAAACAATACGGGGCGTGTTCTCCCGGCAGGAATCTACGCCCGTATCTTCAAGAAATAGTCATTCCTGAATCAGAGAAAGATTTCTGACCAGAAAAGAATCACCGGAATTCAGATAGCTTGTCGTAAGATACATTCCGGCATGTACAGCTTTGGAGCTCAGGATAAACTCCTTTTTGAACGTCTTCCAGTCATGCCAGCTCCATTTGTTGAACGTTACGGCATGGTATGCGATCGTTTTGCCGTTCTCTTCCCATTCGCGTATTGCGATCATGACGTTACCGGAAAGTTTTTCCGCTTTCGCATCAAACGAGAGAAGAAATTTTTTCCCTCTCAAAGCTTCCGGCTTGAGCTTCAGTTTATTCGAAAGTTTTGCGTTTTCGATTCCGGACACGCCTTTAACCTGCAACACATCGTTTCCGGCAAAGAACATCTGCCCTTTGTCGTTTCTGAAATAGGACTGGAACCCGTTCCTGAAGTTGTGGTTCTGAATCAGGTTTTCTTTCTCATTCCCGGCAAGAATCAGCCCCGCCGACAGAATAACACACGCAATGAATGCTTTCATGCTTTCCTCTCTTTTTTATTCGGTAACAAGATAAACAGGCTTCCAGATACCGCCGTTTCCGGCTTTATCCTCAACCCGCACAACAACCGTCTGAAATTTCTGTTTCCAGTCGATCTGTAAATCAACCGGAATTGCGAACGGAGTCTGCCAGTCATCAGATTTCGTAAAAATGCGCTCTCCGCAGAATAACCCGTTGAGATAAACCCGGCACGACTCGTCCACTGCTCCGAAATAAAGGCTGATTTTCCGTCCTTTCCAGGATTCCGGGACAACAATTTTCTGTGCATACCAGCCGACTCCGTCATAGTTTTTCAGAAGTTCTTTCAACGGTTCCGGCGTATGCGGCGAAGTTTGGCTCTCCCAGTTCGTATTGACCATGACCGGATCCCACGTCGCCTGAATTCTGGCAAAGGAATACTTTTCCCAATGTTCCCCGCTGCCGGCATTCTCCCGGTCAATTTGAAACAGCCACCTGACAGGAAGTTCCCTGAACTCAGAAAAGCCCTTCAGTTTCGAGGCGATCAGGGTTCCGCTGATATCTCCGAACGTTTTTTCAACTCCAAATACAGTCGGCCAGAAAAAATTCAGGTCGTCTTTATGTTTCAGCCTGAAATTCAGGAGATTCCGTCCGGCGGACAGTCTCTGTTCCGGTTTTGCGGTCAGGGCAATATAATTCAGCCGCGCGTGCCGGTTTGCATTCATAAGATCTGCAACCTGTTTCTTTTCTTTTTCGTTACCGGCTTTTTTCCATGCTTTCCGCAAAATGGCATCCGTCTTATCGAAATCATCCGGATGATAATATTTATGAATGTCCCACATCAACCCGCGCCGGAAGATACCGTAAAGTCCGCGTTTCAATATCGCATCGCGATTTCCGGCAATTCTTTTATCCCAGACCTCATTACGCCAGTAGCGGTAATATTCCATGATTTCAGCAGACACACCGCCGAAAGCGGAACAGTACTGTTTCTCCCAGTAACCGAAACTCTTCGAGGGATCTTCATGAGCGCGGGCAAGGATATAATCCGCGATTCCCGTGGCGGGCCAGCAGTTATGCATACAGTCATAATCACTGCCGACAATGCCATTCCTGATTCCGAGTTGAAAGTGATCAAACAACAGCTTTTCAAAGCCCATCGGAAGCCCTGTATTCACATGCTGGTCATTCGGACGCAGAAACATCTTTTCCGCACCCGCTTTTTTCCATGCGGCAAACATTCCGGCGACCTTCTCGTATTCCAGCATGGACGGAACAAAGCCGATGATGATGCGAGGGTCCACTTTTTCCCTGCGCGGAGGTTCGCGGTAGCAGGAATATGCGTAAAAGACGGCGGATACGTCCCTGCGATGTTTTGCGGCAAGTCTCTGAACCTGATTTGCCAGATAGACGTAGCGATCCGTCAGGTGTGTCCCGAACTCTTCGCCCGGATGCGGCACATCCAGTCTGCGGCACGCCGGGCAGAGACAGAATCCACCGCTGTCATTCTCGCAGACATTGATTGTTTCCGGCGCACCGCTTTCAAGCCAGTCCGCAACAATTCTTTCATGAACCGCCGGATTGCTTACGCAGAGCTTGGAACGGTCCGGCTTCAAACCGGGTCCGAGTTCACGTCTGCCGTTCTTCTGCATTGCAAAAAATTCGGGATGTGTTTTGCTGTATTTATCCCACCACTGAGTAAAAGCATGACCGTAGCGTATCACTCTGCTCCGTCCCATTTTATGACGTTTCAGCCAGAACATGACATCACGGTATTTCCGGTCAAACTCCTGTTTTGAAAGATGGAATTCCGGCGGCAGGTCCGGTTCTCTCCGTTTATAATAATTCCAGTTCATCCCGCTGCGGATTTCACGCTGAAACAAGGTTCCCGGATTCCATGAACCGCTGCCCGTTTTCAGCGTCAAGAACTGATCCGGCGTATAAATGATGCCATCATCTCCAGGCTCAATCCAGAGAACTCCGAACTGTTTTTCCAGAAAATCGGAAACGCCAAAGAACGTACCCGTCCGCGTCCCCTTTCTGAAAATATCATCCGGGTTGAAGCGCGTCCCCTTTTTCGCCGGAGTGAAATCTTCCCCGTAAATGTAAGTGCCGGACGGTGCAACATTCCAGCGGGCTTCTTCCGGCGCCAGAGTGTTCCGGTCTTCCTCCGGTATGATTCCAACGTAAAACGGATAAATTCCCCGCTCCGCCTTTCCGCCTTCCTGAACGGAAACCTCTTTTCCAGTGATAAGCCGGAAATGTTTCTGCAGTTCCAGCGCTGCTGATCTGACCGGATTGACCGCTTTGCCGGGGATGATGATTACGCTTTTCTGCGGATCAACCTTCCATTCTGCGCCAGAAAGAAACAGGCAGGAAATAAGAAAAGGCATGAGTGAAAACAGTTTGACTTTCAGCATAAAAAATTCTCCTTATGAATTGTTGTTACCATGGGAACCAGCAGAGTTCTGAAGGAGTGTTATATCCCATTCCGGCAGCTCCCATGTCTGCAATATAAGAGTAAGGCGTTTTGACGCTTTCCACATGAAAATCAAGAAATGAGGTGTTCCATGTCCCCGTGTGTTTGCGAAGCGGACGGTAACGCAAATAGCGCTCCCAGATTGTAGCCATGGGTTTCTCCTGCGCCCCGAACCCCACATATGCGCCGTCTCCCGCCAATACCACTTTTGTAATGTTTTTTGCCTGCCGTAAATTGGTCGCGGTCAGAATTGTCCCGTCCCCTGATATATATTTGCAGTAAGTGAGGTAATTCATTCCGTATGTCGTTCCACGCCACGCCGTATTCACGGTAGTTTCATAGGAAGGACACTTGAAAACACCTTTTGGCGGATAGTCCGAATAAGGACCGGAAAACGGAACATATCTTTCATCAGTCAGAGTCTGCGGCCAGTAATTGGTCTTTTCCGTACCGGAAATATTCCGGACGCGGTAATGAGCCGGAATATATTCCTTATAATCCTGCGCATACGCATTGATTGCCAGAGCCAGCTGCCGCAGGTTTCCGACGCAACTTGACTGTTTCGCTTTTTCTCTGGCTTTGTTCAATGCAGGCAGAAGCATTGCCGCGAGAATCGCAATAATCGTTATTACAATCAATAATTCTATCAATGTGAATGATTTCCTCATTTCACACTCCTTTCTGTTCATCCTGCCGATTCACGATGGACAAACTCCATATGAATGGTTTTCCATTGTTTTTTCATTGCTCTATCTTCAAGACGCGCCAGAATCATCTGTTCGATGAGTTCGGCGGTCTCACTCTCCATACGCCGGACACTTGCGATCGGAGGGGTGAAAAACTCCGACATATAACTGTTGTTGAATCCGCAGACCGCGATGTCTTCCGGCACCTTACGCCCGTCTTTCAGGAGCTTCTTCATGAGAACCGCCGCGCCTTCATCCGTGGAACAGATTACGCCGTCATATTTTCCATAACGCTCCTCCTGATCGGCAAAACACGCCGGATATACCTGCCAGTTGAATTTTGCTCCGTTCCAATCAATCCTTTTGGAAATATCGGACGCACATCCGGCACCGCAGGGAAGGGCGTATTTCTTCAATACCGTCCGGAATGCATTTACCTTGCTTTCATGTCCGGAACTGTGCAGGAAAAGAAGATGCTTCCGCCCCGTCCTGATGAAATGTTCCGCGATATCCGCAATCGATTTATCCTCATCCACGACCAGCTGGTCGAACGGAAGTTCCGGGCAGTGTTTCTTCACGACCAGGAGAACCGCCGGCAGACGCTTCAGCAATTCGATCAGTTCCCTGTCATAATCCATATTCATCAGATCACCGAAAATCACGCCGTCCACCCTGCGGTCCACAAAGTCCCCTATGGAATGACGGATAATCGCAGGATCGGAAAGACTGTCCACCACCTGGCAGGCATAATGATGCTTCATCAGACGGCTCGAAATATCGCGGACCTGCCCGATGGACGAGTGCGGCGGGCAAAGCGACCAAAGCAGCCCGATGGTCTTCGTCGAACCGCCCCGGAGACCGCGCGCCAGCAGATTCGGGCGGTACCCGATTTGCTTCGCCGCTTCCAGAATCCGCATCCGCGTCTTTTCCGCCACCGGAGCTTTGCCGCTGAAAGCCCGTGCCACGGTCATTGCACTGACATTCGCAAGTTCCGCAACCTGATAGATATTTGCATTTTTTTCAGAAACCGGCATTTTGATGTTATCCTTAACATGTTATCAATAACATTATACACGAAAAAAAGAATTCTGCAAGGGGCAAAACAAGAAAAAAACAATTTTTTTTACATATTTCCGTAATGAACTGCCTCGATGCAAAGCATACGGGGTATCGGGAGATTTCGCCTGCGCCAATCAACTTGCGCAGTCGGACCACGGCAGGACTGAAAGTCTGCACGGTTATCTTTTATGAAAACAAAGAACCTGAAGCTCACAGAAATATTCTGCAAACTTCAGGTTTTCCGGATTGAAATCAGCTCTTATCTTCTCTTGGAAGGAATATGCGCGGATTCACCGTGAACCGCATGTGCGGCTTCCATCATGGCTTCGCCGAGAGTCGGATGGGCATGAATCGCCTTGCCAAGCTCCTTTGCCGTGATCTCAAGATGAAGCGCGGGACATGCTTCCGCGATCAGATCCGTCGCATGGGGGCCGACGATGTGGACGCCGAGAATCTGATCGGTTTTCGCGTCCGCAATGATCTTGCAGAAACCAACCGTTTCGTTGATCGCCATCGCCTTGCCGAGAGCAGCAAACGGGAACTTGCCGACACGTGTCTCGATTCCTTCTTTATCACACTGTTCCTGGCTCTTGCCGACAGAACCGATTTCAGGAGATGTGAAGATACATCCCGGAACAAGGCTTCCGTCGAATGCGTTCTTTTTGCCGCATGCGACATCCGCCGCGACAACGCCCATGGCGCTCGCCGCATGGGCAAGCTGCCACGAACCTGTCGCATCACCGATTGCGAAGATGCCGGGGACATTGGTCCGGCAGGAGGAGTCCACAGGAATCCAGCCGCGTTCATTGGTCTTGACACCGCTCGCGGCAAGATTCATGCCCTCAAGAGCGGGTTTGCGCCCGATGGAAACCAGCAGATAGTCCGCGGAAACCGTAAGGTCGCCGACTTTGCCGCTGACGCCTTTGTCATCCGCCTTGAGATCGCCGAGCGGTTTGCCGTTCATGATCTCGATTCCCATTTTCTGCATCTGGGCTGCAACGACTCTGGATGTTTCGCGGTCGATGTTGGGCATGATGCTGTCGAGCATTTCCACGATCGTGACTTTGGTTCCGAGCTCGGCAAAAAGACATGCGAACTCGCAGCCGATGACGCCGCCGCCGAGAATCAGCAGAGATTTCGGAATCTCGGGAATCGAAAGCAGTTCCGTAGAAGTAATGACTCTTTTTCCTTTCGGAATAAATCCGGGAACAAGTGTCTCGGAACCGCTGGCAATGATGATTTTGTTCGCGGTGATCTCTTCGACTTCCCCGCCTTCGCCGTCAACGACTTTGACGGTCTTTCTGCCTGTGAACGCGCCATGTCCCTTGAACACGGTAACGCCCGCCGCCTTGAGCAGAGAGCCGATACCGCCGCGCAGGGTTTTGATCACGGAATCCTTGCGCGCAAGCATGGCTTCCCAGTCGGGGGAGACCTCACCTGAAATTTTGACGCCGAACTCCATTGCATGGCGCGCCTTGTGATATACATCGACACCTGCAATCAGGGTCTTCGTCGGAATGCACCCGATATTCAGACAAGTTCCTCCGAATTCCTTCCGTTCCACGAGCGCAGTTTTCGCACCGTTTTTCGCAGCTCTGATCGCCGCGACGTATCCGCCCGGACCGCCGCCGATCACCAATACATCGAATTCCTGCATGATTACATGCCTCCCTTTCAGTTGGTTAGGTTGTTATGCAAAATGTTTTTTTATCAGTTGATTGATCTTCTTACGCACAGCCAGCACATTCTTTTCGCCGCGCGGATAGTTCGCCATGCTCATCTTCGAGTCCGGGGAAAGTTTATCGAGTTCCTTCATGATCTTTTCCCGCGGCATCTTCGTTTCCAGCAGCTGCAATGCACGCTGGTCCTGAAGTCCTTCCGTAAACACCTCATGACGGATTGAATCTTCCGGCATCCCGTTCTTTCCCGGATACACGATAAATGGATCGCCGGCAGGGAACGCCAGCCCGCTGTCCGTACATTTATAAGGATCGACCGGATAACGGGAAAGCTGCGAAAAATAGAAATTGAAGCCCCAGTGGAGAAAGCCCTCCACGCCATAATAATACATCTGTGTTCCCATAATCCGGTTGCGCGAGGACGGCATATGAATGAAACGGTTGCTGTAAGTCACAGTCGGTCCGCAGCAGTAATAGGTCCAACGCTCCTTCATACCTGCGGCGATGAACTCTTCCAGATGCGTTTCGGACGGCACCGGAATTGAAACAAGCCCTTTTTTGTAGAAATCCACGTTGGAAAGGGCGTCCATGATCTTGAACCCCTTCAAATGCTTGTGCATGATGGCGACAGCTTTGCCGTAAGACTCCAGATGCTCCAGAACCGGTTCATCGGAACAATGGAAATAGACCTTGTCCTGAAGTTTATTCTTTTTAAGATAAGCGGTAAACACAGGGAGAAAAGCGTCAAGGAACTCCGTATATTCTTTGGAATCCGATTTCACGTCCCAGCCGAAAATCCGTTTTTCCCTGCCGTCCACTTCGGCAACGATCTTCGGGGCGAATCCTGCACCCCACTGGGAGAACAGATGGGAAATTTCAAAATATTTGACGCCGCATTTCTTTGCAAGCGCAATCCAGCGGTCCAGTTTCTTGAAACCGAAAGAGTATTTTCCCTTTTTCAAGATCACATCGACAAGCTGGACAGTCGGGCGCTCCGTTCCGGGTTTGGTATCCAGCGGCGGAGTAAAGACCGGAGTCAGGATCAGATTGATCCCGTGTTCCGCCGCGTTTTTCATGAAGTTGCCGACTATGCGCCAGTATTCCTCGCTGAATACATCGACGTTATAATACACCGCAAGGCAGTCCGTATGAAACCAGTGCGTATTGATGAGTTTCTGCACGGGAAGCTGTGCATCAAGCACTTCCAGTGTAAAAGACACGTTTTTCCGGATCGGTTTCTCTTCCGTATTCGGGAAATCCGCAGAAAGTTTCACATTGATTTTATACTTGCCCGGTTTGCAGTTTTTCGGAACATTGACCTTGAACCACAGAGAGCGCCACTGGTTGTAAACAGCTTCGACAGCATTGTCTTTCAATTCAGAAAGGACATCGGGATAAAGCCCGGGCTCCCTGGAAATGTAATCATCATCGAAATTTGCCCCGGTATACTCGGCGGGAACAAGATTCACGCGGCGCACTGAAATGAATTTTCTCAGTTCGGATTCAATTTCGATTCCGATTTCCGAACGGTGAAAATCCACGGGATTGTAGGCAAGCTGGAAAGAGAAGATCTCTCCGCGGAGCGCCGTTCCGGAATTGAAAGGTTCGGATTCCGGTTCCTGCGCCGGAAAAACCTTTACGAGAGAACTGCACCACTTTGTTTTGAGTTCCATGTTGTTAACTGCTCCATTTGTTGTTTTTATTTTTTACCGTTATAACGTATCAGCAGCATTGTAATGTCATCCGACTGCGGAGTGCCGTTCGCATGTTCGCGCACAATTCTGCGCACCGTATCCACCGTAGTCTTCAGATCCGTTCCCGGAACCGGGGGCGCCACAGACAAAGCAAGCGACATCCGCCCTTCACCGAACAACTCATCCTCCGGGTTCACCGCTTCAGTCACGCCGTCCGTATACGCAAACACCGAATCCCCGGGTTCCAGAATAAATTGCCCTTCAACATACACCTCGTTCATCGCCATTTCAAAAGGTCCAAGCGGAAAACCGGGCGCCATTTTCAAAAAAGAGCTGTTTCCGTCACGCCGGATGACCACCGGCGGGTTGTGCCCGCCGTTCGCATAAGTCACCACACCGGTCCGGCAGTCGAGGATTCCGCAGAAAACCGTAATGAACATGCAGGTGTCGTTTTCATCCGCAAGATAGTTGTTGGAGGAATGGAGAATCTGTGCCGGAGAAAGTCCGTTCAGGGCAAATCCGCGCATCAGCGTCTTCGCCGTCGCCATGAACAGCGCGGCAGGAATTCCTTTGCCGGAAACATCTCCGACCGTAAAGAAAAGACGGTTCTCATCAATGAATACAAAGTCATACAGATCGCCGCCGACCTCTTTTGCAGGTTCCATCACGGCATAGACATCAACGTCGGTCCGCCCCGGAAACGGGGGAAACCTGCGCGGCAGCATGGACGTCTGAATCTCCGTGGCGGCTTTAAGGTCGGATTCGATCCGCTGTTTCTCACGCGCTGCGTCGTTCAGATTCCGGATATAATTTTTAAGATCGTGCGCCATGCTGTTGAAGGTATCGGAAAGTTCTTCGATTTCATCACCGGTTTTCAATTCCAGCTTCCAGTCCAGATATCCGGCGCCGATCTTTTTTGCACCTGCAATCAGCTTGCGAATCGGATTGCTGAGGTGTTTCGCAAGCATATAACCGATAAAAAGAATAATCGCAAGCATGAACAGCGAAAATCCCATGAAAATCTTGAGGTTCATGCTGAGCGCCTCATTCATGAAATGTTCGGCTTTCAGCTTGTCGTCATGAATCTCCGCTTCCGTTTCAAAAGCCGGTTTCAGAGTCTCGGCCTCCGTCTGAATCAGCGCAATGCTCCAGGAACAGGCCTTGACCGGAGCGTAGCCGACAATCTGTTTGACGCCGTTGATCGTGACCGTCGCGGTTCCCGCCTTCATTTCCAGCATTTTCCGGCAGAGAGCCTCCAGTTCTCCGTCCTTCATGAGAGAAGGCATTTTCGCCGATTGGTCCCAGTTGCCCGTAACCAGTTCATGAATCCTGCCGCCGGCAATGATTTCCCCTGCGGAATTAATCAGGAAAGAATGAGTTCCGCGCCTTGTCTGCGTCGAAATGAAATCCCGGGTAATGGATTTTACGCTGACATCCGCACCGATCACTCCCAGCAGTTTTTTATCTTTCCCATACAACGCTTTGCTGCATGTGACAGTGAGCTCATTCATGCGTGACGCCGACCAGTATGGCTGCGACCAGAAAAGGTTCCCTTTTGCCGCCGCAGCCCCCGTATACCATGTTCTCGTCCGCGGATCGTAATCACGTTTGGACGCCGCCCACGGATACCGGTAGATCACCCCTTTCTGCGTGCCGATGTAAATCAGACGGATGCAGGGATCGTTGAACTGGATAAACTTGAAAAGATTGTGAAGACGCGCCAGTGCGCCAATTTCCGGCTGCACCTCTTTCAGACTTACGCCCGGCGCAAGGGAAAAAGAAGAAAAATCACCGGCATTGCCGGGATGCGCGGACGATTCCTCCGTAAAAAGAACATGGTCCGGAATATGGGGCGGGGCATCGTTCCCGAAACGGCAGAATCCCGCAAGATTCTCCACCTGCGCGGCAATCCGCTTCAGATTCAAACCTGTAATATAAGCCTGATCCTCGGCAAGCGCCTGGAGTTCCTCTTTCGCCTGCCGGATCAGCCCGCTTTTTGCATCTCCGACCGCAAGCATTCCCACCTGATCGCCGTATTTCATGGCAGTCTCCCCCATTCGCCGCATCTCGCGGATCGAATAAAAAGAGACGATTCCGAATGTCAGAATCGAAATCAGGAACAATGCGCTTAATATTTTTATCTGGATACTGAATTTCACAACTCATCCGTTTCGTTTTTTCCGCTGCCGGCGATGTTCCGGCGGCGGAGAACGGTTTCCGGCTCAGATACCGAGGTTGGAAAGCATCATGCAGATGCCGTTGATCACTTTGACGAGCTGCGGATGCGTGACCTCGAAATCACCTACGGCGTCTCTCAGCTCCGCCGCGGAAACATCCACTTTTTCAGGATCGACGCCGTTCTCATCGGTCGCCGCCAGAGAAAGTTCCTCGGCATGTTTTGCGATATGCACCGCGTCGTCATGATGTTCCCCCGCAATCTTGTCCAGTTCCTCCTTGAGTTCATCCACAAGATCGAACAGTTTGTCTTTCCGGTCGTCCGGCAGATTTGCCTCGGCTATTTTTTCCCTGATGTGTTCAATTGTCCTGTCCGGCATTTTTCTTCTCCCCTTACTTTCTCAGATCGCCCATGCTGATCGGCGTGAACGAATGTTTTGTTTTGGTTCGCAGTTCCGGATCCACCGAGAAATACTTCCACGCGTTGAATCCGAAGTCATGGGGAACGTAATTCGTCACCCATCTATGTGTCAACATAAACGATACTGTATAACTTTCAAATATCCATGGGCATTTTTCCGTAAGAAGTTTCGACATTTTTTCATATTTTGCGGTTCTTTCCCCGGAATCCGGCATCGGACGGACCTCCTCATACATCCGGTCGAACTCCGCGTCCCTGAAAAAAATACGGTTGCAACTGTCGCTGTTCGGACCGTAAAACAGTTGAAGAAAGTTCTCCGCATCGGGGTAGTCGCCGGTCCATGAAAGACGGAACAACTGGAACTGCCCCTGATTCAGTTTCTGGAAAAAACGCGACCTGTTGTTGAATTCTGGGCGTAAAACGATCCCGATTCTTTTCAGGTCCGCGGCAAGCATTTCCGCAATCTGGCGGTAAAGCGTGCTACTGCCTGCCTGATCAAAAGTCAACTCAAGATTCCTTCCCGTTTCCGGATCCATTCCGCCGGGATACCCCGCTTTTTTCATATACTCCTTCGCAAGTTCGACATTGAACCTTCCATAGGGTCCCTCATAGTCTTTAAGAAAACCGTCGGCTCCGGGAGGAACAGGCCCGTTTGCCGGAATCAGCCGTCCGTTCGAAGTGCGGCAGCGCAGATCTTTGTCAAAAGCCAGACTGATCGCCCGGCGGAGATTCACATTGGAGCCAAGCACCGGATCGGAAAAATTGAATCCGATGTAATTGGTCTGGAGATCAGGCGCGGAGATCAGGCGGATGCCGCGCTTCCGCAAAGCGGGGGAAAGCTCCATCTCATCATTTACCACAGCCTCGAAATTTTCACCGGAAAGACTGCAGTAATCAAGCTCGCCCTGTAAAAACATCAGCCATGCGGCAAGCGGCTGTTTCACCAGATAGCAGGTGATTTCATCCAGAAGCGGCAGCTTCCGTGTACGGTCGGCTGGGTTGTCCGCGGATGGCAGCAGTTCTTTCCGGTAATCCGTGTAACGCTTCATCCGGATAATGAAGTCCTTGGTCCACTGCGTGACGGCAAAGGGACCGCTTCCCGCCGGGTGATCCGCAAAAGAGTCCTTATAATATTCCACGGCTTTTCTTGAAACAGCCGAGAAATACGGAAGCGCCAGCGCATACAGAAAACGCGGGTCCGGCTTGTCAAGCTCAATTTCAAAGGTGAGATCATCCAGAATGCGGATTCCCTGACAACCTGCGTCATAGGGCGCCATATCGTATTTTTCCGCCTGAGCTGTTTTTGCACGGAATCCGGCAATCCCTTTGATCCGGTCCCGGATCAGCCAGTAGCCGGTCGAACGGACCCGCGCATCCGCAAGCCGCAGAATTGAAAACGCCAGATCCGCCGCCGTGATTTTCCTCGACTGCCGGTCGGGAAAACAGGGAGCCTCCTGAAAATAAAGATCATCCCGCAGACGGCAGCGGAATATCCGCATATCATCCGAAACGGACGGCATTTCCGCAAGCATGGAACACTCCAGCCGGTAAGGACGCCCCCGATAAGAATACTGAAGCGGAGTGTCATACAGCGCCCCCGCAATGGACTGGCTTGCCGTATCCGCCGCAAGTGCAGGGTCAAGCGATGTAATGCGTGTTCCGAGGGAAATCGAAAGCGTCCTGCCGCCGCTTTCTTCCTCCTGCCTTCCGCAGGATGCGGAAAGAACCGCAATCCCGCTCAGCAATGTAAAAAACAGTTTCCGTAACATGAGAAATCTTTCCGTACGGCATTCGGCGGAGTCACCGTCCGGCGTCCTGCAATTCCCGGCGGATCGCCAGGACAGCTTCCACCACTTCCGCCGCATTCTTCGTGATCTGTGCCCAGTCCTTTGCGGCAACCAGCTCCGGAGACGCGATCCAGGGAGCGCTCACGGCAACAACCTCTTTCCTGACAAGGTAGCTTTTCATATTTTCGAGCGTAATCCCGCCTTTGGCGAAAAACTCAATCCCGAGATGGTGGAACGGCTCGCAAATCGCTTTCAGAACTTCCGCACCGCCGCTCTGTTCTGCGGGGAAAAACTGAAACTCCGTAATTCCGCTGAGCATTGCCGTCTGAATATTCGAAGCGGTGCAGACGCCGGGAGCGAATACGATCCGCCGCTTGCTTGCCTCTTTGATCATTTCCGGTTCCGTACCGGGGGAAAATGCAAAACGCGCGCTGGAATCAATCGCCCTGACAAGCTGATCTTTGTTCAGAATGTTTCCCGCGCCGATAATGAAATCAGGCATCTCCTTTGCAATCCTGCGGATCGCCCGGCTGTGTGCGAAAGAACGGAATACAAGTTCCATGATGGGAAGCCCCCCCGCAACCAGCGCCTGCGCCGTCAGAAGTGCGTCTTCCTCCGTTTCCGCTTTCACAAAAGGAACGACCCCGAAATCTCTTAAATTGCTGAACATTGATAAATCCTTGCAAAATATAATGGATATTTTAAAATTATGGCGTAAATTACCATTTATCTTTATAAGATGATACTCAAATGCGCAGGAAACAAGTCATATTCAGTATAAATTTTAATTTTTTTTACAACAAGGAGGTAATATGAACGTCATGGTTCTGGGCGGCGGCGGACGCGAACACGCAATTTGCCGGGGATTGAAACGCAGTCCCGAGGTCACAAAACTTTATTGCAGTCCCGGAAATCCGGGAATTGCGCAGATTGCGGAATGTGTGGCATTGCCCGCCGGCGATATTCAGGCGGTCGCGGATTTTGCGGCGGAACATCAGATCGATCTCGTAGTCGTCGGTCCTGAACTCCCCCTCTGTCAGGGTGTCGCGGATGCCGTCCGTGCCGCGGGCATTCCCGTATTCGGTCCCTCAAAAGATGCCGCCCGGCTGGAGGGCAGCAAGGATTTCTCCAAGAAGTTCATGGTCAAATACGGCATTCCGACCGCCGCTTATGCCAGTTTTACTGACAAGGAAAGCGCTCTGGAATATGTTCGCAAAGAATATGACGCAGGGCGTGGCGTCGTTGTCAAAGCGGATGGACTCGCCGCCGGAAAAGGCGTCATTGTCGCCGCCTGCCGGAAAGACGCGGAGGATGCGGTCGAGGAGTGCTTCGGCGGAACGTTCGGGACAGCGGGAAGTGTCGTCGTCATCGAAGAACTTCTGATCGGCGAGGAAGCGTCGATTCTCGCGCTGGCCGATGGCAAAACGGTAATTCCGCTGGTTTCTTCGCAAGATCACAAACGTCTCCTGGACGATGACAAGGGGCCCAATACGGGCGGAATGGGCGCTTACTCCCCTGCCCCTGTCGTCACGGATGCGCTGATGAAAGAGATTGATGAAAAAGTGCTTCAACGTTTTCTGAAAGGCGTCCGGGAGGAAAAACTTGACTACCGCGGCATTATCTACGCAGGAATCATGGTTACGAAAGACGGTCCGAAGGTGCTTGAGTTCAATGTCCGTTTCGGCGATCCTGAAACCGAGGCGATTCTTCCCAGACTCGAAAGCAGTCTTGCCGATGTTCTCATGAAAACCGCGCAAGGCAGAGTTTCCGAAATCAATATGAAATGGAGCGAAAAGCCTTCCGTCTGTATCGTAATGGCTTCCGAAGGGTATCCCGGAACGCTCAGAAAGGGATTTGAAATCACCGGAATTGAAGATGCGGAAAAAGACGGCGCGATTGTGTTCCATGCGGGTACAAGCGTCAGGGACGGAAAAATCGTCAATTCCGGCGGACGCGTTCTTGTCGTGACGGCAGACGGCGAGCAGGTGACGGATGCCATTGCAAAAGCTTATGAAGCGGTTGCGAAAATTCACTGGACGGGAGTTCAATACCGTCATGACATTGCCAAAAGAGCCGTAAACAGAAAATAACGGGGTGTTTTTAAAGAAAGTCCCTTGCATGTTTGCCGATGAGGATATAATTTATGCGTGCAAGCCAAAAAATAACAAAAGGAGTTTTATTATGCTGAGAAAAATCATGATTGCCGCGGTAGCCGCAGTTGTCGCACTGTCATTCACAGCCTGCTCTTCCCTTCAGGTTGCAACGACACTGAACAATGAAAAAATCACAACCGCTGAGAATGCCACCAGCCTTGCACATATCAACGGAGAAATCTGGGGCATCTACCTGTTCAGCATTCCGCTGTTCACCGGAAGCAGCACACAGCCGGGAAGATGCGCAATCTTTACCGATACGGTTCAGGTTGACAACGCCGTCTCCATGGTGACGAAAAAGGCTCTCAACGATTTCGAAGCAACCACAGTGACGGATCTGACTTCCGAGAGATCCAGCACATGGCTGCTCCCGTTCCTTGTGATCTGGTATAACAGTGTGCAGGTCAGCGGCAACGCGATCCGCTGATTGTTTTGAATTTTTCAGGGAGCCCTCTGAACAAGTCGGCTCCTTTTTTTGTCATTTCACGCGGAAGGTTTCCGTCAGATCAGGTTTGAGTTATGGTTTCAAAAGAGATAAAAGCCAGATATTCTTGTAAGAGAAAAAGCGATTTCATGACGTATTTCGCAATTTATTTCTTTCTTCTTGTGGTGGTTTTTGAACTTTACCTGATCGTCTGGATGCCGATCCAGTTGAAAAAAGAGGATGTTCTCCAGAAACATGTCGCAAAGGAAAATCTTGTGACATTGGTGGATACTCTCAGGAATGAGGCCGGTAAAATCGGCGGAGGAAACTCGTTGAATAATGGAGAAATTGAACTGACAAGAAAGGTTCTTGATCTCTATGCATTGTATATCAGGGAATATCAGGATGCTTTGGAGCTTTCCCAGATCCTTGATCTTTACAAAATGCTCAACCGCTATCAGGCGGTGATTGAACAGTGGAAAATAAAGCAGTTTTCCTTTCAGAAGGAAGCTGTTAATCTTCCCGCGGCATATCAGTATCTGGAAAAGAAAAATCATCTTTGATCTGACGGTTCGTCATATTTCAGTCAGATTTAATTTTAACTCAAAATATGACGAAAGTATTCCTTTTGACGACGATAATTTCGATAAATGACGGAGAGCAATATTATGATGGAACTGATTAAGGAACGTCCGCTCGTATTTTTCGATCTGGAAGCGACAGGCGTTAATATACTGAATGACAGAATCGTGGAAATTTCTGTCGTCAAAATTTTTCCGGACGGCAGACGTGAAGTGAAAACCCGCAGGATCAATCCGGAAATGCATATTCCGGAAGAAGCGTCCGCCATTCACGGCATTTACGACAAGGATGTGGCAAATGAACCGACATTCCGCGCAATTTCCAAGAATTTCTTCATCTATCTGGAGGACTGCGATCTGGGAGGATACAATATCACCAAGTTCGACATCCCCATGCTGACACGGGAGTTTTCAAGAGCCGGGCTCACTTTCACCACGGCAAACCGCAGAATCATTGATGCCTACAATATTTTCTGCCGCATGGAGCCGAGAAATCTTTCCGCCGCATACAAATTCTTCTGCGGCAAGGATATGAAAGATGCACACAGTGCCGAGGCGGATACTCTTGCAACGGTGGAAATCTTTGAAGGTGAAATCAAGCGTTATTCACAGATGGCCAGGGAAGACTATCCCGAAGACATTGAAAAATGGCCTGAAACACTGGACGAATTTCACACATTCTGTAATCAGAGAATGATCGACAGCATTGACCCTGACGGGCGTTTCAAATGGAAAAACGGTGAAGCGGTGGTCGCATTTGGAAAGAATGCGGGCACTTCCCTGCGCCGTATCGCGATTGACAATCCCGACTTCCTGCGCTGGATCTTGAGGTCGGATTTCAGTGTCGAAGTGAAAAATATCGCTTCCGACGCATTGAAAGGCATTTTTCCAGAGAAAGTGTAGTGGATTACCGCACTATGGATCATGATTATAAACACTTGTTGAGCCTGCTGGACGACGAGAATGAGCAGTCTGCCTCTCTCGCCATGGCGGAGCTGCTTGCACGCGATCAGAAGACTCTTGAACCGGTGCTCCGCAAATTGCAGGAGAGTTCCGATCCGCGTCTCCGTCGCCGGATTCACCAGCTCCAGTCCACAATCACGCTGCGGAGAAGGCGCAAAAGCCTTACACGCAATCTGTCTGAACGCAGCATTGATCTGCTGGAAGGGCTGATTCAAATTCATCTGCTCTGGTATGACAACGATGCTTACGACACGGTGAAGAAGCAATGGGAAACTCTTGTGGAGGAATCCGGGAAATACCATCCCGAGACGCTGGAACAACTCGCTTATTTCATGCGCAAACATTCCTTTGTGTGTTCACACAGAGACGAAATGGAATCGGAATTTCTCTGCCTCGGAACGATTCTCGATGAAAATACCGGAGCGGATTTCATGCTTTGCGCGATTGCGTGCCTGCTTGCCGCAAGATGGGGATTGCGTGTTTTCATAACGCAGTCTGCGGAAACGGATTTTATCCTTGTCGATGAATTCGGCAATATTCTGGTTCCGGTCAATGACTGGGATTACATTCCATTCGACGGCAAACAGTATGCGTTTGAATTCTGGAATACGCAGATGCTCCTGCGCTACGCCACCGCCCTGCTGTTCACATGTGCCACGAATTCAGACAGTTTTCGTTACGTGTATACGATCGGCAGCTGTCTCTCCGGCGATGTCAGCTCAGATAATCTGGATTTCCTGCCCTACCCTTACGGAACAGATCAGAAGATCGAACCATAGAAATGCAGTATATCTGCATAAATAATCCGGTTTTCTTCAAAGCCGCTGCAACTTTCCCTGCAAAGAATTGACTTGAACGCAAAGGACTTGGAGGAAAAGAACGGAACATTCCATTGAAGAATTGAATGCGGACTGATTCGTAATAAACCGGACCGCATTTCAAAATCTCATTTTCCTCTGGCTATCACGTAAGTCGGAAGACCGGAAACATCGAATTTTTTCAGGACTTTTTTGATATCCGCATTCGCCATATCCGTGGCGTCGAACTCGACGACGATAAAGTTTTTGAGTTCATTCTGAACCGCCGGGTCCTTGAATGTCGTTTTTTCCATCGCTTTGCAGTTTTTACACCACTCCGCACGGAAATCAATGAAGACAAGACGTTTCGTCTTCGCAGATTCTTTCAACGCACTGACCAGAGAATCCATGCTCTTTTCAATATTTTTATGGCTCTCCGCGAGAGAAGTGTAAATCACGATACCGGTATATGCATAGTAGAGTCCGACGATAATGATTACAACGCCGAATACATATTTTACATATTTCATCCAGACCCCCGGCTTCGGCATGATCGAAAAACCCGCCGCCGCAACCGGCCATGGAAGTCCCATTCCAATGCCGAGCACGAACGGAAGAATCAAACCGATATGTTCACCGGAATTATACATTTTTGACGCTTGAAGCAATGCCGCAACCACCACCGGCGCAACGCATGCGCCGGCAAGAAGCGCCGCAATGACTCCCATGACGAAAATACCGATGATTTTCGCACCGGACGGCATTTTGAAATTAGAACCGTAACGCGAAAAATCAATCATGAAAACATCAAACAAAGAGAGTCCCAGCAATACAAAAATCACTGCGACAACCGCATTGAACCACCACGTGGAATCAATGACGCCGAAACTCGATCCTGTCAATACGACGAACAGCCCCAGAACTCCATAGGCAAGCGCAATTCCGAGACCGTAAACCAATCCTTTGGACATACTTGCAAGACGGTGTTCCTTCCCGGCGTCCGCTCCGATAATCGCAAGGTTGATCGGAATCATCGGCAGTACACATGGCGTCAGATTCAGGGCAATGCCGCCGATGAATGTTAAAATCAGGATCAGCAGGAAACTCTTATCGGCAAAACTCAGGAACATTTCGCTTTTTTCACCCTTGAGAAAAGGCAGAAACATATCACTTGCCATATAACCGGATTCAGTGCGGACAATCTCAAAGGCGGGAATTTCCGAATTTGAATCCGCAGGCCCGCTTGCAATCTCCGCTTCTTTCTCTTTCAGCAGGGGAACCGGGCTTTTGGTCAACTCAAGTTTTGAAAATGTATATTCCCTGCTTTCAGGAAAGAAACAGACAGGTTCGGAATCCTTTGTCGCTTCGGAACATCCCTGCCATGCAAGTTTGAGTTCAAGAGGAAATTTCTGTCTGTCAATCGCAAAGACCCATTGAAAATCGGATCTGCCGCGGTAAACATTATTTTTCCCGAACACTTTGTCTTCGTAAGAGATGCTTGCAGGCTTCCTGACCGGTTTCAACTCCACCCCATTGGAAAACAAGGTCACTTTCGTAGTATTTTCATACAGATGAAATCCTTTTTCCACGGAAACCGTAACGGCGAACTCGGATTCGTTCATCGTGCAGGACCATTTGAATGCGTCTTCCGGATTCATGCCTGAAAGATTCAAACAAAACAAAACCGCCAGATACAAAAAAACAGATATCTTCTGAATGATTTTCATCCCGATCTTTCCCCTTGCTGTTAATTATGCCTCCGGTGTCTTCGACCTCATAAGACGGTTCGAAGTTCCGTTCACCGGAGACATTTCCCCATTATTTCCGTGATTTCTTTTTCTTTCCTGCTTTCAGTTCCTTCAGAAATTCCGCGATTTTATCCATTGCTTCTTTGATTCCGTCCATGGAAGTCGCATAGGAGCAACGCACAAATCCTTCTCCGCATTCTCCGAATGCGGTTCCTGGAACCACAGCCACTTTCTTTTTCATCAGAAGCTGTGTTGCAAAGTCTCTGGAAGACAACCCGCTCGAAGTGATGTTCGGGAATACATAAAAAGCTCCTTCAGGCAGGAAACATTTCAAGCCCATTTCATTTAAACGCTTTACAATTACATTACGGCGGTCACGGTAATCCGCTTTCATCGCAAGCATGTCTTTTTTACCGCTTCTCAAAGCTTCCAGAGCCGCTTCCTGCGCGGTAATCGAGGCGCAGAGCATGGAATACTGATGAATTTTCATCATCGCATCAATAATTTCCGCAGGCCCGCAGGCGTAACCGAGACGGAATCCGGTCATTGCGAACGCTTTTGAAAAACCATGCAGAAACACGGTGCGTTCCTTCATTCCCGGGAACGTGGCAATTGAAGGCGTCATTTCACCGTACGTCAATTCCGTATAAATATGGTCGGCAAGCACAATCAGATTGTGACGCACTGCGATCTTCGCAATTTTTTCAGTCTGCTCATAAGTGAGCGTTGCGCCGGTCGGGTTACACGGAAAGTTCAGCAGAATCGCTTTTGTTTTCGGTGTAATCGCCTTTTCAAGGTCGTCCGGGTCCAATGCAAAATCATTTTTTTCATATGTTTTA
The DNA here is from genome assembly GCA_003526375.1 of Lentisphaeria bacterium. GTDB lineage: Bacteria > Verrucomicrobiota > Lentisphaeria > Victivallales > UBA1829 > UBA11452. Next base: position 149,122 of record DPDG01000027.1, read on the forward strand.
ACCACCACCGGAACACCATGCGCCATACGGATTTCAGGTCCATAGGAAACGTAGCACGGCTCATGATAAATAATCTCGTCGCCCGGACTCGTAATGGCACGGATTACGAGGTCAAGCGCCTCGCTGACTCCAACCGTCACAATGCACTCATGAACCGGATCATAATCCAGATCATAGTCGCTGGACATATAGTTGCAGATCGCCTTGCGCAGAGAAAGCAGTCCGAGGTTTGAGGTATAATGCGTCTTTCCGCTCTCCAGTGAATAGATCGCACTTTCGCGGATGTTCCACGGCGTCACGAAATCCGGTTCGCCGATTCCCAGTGAAATAACGTCATCCATGGAGTTGACGAGTTCAAAAAAATCGCGTATTCCGCTCTTCGGCAATACGGCGATATGTGGAGCAATCAATGTTTTTTTCTTATTTTTTTCAACTTTGCTGTTATGGCGTGATCTTGAGCCGTTCATGATCTTCTTCCTCCTGCATCAGCTTGCCTGATTCTTTATACTTCTTCAACAGAAAATGGGTCGATGTGGAAAGCACACCGTCGATTGTGGCGAGCCTGCTTGCAACAAACTGTGCCACGTCATTCAGACTTTCACCCTTGATCTCCAACTGAAGATCGAAATTTCCGCCCGACATCAGATAAAGAGCGGAAACCTGTGAAAACTTACTGAGTCTACGCGCGATTTTATCAAATCCGCCCTCACGCTCCGGACGGATCTTAACTTCTATGATAGCCTTTACGGCACTTTCAGGCAATTCCGAGTCGTCGAACACGGCCCGATAACCGATGATCACATTTTCCGCTTCCAGTCTTCTGATTTCCGCCTGGACCTCTTTCGCCGGAACATCAATTCTTTCGGAGATATCCTTCGCTGTAAGACGTCCATCCTCGCCGAGAAGCCTGAGAATGTTTCTTCTCATTTCGTTTCTGTTCATTTGTATTCTCCGTTATAATACGTTAAAGGATTATAAATATGCCTCATAAATTGAAAAATGCAAGACCGAAAAGCGTCTGAATCATTATGAGAAACAGAAAAATCCCAGCAGTCATCATAGGACTGTCTACCAGGTCAAACACTCCTCCGATACCGGGAATCGTATGTCCTGAGTCTTTGATCTTGCATGCACGTTTGACTGCGGACTCCGCAAGATCGCCCGCCATCCCGAAGAAAAAGAACAGAATTCCCGTAATAACAGCATAAAGCGGAGTACTGATAAACGGAATCCAGTAATGAAAAGCAAGACACAATAAAACAGTAAACAACAGTCCTCCGACAGCGCCTTCGTATGACTTTCCCGGACTGATCGACGGTATCATCTTATGATTTCCGCCTTTCAGAATTTTATTGGACAATGTTCCGGTCACATACGCACCTATATCACCGATTTTTGTGGCAAGAATAAAGAATAAAAATAATACATTCCAGTTGAAACGTATAGAATTGGCTCCCATGCAGTAAATGAATATAAGCATGCAGATAGAAGGAGCAGTAATGAAGAAAACCCCGACAGTATTGAAAACTTTCTTCAATTTTATTTCAGAATTCCTGACAGAAAGAATCAGCAGCCAGATCAACACCGGCAGCAGTATGATTCCGCCCAAAAAGATCATTACCGGGATTTTTGAAAAAGTTGTATAAATAGAAGCAAACAGAACCAATTCCATAAATACAATTAACGTATTTGCAATACAGACTCCGAGACTGTAAGTTTCCATGCCGATATTTCCGATCAGAGCGCAGAACTCCTTTGTAACAAAAAAGGAAAGAAACAGCGCCATAATGCCAAACAATTTCCAGCCAATGCCATTATCCATAAAAATAGATACGCCGAATAAAGAAAGCAGGACAACTGTGCTGCACAATCTGGGAATAAACATTATTTTCTTCCTCCGAATCTTCTGTTTCTTCTGCCGTATGCGGAAACAGCTTTCCGAAGTTCCTCCATATCGAAATCCGGCCACAGAGTGTCTGTCACATAAATTTCCGAATAGGAAAGCTCCCAAAGCAGAAAATTACTCAACCGGAGCTCCCCGCTGGTTCGGATCAGCAGATCCGGATCGGGGACTTCCGGCAGATACATCCGCTCGGCAAAAGTTTCTTCATTGATATTTTCAATACTTAGTTTTCCATTCATTACATCCTGCGCTATTTTTTTCGCAGTATCGGCAATCTCGGCGCGCCCGCCGTAATTCAGGGCAAGAATCAGAGTCCCTCTCCTATTGGAAGCCGTTTTTTCTATCGCCAGATTCAAATATTCCCGCGACTTCTCAGGAAGTCCCCACATACGGCCCGTCACCATCAAACGCAGTCCCTTTTCAATCATTACAGAAAGATTTGCATCGATAAATTCGCACAGAAGTTCCATCAGGGCATCCACTTCTTCTTTGGAACGCTTCCAGTTTTCCGTGCTGAACGCATACAATGTCACATACTCCACACCGGTATCCGCAAGATTCTCAATCAGCTTCTTGACCGCCACGGCACCCATGCGGTGCCCTTCGACCCGCTCCACCCCATGACGTTCCGCCCAGCGTCCGTTGCCGTCCATGATAATCGCAATATGTCGCGGAATTCTCTGTTCAGTTTCCATAAAATGCTTCCTCCAGCATGAGACAAAGACAATGATAAAGCGGCAGGTGGTATTCCTGAATTACATACGTCTCGCGGGAAGGTGCCTTGACGGTACAGTCCGCAAGTTCTTCGCAAATCCCGCAATTTTCTCCGGTAAAGAGGATCGTTTTGATTTTTTTCACTTTCGCCACTTGAAAAGCGTAGTAAATATTTTTCGCGTTGCCGGAAGTGCTCAGCCCGATCAGCACATCTCCTTCACGCCCCATCACGAAAAGCTGTTGCGCGTAAGTCATAAGTGGGTCAACATCATTCATATACGCAGAAGATAGAGCAGGATGCGACAAAAGTGAAACAGCACGCAACCCCATTTGCAGTTTATTTGCAAGTTCTTCGTTTCCAAATTGTTCCATAAAATCAGCACGGACAGCTTCCTTGACGGGGCGTTTCATTCTGAATCCTTTCATCAACTCTCCGACGATATGCTCGGAATCGGCAGCGCTGCCACCATTTCCGCAAACAAAAAGAATTCTGTCATTGAAAAAACAATTTTTTAGTATAGAATATGCTATGATGAGTTTTTCGGATGTTTTTTCCAGATCCGGATATCTCCTCAGGAGCTCTTTGATGTGTCTTGCTGTTATGTTGTCAGTAACCATGTTGATAACCTTGTTGAAAGTTGGTTAAGTAATTATTGAGAACTTTGGTGATGTAAATAGAACACCACTTCTCCACAAATTCAAAACATTTTCTCAACAAGTTGAAAAATATTTTATTTGAGTCTGATTTCCGGACTTGTAAACACTATTGACAGCTATAATAGTAATGATATATAAGAAAGAAATACATAGATAAATAATTAACATACAGCAAAATCGAGGAACAACAATGAAAATCAACGTAAAAAGAGAACTCCTACTGAAGGCGCTTCAGAAAGTCTGCAACATCATCGGAAGCAGAACCACTCTCCCTGTTCTTGCAAACGTCATGATGGAAGCGGAAAATAACAAGCTCACCTTTACAACAACCGATCTTGAACTCAGGATCACGACTTCCATTGAAGCGGAAGTGGAAAAAAGCGGCAAGACGACTCTGCCGGCAAAGCGTCTTCTCGGACTTGTTTCCAAGTTCAAAGGCGACACCGTCAGTTTCGACACCAATGAAAACCATCACACCAAGATCAGTTGTGGAACAGCCGATTTCATGATTCTCGGACTTACCCCCGATGATTTCCCGGTCCCGGTTGATTTCACGGCTCAGAGAACCATTAAAATCAAGCAGGGAGACCTTGCACGCATCATTGACCGTATCTCCTATGCGGTCAGTTTGGATGACTCCAGAAAGGTGCTCCAGGGAATTTTCTTCTCCATCAAGGAGGGAAACCTGACCGCTGTCGCAACGGACGGCAAACGTCTCGCACTCGTGGAAAAGCTCCTGGATGAGGCTCCCGTCGGTTCCGACGGCGATATCATCGTTACCTTGAAAGCTGCGAACGAGATCAAGCGGATTCTTGAAAAGGACGGCGATGTCGTCATTGAAATCGGTGAAAAACAGGCTGTCTTCAAAGTCGATTCCACAATGATCTATTCCAAGCTGATCGACGGCAACTATCCGAATTACAAGCAGGTGATTCCGGCTTCCTTTGCCAAGAAGATTTCCGTTCCTTGCTCGGACTTCATCGATGCTCTGGAAATCGTCAGCATCCCGCTGTTCGACGCTTCCTCATCCTATGTGAAGATCACATTTACCACGAACAAGCTGATGTTTGAGGCGAACAGCAACATCGGTGAAGGTAAAGAACACATTGCGATCGAATATGAAGGCGAGGAGATGTCCCTTTCCTTCAATCCGCAGTTCCTTTCCGATCCGTTCAAACACATCGGCGTGGACAACGTCAATATCAAAATCAATGACGCATTCAGTCCGATCGCGATCGAAAGCGGCGACGGTTTCCTGTATGTGATCATGCCGATGAGAAATAAATAACGGATTTTCCTGATTTTCATCTGACTCAATCCTCCCCCGGATATTTTCCGGGGGATATTTTATATTATGATATGCTGAATGAACTGAAACTTGAAAATTTCCGGAATTTTTCCGGAGCTTCCTTGTCTTTTCAGTCCAGATCCGTCATATTCCGGGGGGCAAACGGGCAGGGGAAAACGAGTCTTCTGGAGTCCATTTTCTTTATTGCGAATCTCCGTTCCTTCCGTACATCCCAGACCAGAGAGATCAAGAAAATCGGTTCACAGTCGTTCCGTCTGGGAGTCAGTATCAAGCGAAATGAAAAATGGAATACCAGGCTGGAGCTGGAAGCGGGAAATATCCGCAGCCTTAAAATTGACGGTCTGCCGGTTTCAAAAGCAAGCGATTTTACAGGACGCATCAAGACGATTGCCTTTCTGCCTGACGATCCGTTTATCATCAATGGGTCCTCCCAGTTGAGGCGGCGTTTTTTCGATATGTTCATCTGTATGCTGGATCGTGAATACTTTACGGCGCTCCAGCATTATTCTTCGGCTTTGAAATCCCGTAATTTCATTTTGAAAAGCAGGAATTTGAACCGGGATATTTTGCTTTCCTATAACTCCCTGCTTGCTTATTCGGGTGAGAAAATCATAAAATTAAGGTTGAGATACAGTCAGCTTCTTTCTGATGGAATGAAGAATATCTTAGCGGAAATTCGTCCTGAACTTGCTGATTTCAGGATCAGGATGCGTTATGCAAAAGAGACGGAGGACAGAGAGTCTTTCATGAAGAAACTGGAAGCCGACTTTTCCAGAGATGTGCAGAAAGGTTTTACCACGTTCGGTCCTCATCTGGATGATTTTGATTTTATCGTGGATGAAAAATCTTTGCGTTTCTACGGTTCGCGCGGACAATGCCGCATGGCGTCGCTCTGCCTCAAACTGGCGGAACTGGAAATTGTCAAAATGAACTCGCCGAGTGATAATGGTACGGTGGTTCTGGTGGACGATGCAACAGGAGATCTGGATGTAAAAGCCAAGTTTTCATTTCTTTCCAAAATTGCAATGGCGGGGCAGATTTTTCATGCGTTCACGGAACTGCCGGATGATGGGTTTTTCAGGGAATCGCAAATATTTCAAGTAGAAAATGGAACAGTTTCATAATTTTTTAAAGAGGTATCTGTATGTATAAAAGTATCGTATGCCGTTATCATGAAATAGCGACCAAGGGACATAACCGTTCGATGTTTGAAAATAAGCTTATTGCAAATATGCGGATTTTATGTGAGTATGATGGAATTGCAGGACTGGTTTTTCAACGTATCCGCGGGCGTATTTTCATTAGAAAACTGAAAAACGGCATTTTTTCTTCCGGGGAGCTGGAAAAGGTGAAAGATGTGCTCTCCAGAAGTTTCGGTCTGGAATCTTTTTCTCCGGTGATTGAATGTGAACCTGATATCAATCGGATTCTGGATGTCATCGGGGAAAGTGCAAAGGAAACCTTTGAAGAAAAATTGAAAACATGCAGCGTTGTTCAATTCAGAACCCGTGCAAGACGCAGTGACAAAACTTTTCCGCTGCGTTCCAAAGAGATTGAGATCGAAGCCGCCACGCGGCTCCAGGAAATTTTCGGAGAAAAAATTAAAGTGAATCTGGATCATCCTGAAGTTTCAATCGGTGTTGAAGTCAGGGATAAAATTGCACTCGTTTACTATGAAACATTCAAAGGTCCCGGCGGACTTCCGGTAGGCACAAATTCTCACGTTCTGGCGCTTCTTTCCGGCGGGATTGATTCCCCTGTTGCGTGTCATATGACTATGAAGCGCGGCTGTCATGTGGATTTTCTGACCTTCCACAGCTTTCCCTATACGCCCATGGAGTCCGTGGATAAAGTCAAACGCCTTGCTTCCGTCCTGAACCGGTATCAGAAAAAAGGACGTCTCTATTCATGTAATATTTCGGAGCTTCAAAAACTGATCCGCGACAATTGCAACCCGCGTTACCGGACAATTCTCTACCGCCGGCAGATGATGCGGATCGCGGAAAAAATCTGCCGATTCCAGAAATTGAATGCAATTGTTACCGGAGAATCCGTCGGCCAGGTTGCCAGCCAGACCATTGTAAATCTTTCGATCATCAATGACGCCACACGTATGCTGATTTTGCGTCCGCTGGCAGGGCTGGATAAATTGGAATCCATTGAACGTGCTGAAAAGATAGGAACTTACAATATCTCTATTGAAGCGCTGCCGGACAGTTGTACCGTATTTGCGCCGCCCTCCCCTGCGGTAGCCGCAAAATTTTATCTGGTGGAGGAGGAAGAAAAAAAGATTCCTGATCTGGAAGAAGAATTGGAAAAAGCGTTTCGTTCGATTGAAAAATACGAGGATCTTTAATATATTGTCGGATCAGTCAAAATTTCAACGTTCAAAATAAAAGGGAGTGTTTCATGAACGCGAATAAAATACTTGATGATTTGAGTTGTAAACTGGACAGTTTCAATCCTGCTGAAAGGAAGAATGCCTTGGAGGAATTCAAAAAGGCATTTGTCACTGCGGGAGAATCTTTTGTCTGTGAAAAAAATGACAATAATATGCATTGCCATACCTTTTTTTCATTTAACGGTTACGGATATTCTCCGACTCATGTGGCATGTTGGGCAAAGGCGGAGCGTCTGTTTTCCGCCGGACTGATTGATTTTGACGTTCTCGACGGAGTGGATGAGTTTCTCGCTGCCGCCCGCGAGCTTGATCTCCGCGCCTCCTGCGGTGTGGAATCCCGTGTCGTTGTCAAGGAAATGCTGGACAAGGTAATCAATTCACCGGGAGAACCGGGGATTGCATACCATCTCGGAGTGGGTTTCACAACGTCCGGAATCCCCGTGGAGCAGCGGAAATATCTGGATGCCATGAAAGCCGCTGCGAATGCAAGAACCCGCGGCATTGTGGAAAAAGTGAATCCGGTGCTTTCCCCGCTGGAACTGGATTTTGAAAAAGATGTCCTGACTTTGACCCCCGGAGGAAATGCAACGGAGCGCCATGTCTGTATGGCATACGCTGAAAAGGTGGTGAAACTTTTTAATACTCCCGTCAAATTGGCAGGCTTTTGGGCGTCAAAACTCGGAATGACGGAAGAAGAAGCCTTGAAATTGATTCAGAACTCCGTCAAATTGCAAGGTGTGATCCGTTCCAAGATGATGAAATCCGGCGGTCCGGGTTATGTAAAACCCGATCCGTCATCTTTTCCGTCACTTGAAGCCATGAACCGGTTTACAATCAAATCGGGAGCCATTCCAAGTATTGCGTGGCTGAACGGAGATTCCGATGGAGAAGCAGATCCTGATGCGCTGCTTGATCTTCATGAATCCTATGGTGCGGCAATGTTCAATCTGATACCCGACCGCAACTGGAATTTTGGCGATCCTGCCGTTAAAGCTGCAAAGGTGGCTAACATGGATAAAATCATTGCAAGCTGTCTGAAGCGTGATATGCCGGTTTTCTGCGGTACGGAAATGAATGCCGCCGGACAGAAACTGGTGGATACTTTTGCAGAACCTGCACTTGCCAGACATCTGAAAAATTTTGTGGACGGAGCCGCCATTCTGAATGCCCATACCATTCTTTCAAAATTCGGCCTCGGTTTTCTGAGTGACTGGTCAAAGGGAACTTTCGGTGGAAACAAAGCTGTCAGAAATGATTTCTATATCCGCTTCGGCAGAGCTGCACATCCGTCAATTACAGATAAAATGACGGGTATAGATGCAAATGCGAAACTGTCTGATATTGAAAAATTTATCTGAATGACGAAAAAATGACGGATCTATGAAAAAATGGGCAGAGCGTTGAAACACCTCTGCTTTTTTATTTTGGAAAGTAAAAATAACAAGGCTTTATTTTCTTGATTCCGCAATGAAGACAATACAACCTTGTATTTTGCAGGAGTTATCTGCCATTTTTAAAAGGCAAGCTGGTCCGATATAATTTTTAAGAAAGAAAATTCCGATTTTTTTCATTTTGCTATTGACAAAACAGAATTTTTCATTATAATTATAGTTAATCGAGTAATCATAAAAGGAGAATCCAGGGATGGCGGTAACAATGAAAGATATTGCGGAACGGGCAGGAGTATCGCGCCCGGTAGTCTGTGCCGTTCTTGGAGGAAAGTCAACCTGCCGGGTTTCCGATGAAAAGAAACAGCGCATTCTTGAACTGGTGAAGGAACTTGGTTTTCAACCTAACTTACAAGCACAGCGCCTGCGCTCCGGGAAAACCAGAACGGTAGGGATTCTTTTTGCAAGTTTCCGCGACCGGATCATCGGCGACGTCATGATGGAACTTTACCGGCGTCTTCTGAAATCCGGTTATACCAGTATTTTTGCGATCTGGGAGAAAGCTTCGGAAATCGAGCAGGCATATAAGAATGTAATCCGTAATCAGGTGGACGGCATCATAACCTGTGATTATCACCCGGAATGGATTCAGGAAAAGATTCCGGTTGTCGTCTATGGGAAGCAGTATCCTGAAACAGACTGCATTTCAATTGATTACAGCACTGCGTTTTCGGAAGCGGCGGAATATCTGTGTTCGCTTGGTCACAGCCGTTTCGGGTATATCGGGTGTCATGGAGAGCGTTATGAAAATTATGCCGCCGTCATGGATAAATACGGTCTTGCGGACAGCGATTATGTTTTCGACGGGATGGGATATCCTGAAAACGGAATCAAGGGAATGCAATTTTTCCTGCGGATGGAAAAACCGCCGACCGCAATTTTCTGTCATAACGATTCCGTTGCGCTTTCCGCAATGGCGGAGGCACAGCGCAACGGGCTTGAAATCGGTTCCGATATTTCAATTATTGGAATAGACAATACTTTGGAATCCGGTTTCTCGTATCCGGCTTTGACGACGATCGACACTTTTATCGGACAGAAAGCCGGCATCATGGTGGATTTGCTTCTGGAACGCTTCGGAGCTCCTGAAAAGAAGGCGGTATCATTGACTTTGAAATCCAAACTGATCATACGAAAATCTTGCGGTCCGGCAAGAGAAAGGACGTAATTATGAGATGGCATGAAAATACTGAAGTTGCCGACACCAAAGAGAAATCTCTCTTTCTGCCGTCAACCTGTGAATCGGCTTGTTTTACCTTGATAGAGCTTCTCATCGTAATTGCAATCATAGCAATTTTAGCCTCAATGCTTCTGCCTGCCTTGAATAAGGCAAGGGAATCGGTGAACAGAATTGAGTGCATGAACAGACAGCGTCAGATCGGACTTGCCCTTATGGATTATGCGGGAGATTATAAAACATTACCGATCGGCAGTTGGAACGACGGTTCAAACAATATTTACTGGCAGAGTTCCATTCTCAAAATTTTGGACTCGAAAAGCAGTATAGCCGCATCTTCAAAAGCGTTTCGCTGTCCCGCCGACCAAAGAAAAAACAAATATTTTCTTTCTTTTGCAATTAACGGTCATCTTCTGCCCGGTTTTTCTTTCGGTTCCGGGACGTTTTCCAGAGAATCTGCAAATATTCTTAAATTGAAGAAGTCTTCAAGAACTGCATTGCTGGTCGATGGAACCGATGGCGACAGCGGGGCAAGTGTCTTTACGGCAAACTCAAGTGGTTTAGCCTGTATGACCGTCGGCAGCAGTATCTACCGCCTTGCCATGTTCCATAATCTCGGGGCAAATCTGATTTATGCCGACCTCCACGGGGAATACCATAAACTGCCTACTGCGATCGGATCCGTCGTCCCGCCTGAAATTATCCACAGAGTCAAACCTTCCGGCGGTCAATGGATTTATGCGGAATAAAGTTGATATTTTACTATAAATTATAGAAAGGAATTGTTATGATCAAAAAACTTTTGACGGGTTTCCTTACGGGGAGCGTGGTATTTTCTCTTTCCGCTCTGGACATTGTGACAGACGGCATTGCCCGGATTGAACTGGAATCCGGGACAGCATTGCCTGAAAAGACAGCAGTCAATGAATTCAAGCGCATCATAAAAGCTGTTACCGGATCGGAGATCGGTAACGGCAAAGCGCCGAATAAACTGGTGATCGGGACTCCCGAAACAAATCCGGCGATTGCAAAGGAAGCCGTATTCCTCGGACTTGATAAAAAACAGGATACAGATGTTTTTGCACTCAAGACAAAAGGGAATATCATCTATGCCGCCGGAAACAATCCACGCTCTGCAATGTTCGCCGTGTTCGAGCTCCTGGAACAGCTCGGATGCCGATGGTTCTGGCCCGGCAAAGACGGGGAATATCTTCCTGCGGCGACAAAAAATCTGTCTGTCGGCGATCTCAATATCAACAGCCGGGCGGCGTTTGCACACCGGCACTTGATGTCACATCCGAATAAGGACAAGGAGCTGTTTTTCGCACACAATAAAATGAATCCGATGGGCAATTCCCCGGCATACGGTTTTTCCACCAGTTGGGGCGGGCATTCTTTCAACTGGATTTTTCCGGAAGACTGCAAAACCATTGACGAATATTTCAAAAAATACCCGGAACAATTTGCACTGAACAACGGCATCCGCGTCATCAACCAGCATTGTTATACGAACCCGGATACAGTTAAAACGTTTCTGAACTGGATCGACAATTTCTGGAAAAATCATCCTGAAATCGAATATCTGACACTTTCCGCACGCGATACGCCGATCTACTGTAAATGTCCGGACTGTTCCAAGTATGATTCCTCCACACTCTATTTTCAGTTTGTGAAAAAATTGATTGAGGAAACGGCGAAAAAACACCCGGGCAAAAAATATAACACGATCGCTTATTCCTTTTACCTGAATGTCCCGAAGATCAAATTGCCGGCGGATAACCTGAATATGTCCTACTGCATGTATAACCGCTGCTATAAACACAAGTTTTCCGATCAGAGCTGTCCGGTGAATCCGCGCGCACTGAAAGCAGTCGGGGAGTGGCGCAGGGCTGGAATCAATCCCGCAATTTACGGATATCACTTTGACATTTTCGGCGGCGATCCTGTCCTTACTCCGATCACTCCGATTGTTGCCGAAGAACTGCGCTGGGCGAAACGACTCGGAATCAATTACTGGGCGACGGAATATCATGCGGGATTCAATCTGAAAAAGCCGCTTCAGGACAGCCGCCCGTTCGTAAACCGTTTTCCCGCGTATGCCATTGCAAAACTGCTCTGGAACCCCGGACTGGATGAAAAAGCGCTCCTTTCCGAATTCTGCAAGTATACTTTTGGAAACGGAGCAGGGGAAATGGAACAGTATTATACGCTGATGCAGGAAGCATGGCAGAAAGACGGGCACGCCTCCTATTATTTCAGCAATCCCGCATCGCAGGTGGACAATGTCATATCCAGAGAATTGATTGCGAAGATCGATCCTCTGTTTGAATCCGCACTGAAGAAGACGGAAAAAGATCCGCGCGCACAGCGTTTGGTCAAAGCCGATTTTGAGGGATGGAAACGCTGGCGTGACTTGAAACTTTCCCGCGACAACTGGCAGGAAATCGCAAAAGGCAATATGGCGGACCGTCTTGATTATTTGAAAAACGCGAAACCCGGCGAAGTTCTCTATTCCGCCGATCTGACAAAGAAACCGGAGGGATTCATGGAAACCTGCTCCGTTGAAAAGGATGCGGACGGAACACCGTATATTGCCTATCGTCCGCAGAGAAATGCGAAAGGGCAGCTTGCGCACGACGGTTTTCTCTACGGTAATCATCCGCGTATTTTCGGACGCCCCTGCAACTGGATCAACTATGAACTTTCTTTCCGGTTCCGCTTTCCCGGCAATCAGACGAAAAATGGAATTTTTGTAAAAGTCCGCGCCGGCGGAGAACGTTTCGGAGAGGATTTTTATGCCCTCGACGTTTCGATCAACAAACGGTGGATTACCGGCAGCTACCGGTTGAAAGCAGGAAATAAAGAGGTTCCGATCGCGAGGAAAAGACTGAATGAGGAACTTGCGGAAGGCTGGCACAAGGCGGAAATCCGGGCAGTGGACAACTGGTTGATGGTAAAAATTGACGGACAGCTCATGTTTGAGGGAAAAGCGCCGATCGGCAGGGGCATAATCAATCTGTGCAGTTACCAGCCTGTCGATGTCGCGGATATTGCGGTTCACGAAATTCCCTCGCCGTCTCTGGCGGAACGCTGGCACATCAAGGTTCCGCTTGTGACGACCGCCCCTGCTCTCGACGGCAAAGGAACGGACCCTGTCTGGAAGCAGGGCTGTCAAATCCGTTCCTTCATGAACAGAGGCCCTGTGAAGCCGAAAACGGAAGCCGTTGTCCTCCGCACAGACAAGGCTCTTTACATCAAAGTCGACTGTTACGGAGAGATGGAAAAAGTCAGGACGAATCAGATGGAACGCGATGACGACCAGTGGAAAGATGACTGTATTGAACTCTCCATTGACCCGAACAACACCCGTACGGATTATTTCTATCTGGTGACGAATTCGGCAGGGGTGCCTTATGATGCGCTTGCTTCCATCGGCATGAACATCAATAAGGCATGGAACGGCAAATGGAAAACCGCCGCTTCCAGATCGGCGGAAAAATGGACGGTTGAGTTTGAACTGCCTTTTAAAACCTTCGGAGAGCCGAAACCCGGCGTAAACTGGCTGATCGGGCTGAACCGTTCCGGGGAAAATATCCGTCAAAGCTGGACTGACGGCTCTTATCACAGTCCCAACAGCTTCCGGACAGTTCAAATGACGGAGGAAAAATAAAATGAAACGCCTTTTCGAGTTTGCAGGGTATTCAGTTCCGGATCATTTGAAACTGTTTCAAATGACGGATAATCCGGATGTGCCGGGTTGCCACATCTATATGGAGGCACAGATTTTTTCTCCTGACTCGAAAAGGATGGTTCTCCATCGTTCCGCACATCCTCACGGAAGCGATCCGCTGGACCCGGAACATCAATATTTCCTGTGTGATTTTGAAAATGACGGAACTTTGACGGATTTGACAGATGAATGCGGAGTGACGGCTCCGTCACTTTCTCCCGATGGAAATGTTTTTTATTATTTTCTGGATGAACTGAGTTCAAAAGGACGTGTTGTCCTGAAAAAGCTCGATTTGAAAACAGGGAAATGTGAAGAAAGAGGGGTGATTGAATCTGACGGAACATTTGCTCCGGCATATTTCTTTTATCCTCTTTCCACAATCTCCTCTGACGGGAAAAGGATTGCCATTGCGACGGGCCTGCGGAAGAAAGACAGTCAGGAATGGCCCGAACACGGATTATGGGTCATTGATGTGGAAACAGGAGAGTACCGGCTCATCCTGCACGGAGAGGAGTTCTGTAATCTGCATCTCCAGTACTGCCGTGCAAAGGAAGAACCTCATGCAATCCTGATTCAGCATAATCACGGAAGCCGTCTGCTGTGTAAAACGGAGGGGGCGAAAAGCGGAATCGGAAAGGGACATGTTGCGGCGCTTGACCCTGACTCGGATTTTGCACTGAGGAAAATCAGGAAGAGCGATGATCCGGATGCGGATAACACGGGATTCGGTCTGGACCTCCATATCATTTCCGATGACGGAAGCGGCTGGAAGACTCTGCCCGTCGGACGCGACGGCATTGAATTCTGCCAGGGACACCAGTGCTGGCGTGGTGAATCCACCCGCGTCATTGCATCGACTCTGCTTTTCGATACACCGCTGACTGCGACTCAGGAACTGGTGGAAATGGAGTCTTTCCCGGGGAACGTACATTGCCGGAACAATTCCGCCGGGGGAAAACGGAACATTCTGAGCAGAAAAGTGATTCCCGCACATTTTCTGCACTTTGCAACGGACCGCTCCGGCAGCCGCATCGTCAGCGATTATGAGTCCGATGATGGAGAATGGCATCTTTATACCGGAAAACTCGGAGCAATGGGAGATGCCGCGGATTTGCATTTTACGCTGAATCTCGGAAGCCGGGAAAAAAGCCCCTGGCATCCCCACCCGTTCCTTTCACCGGATGGACGCAAAGCCTTTTTCAATTCCTCCGCATCAGGTCAGTTGCAGGCATATTGCCTTGAACTCGAATGAAATATTACGAGTTCTGCATCCGGTTCAGAATACGGACGGCGGCACAGGCGGCGCCGAAACCGTTGTCGATATTGACGACCGTGACACCGCTTGCACAACTGTTCAGCATTGCGAGAAGTGCGGTCAGTCCCTGAAACGAAGCTCCATAGCCGACACTGGTCGGGACTGCGATCACAGGGGAAGGGACAAGCCCCGCGGTGACACTCGGGAGCGCTCCCTCCATACCGGCGACGGCAATCACGACATCCGCTTTGTGCAGACGTTCCACTTTTGAAAGAAGGCGCGTAATTCCGGCGACTCCGCAATCGGGGATCAGTTCACAGGAGCAACCGCAGATTTCCAGTGTGACGAGAGCTTCTCTTGCCACAGGCAGGTCGGAAGTTCCGGCACAGATCACGGCGATATGCCCCCGGTGCGGCCGGATGAAACGGCGGATGCATAATGTCCGTGCAAGTTCGTCATATTCCGCCTCCGGGATTTCCCTGCATACGGCTGCGGCGCTTTCCCCGGAAACTCTTGTAGCGAGTACAGGTACCTCAGACTGTTCCAGTTTCCGCATGATTCCGGCGATTTGTTCCGCCGTCTTTCCGGCGCCGTAAATGAATTCGGGAAAACCGCAACGCCCGGAACGGTCGAAATCCAGTTCCGCATAATTTGAAATATCGCTTTGATCCATGATTACTTCTCCTGTTTTCCATAATTTACCGTGGCAGATGTTCAAATCAATGCTGAAAAACCGGAGAAATCACGAAATTTTTTTACTTCCCGTATTCCATTTTTTAAATTCCGGTGTATTTTTCCAAATCATTCATGTTTTGAGAGGATTAAAAATGAAAAAAGCATTTTTTCTTGACAGAGACGGCGTGATTATCGAGGACGGACATTATCTTTCGGATTCCGATCAGGTTGTACTTTGCCCGGGAGCCGCCGCCGCAGTCAATCTGATGCACGAAGCAGGATATCTGGTCATTGCCGTTTCCAACCAGTCGGGAATTGCCAGAGGATATTTTACACAGGAACAGCTTGCCTCGGTAGAGAGGCGTATTGATGAACTGCTTGCGAAAGAGGGCGCGAAAATCGACGGCTGGTATTACTGCATACATCATGAGAAAGGAATCATCCCGGAACTTGCCTGTGACTGCGACTGCCGGAAACCGAAACCCGGCATGTTTCTTCATGCGGCGAAAGATTTCGGCATTGATCTGGCACAGTCTTTCATGATCGGTGACAAAGTTTCGGATATTCAGGCTGCGGAAAATGCAAACTGCCGCAGGTCGGTCCTGGTCCTGACCGGTCATGGTGCTGAAGAACAGGGGAGACCGGGGCTCGGAAATGCATTGATCGAAGAAGATATTCTGGATGCGGCAAAGCGCCTTCTGCGCATGATCTGAATGAAAAAACCGTATCTTTTTTTGCTTTTTCCATATTCCGGAGTAAATTGATATCGGTAAAAGAAAGTGTTGAACAACGGATGAAATATCAGAAAAACAAATCGGGAATGATTGATAAGGTCAAACGCAGTTTTCTGCGTATGACCTCTCCGTTCGAGTTCGGAGCTTCCAGAAAATCCGATTCTCTGGCTTTCATGAATTTTCCGCCGGAGATGGCGCAGAGGGACGCGGCATACTGCTGCGCCCTGAAGCTTTTGAAAGTCAATATGTTTTCCCATACCGATGAAGAAAGAAGGGGCATCTATTCGCTTGCGGAAGCCCTGATCGGCATTTCTCTGGAAAAGGCGGAGAAAATCTACCGTGCCGGCAGGAATGAACGGCGTCCCCTTGAATATCTGGAAATGATCAGGTTCATGACTTTGGTAAGAAACCTTCTGGGGACGTTGAGCGATCTGGCGGATTATCAGTATTACATCGACCAGTCGGAAGATGGAATTGCCGGCTTTTTCGGAAACAAAGTCATCAATAATTTCAAGATATCCGACGGAACGTTTTCCAACAGCGAGATCGGAATCTACAATCTGCTGATCGGAATGCTGGATGATGCGGAATCCACGATTCTTGCGTCGCAGGCGCAGACCCGGAAGCTTTTGACGAAATCGGAAATGGAGCGTTACGAGAAAGCTTATGCCGCCTATCTCTCGATTTTTGAAAAACTGGACCCGAAAGATCCGCGTTTCACCGCCGGAAGATAGCCTTTTTCGAGTGAAAACTTCCCTTTTTCCCTTTTTTTCCTGTTTTTAATGTCTGCAAGGCAGAAAAATTGCTTGCAAAATGTTTGACCTGCATTATTTTACGAATTCAGGTTGTGTGTTTTACACGATCGATGGGTGAGGAGCTGGCTACTCCTGTCGTAAAAAATTTATCAAACCTGCTTCCGGAAAAGTTGCAGCGGGCAACAGTACGGGAGCGTGATTCTCTATGTTCTTCATAGGGACTGGCAGTAAAAAATGAAACGCAGAGTCTTTTTCACAACACTGCTGTCGGCGGGGATTGCTGTACTGATATCCCTGCTGTCCATTCCAAACCTTAACGCCGCCGATGAAAAAAAGGCAGCAGCAGAATCGAAGCCTCGGCCGCAGGGCGAGGTCTTGAAGATCCCCTTGAGGGTCATGCAGCTTCCCGATCCGAAATCGACGGACACCAACACCAAGGTTCAGCTGGAAATCCTCCGTGAGTTCCGGAAGCTGTATCCGGAGATCGAACTTTCGCCGTTCAGCGGAATCGAGATCCAGAACATCGGTGCGGAATCCCGCCTGATGCTGGCGATCGCCGGCGGTGCGGCGCCTGACGTGATCAACGTGAATTTCCGTATGTCGGACACCTATATCCAGCAGAATTTCCTCTGGCCGCTTGACAAATATATCGAAAGCGATCCGGAGTTCAAAAGCATTGACAGTTTTCTGAACTCGCTGCCCCCTGCGATCCGCCCGATTGTGTTCCGTGAAGGTCCTGCTGTCGGCGGGCTCGCCGCCGGGAAACATGTCTGGGCGGTGGGAAATAAAATTCTGGTGCGGGCATTGTTTTGGCGGAAAGACATCTTTCAGGATGCGGGGCTTGACCCTGAAAAGCCGCCGAAAAACTGGGATGAACTCATTGAATATGCCCGGAGGATCGCCGACCCTGCCCGTGACAAATACGGAATCAGCATGGCGGGCGGCGCACAGTCCTCGTGGGACTTCATGTCTTATCTCTGGAGCGCGGGCGCGGATGCTGTGACGCAGGATAAGAAGACGGGAGAATGGCGGGCGGCATTCGGCACGAGGGAAGCCGCAGTTGCCCTGGATTTTTATATGCGCCTTGCAACGGAGCGCTGGCAGGATTCGGATGGAACGGTTCAGCATGGGTATTCCACCTTGAATTCGGATGAGCGTTCGGTCAAACTTGCACAACAGGCAGGTAAACTGGGGATGTATTCGCAGTATCTCGGTGACGACCGGATGGGCGGCGAAGTAGATCCCGCCCTTGTCGGAATCGCTCCGTTTCCCGCAGGGCCGTCCGGAAGGGGCGCAACGGAAATCAATGCCACTTTGAACGGTATTTTTGCGGGTATCGTCGGCAGAAACAATTCGGAAGGAAAATTTGTCCCCGCTGAGAAGATCCGTGATGCGGCATGGAAATACATCAGCTTCATGAATTCGAAGAGAGCGCGTAAAATTTATGCGGAAACCATGGTCAATCTGGGGCAGGGGCGTTCTCTCAGCCCGACTTATCTGCGGGAGTTCGGCTATACGGAATACCTGAAATATTTCCCCCCGTCATGGGAGCAGGCGTTCAACCAGGCTCTTGAAAACGGAAAACCGGAGCCTTACGGGCGCAACTGTCAGATGGTGTATATTTACCTGACGCAGCCGATTGACGAAGCAATGCAGCTTTTCCGCGACGGCAAACTGCCGGAGGGCGATTCACCTGAGGCAAAGGAAAAGCGTCTTGACATGCTTCAGGAAATTCTGAAAAAAGCCGAAAACAGGACCAATGCCCGGATGATCGGGCATATTGAACCGCAGGAACAGCAGAAACGCACGACGGTGGCAATCATTGTCGCCATCATCATTGCATGTGTTTTCTGTTTCGTGATCTACAATATCTGGAAGGTCTTTTCTCCGAAAGATTCTTATTCCGGCAAGAAACGCGGCTGGGATTTCAAGCGGAACTGGCTGGGATATTTGATTATGATTCCTGCGCTGGTGAGCATTCTGCTGTGGACTTATTATCCCATGCTGACGGGTTCCCAGTTGTTCTTCCAGGATTACCGCGTTGTCGGCGACAGCCGGTGGGTCGGGTTCGACAACCTTGCCGGAGTCCTGTTCAGCGATGAATGGTGGTCCGCGATCTGGAACACGTTCCGCTATATGATGTTCACTTTGACGCTGGGTTTTCTTGCGCCGATCGTTCTCGCGATTCTGCTTCAGGAGGTTTCCCACGGGAAAATCGTTTACAGAACCCTGTATTACCTGCCCGCGGTCATGAGCGGACTGGTCGTGATCTTCATGTGGAAACTTTTCTATCAGGCGGGTTCTTCCGGCATTCTCAACCAGACTTTGAACAGCCTTGCCAGCCTTTGCGGATTGGAGTTTACGCCGCAGGACTGGCTGAATGACGCCAAATGGGCGATGCTGGCGTGCGTGATTCCGACCATCTGGGCAGGAGCGGGGCCGGGCTGCCTGATCTATCTGGCGGCGCTGAAAGGCGTACCGGAGGAGACTTATGAGGCGGCGGAGATTGACGGCGCAAACTTCTTCCAGAAGATCTGGCATGTCACGTTCCCGACGCTGAAAGCCCTGATCATCATCAACTTTGTCGGTGCGTTCATCGCCTCCGCACAGTCCGGGGGAATGATCCTGATCATGACGTTCGGACGTGCGAACACGGAGGTCGCCGAACTGCATATCTTCAAGGAAGCCTACACGAATCTTCAGTTTGGAAGCGCCATTTCAATGGCGTGGGTGCTGGGAATGATGACGTTGATGTTCACCATTTACAATCTCAAGAGACTTTCCAAAATGGAATTCAAGACAACGGGGAAATAACATGGCTATCATAGGTAAAGTTGAAAAAAAGAGTCTGAAAGTCAGAGTTCTTAATATTTCGATCCATGTGCTGCTCCTGCTTGGAGCGGTCACGATGGTTTATCCGCTTCTTCTGATGGTTTCGGGTTCCTTCAAGAGCGATGTGGACTTTTCAAAGTTCTCACTGCTTCCCGAATTCATTTACAACCATGAGCTTCTGTTCCAGAAACATCTGGCTACGAAGTTCAATGCACAGAACATCCTGTTCTTCAATGCGTTCAGGGAACCCATCGGGTCCGTGAACAATGTGAAAAAGCCGGAAAATCCGTCACGTGTGAGATTTGACGATTATAAGGCGTTTCTCGGGGAAATGAAAGAGCGGAAACCGCACTACTGGCGCGGAATCGGCATGGCGAATGAAACAGGCGTTTATCCCATGGTGCTCAGAGAATACCGCGCATGGCTCGCCAAAAAGTATGGAAAAGGGGAGGAAGGCATCAAAAAACTGAACGAAGCCTGCGGAACCGATTATACTTCGTGGGAAGCCGTGGCGCTTCCTGTGGAATTGTTCCATACGCGCAAGATTTCAACGGATTACAGCAAGGGCATTCTCAAAGAGATTCTTGAGTTCAAAAATACCCAGATCAGCGGTCTGCACACCTATTGGGTGGACCTTGACGGTTTTTTTGTGGAGAGCCTGCGGAAAAATGTGGCGCGCGAACTTCCCGAACTCAATAAAAAACTGGGAACACATTATAATTCGTGGCAGGACATTCCGCTTCCGCGGACTTATCCGAAAGGAAACGAGAAATTTGCGAAGCTTTGGGGAAAATACGTCCGCGAAGATGTGAATTATTCTTTTCTGCGCCTTGATCCATCCGCCGCGCCTCTCTGGACAAAGTTCCTGAAAGAGAAATACAAGGACATCAAAGAGGTCAACGCCTTGCATGAATACAATGCCAAGACATTTGACGAGGTGAAGCTTCCGCTTCAGGAGCCTGCCGGCGGGCAGATCAAAACCGACTGGAACGAATTCGTTTCGCTGGTTCTTCCCCCGGAATATATGAGGCTTGAAACTCTTGCCGGCGAATACCGCGACTGGCTGAAAAAGAAATACGGCACGGTTGCGCGCCTGAATGATGTTTATGATATGGGATATAAGTCGATGGATGCCGTTCCGCTCCCGGAGGAGCATCCGCAGGAGAACATCGCGCTGGCGAAGGACTGGACTGAATTCGTCAATACGATGGGTCCCGAGGAAATCGGCCTTGTCCGCACCGCGATTGCGGATTACAGAAATTTCATCGAGAACAAATACCGGAAAGCGGATAAAACGGTGGATTATGACAAAATGTCCATTGATTACAAATCTGCGATCAGGAATAAACTTGAAATTCCGTTTTATTCCAGATATCCCGCTTCACCCGATATTACCATGAGTGTAAAGGATCATTACCGGGAGTTTGTAACGAATCCGAAGAATGGAAATGCCCGCGTTGTCGCGGACGTCAAAAAAATGCAGCCGCTGTGGAGCAAGTTCCTGCAGAACAAGTATAAGAACATTGCCGCGCTCAATCATGCATGGGGAACGGTTTATACGAGCTGGGACAAGATCGCTCCGCCTTCGAAGGAATACGAGTGGTTCTCCGTTCTTGACCATAAATGGGATCTGGTGAAGGAATACCTGAAACGGAACTATGTCATGGTGGTGGATACGATCATCACCAACGGCAATGCGGCGAAAAATACGGTCATTTACTGTGCGCTCGCAGTGCTTGCGGCGCTGATCGTGAATCCGCTGTGCGCCTATGCGCTGTCCCGCTACAAAATGGCTCCGGCATATAAGATTCTGCTGTTCCTGATGCTTCCGATGGCGTTTCCGCCGATGGTGCTCGGCATTCCGCAGTTCCTTCTGATCAAGAACCTGAATCTGCTGAATACTTTCTGGGCGCTGATCCTGCCGACGATGGCGAACGGCTATATGATCTTCCTGCTGAAAGGATTTTTCGACAGTCTGCCGAAAGAGCTGTTCGAATCTGCGGCGATCGACGGTGCAAGCGAGTGGACGGTCTTCTGGCATATTGCGATGGGGCTTTCCACGCCGATTCTTTCGGTGCTGGCGCTGAATACGTTCACCGTGGCATACGGCAACTTCATGATGGCGTTCCTGCTGTGCCAGGACAAATCCATGTGGACGATGATGGTGCATCTGTATCAGCTCCAGATCCGTTCCAGCCAGGCGGTAGGATTCGCCGCTCTGATCATTGCGGCGGTGCCGACTCTGCTGGTGTTCATCTTCTGCCAGAACATCATCATCAAAGGTATCGTTGTCCCGACGGAGAAGTGATTCCGCGGTGCTGTTCAAAGGACTGATGCAGGCTCATCGAATCTGCGTCAGTCCCCGTATATTCCGGCGGAATTCCGGCGTGGGGATGATTGTGCTTGTCGCGGAGAAACTGCTTTTTTTCTTTCGGAGCTTGACAAAGGGCATTCGCAATAGTATTGTTCAGAAAATCTGAACAGTATTCGTTTGTTTTCGGATAACCGATGAGGGAAAGTTATGAAAAAAATTCATCGTTACACCTTAGTGGAGCTCCTGGTCGTCGTGGCGATTGCCGCTGTCATTCTGGGAATTGCAACGCCCGCATTCACCGCCATGATGAAAGGCGGCGCCATGACATCCACCACCCGTGAACTTGCCGCCAAGATCAAAGCCGCGCGTTCTTACGCCGTTACGAACAACTGTTACGTCGCGCTGGTGTTCCCGACGGGGACGAGTTTAGAAGATACGGGGAAAACAGATTTTTATTTCAGATGCTACCGTCCATGTATCGTCTATAAAAATGAAGAGGACAAGTGGGTTTTTGATTCATGGATAGATGGAGAAAACTGGAAATTAATGAATAAGGGAATCGTGATTAATAAGGAAAATAAAGATTTCTGTTTTATTACCCTGGCATCAGGTTCTGAGTCAGAAGAAGATTTACCAACAGAATATGTTGTAAAAGACGTTCCTTTAGGAAAAATAAAATCAATTTCTACTTCTACTACAGATGAGAGTATCAAGGATGACATTGCTCGGGCAATTATTTTCAAACCGAATGGGCAGCTGGCGGGAATTGAACTGTCCAAGTCTCTCAGATTCCGGCTTATGGAAGGTGTTCCTGTCAGTAAAGATAACATTCAGGCTACGAATGTGTTTACCGAAGGTTCTGACAGATATACGATGGTAAAGACTTTCATTATTAATCCGCTGACTTGCAAGATCGAATTCCGTGATGATTCTTTGAAGTTATAACGCATTCTCATGTGTCAGCATCAACTGATGAATCGGCTTGTCGATCAGCGGTGGAAACTGGCGGAAGAATTCCTTGTCTGCGTCGATTTTCAGCAATACGTGTTCTCCTCTGCATTCCAGTGTGACGGGCGTTTTTCCCGATTTCAGGTCATGGAGCGCAAAGGGATCATTCCGTTTCAGCATGATCTTCTTTTCTTTCATGAGTGTCTGTAATTGTGCCTGAACCATTCCACAGTAAAAAAAGACAATGGACTGATCTTCAATACGGCTGAACAGAAGATTTTCTCCCTCCGCCGTGTCTTCCCTGGCTATCAGCCTGAGACCGCCGAAGGGGGTTTCAGGAAAGGCGTCCAGAGATTTTTTCACATCCGGAATTGAACTGCGCTCAAGTCCGAACACCGCTTTCACCAGAGGTCTGTCTCCGGCAGTTGCGTCCGGGTGGTTGCGGAAAGAGACGCCGGCGGCAATCATTCCGCTGGAGGCGTTGACAAGACTTCTGCGCAAATGTTCTTCCCGTTTCAAGCCGGTCGAAAATCCGGGCAGAATCCGCAGGAGGTATTCCCGGAAAGAGCGATCGGCGGGAATGTTCAGAATGAAAAGCTCCTCCGCATTTTCAAAAGAGGAAACAGAATGCAGGGCAGGAGGAGCCGCCAGATATTTTCTGAGGTTGCTGTCGCGTGAGAGCCGTCCGCTCAATTCCAGCATGATCCGGTTTTGTGAAGGCATACGGACCGTCAGGCTCAACCGCTGGAAAGACTCGATGAAATCATCCATTGCCGCCGGAATTTTTTTTGCCTTTTCCGAAGCCAGGGACTTTAAATTGAACTGTTGTTTCAGAAGCCGGGGATCCGCCTCGATTTTCAATACGGCGGCAGAGGTTTCGGCAGGGAGAAACAGCGAAGGATGAATTCCCGGAAGATTCAGTGTTTTGATGAGAAGGTGATCTTTCTGAAAGGGTTCCGCCTCCATTTTCAGGGAACCGATTTTCAGATCTGATTTTTCAGAAAGCCGGACATTGGGGCGCGCGTATGCAACGAAACAGACGGCGGTGCAGTCCGGCTTTCATAAAAAAGAATGGAAAATGGTTTTGTGACGTCCATCAGCAGCGCGGGAGGAGTCATGCTGAAAATCACGGTGAGCATGGCCACTGAATCCGCGAAACCCGGTGCGACGGCATTACCGATGCCGGATAGATTTTCCGCCACGGCAGGGAGAGAGGCTACATCGAGACGGACCATTTCACGGGGCTGTTCCGCCGCCGGCAATGTGCAGGAAAATGCGGCAGACAGTCCCGCGCACAGAATGCTGCGGACAGGGCGGAACAGTTCTGCCGGAGACCGGAATGCCATTATTTTGCCTTGTTCAACTGGTATTTCAGCCAGCAGTAAAAAGTGTCGCCGATCTGGCGGTATCCTGCGGAAGCGGGATGGACGCCGTTGCTCTGGCGCGTAATCTTTGAGGCATTTCCAGTATTGACCGGTTCGGAAACCACCGGGAAGTTGTTTTCGCAGTCCAGATTGACATTTGTCGGAATGATGGAAATGTTCTTATCCGGGTGGTTGGTGAACTTTTTCAAGTATGCTTCGTTCAGGCGGTGCTGATTCTTCCGGTACTGCCAGCGGGTCTGTCCGCAGCTGTAGTTGGAACCGAACGCATCCTGGGAACGGGCGGATGGCGTCACCAGCCCGATTCCGATTTTTGCATTGGGCGCGACTCTGCGGAATTCGGCAAGGAGAGTATCGGCTGATTGGAGAATGTCCTTGATTTTCTGATCCACATTTTCGTCTTTTGCCCCGAAAATGTCATTTACTCCAAGCTGAACCGTGATGAAATCGGGAGCTTTGCCGTCGTTGTACTGATCAAGGTATGCCTGAAAATCAAGCTTGCCCTTACCGTCCTTGACCACAAGGAAACGGCTCGGCACATCCCAGGGTTTCGGATCCTTCTTTGCATAAGGCGCTGTTTTTGTGATGAAGGTTTTCCATGCCCAGCCGCCCCATCCTTCATGCGCGACGCCGTTTTTCTGCGGTTTTCTGTTGGGTCCGTTGGAGCCGATCATTTTCAGTCTCGGATTTTTTTCGCCCTGCGTCAGCTCAAACAGGCGTGTGGGGTAGACCGTTGCATTGGTAAGGCTGTCCCCGACGACGAGAATCGAGATTCTTTTGCCTCTGCCCGCATTGGCGGGTGAAACGATCAGTTTTGTTTTTCCTTCGGCAAGGGTGCCGTTTCCGTCCATGACTTTCACATTCCAGTCATATTCCCCCACGTCTTTGTCCGTGGGAACGAAACGCCACCGTTTCTGGTCGTTGCGTCCCTTCCGGCAGTCGACATCGAACACATAAAAATCGGAATTCGGTGTCAATACGATGTTATCGAAGTAAACATTGGTTTCGATTCCGGGAACCGCGTAAATCTTTTCCGGAAGCTGAAGTTTCAGGGAGTCCGCGCAGAGAGCCAGAGCGGAAAAAAGAAATGTTACTGCCAGAAGAATTCTGTTCATGAGACTGTTTCCTCCATAGGTGGAAATTATTTGTTTTTTGACTTTTTGAAAACTTTCTTTTCATCGAAATTGTAATGCGCCCCGAGCGAAATCAGAGTCTTTGTATGCGTGATTCCTTTCATCTGATGGCACATCTTGTCTGCCAGAATCAGCGAGAGTTCCTGATTGTCTCCGACTCTTGCGATCACAGCCAGATCATATTCGCCGGCGATGGAATGGACCTCCATAATCCCCTCGATTTTCAGGAGCTCCTCTATGACTTCCATAATCAGGTCACGCTTTACTTTGACAAGAATAATTGCAGTAACCATATTCTGCCTCCCTTGTTGAAAAAATACCTTTACCACAAGATAACGGTTTTTGCCCTGTTTTCAAGCGTGAATTCATGTTTTTTCCTGAACTGCTCTGTTTCCGGTATCTTTTCCTGCCGGAGACCTGCAATATTGCCTTGTTTTCTTATTTGGATAATATTGCCGCAGTCTATTTGATAAAGCATTGCAAATGCGCTAAATTACACTTCAATTACAGAGCAACAGGATGAATGTTATGAATTTTCTTAAAAAAACAGAACAATATTTTGAGTTCCGGGAACGAAACACCGGATGGAATTTTGAGCTGATCGGCGGGGTGACGACTTTTCTGACGATGAGCTATATCATTTTTCTGCAACCTGTGATGCTGTCAGGAGCGCTTTTCGAACAGCCGACAGGGATGGACCAGATGGCTCTTTTTACTTCGGTCTGCCTTGCCTCGGCGCTCGGGTCGTTTTTTATGGGGCTGATTGCGAAATATCCGGTGGCGCTGGCTCCGGGAATGGGCGCGAATGTGCTTTTTGTGCTGACTCTGCTTCCCATTTGCGCGAAGCAGTTGAAACTTCCTTTGAATGATCCGCAGGTATGGCGGCTCGGGCTTGCCGTGATCTTCTGTTCCGGGTTGATTTTCTTTGTGATTTCTTTTATGAATATCCGCAATATGATGGCGAAAGCGATCAGCATGAACCTGAAATATGCGATTACCGGCGGCATCGGTTTATTCATCGCATTGATCGGGCTCGAAAAGGGAGGGATCATCGTAATAAGGGATTCCTCTCATCTGGGGCTGAGCCAGAACCTCTGCAGTGTGGATTCACTGGTCTTTTTTGTCGGTCTGTTCGCCATTACCGTATATCATATCCTGCGTATGAAAGGGGCGATCCTGCTGGGAATCTGCACCAGCCTTCTGGTGGCGCTGGTTTTCGGCAAGTTGCAGTTTACCGGAGTATGTTCACTTCCGCCGTCCCCGGCGCCGGTTTTCATGCAGTTCGACCTGGCTGCTTTATGGAAACACTTCTCCGCACTTCTGCCGCTCATTATTATTTTCACGATGATCGATATTTTCGATACGCTCGGGACCTTGATCGGAACTGCCGCGCAGGGTGGTTTTCTCACGAAGGAAGGTGAACTGCCGGATGCGAACAAGGCATTCGGCGCGGATGCCGCCGCGACTTTGACCGGAGCGCTGCTGGGGCAGAGCACTGTGACATCCTATATTGAAAGTGCGGCGGGAATCGAAGCCGGCGCGAAGACCGGCGTTTCCGCCATTACTGCGGGTTTCTGTTTCATCATCGCCATGTTTTTCGGACCGCTGATTTCCGCCATATCCGGTTATCCGCAGGTTCTGGCTCCGGCGTTGGTAATTGTCGGGCTCATGATGATGCGCAGTATCAAGCTGATTGACTGGGAGGATTACAGCGAAGCGGTTCCTTCCTTTATCATTTTCACGGGAATTGCCTTCTGTTACAGTATCGCAGACGGTATGGCAATGGGGCTGATTGCTTATCCTCTGATCAAGCTTTTCACCGGCAGATGGCGTGAAGCGAGCATGTTTTCCTATTTCATGGCGGTTCTTCTTCTCGGCTACCTGCTGTTCATCCGTTAGTCTCTTGCAGGAATGGTGCTGATTTTCCTGCCGGTATTCGGCATCTGTTTTCTCTATCTTCCGATTCTGTGAAACTGCCGCCGGTAGCGTGCGGGGGGATTCCCATGACCTGTGAAAAACGGCGGATGAAATGATAGGTGTCAAGATATCCCAGCGATGATGCGATATCTGCAATGGAGCGGTCCGTTGAAGTTAATATTTCAGCTGCGCGGGTGATCCGCAGGTTGTCGATGTAGTGTTTCGGGGAGGCGCCTGTCTGTTCCTGAAACAGGCGGCGCAGATAGTTTTCACTGATGTTGCAGAATGCCGCCATATCGGAGACGGTCCACCATCTGCTCATATCGCGCCGTATTTCGCGCAGCAGTGAGTCGAATTGTATGCTCCGCGTTGAGATGCGGCTGTTCCGGTTCCGGGTTGAATTATGAATTTCGAACAGCAGGGAGCAGAGCATGTTGTTTGCCTCAAGAAACGCGGGCATTGTGGCTTCCCGCAGCTTGTTGATGATCGGGAGCAGGCGCCGTTCGGTTCCGAGATCATAGAGCCCGTGTGAGATGACGCCGTTTCTCATCATAATTTCAGCGGTGTTTCCCATGAACGCGATGGAATCTTCTGTGAAATACTCTTCGAAACTGCCGTATTTGATCATTTTTCCTGGCACGGCAACCATCAGAGCGCCTTGCGGGGTTTTCTGAATCTGCGATGACGATGTGCAGTAAAAGCCTTTATGATTCAGCATCTGGGTGATGACGAAAAAAGGAAACGCATGTGTTTCCAGATTTTCCCGTGAAAACAGGCAACTGCACCGGACTGCCTCATAGTAGGAGCAGATCCAGAGCCCGGAGCGGAGCATCTGGTCTTTCAATGCCGCCGGCACCGGAGAAGTGTTGATTTCGCCTGTTCGTTTTTTGCAATCCATCTGTGTTGATTTCTCCATTTTTTTCTGATTTCACATCGTTATATTATACCGGAGAACGATAAAAACAATACCTTGAAAAATAAAAAAAGGATTTTTCTCATGAGTGGAAATCGTCTTGTCTGGAATCGTGCCGAAACTCCGGCGGAGATCAACCGTATGCTCTCTGTGCTGGCGGAGGAATACCCAGTTGCCGACTGTGGCGACGGAATGAGAATCAGGTTTGAAAAGATCGCGGAACCGGGTGTTCTCAGGATGGCGGCGGAGCCGGGAACAATCGTCATTCAATATGGCTCGCTTCAGGCGGCGGCGCGGGGAGTCGGCAATGCACTTGCAGGCAGAACGGTTTCCGGAGACATGGTGTTCAAGACTCTCGGCATTATGCTGGACTGTTCACGCAATGCCGTCATGAAAGTTTCCTACCTCAGGAAATGGCTGCGCCGCCTGACTCTGCTCGGCTATAACATGGTCATGCTTTATACCGAAGATACCTATCAGCTTCCGGAGGAACCCTATTTCGGTTATCTGCGCGGCGGTTATTCGCTGGAGGAAATGCGGGAGATCGACGCCTATGCCTCCGGACTCGGCATTGAGATGATCGGCTGCATCCAGACTCTCGGGCATCTGGAGCACATCATCCGCTGGCACGCATTTCCGAATGATTCGGAACGTGTTCTGCTGGTGGATGACGACAGGACTTATGCCCTGATCGGAAAGATGCTCGATTTCTGGGGCAAAGCCTTCAAGAGCCGCCGGATTCATGTCGGAATGGATGAAACGCATGACCTCGGACGCGGGCGTTTCATGGACCTCCACGGATACGAGCGCGGTTTCGACATTTTCAACCGCCATCTCGGCCGTGTCAACGAGATGTGCAAAGAGCGCGGGCTCAATCCGATCATCTGGTCCGATATGTATTTCCGCATGGGAAACAAAGAGCTGAGTTATTATGACAAGAGCACCGTGATTCCCGAAGATGTCAGGAAAAAAATTCCATCCAATGTCACACTCTGCTACTGGGATTATTACCACCTCGATCAGGAGTTCTACGAAGACTGGATTCAGCGGCACCGCGCGCTCGGTTTCGACCCGCATATGGGTTCCGGTGTCTGGACATGGGTCTGCATGTGGTACGATCATGAACAGACGGTCAATACCGTTACGCCGTGCCTGAATGCGTGCCGCAAGGAAAAGGTCAGCGAAGTCTACTTTACGATGTGGGGCGACAATGGGGCATACTGCGATTATGATTCTTCTCTGGCGGGGCTTGCATGGGCGGCGGATCTGGCATGGGGCGGCAAAGGCGCGGACGAAACCGTGGCGCCCGTTTTCGAGGCGGTCTGCGGAGCTTCCTACCGCGAACAGATTACAGCATCGGAGATGCAGCTTGCCTGCAAGGTCAAGGACGATGTGCTGTGCGTATATACTTCGCTGATTCTCTGGGATGATCCCCTGCTGGGAATTGTCTGGCGCGAATACCGGAAATTTGATGAGAATATCTGGAACTTTGTCCTGGACCGTGTCCGTGAGGTGCGTACGAAACTGGCTCCGTCTGTGGAACACCGTGAAGCCGGGGACATCGGGCACGCATGGAATCTCTGCGATCTCGTTGCAAAGAAGATTGAAATGCGTTTTGCCCTCCTGAAAGCGTATGAGGCGGGAGACCGCGCGGAACTGATGCGGATCAGAAACTGCATGGTGCCGGAAGTCATTGCCGCATTTGAGGCTGTCGACGCCACGTTCCGCCGCCAGTGGATGCGCCGCAACAAACCTTTCGGGCTTGAGATCATGCAGATCCGTTTCGCGGGGCAGATTGCCCGTTACAAAGAAGTTGCGCGCCGGATCGGAGAGCTGCTCGAAGGAACCGTGGATTCGATCCCGGAACTGGAGGTCAAGGTGGAAAATCCGGTTGGGGTCATTGACGGCCGTTACGGGCGTAATGCCTCGGGATGTCTCATCTGATCAAGGAAACGGGGAGAGTGGGAAAGCATTCTTTCCGGATCAAGGGCATTGTCTTTGTCACGGTCCAGCGCTTATGCGTCAGTCGTGTTTTGTCAGAAATTCCCGCCCAGAGCGACCCAAACCGCTCAGGGGCGAGAATTTTTCCGTAAGAAAAGTTCGAGAGCTCCGGGCGCCTCTCTGCTGTTGTGTTTTTCCGGTGTCTCCCGAAGCTCCGCTTCTTGTTCTTGAACGGGTGGAACCGCCACCGGGGAGATTTCACCTCCGGCAATCAACTTATGCAGTTGAATCGCAGCAGGTCAACGACCTGCACCATGCTTTTTTGAACCTGTATCGCAATTTATGCATTTCCGATACCCCGTCGGGGCAGTTCGTTTTGCAGAAACATCAGGTTATTTTTCCAGAAGCAGTACTTTGATCTTGCTCTGTCCGGGTTCAAATCTTACGGAAATCGCAGTTCCCTTGCAGGAAATCTCTTTTTCATTCCCGAAGACGGCTCTGACATTTTTCGGGGGGCTTGCAGTGTGAATATTGGCAGTTCCCGGTTTTTCATCAAAATTAATCAGGTAGATCAACTGCTGTTTTCCTTTTCCGATACCGGAGATTTCATATCCGGAAGGAGCCGTGAACTCAGAAGCCGAAATCACCTGACCGTCTGCAATCAGGTCTTCATAGGGATGCAGTGTGCGGATCACTTCGGCGATGACCTGATACTCGCGTGCATCGATCCCGTAGGCAGAATAGAATACAGCTCCTTTTCCTCCGTTCAGATACAGCATGAACAGCTGGCATAAAAGGTCTTCCGGGCTCTGTTCATAAGATAGAGAGGTATCCCCGCATGTGGTCCAGACATATGCAGGAACACCTGACGGCACTTTGCGGAGGGTTTTCCGCAGCATTGAACCGTATTTCTCCAACGGTATCTTGTACAGCGTCGGATTGGCAAAATCAACGATGCCCGCTTTCCGGAGCGGGACGAAATGTCCCCGGTTTCCCTCCAGCTTTTCCCGGTAATGAGCGGGAAGCCCGTATAATCCGAGCTGTATTTTTTTTCCCGGAGCGGCGGAATCCATTTTTTTGCGGAAGACGGACCAGAGAGTCACATGAAACTCATCCCAGAACTGCTGGAGCAATTTCAGAGACTGCGGGTCTTTTTTCTTCCAGACATCAGTAAGCGTTTGGAAAGGAATCAGGCGTTTTTTCTGGAAATCCTGCCATGCCCGTTCGCAGGCGTCACAGCGACATACCGTTCCCAGCCATTCGGGTTCCGAGTCGAACAGCATGAATTCCAGACCGGCGGAAGCTGCGGCTTCGGCGGCGCGCAGGTCATAATTCCTGGAATCGGACAGGTAGTCCGTCAGATAAAGACGCGGGCAGTTCACTTTTGCCTGTAGTCCGCTGTCCATGTAAACAGCTTTGCGCTGGACAGGGAGCCATGCGGAATTGAGTTGTCCGTTGCAGAACGGACTCAGATTGCCGCCGATTGAAAGTCCTGCCGCTTTTGAGTCGGCGATCAGTTTCAGCGCCGCCGGATTTCCGGTGAACAGAAGTCCGTAATCTCCGTGCCCGAACGGAGAGAAATGGTTCAGTCCCAGATGCCGGTAGGATTTTATGGCATTGGGCCATTGGTTCCAGAATTTGAAGTTGGTAAAACCGGCGTTGCAGATCAGGCGGCGGAATCCCTGTGTACGGGGAATCGAAATTACTTCGACAGGCAATATCTGGCTCAAATGGCTGATATTGCGTCCCTCATGATCTGTCACCCCTTGAAAATGCAGCAGAGGAACAGAACCTTCCGGCAGGGTTGTGACCAGGTAGAGCTCCTCCGCTGCATTGATCCGGTAACGTTTATAAGTTTCGCCGTTCCGGTGAATCAAGGCATGCTTGACGGAGGGAGATGCAAGCTCGACTCCGGAAGGAAGATCAACATCCAGTGTATAGCGTCCTCTCCATGTCGGTCGTTTCAGTACCAGCGGAGTCAGGACTTCGCGCGCCACATATCCGCGGGTTGACTTGTAGAAAGGGGTGATATCGACCGTATGGTATGTCGCCGCTGTTTTTCTGTCTGAAGAAGAAACATCCGGGAAAATGGCGATTTCATCCAGATAAAGTGAGGCGGATTCCATTGCCAGCGTCACATAACGTCCTTTTCCGTTCAGGTTTTCGAGCAGCAGCCATGCATGGGGATTGCCGTCCATAATGCCGGAGTCTTTGTTTTTGCGCCATTGTTTTTGCGTTTCCGAAGGTCCAAGTTCGCCAAGCAGGGTATATTGTTTCAGGTCATTGCTGCTGAAGACACGGAGCATTACAGGAACGAAATAGCCGGAGATCTGGCTGGAAAGATGAATTGCAGCCGTTCCGATGGGTTGTTCCTTTCCCAGATCAATCGTGATCTGAATTTCTTCACTGCTGCCATTCCATCCGACGGTTTCACGGTCGAACCAGCAGCGTGTCGCTGAAATGCCGTTGGTCAGTTGCGTCCTGTCTTCCGGGTCATGGCACATGCTTTGCCCATTATAACCGTTCACAAATGCATCGGGCGCTTTATTCCAGGTATAAGGACGGTTCAGAGCCAGATTTTTCCCTTTCGCTTCAAGTTTTTTCCCCATTCCATTCTGGTGGCGCAGTCTTACCTTTTCGACATCGACGGTGATCGTTTCCCCCTGCGGCGGATTATTGACCCGCAGGCTCCAGCCGATGAATTCCGCCTTTGCCGGATCGGCGTGATTCAAACGGCAGAGGCGAAGTGTTTCAGGATAAAGATTCAGATTGCAGAGAAACCAGTCTTTCTTATGCTGGGGAATGAGCCCGGTCCGCGGGGAATACCCGCCGGGGCGGATTTCCATGCGGATTTTTCTGCCGTCTTTCAAAGAGACACTTTCGATCACCGGACAGAGTTTTACACAGGTCTGTGCGGCTCCGTTATCCGATAGATAAGCCGTGAAAAACAGATCGGGCATGACCGGAACCGGTTTTTTCAGATATTCGTAAAAATAACAGAAGCCGCCCTTTTTCTGCCCGGCGAGCATTATCCGGAAATTCTGTTCTGCAAGAAAAAGATTTTTCCGGCTGAGCCCTTTGAAGATCAGGCTGATATGGTTTGCCGCCCCGAAAAGACGGTTGTGCTGTTCTCCTTTGATCCGGGCGCCGGAGAGCGGCGGTCCTGTCTGAATGAAATCTACAGTTTCCTGTCTGGAAAAATCACTCTGCCAAAGAATTTCTTCGGCGCACATGGTTCCTGCGGAAGATATGGTCAGCAGGAGAAGAAAGAAAATCTGTTTCATGAGAACTCCGGATTAAAGGTTGATTTCGCCGCGCATGATGTCGTTCATCGGGACATAACCGTGAGGTTTCTGCGACCACTTGTTGAGTGCGGCGGTTTTGTAATGGTTGACATGGCCGTCGGCAAACAGCACATTGGATCGCAGGAGGTGGCGCCCGGAAAAGACGGAGTTGTAGCTTGCCGTATTCCGGATTTCGACGCAGCCGAGTTCCGGATCGCCTCCGGAGACCTGGGAATCTCCGACCAGCATGGTTCTGGAGATATTTTTCAACTGCGGTACTTTCGCCGGAGGATAATTTGTCCCGCTTGCGTAATGCGGCGGACGGTACCCGTTGCCATGCCATGCAAATGCTCCATAACTGTATGCGCCGTAAGAGACATAATAGTACTTTCCCGCGAGCCAGGTCCCTGTGTAAGGTTTGTTTTTGGAACACAGCAGAATACTTTTTTTCATATTGATTTTTACGGACTGCGGGTAGATTTCGGATAAGGTCTGCGACCAGTAGAGCGGTTTTTCGCGTCCGGGGAAAAAACCTGCGTAATCATCGGTGTAGGAAACAAACACAGTTCCCAACTGCCTCAGATTTCCCGTACAGGATATCTGGTGTCCTTTTTCCCGTGCCTTGTTCAGAGCCGGCAGAAGCATTGCCGCCAGAATTGCGATGATCGAAATCACGATGAGCAATTCGATCAGTGTGAACCATCTTCTTTTCATGTTTTTCTCCTTTATTCGGGACCTCCGGTACTCTGACGCCGGACAATCCGTGGTTTTATTTTTATAATATCGCTGCTGCCGGAATTCAGGAGTTCAACCGCGATACGGCTGACCTCGGGAGCATTGAGGTCCAAACTGCTGATCGGTTTTACTGTATTTCTGCTCCACGGTGTATTGAAACATCCGGAAAGGAAAAAGTCTTCCGGATATTTCATGCCGATTCTTTCCGCCGCGATCCCTGTCCAGTAGGCAATGTGGTCGCTGACGCAAATTACCCCGTCATACCTCTTTTTCAGAATGTTTTCCAACGGTTCCGTGCCGGAAGCAAGGTTCACTGCGTGGTCTTGAAGCGGACAGGCGCCGAATTCCCGTATCGCACGCCTGATGCCGTTTTTCAGGAGACCGGGCATGTGATTTTTCAGGAATTCCGGAGTCATCGGAACATCCTCCGGAAGCTGATGATGCAGAAATACGAGCCTGCGCCGTCCCTGCTCCAGAAAATGCTTTGCCAGCAGATACCCTCCGGCTTCATAATCCACCAGTGCCGCTCCTCCCGGAGGAACCCCTTCCGCATCGAAAAGATCCATGACGACAGATTTCAGATTGCGCCATTTGTCCAGAAAAGGATTTCGCCAGTAACTGAGCCCGTGATACAGTACCCCTTTGATGGGAGCGCTCAGAAATGTCGTGACACTGGCCAGACGGAAAAGAGAATCGTCTTTATGGTAACTCACCGGATACAGATTCGTCTTGAGCAGTTCCTCGCGCAATCCCTCATAAAAATCCCCGTAGTAATGACCGGAAAGCGGCATGACGACCATGACCAGCCGATGAGTCAGATTGATATCTTTCGGAAGTTCGCCGTTAACGAAAATACCGGTTCCCTTGACCCCGCGGATCAATCCTTCGGCGGTAAGCATTTTCAATGCTGCCTCCATGGTTTTCTGGCTGACCTGAAAGTATTCAGTCAGTTCATCCTTCCGCGGCAGACGCTTGTCCGGGAAACCGCCGGACAGGATTTTCCGGCGCAGCTCATCCGCAACCGCTTCTGATTTCAATTGTTTTTTCCGGTTATACATTATTCTGAATCAGGTTGTTTAATCAGGTTGTTTTATATAATTATAGATGATATTATGGATTTTGCAATCGGTGATAACGAAAAAAAAGAAAAATTTTTCATTATGATGTGATGCGCCGCCGGTATTTCAACAGGCTGTCTGCAAAACAGAACACCTTATGGATTTCAGCATCCCGCAAGTTTCAGGAAATTGGCGACACATTCATTTTCCCTGTCTTTTTGCCATAAGGCGTAGATGTCCACGGAGGGCAGATTCAATGCCAGAGTCCGGAAAATGACACCGCTCGGAGCATTGTTTCTGCAGGACTCCGGAACAAGGGCGGCTCCGACTCCCGCCCGGACCAGTGCGAGCGTCGTAAGTTTGTTGCCGGCGTCCTGACGAATGCGCGGGCGGATTTTTGCATGATTCATAATTTGTACGATCTTATCGAAAATTCCAGGATTCACCCGGCGCGCGAAGATCAGGAGTTCCACTCCGTTCAGGGCTGACGGAGGGACTGTCTCATACCGGCGGAGCGGATGTTTTTCCGGCAGTGCCAGAAGGTAATGTTCCGAAAAAATCAGGCGGCGGGAAAATTCTTCGAGTTCCTTTTCCGTGGAGGGGCGCAGAAACCCCAGCTGTATCTGATGATTACGCAGGGCGTCGAACTGCATGGACGTTTCAATTTCCTCCAGGCGCAGTTCGACTTCCGGATATCTCTTTTTGAAACGGAACACTGCGGACGGCAGGAAAGTGTTGATTGCGGGTTCATTGAATCCGATGGAAAGAAAACCGGTCTGTCCTTCGGCGAGCGACCTCATGCGCTCCAGCGCCAGATCCGCGCGGTTGAGAATCATCCTCGCTTCTTCCAGAAAGATCCGCCCTGCATCGGTGAGTGCAACGACTCTGCTCGTGCGTTGGAACAGGGGCACTCCCAGTTCTTCTTCCAGTTTCCTGATCTGAATGCTCAGAGGCGGCTGGGAGATATGCAGGCGTTTTGCCGCTTTCCCGAAGTGCAGTTCCTCAGCGACTGCCGTAAAGTATTTCAACTGCGTCAGTTCCATTGATTCAAATTCTTCCTTATCAATATATAAATAATATTGATACGATAGTTCTTTTTGTTGTAAAAATCAATTTCTTCTTTTATATTTTTCTGGAAATTCTAAAAATGGAGGAGGTTTTCAGATGCTTTTTATCGAAAAACAGTTGGAGGAACTGCGCCGGATCGACGATCCCGTGACACGGGAAAGTGACTTTGACGATTTCTGGAATGGAAACATTGCAAAAGTTGCGGCGCATGATTCTCATCCGGAAATGAAATACCTGAAAGATTACCCTGTTGAGAATATCCGGATTTATGATGTGAGAGTTCATGGACTGGATGAAACTCCGGTTCATGCGTGGGTTCTGATTCCGGCGAAGGCATCTCCGAAAACCAAAGTGCCTGCCGCGGTGGCGTTTCACGGCGGCAACGGTTCCCGGGGGAAATACCCTTTCGGCTGGCTTTACCTTGCCGCCGCCGGTTTTGCCGTCATTGTCCCGGAGTTCCGGCTTCAGGGTGGCGAGACGCGTTCCAATACTCCGATGAAGTGCTGTATCGGCAGATCATTTGCAACCTGTAACATTGATCAGGAGAAAGAGAACTATTATTTCAACCATGTGTTCACGGATCAGATGCTGATGGTGAAATTTGCCATGTCGCTTGAAGAAGTGGATGCGTCGCGCGTGGCTGTGGTCGGTGCGAGTCAGGGCGGAGGCACATCGCTGCTTCTCGCTGGTTTGATGCCTGAAATCGCGTTGTGCCTTGCGGCGGTTCCGAGCTACACTTGCTGGGAGCGCAGGATTTTTACACGCACAGCCTGTGCCGGGGACATCGCAAAATACCTTGAAACATATCCGGAGCATACGGAAAAGACATTCCGCCTGATGAGTTATTTCGACGCCATGAATTTCTGTGACAGGATCACTTGTCCGGTAGAGATTCAGTGCTGCCTGAAAGACGCAATGGTTCCGCCTGAATGCGTTTATGCCGGATACAACAAGATCAGGGCTCCGAAACAGATCCGCAACTATCCTTTCGGGGAACACCATGATGTGGACTACGAACAATGGCTGTTTGATCTCCGCAACTGTTTACTCCCCTGAAAAACAAAAAGGAAAATGCCATGAAAATCGAACGCATCACCATACGGAGAATCTGCAATCCCATCAAACGCCCCTATATTACGGCGTTCGGAAGCCAGTCGGCATTCAATTCCATTCTGGTTTCACTGGAAAGCGAAGGCAGGACGGGGTGGGGCGAAGCCGCTCCGGGAGGCGGTCCGCTCTTTTCGCCTTATACGGATCATACCAGTTACATCATCGCACGTGACTTTATCGCGCCGTGCCTGCTGGGACGTGACCTCAAGAGCGGGGAGGAGCTTCAGGAACTGCTCAAGCCGATCCGCGGCAATATGTACGCGAAAGCGGCATTCGATGCGGCGCTGTGGGATCTTCTGGCACGCAGGGAAGGCAAGCCGCTCTATCGGATGATCGGGAGCCGGCGCAATCTCTGTTCGATCGGTTACACCTTCGGCGTGTTGAGAAATTATGACGAACTGCTTGCCGGAATCGAACATGCCGTCGGAACCGGCTATCCGCGCGTGAAGCTGAAATTCTGTCCGGGCTGGGAAACGGATATGCTTGCGGCGGTCCGTTCCGCATTTCCCGATATCACGATTCATATCGACTGCAACAGCGCCTATACGCCTGCCGATCTGCCGCTGCTGAAAAATCTCGATAAATTCAATCTGGCAATGATCGAACAGCCGTTGATGCACGACGACTTGATCGACCACGCCGATCTCCAGAAGAAAATCGGGACGCCGGTCTGTCTTGATGAGAGCGTAACCTCGTTTCAGGATGCGGAACAGGCGATCCGGATCGGTGCGTGCCGCTTCATCAATATCAAATATGCGCGTGTGGGCGGAATCACGAATGCCTTGAAGATTCACTGGCTCTGCGGGGAAAATGGAATCGGGTGCTGGCTCGGAGGCATGGGGGAATCCTCTCTCGGGACGACCGTTGCAGCCTCGCTTGCAACATTGCCGCATGTCAGTTATCCGTCGGATATTTCCCCGTCGGAAAAGTTTTACGTCAAAAACCTGGGAACTCCGGTCCTTGCGACGGACAAGCCGGGAACTTATACGCTTCGCGACAATCCGGGGCTGGATGTGACGCCGGAACCGGAAGCGTTGCGGGAGTTCACTGTGGAAAAGTGTGAGTTCAAAGCGGAGAAATGAATATGACGAAAGAAGAATTGAAGCGACAGGTCTGCGCCGCCATCGATGCACAGCGGGAAAAGATCATGGAAATCGGGGAATGGACACTGCGACATCCCGAGACGGCATTCCGTGAATGGCGGACCTCCGCAATGGTCAAAGAGTTTTTTCAGTCTCTGAAGCTGCCTGTCCGCGAGCCGCTTGCCGTTACGGGATGTCGCGCGGATTTGAAAAGCGGCAAACCCGGCCCTGCGGTTGCGCTGCTGGGAGAGCTTGACGCGATTATTCTGCCGGAACATCCTTATGCCGACCCTGAAACCGGTGCGGCGCATGCCTGCGGGCACCATGCACAGATTACGGCTCTGCTCGGCGCGGCAATCGGGTTGACATCTTTCAATTTGAAAGAGTTTTTAAGCGGAAATGTTGCTTTGATTGCGGTTCCGGCGGAGGAGCATCACCCGGAAAATTACTATGAGGAACTGCTCTCGGAACACAGAATCAGCCGGACCAGCGGCAAGCAGCAGTTGATTGCCGAAGGGGTTTTCGATGACGTCGATATCGCCATGATGATGCACAGCGGGCACGCCGACTTTACACCATCCGGGTTCAACGGATTCTTGATCAAGAAAATCGTGTTCAGCGGACGCGCCGCACATGCCGGATTGAGCCCGGAGGCGGGAATCAATGCGCTCAGTATGGCGCGCCTGGCATTGAGCGCAGTCGATTTTCAGCGCGACACCTTCCGCGACAGCGACGCGGTTCGCATTCACGGCATGATCCAGGAGGGCGGCAATGCGATCAACGTGGTTCCGTCCCGCGTTACCGCCACCTGTCAGATCCGGGCAAAAACCACGGAGGCGCTGCTGGACGCTTCCGGAAAGGTGGACCGTTCCGTTCAGGCGGCGGCGCTGGCATTCGGCGGCGGCGCGGAAATCACGACGGAGTCCGGCTATCTGCCGTTCAAAAGCTCCGCCGGACTGGAGAAAATCCATGAAGACAACCTGAATCTGCTGGACCCTGATTCGGGCTTTTACAATTTCGGGCACCGCGGTTCTTCCACTGACATGGGGGACGTCAGCATGATCATGCCTGCGCTTCACGCCTACACGGGGGGGACGGGCGGAACGCCGCATGCAAGGGATTTTGTTGTGACCGATCCCGATCAGGCTTATCTCCGTCCTGCGAAACTTCTGGCGATGAATGCCGTGGAACTTCTTTACGGCAACGCGGAAAGCGCATATGCGGTTCTGAAGACGGAACCGGAACTTACACGGGAAGATTATAAAAAACTTTACCGGGAAAGCAATCAGACCAAACACTGGAATTACATGAAATGATTACGAAGAAAACAATCGAAGACGCCATGTATGAAGCCATGCGGACCGCCGCGCTGGAAATGCCTCCGGATGTACGTGCGGCACTGGAGCGTGCGCTGGAGGAGGAAACCGATCCGATGGCACGGAAACATCTGGAAATCAGCCTTAAAAATGCCGATCTTGCACATCGCGGCGAAGGGCTGGTCTGTGCGGATACGGGATTTCCTCTCTATTTCGTCAAAGCCGGTTCGGGAACAGTGATCGAGGGGGGATTTGAAACGATCCGGCATGCCGCCGAAGCCGCCACGGAGCGCGCCACGGCGGAGTGTTATCTGCGCCCGACGATGGTTGATCCGCTGCGGAGAAGCAATCCCGGCAACAACCTCGGGCGCGGTATGCCGAAAGTCGATTTGCAGTTTGAAGGGAATGGAGACGGTCTTGAGATCGTTGCCGCGCCGAAAGGCGGGGGCTCTGAAATCTTCGGTACTTTCTACCGGATGCTGTTTCCCTCCGACGGCGTGACGGGAATCAAAAAATTCGTCATTGAATGTATCATGAATTCATGTTACGCTGGGAAAATCTGCCCGCCGGCACTTGTCGGCGTAGGAATCGGGGGGACGGCGGACCTCTGCATGTCGATGGCGAAGAAGGCAGCCCTGCTGCGCCCGGTCGGCAGGCGGAATGCCGATCCGATGGTTGCGGAACTGGAAAGCGAACTGCTGGATGCGGCGCGCAGACTTGGAATCGGGCCGATGGGGTCGCGCGGCATCAATGCCGTGATTGCCCTCAATATCGAAACCGCCGTCACCCATACCGCCGCACTGCCTGTGGCATTCAATGCGCAATGTCTCGTCGGGCGCCGCTGGATGGCACGGATTACGGGTGCGGGCACATTCAGTCTTACAGGAGAAATCGCATGAAAAATATTCAGCTTCCCATGTCGGAGAAAACGGCGCGCGAGCTCAGACTCGGAGAGATCGTGACAGTCAGCGGAATGCTCTTCACAGGCCGCAGCCGTTTGCATATCCGCGCGGCGGAAGAAAATATCTGTCCGCCGATTGACTATGAAAAAATCAACTGTTTCTTTCATGTCGGCCCCGTGATGAAAAAAGAGAAATCAAGCTGGAGCGTCGTAAGCTGCGAACCCACATCAAGCATCCGTTTTGAACGTTACGGTGCGGATGTCGTCAGGAAGTTCAAGCTCCGCACCCTGATCGGGAAAACGACGATGGGACCGCGCACCGCAGAGGCGTTGAAAGAGGTCGGCGGAGTTTATCTTTCAAAGATCGGGCTCAGCGGAAACAGCCTGCGGAAACAGATCCGGAAAGTGCATGATGTCTACTTTCTTGATGAACTTGGCAAAACCGAGGCGACGTGGATTTACGAAGTCGAGGAGTTCGGGCCGTTTTTCGTTGCCATCGACGCAGACGGAAACAATTATTTCGAACAGCTTTCGGACGATGTGAAAAAAAATATGCCGGAAATTGAAAGCAGGCTTGGAATCACGCCGGATTATACATTTACGGAGGTCAATGCGGAATGAAAGAGGAAATCCGTTACCTTTCGCTGTGCGGCATGCTCGGCTACGGGTATGCGCCGGAAAGCCTGGAAAACGCTTTTGCCGGTAAACTGGACTTTATCGGGGTGGACGCCGGTTCGACCGATCCCGGTCCCTATTATCTCGGAAGCGGGAACGGCTTTGTGAAACCGTTGCAGGTCAAGCGCGATCTTTCGCTTGTCCTGAAACGGGCGCTGGAACAGAAAATTCCGTTCATCATCGGCAGCGCCGGCGGTTCGGGTGCAAAGCCCCATGTGGAAAGAACTTTGGAAATCCTGCGCGAAATAGCGGAAGAACAGAAGCTTCATTTCAAAGCAGCGGTTGTTTATTCGGACCTGGATCAGGAGGTCTTGAGGCGCGCCGCATCGGAACAGCGGATTCACCCCTGCGGGGGTTCTCCGGAGTTTGACCCCGCCGTGATTGGAAGTCTCCGCAATCCCGTGGCGCAGTTCGGAACGGAACCGGTCATCGCCGCGCTTCAGACGGGTGCGGATGTGATCCTTGCCGGACGCTGCTGCGACACCGCGGTTTTCGCATCTTACCCGATCATGCACGGATTCCCGGAAGGATTGTCCTTGCATGCCGCCAAGATTGCGGAATGCGGCGCGTTGTGCGCGCGTCCCGTCGGGGCTAATGATTCGCTGGTTGTCACCCTCCGCCGTGACTCTTTTACGGTCGAACCGCCGAACCCTCTGCGCAAATGTACACCGGACTCCGTTGCGGCGCATTCGCTTTATGAACAGCCCGATCCCAACTGTTTTTATGAACCGGAGGGAATGATCGACATGCGCGGTTCCAGCTTCGAGCAGACCGGAGAACGCGCAGTCACGGTATCCGGAACGGAACTTGTCCCCGCATCGAAAAAAACGTTGAAACTGGAAGGCGCGGTGTTCCGCGGATTCCGCTCCATCACGATAGCGGGGCTGCGTGATCCCGTGGCTGTTGCGTCGCTGGATGCAATCGAACGGGGAGTCCGGGCGGGGGTCGCGGGAAGCATCAGAGATATAACGGAAGACTATCAGCTCCGTTTCCTGAGATATGGCATTGACGCCGTCGGCGGACGGCTCGAAGCTCCGCCTGAACAGTTGCCCCGGGAAGCCGCGCTCGTGATCGAAGCGGTTGCGCCGACTCAGGAACTTGCCGATACGGTCATCAGCCTTGCCCGTTCAAGCGCACTGCATCAGGCGTTTCCGAACCGGAAGGCAACCGCGGGAAACCTTGCATTTCCGTTTTCACCCTCGGATTTTCACGGCGGGGAGGTTTATGAATTCGCGCTGTATCATCTGATGGATTCGGAAGGAATCGCGCCGGAGTTCAAACCTGAAATCATGGAGATCGGGAAATGAGGCTTTACGATATTGCATTTGTCTGCCGCAGTAAAAACGCGGGGCCCTTCCATCTGACGATAGACCTGATGTTCACGGACCGGGCGTCTTTCGACAGGGTTCTGCATTCTCCGGCATTTACGCCGGAAACAATCGCGGGACTTTACCGCACGGATGCTTCGAAAGTGATGATCAAACCTTTCGAGCGTATTCTTACCATCAAGGCTGTGATTCCGCGTCTGCACGGCTCAGGTTCGCCTGAAGATACCGACGTGTACGGAAGCCAGCAGCATTTTCCGCTTGGCGCACTGGAACTGTGAGGGATCACCTGATTTCATATCGATAGTAATAAGCGGTCAGAGATTTGTCCTCCTTTGTATGGGTCAGGACAAATCCCGCTTTCGGGTAAAAGCCGGGCGCTTGAAAACTCATCGTGAAGAGGGTGATTTCCCGGCAGCCCAGCTCAGCCGCTTTGAGTTTGATCAGGTCCAGCAGTTTCATGCCTGCGCCCTGCCCGCGGAGGGTCTCGGAGACCCAGAGAAAATCCACTTTGCAGGCGGATTCTTTCACATGGTAAACCAGCCCGCCGAGAATCTCATCCGAATGCTCCGCCGGAATGATGAAAGAGTGCATTGCCGGTTCATCGGGGAGAACGATTTTCTTCGGAGTTTCGCCGGTTTTGGAACAGTTGTAGGCATAAAGACGGTCGTGGATATATTGTGCGTCGGCTTTCCTGGCGGAATGAATGATTTTCATAAAGGTGCCGTCCTTTCAGTAACGGGTTGGGATGTATTTTTCCTGCCTGCGCAGTGCGAGCGCTTCTCCGCAAAGATGAAGTGACCCGCAAAGCACTTTACGATGCGGGACTTTCGCTTCCAGCGCCGTTTTCAGCTCAGCTTCTTTGCAGGAAATTTCCGGCGCAAAAGCATGAACCAGCGCCGCCAGTTCCTGTGGATTCCGGCTCGGACGGGTCGAATCCACTTTCACGAAAGTGAACGACGCGGCGAGCGGAACGAGAGTTTTCAGGAATGCCGTGCAGTCTTTATCCGCAAAGGTTCCGTAGATGAAATCGAATTTCTCGCCGGGATAAACCTCTTTCAGAGTTGACGCAAGAACCTCTGCGCATTCCGGATTGTGGGCGCCGTCGAATACTGTACTCTCTCCGGGGAAAACCTGAAAACGTGCGGACCACTGTGCATTGGCGAATCCCCGGGCGGCTTTTGCAAAATCAAAATGGAACTGTTCCGCAAGATATCTGAGAACACATTCGGCAAGCAGAAGATTTTCCCGCTGGTGCCTGCCCTGCAAACGGGTTTTCCTGCCGTCGAATGTCTGATAGGGAATTCCGTTTTCGATGATCAGCTCCGCATTTTCCGGCGCTTCGGGTGGCTGTATGACGGACGCGTTGAGTTCCTTTGCGCGTGCCGCAATTACAGTATATGCCTCCTGCGGGATGGAGCACCCGAGGAAAAGCGGAATGCCCGGCTTGATGATTCCGGCTTTCTCAAATGCAATTTTTCCAATGGTGTCTCCGAGATATTCCTTGTGCTCCATTGAAATTGTCGTAATGACCGTGGCGACGGGTGTAACTATGGAAGTGGCATCCAGGCGCCCTCCCATGCCGGTTTCCCATACGGCGAAGTCCGCTTCCGCTCCGGCAAAAAGAAGTGCCGCGGCGGCGGTTGTCGCTTCAAAATAAGTGACACGCATTCCGTTTTCGTTTTTCATGGCATCCGCTGCGGAACGGATCTTGTCCAGAGCTTCCGCGAGGCGGTTGTCATCGACGGGCACTCCGTTGACCATGAAACGCTCGTTGACGTCAACAAGATGCGGCGAGGAATAGAATCCCGTGCGGAAACCGGCGTTCCGGAGTGCGGATTCGAGAAAGGCTCCGGTCGAACCTTTGCCGTTGCTTCCGGCAATATGAATGAAACGGAGCTTCCGCTCCGGTGAACCGATTCGCCGGAAAAGTTCCCGTGTCTGT
The DNA here is from genome assembly GCA_003526375.1 of Lentisphaeria bacterium. Lineage (GTDB taxonomy): Bacteria > Verrucomicrobiota > Lentisphaeria > Victivallales > UBA1829 > UBA11452. The sequence continues at coordinate 193,759 of DPDG01000027.1, forward strand.
TCCAAACCGAGTTTGACGCCGAAAAATTCCAGACCGGCGAGCCAGTCCAGCGCCTCTTGAATGTTCCACATGTTTTCCGTATGCCTCAGTAAAGGATCGGCGACCAGTCCGCGCCGTTGCATTTGGACTCGCCGGAAACCAGCACGCGTTTCTTGTTCGTGCGTGTGTCGACAATATAAATGACGCCTTTGCTGGAGAGCACGACGTGACGGTTGTCCGGCGCCCATGAGGGGCTTTCCCCTTCTACTGCGGGCATGGAGGAATCCGCGATTATGGCGCTCTCGTTCTTAGGTCCCTCGTAATTCATCACGGTGGAGAGATCCAGCACCTTGAGCGTATAAGCGCCGAGGCGGGCGGAATAGGCAAGTTTGTTGTCCTTTGACCATGCGGGAGAGACGGATTCACTGCCCAGTACGCCGGGAATCCGTTTCGGGGTTCCGCCGCCGGCGTTGATGATGTAAAGTCGCGGACGGCCGTTGGCATTGGAGACATAGCAGATCTGTCTGGAATCGGGCGACCATACGGGGCTTGCCTCCACGGCGCGGTCGTTGGTCAAACGCTTGAGGTTGCCGCCCTCCACGTCACGCACATAAAGATCCATCTGATTGCCGACGGAAACCACGAATGCGATCTTTTTGCCGTCGGGGGAGATGCGTCCGGAGTTCAAGCCGTTCTGCCGGACCAGGGCGCGGCTGCGGTAGTTGATCAGATCATATTCCACCAGCGGAGTGGAGGAGATGAGGAACTGATTGTAGATGATGGCGCGTCCGTTCGGATGCCAGGAGGGTTCGATCGAAAGAGTATTGTTGTTCGTGAGCTTGATGATGTTGGAACCGTCAAAGTCGCAGACATAGATTTCTTTTTTATTCTTTCCGACTTCCGCCGCGAAGACGATCATGGTGCGGCAGATCCCGGGGATATTGAACTCCTTTTTCAGAACGGCGTCCACCGCGGCATGTGCGGTTTTTGCCGCATCCTTGCCTTTGGCGGTGACGGTGTACATCGGAGTGCCGGCGCCGTTGGCGACGGTAAGCTCAGCCGTATTGTCTCCTGCGCTGCCTGTTATGACATAATCGCTTGCGCCGCTCCGGACCACGTCGAACCAGCCGCAGCAGCGGAAATCGGACGCAATCTTTCCGGCGATCTGTTCATTGCCCGTGATATTCTGAATCCGGACGGTCGGATTTCCTTTTTTTCCTTCTCCTGTGACTGTAACCTGAGCCGCCAGCGGAAGAACCGTCAGCACCAATAAAACAGCGATGAAACGACGCATAGATATCCATACTCCTGACTTTGTGAATGTTGTTGATTCAGGGGATAAATTACTACTCTTTTCGATAAGGGCAAGCGGATAAATGAAAAAATCATTTGTAAAATTCCCGTTTCAGGGAAATATTATATGTTCTACCGTGAATCAAACAATTTGGAGAATATTCAAATGGCATTTTTCGAGTGCAGTCTTTTTTCGGAATCGCTGGGAATGGTTTCCAGCGTCAATGTGGTTCTGCCGCAGAAAACATCGGGGCAGATCGGGCTGAAAGGAGTGGCGGGCGAGGGCGGCTGCCCTGTGCTTTACCTGCTGCACGGCATGTCCGACGATCATTCGATCTGGCTCCGCCGGACCTCCGTGGAACGTTATGCGACACAATACGGGCTTGCTCTCGTCATGCCCAACGCCCACCGCAGTTATTATACCGACATGGCGTGCGGATTGAAATACTGGACCTATATCAGCGAAGAACTGCCTCGGCTTATGCACTCTTTCTTCAAGCTGTCCGAAAAACGGGAGGATACCTTTGTGGCAGGGCTTTCCATGGGCGGTTTCGGCGCATTCAAGCTGGCATTCAACTGTCCGCAGAAATTCGCGGCGGCGGCGAGTCTTTCCGGCGCGCTTTCCCCGCTTCAGCTTCTCAGCCGCATACCGGAGAGAGCTGCCGAGTTCCGTAATATTTTCGGCGATGCGATGGCGGTTGCGGGATCGATCAACGACTTATACGCCCAATCGGAGCTTTGCGCGAAAAACGGTGTCGTTCTGCCGAAGCTTTTCATGACCTGCGGCACCTCCGATTTTCTTTATGAGGAGAATCAGAAGTTCCGGCGTCATCTGGAAAATCTCAAAATCGAATTCACCTATGACGAGGGTCCCGGCACCCATGAATGGGGTTATTGGGATCAGAAGATCCAGCAGATCATCCGCTGGCTTCCGATCCGCAGGGAAAGAATCTGAGAAATATTCCGCGTCATCTTTCCGGAAATTTTCGCAGGTACCGTTTTTTTTGAAAAAAATATTGAAAAATATTATTTCAAGTACTTGAATTTTTCTCTGTTTTGATTATAATGTAAAGAGAGAGAAATATTTTGAGAGAGACGATACCATGATTTCACTGAAAGAAATAGGCAGAATCTGCGGGCTTTCCGAGTCGACCGTATCCAAGGCGCTCAAAGGAAATCCCGCAATCCGCCGTTCCACGGCGCAGCGGGTGGCGGAAGTCGCGCGCAAATACGGCTATCAGCCCAATGCCATGGTTCAGTGCATGCAGACCGGACAGAGCCGCAGCATCGGTATCGCCTACAATAACTTCCGCTGTCAGTTCGCCGGTCAGGTCATGGAAGGAATCCAGCAGGTCTTACATGAAAATAATTACGATTCCTTTGTCATTCAATGGGATAAGCTGGTCAAGGATAAAATTGAACTTCTCGGACGCTTCGCCCGCCGCCGTGTGGACGGAATCCTGCTGTTCCCGCCGGAAACCGCCGATCCGGGGGGGCGTCTTGCTGAACTGCGGAATATTCACAGCCCTATTGTAGTGATCGACCAACGCTGGCCCGGACATGATTTTGATTATGTCGGAAGCAGCAACCGGAAAGGAATGTATGAACTGATTTCTTATCTGATCGGGCAGGGGTATCGAAGATTCGGTGTAATCGCTTTTCCGGCAACAAGTTCCGGGGAGGAACGCAAACGCGGTTTTCTGGATGCGATGTTTGAGCATAAACTGCCGGTGGATGCCTCCCTGCTGACGGTTGCCGAAGAACCTCTCCTGAGCCCTTATGAGGCTGCCCGTTCCCTTCTGGAGCGTCCCGACCGTCCGGAAGTGCTGGTCTGTTTCAACGATTATATTGCCCGGGAGGCGCTCAATGCCGCGTGGGATTTGAGGATTCGCGTCCCGGAGGAGCTGGCTGTCACAGGGTTCGGCAATCTGCCGCTGTGCGATCTGGTCCGTCCGCGCCTTACCACTGTGGATCAGTTTTCATTCGAAACCGGGGTTGCCGCCGCCCGGCTTCTTCTTGAGCGGATTTCAAGCACTGGAAATCCGGAGCGGCGCGATATTGTGATTGATACAAAAGTAGTCATACGTAATTCAAACCGTTAAGGAGTTTAAAATGAAAGGAATCCTTATGATGAAGACGGCAAATCTCCGGAACAGGGGCGGTTTCACCTTGATAGAGCTCCTCGTCGTAATTGCGATTATCGCGATTCTGGCCTCAATGTTGTTGCCCGCACTGAACAAGGCACGCGAGCGGGCAAAGGCGATGCAATGCCTTAGTAACGTAAAGCAGGCAACTGCGGGATGTTTCCTTTATGCGGATGATTATAAAGGGATGTTAATGCGACCGCATATTGAAAATACCAGACCGACTTATTGGGCGACTTTGCTGATGGACGGCAAATATATCGCTTCCGGGAAAACATTTTTCTGTCCCGATCAGAAAAATAAAAATGTGTGGGCTGCTTCCAACGCTCGGTATACCTATGGATTGAATCGTAATATGGCACGTAACAATAGAGATAATGCTGCCGGTTTTTATGTCAATATTTATGCATTGGACAAGTTGCGGGAGACGGGCAAGCAGACGTTATCGCCGTCCATTACCTGGCTGGTTGGCGACAGCATCATGCGGAGTACGGCTGGAGCGGCAAATGTGACCAGTTGTGCGATTCTCAGTTGGAACAATGGTGGAGAAGGGCTTCCTTCGCTGCGGCACAGCCGACAGGCAAATATGGGATTTCTTGACGGCAGCGCAAGATCCACCGGAGCGGATAAGATGCATAAGATTCATCCGCAGATTGAAGAGTGGGTGTATAATGATTCACAAATCATCAGGCAGCTTCCGGGGACTTCACTTTAACATAAATATTAAGAAAGGTCTTTATATATGACTGTCAAAACTGTTTTATCTGGTCTTGCCGTATTTGCCGGTATTACGCTCTATGGCGCTCCCGCTTTCATCAACCCGTCGTTTGAACAGGGGACGGGAGGCTATTGGATCAATAACTCCTCCGCCGCAAGAATCGATCCGGGCGACTCGACGGACGGCAGGCAGAGCCTCGGAATCAAAGTGGTTCCCGGCAAAACGGTCAGCGTCGTTCAGGGACTCGCTTACGAGCCGAATCAATATTACAAGATCAGCTTTGATGCCAAAGGCAATGACGCCAGACTGCGGCTTCAGGTCATGCTGCAGGGGAAGAAACCGCTCCAGTTCTTCAATGACCCGGAGCTCAAGAAAGCAATCCGGCTTACGGAGGAATACAAGCGCGTGACTCTGGAACTTGGTCCGTTCCCGGAAGCGGTCAACGGCAATGAAGTCAAAAAACTGATGATTTACTTCAATGTCACCGGCGACAAAGAGGGCGGCAAAGTCAATCTTGACAATCTTTCCGTTGAACTGAAAGCGGCTGCCAGGACTTCTGCGAAGTCCATTCTGAAAAACGGATCTTTTGAGCAGGGGCTGGCACAGTACTGGGTCAACCGCCGCAAATGTGCGGAGATTGATTCCACGGCGGCAAGCCATGGGCGCAGAAGCCTGAAAGTGACTCCGGAAGATAAAACCGTTGACTTGGCGCAGGGCGTTCCGATGAAGCCGGGGGAGATTTACACCATCCGTTTCGATGCAAAAAGTTCCACTCCCGAAAACGGCCCCGTCCTGAAACTGGGCGTGCTGATGCGCGGCAAGAAACCGCTGGCTTATTTTTCCGCCAAAGGGGAACAGAAAAAATTTGCCGAGGCGGTTCCGCTGGAAGGCGACTTCAAGACGTTTGAATATGAGCTGGGGCCTTTCCCCGAAGACTGGCGCGGGACGAAAGTTGAGAGCCTGATGTTCTACTGGCATGTCAGGCCGGGGACGAATCCCGGATCGGTTTACCTCGACAATCTTCAAATCGAAACCGCACCTGCGGCGCAAAAAAAAAATAACGGAATAGTATTTCAGTTTCCCGGCGACATCCGCATCTTTGAAAAAGGGTTTCCTCTGAAAGTTTCCCATGGTGCCGGAACGGGGATTCTGAAAGTGCGCGGAGTCAATGCACTCGGCAAAGAACTTTTCTCCGCAGAGTCGAAGCCGGGCAAACCGGAAGTCACCATTCCGGTTTCCGAACCCGATTATTATGCCGTTACCGCCGAGGTGTTTGAAAACGGAAAGATGGTCAAACAGGCGAAAAGCACATTTGCGGTCACTACACCGCTTCCCGGAGATTATTACACCACATCACAGCCTGCTTTCGGCGTCTGGGGCGGTTTGAATCCCGAACTCCGGCGCCTCGGCGGGGCGAAATGGGACCGCCAGCTTTTCTTTACGATTTTCCAGAAGAAGGATTTCCAGCCGGTCGAGCCGAGTCCCGAAGCGATTGCCGGCCGGGAGCCGGTCAACATCATCCGCTGCATGAATATCCTGAATCCGTTCAAAAGAATGGTGCCGGTGAAGCAGGACGAATGGCCCGAGCTGGAAAAGCGGCTTGAAAAAGACATTCTTTCCCGGAAAGGGCTGGTTCAGGTATGGGAGACCCAGAACGAGCCGATGGTCGGCGAAAACTTCCACGGAACCATGAACGATGTCATGGACATCATCCGTTTCGAGAGCCGGATTGTCCGCAGAGTCGATCCCAAAGCCGCCATTGCGGGAATCTGCATCAACCCGATGAACGCCAATCAGTATAATCAATACCTCGGCTACTACCGCAACCATAATATCGGCCGTCTGATTGATGGCGTGATGCTGCATCCTTATATTCCCGGGGCGCAGAACCCCGATCTTGCCGGATATGTCGAGACGCTCAACCGGCTGAACCGCGAACTTTCCACGATTGCGGGCAAACCGGTTCCGATGTATATCAGCGAGATCGGCTATTCCGCCAAACCCGGCGGCGAAGTGACCGAATACCAGCAGGCTGCCTACCTCGCCCGCGTGATGATCCTGAATTTTACAATTGAAAATCTCAAGGCGTGCGTCTGGCACATCGGGCTCTGGAATGAAGCGACTTCCCAGCGCGAACTGGATTTTGCGCTGATCCGCAAGCAGGAGCCGGGCAGCAAGGTCTATCAGCCGAAACCCTCCTTTGCCGCGTGGGCGACGGCGTCGCGCATGCTTTACAATGCAAAACTTCTGCGTGAACTCAACGTCGGCAAGACCATGCGCGTCTGGCTTTTCGAGAAAGAGGGCAAACCGATGCTGATTGCTTATTCCCTGATTCCGGAACCGGTGCGGATGCAGCTTGCCCTGCAGGCTCCGTCTGCGGAAGTGGTCGATGTCTGCGGACGCCGTTCCACTGTAAAATGCAAGGACGGTATTTTGAATCTTGAACTCGGAGAGGGCCCCGTTTACATTTCCGGCGGGACGCTCGATCAGTTTGCCGCGGGGAAATTCGACGCGGTCTTTACTCCCGATACTCTTTCTGTGGTTCCCGGCGGAACTCTCAACGTGAAGATTCGCCTGCCGGAGCATCTCGCCGACAGCGCGAAACTGCGTCTCCAGCCGTTCCGGGCGGGCAAAGGAGAGCTTTCCGGCAGCGGGCGCAACTGGACGCTGAAACTCAGAATCTCACCTGACGCGCCTCTCGGCGACAGCGATCTGTTTCTGATGCTCAGCCGGAACGGTGTCAACCGCTATATCTGGCAGAAACTTCTGCATATCCAGCCGAAACTGGAACTTGCCGATGTGAAGCCCTGTGAGAAAGACGGGCTTCCCGCATTGTCTTTCCGCCTGCGTGCCAACGATCCGGCAGAGCGTCAGGCGAAAGTCGAAATTCTTGCCGAACCGGATCGCGTCATCGGCAGCGGTACCGCGCGCGTCGGTGCGGAGACCATTCTGCCTCTGCCGGAAGCGGCTGTTTCCGCGCGCCCGACCCGTTATTTTGCGCGTTTGACTCCGCCTGATGGAAAATCTTTCCGCGTGGCATTGCCGGGCAATCCGGTTCCGGTCGGAATTCCCTATTGTGCGAATGCGGTGAACCTGCCTGTCGGGCAGTGGCCTGCGCGCGGCGTTTATCCGCTTGAAACCGGGACATACAGCCGTCATGCGCTCAAAGGCGAGGTGGATCGTCCGACGGGCAGGCTTTACCTTGCATCCGATGAGAATTACCTTTATCTTGCGTGCGATGTAAAAGACCGTGAGTTCCTGCCTGCCTCGGAAGCCGCCTCTCTCTGGAGCGGAGATTCGCTTCAGATCGGTATCAGTGTGCCTCAGGCGGATATGTTCCGAGCCAACAACGACGGGATTCAGGAGACCGCTTACGCTGAATTCGGAGTCGCCGCCGACAACCGTTCGTGGGTATGGGCGAGCATGAACCTGAACCGTATGCCGCTGGCTGCGCCGATTCCGAAACTGATTTCAAAAAGCACCGTTGCAGACGGCACTCAATGTTACCGTGTCGCCATTCCGTGGGAATCGCTGAATATCCGTTACCGCACCGGTCTGACGCTCAAATTGAGCGTATTGGTCAATGACCGCGACCGCGCGGGGCGTCACTGGCTGGAATGGTTCGGCGGAATCGCCGACGGCAAGGATCCCGGCGCTTATGGAGAAGCTATGATACTGGAGAAACGCAAATGATGCAGTCAAATGAACTTTTTACGGATCGGGACAGAGAGGAAATCTACGCATTCTTCCAGACTCGCGACCGCTGGCGCGATATCGTGCGCTGGCGGACGCTTGAACACGGTCCGGTGGATACGGTCTTCTATGGAGATTCCATCTTCGAGCTCTGGCCGACGGCGGAGGCGTTTCCGGAACTTTCCCATTTGAACCGCGGCATCGGCGGCGATAATATCAACGGGCTTTATTTCCGGCTTGACGAGGACATTTTCCCGAATTCCCCCAGGCAGGTCGTGATCAACATTGGAATCAACGGAATCGAACGTGATTTCAACGATTCCATCGCCCGCTTGAAATTCGTTGCGGAACTGATGCGCGAGCACGGCATCCGCGTCTGGTGCAACAGCATTGCGCCGCTGCGGGCGCCCGATGCATGGGACCGCTTTCAATATCAGGAAAAGATTGTGGCGCTGAATGAGGTATGCCGTGAACTTTTTGAACGGGAGTTTGCCGGATTTTTCGACCTTCATGCGTTGCTTCGGGATTCCAGCGGACAGCTTGCCGCCGAATATGCCCAGCCGGACGGGACTCACTGGACTTTTGCCGCTTATCAGGCAGCGTCGAAACTGCTGCGGGAGAAGCTTCTGCCGGAAGGGAAGGGAAAACAGTAATGACGTGGTTTGACTGGTTGATTGTAATCGTTCCGATCGTGTTGCTGATCTGGGTGTCGGTCT